>DXVF01000004.1 GCA_019417465.1 Clostridiales bacterium
CGCCCTTGACAGTATTTTTTTATGAATTCTTTTTCTATTAGCAAATTTAAGGATTATTATGTTTTGAAAATCATATTTGCCTGTTGGCTTTTGTTACCTTGTTTTTATCGTTTCTTCTTGTTCCTTTGGTATGAGGTTACATCAATATAAATCTTATGTATTGCCCATTCCTTAATTCTTGCATAATCTTTTAGCTTTTGCTCCTGTGCTCTGATTGAAAACCCCTCTTTTGCTTGTTCCTCGGTTGATACTCTTACATAGATACCAGTTTCCAGCATAATAAATCGCTCCTATCTAAATAATTGATAGTGGATTTATTATTTTTCTTTTTTCTTCTTTCTTAGAATAGAAGTCTTTAAAAAAAAGTTTATCATTCTTTCTTGTAATTCTTTAGGCAGTATAATTTTTTTTTGATTGTTTTCCATATTTCACCTCAATAAAAATATCTTATTAAAATATATTAGTTATTGAGGTGATTATTCTAAGAAATAAAAAAACAAATGCTAAAAACGTGGATAAATAAGCGTTTTTTTGCATTTGTGGTTTTTTTTGAATATTGCCATAGCTATGAAATTATTAGTGGTGATTTCGTGTGTTATAGCTATTGTATCAATCATTATAAATGAGTTATGTACTAAAGAATTTAAATGGTCTTTTATTGTAATAGTAGGGATTTTGTATATTTGGATTACAGCTTTATATTCAATAAGAAAAAATGTTAATATAGCATCACATGTTCTTATTCAGACAATATGTATATCTGTTTTAGTTGTACTTTTAGATATGATTATTGGATATAGGAAATGGTCGCTAGAATTAGCGTTTCCCATCATTGTAGGAGTAGCAAATGTTACTATTTTTGTTTTAACAATTGTTAGCCATAAAAGATATTTTAAGTATGTAATATTTGAGCTTTGTATATTTGTAATAAGTATGATACCAATCATATTATTTTTAATGAATATTACAGAAAAATGGCTTCCTATGGTAATTTGTTCTGGGATAGCAGTAATTACATTTGCAAATACAATATTTTTGTGTGGTAAAGATTTGAAGCAGGAATTGGAAAGGTTGTTTCATATCTAGAAATAGGTATACTTTATTAAACTTTCATATCCTCTTTTCATAAAAATGAGAGAGATTGATTCCAATCTCTCTCATTTTTGTAAGGCCGCGAGCACTAGTCACTTACCACAATACCAAACTGTACAATATTACCTTCTGGTAACAGATGCCATTGATAATGATACTTGTCTACATTAGCAGAATCTAATTGAGTGACAACATATGTAGTTTCTTCATTAAGCCCAATGAAATCTTTGCAATACTGTCCTGCTCCAATCTCCGAAGTAATTTCTAACTGATTCTCTACTTCATCAACATTAATAGAACTAAATCCTTCAAACTCATAGAGAATCTGTCCAGTGTCATTATTGATAACAACAATTTGACGGCAAATATTGAAATTATTCGCCTCTTCAGACAGGTTGTGTGATACTCTCTCTGCCTCTGTACATCCTGTTAGCAATAACATGGCACCCATAATCAGGGTAAGCGGTCTTCTTTGTCCATATTTACACAATCTAAAATATCTTTTGGTAAATATTTTGAAACGTCTTTATTATGTTTAAGTAGTTCGACAACCATACTTGAACTTATTGCTCCTAATTTACCAGCTCTAATATATATTGTATCCATTCCAGATACTTCTTCGTTAATCATAGAGACACTTTCTTCGTAATCATAATCCATACCGTTTCTAATTCCTCTAATTAAAAATGTAGAGTTATATTTTAGTGCTGTGTCAACAGAAAAATTATTATAAGTTATTACTTTGGCATTTGTGATTTTTTCTGTTTCTAAGGTTTTTTCTATAGCTTTTTTCATAATTTCTTGATTATATCGTCTTTTTTTATCAGAATTTATTCCAATACCAATAATTACTTCATCAAAAAGATTGCATGAAGTTTTTACAACATGTAAATGTCCGTTAGTAAATGGGTCAAAGCTTCCAGCATAAAATCCAATTTTTTTCATAAAAATTGACCTCCATATCGATAAATATAATTTTATATTACTATTATAGTAATATAAATCCATAAAAAAACAGGGAAGAATTAATAAAATAATTATTAATAATAAATCATATAATCTATTTCAGAGAAGATACAATCTTTCTTCTCTATAGATTTTAAAAATTCTTTATCTATTTCATCATTTTTTATTTGTTCATATAGTTTAGTAAATCTTCCTATATGATCTTTTATTCTTTTTTTTGCGTAATCTACCATAGTTCCGTTTGTGATAATAAATAACCAGTCACTACTTTGTGCTAAAAGTAATTCTCTTGCACATTGATTTAAAGCTAATCTTTTTGTTTTATCGGATTCATTTGGAAAAGCATGACAGAGTTCAACCATTCTATCAGCAGCAACATGAAGATGTCTATGAACATAATCGTTAGTTTGATTAAGCCAAACTTCACTATAGCCGTTAGCTCCCCAACTAGTACGACATGGAGTACTTTGCTGTATGCAAGGAAATTTATCTATATATTCACCAGGGGTGATTAGTTTAAAGTTATCTTGGTCGAAATGAATCTTTTTAAATAATATATATAACCAATATGGACCTTCATACCACCAATGACCATAAAGTTCAGCATCATAAGGACATAAAATTATTGGTGGATTTTCCATAAATGTAGATAGATTATTTATTTGAGCAGTTCTACTATCTAAGAAATGACCTGCTTGCTTTTCGGCAGAATCTTTTGCCCATTGTAAGTTATAGTAGTCTTTATTTTCAGTTTTTCCAGTAATTCTATGATATTTTATACCAGTATGAACTCTAGCACCATTTGAAGCAATATATGGTTTTATATATTCATAATCAGCTTCATATCCAATATCTCTATAAAATTCACGATAATTAAAGTCACCTGGATAACCATTAATAGAACTCCATACCTGTCTTGATGATTCTATATCGCGACCAAAAGCTACTACACCTTCTGGTGAGACGATTGGTGCAAAAGTACCATAAATGGGGGTAGGATTTGCATATAAAATTCCGTGTGATTCTGTAATAATATATTCTATTCCAAATTCTTTTAGATATTTATCTGCTTCTGGAACATAGCCACATTCGGGAAGCCAAATTCCACGAGGACCTTTTCCAAAATATTTTTTGTAAGTTTGGACACCAACTGCAATTTGAGCTTTAACGGCTTGCTCTGTAGTATACAAAATAGGAAAATAGCCATGTGTTGCACCACATGTAATAATTTCAAGAACTCCTATATCTTGGAAATGTTTAAAAGCTTCAATAAGATTACAATTATAAACATCTTTAAAAAGATGAAGATCGTTAGAATATCGTTCAAAATAGTATTTAGAAAGACTGTTAACTCTTTCGTCATAAACAGTTCTTTTAAGTTCTTCTTTTGAAAGTTCAATATGCTTTTTTAAATATTTTATATATCTTCTTTGTAATAATTTATTGTCTAACATATTTAGTAGAGGAGGAGTAAGTGACATTGTTATTTTAAAGTTAACATTTTCTTCTACTAGCTTTTGAAAATTTGTAAGTAATGGAATATATGTTTCAGAGATTGCTTCATATAACCATTGTTCTTCTAAATAGTCTTCACTTTCAGGATGATGCACAAATGGAAGATGTGCGTGAAGTACAAAACTTACATAGCCTTTTGGGTTGTTCATATTAATTCTCCTTTGTTATTCTTAAAATTTAGAAAAAGTATGTCATGAATCATTAAAGAAAGTATGACATACTTTTTGAAATGTTATAAATAGAAACATTCTTTATAAAGAATGTGATGATGGATTTCCAGAAGATGGATTGTTTAAATCGAAATATTTAATATTCTCTGCTGGATAAATTTTTTGATAAATGTCATATATATTGTAAACTTTTCCGATATTTTGAATAAAAGATAAAGATGTTATTTTTTTACCTTCTACGATGTTTGTTTTAACATTTCTAAAATATACTGTATCTCCTAAACTGTCAAATAAAATGTGATCATTTGGAGCTTCCATTTTATTTGATGAGGTTATATAAATATAATTTTGAGGTATAGGTTTTATAGATTGATTATTTTTGTTAATAGGCTTTCTGCCAAGTTCAATAGTATAAACACAGTTACTATCAGAAATGTGAAGATACCAACTATTTGCAAAATCGTTAATTGGAGCTTCAAATGAATAGTTTTTGGTTTGGTTGTGAATTATTAAAACTGGCTTAGTCTCTTCAAAAAATCTTTCACCAAACTCGTTAATTAAGTTTTGTCTGTCTGAATCTGATATATCCCAATAAACAAATAAAGTAGTGGGAGTTTGAGCTAGAACTTTAACAATTGTTTGATTATATCTATATGGTAAATCGTAATATTCTAAAATTTCTATTTTTCTTTTGGTGTTACTTGGTTTGGATTTAGAAGAAGTCCTTTTTTTTCTAGTAGAAGTATTTTTAATAGAGCTTTTAGAATCTTGTGTTTTTTTATTAGTCGTAGTTTTTTTAGAATTAGACTTAGTAGTTTTTGTATTTTTATTAGCAGATGATTTTTCTACATCAATTTCAGAAGTTTTTATATTTTTTCTACTAGTAGATGATTTACTATTTTTAGAAGCGATAACTGTTTCTTTAGATGCTTTTATAGAGTCTTTTTTAGAAGGTGTTGTAATCTTAACTTCTTCTTTTTCTTCTTCAATCTTGGCTTCTGGCTCTTTGTTAGATTCTAACATTTTTGTAACTGTTGTTTTAGAAGATTTGCCTTTAGTACTGCTAGAAGTTTTTTTATTATCTGTTTTTTTAATTTCTTCAGATTTTTTAGAGGATTTTTTTGTTTTTTCTGAAGTTACTTTACTAGTCTTTTTTACAGGTGATTTTGAAGAAGTAGTCTTTTTAGACTTTTGTACATCTTCTAATTTACTACTTTTTTTTGTAGAAACAGAGTTTTTTATTTCTTCTGTTTTTAATTCACCTTTTATTTCATTTTCTTTTTCTTTTGGTTTTCTTGGCATGTTTTCCTCCTTTGTAAGAATTCTCATTTTTCCATAAATATACTATAACATAATGGAAAAAAATACAATAGAAAAAATAAAAAAATGTCTAAAAATATATATTGACTTTTATATGAAAGTTATATAGAATAAATTGTAGAAAAAAGAGAAAAACTAAAGAAAAAATGAAAGGAGATAAAAGGGCAAAATGAGAATTTTAATGTTAACATGGGAATATCCACCAAGAATAGTAGGAGGAATTGCAAGAGTAGTGCATGATTTATCACATAAATTGGTAAAAGATGGACATGAAGTTACTGTTGTAACATATAAAGATGGAAATGCTTTGGAATATGAAGATGATAAAGGTGTTAAAGTTTATAGAGTAAATAATTATATGATAAGCCCTAATAATTTTATAGATTGGATTATGCAATTAAACTTTAATATAGTTGCAAAAGGAACAGAAATAATTAACAAAGAAGGTAAGTTTGATTGTATACATGCCCATGATTGGCTTGTAGCATATGCTGCAAAAACATTAAAAAATTCTTACGAAATACCAATTGTTTCTACGATACATGCTACAGAAGCTGGAAGAAACAGTGGAATACATGATGAAACTCAAAAGTATATTAATGATACAGAATGGCTTCTTACTTATGAATCTACAGAAGTAATAGTTAATAGTAATTATATGAAATGTGAGTTACAAAGATTATTTGGATTGCCTTTTGAAAAAATAAATGTAGTTCCAAATGGTATTAATATGAATAACTTTTCTGGCGTTGAAAAAGACTATGATTTTAGAAGACAATATGCAATGGATAATGAAAAAATAATTCTTTATGTTGGACGACTTGTATATGAAAAAGGAATACAAAATTTAATTTCAGCAATGCCCAAAATATTGCAAGGATATAATGATACCAAGCTTGTAATTGCGGGTAAAGGTGGAATGTTAGATGAACTAAAAGCTCAGGCAAATAGCATGGGACTTGGAAACAAAATTTATTTTACGGGTTACTTGAATTCAAAGCAAGTACAAAAAATGTACAAATGTGCAGATATAGCAGTTTTTCCAAGTACATATGAACCTTTCCGGAATTGTAGCATTAGAAGCGATGCTTGCAGGTGTACCAACTGTTGTATCAGATATAGGAGGATTAAATGAAATAATAGAACATGGAGTGAATGGAATGAAAAGCTATGCTGGAAATCCAAACTCTATTGCAGATTCAGTATTAACTTTATTATATGATCATAGGTTATGTGATAATATTTCAAAAAATGCAAAGAATAAAGTTAGAGAACAATTTAATTGGAATAAAATTGCACAAGATACACATTTTATTTATGAAAAAGCAATTTGTCAAACTATGGCAGAAAAACAAGCAAGAGAAATTGAACAAGAAAAAGCTAAAAAGACTACAAGAGCTAAGAATACAGATAAAGAAATTACAAACTTATTAAGCTTTAAAAAGAGACATGCTTATGCATAGTTTTTACCAATATTTTAACTTACTGTAAGTTTAGTGTTTCTAAAAAGGAAAGGAATGGAAATTTGTATGAACAATGTATATGACACAGCAAATAAACTTGCTTATGAAATTAAAGAATCAAAAGAATACAAGGAATACAAACTAGCAAGACAAAAAATAAATGAAAATCCAGAATTAAAAGTAAAAATTGATGAATTTGAAAAGGTACGATATGAAGCACAAGTTCTTTCAATTAAAGCTAGAGAAGAAGACAAAGAAAAAATAAAAAAATTACAAGAATTATATGATATATTAGTAAAAAATGATAAAATAAAAGAATACTTCGATTTAGAAGTTAAATTTAATGTAATGATTGCTGATGTAAATAAAATCATTGCAGAATCAATAAAAGATGTATTAATTTAAAGGTGGACAAAGGGCGGTTCTCTTGGACAAAGGGACGGTTCTCTTGTCCATTTTTATTCACAATACAAAACATAATTAATTTTCAAAAAAATGGACAAGAGAACCGTCCCTTTGTCCAAGAGAAAAGAGGAGGTTATTGTGGAATATGTTTTTATTATAATTATAAGTTTTATTTTTTTGATTGTTCTTGCATTTATTTATCAAATAAAAATAAAAGATATGAAAAAAATAAAAGAAATAGGATTTTCGAAAGAGTTAAATAATATTACAAATAAATTGCCAGAAAATAAAGAAATATGTGAAGATATTTTAAAACAGATAAACAATAATAGTGATGTTAAAATTGTAGAAGACAAAAATGCTAAAGCAAGCTTATATATTGTTGCAACTAATACAATTAGTATTGCAAATATAAAAGAATCTTTTACAAGAGTTCAAACTATAGCACATGAATGCATACATTCTACTCAAAATAGAAGTATATTAATGTTTAACTTTATATATTCTAATTTTTATTTATTATATTTTGTTTGTATTTGTTTATTAACTTTATTTAATAGATTTTCAAATCCAATGTTGCAGATATTTATATTAACACTTTTTGGTTTTATCTATTATAAAGTAAGAAGTTATTTAGAAACAGATGCAATGACTAAAGCTCCATATGTTGCAAAAGAATACATAGAGAAAAGTGATGTTATAAAAAAAGAAGAATTAGATACAATTATGGAGAATTACGATATAATTAATAAAGTTGGAATAAAGTTAGTAAATTTTCAGGTTTTTGCAAATTGTATTTTAAAAATTATTATTTATTGTGTAATTTGTTTGATATAAGGTTTATACTTCTTTATTGTATATATTAAATATTGGAAAATAGAAGCAAATAAATTTACATAAATTTGACTTTTCGCTAAATAAGTGTTACAATTATTTTAACTTTTATATTTTTTTCTTATAAAAGTTTCATTAATTAAAAAGGAGAGAAATATCATAAAAAATAATAACTCATATCATAAAGGTATGAGTTATTATTTGTACTATAATAGGAATATGAAAGTTCTGTGCATATAATAAAGAGCACTTTAGATAATTTATGGATTCGGGGGATTTTATATATATTCACATTTTTTTCAAAATTCTCTTTTAAAATCTATAAAAATAGTATACAATAAAAGCAAATTTTAAAAATAGGAGAAATATATGAACAAGAAATGGGAATGTTATAATAATAATAACGAAGAAGTAGAAAAAATTGCAAATGAGTTTAATGTTAGTAAATTACTTGCAACAATATTATCTAATAAAAAGATGTCTAAGAAAGAAGAGATAGAAAAATTTTTAAATCCTACAAGAAATGATTTTCATGATCCATTTCTAATGCCAGACATGAAAATAGCAGTAGATAGAATTATAAAAGCAATTGAAACAAAAGAAAAAATTATGATATATGGAGATTATGATGTAGATGGTATTACAAGTATAACTGTATTAAAGCAATTCTTAGATGATAGAGGAATAGTGGTAGATACATATATACCAAATAGATTAGATGAAGGATATGGATTAAATAAAAAAGCAATTGAAAAAATTGCAAAACAAGAATATACTTTAATGATTACAGTTGATTGTGGAATTTCTGGAATAGAGGAAGTTGAATATGCAAATAGTTTAGGAATAGAAACTATTATAACAGACCATCATGAGCAAGCAGAACTTTTGCCAAATGCATTGGCAGTAGTAGATGCAAAGAGAAAAGATAATAAATATCCATTTAATCAATTGGCTGGTGTTGGAGTTGTATTTAAATTAATTCAAGCAATAGGTTCTAGTTTAGGATTAGAGGAGAAAGAATACCTAAAATATTTAGATCTAGTATGTATTGGAACAATATCAGATATAGTTCCGTTAGTTGATGAAAATAGAGTGATTGCAAAACTAGGATTAAAATTGGTAGAGGTAACAAAAAATATTGGATTAAAAACATTATTAGATACAGTAGGATATAAAAAAATTGATTCTATAACTATTTCTTTTGGAGTAGCACCTAGAATTAATGCTTGTGGTAGAATGGGATATCAAGAAGAAGCTTTAAAACTATTTTTAACAAAGGATCAAGAAGAGGCTAAGGAAATATCTAATAAGTTAAATGAATATAATAAAGAAAGACAAGATAAAGAAAAGAAAATTTTTGCTGAGGCAATTGAAAAAATAGAAAAAGGTGAGAAAAATAAATCTTGCATTATTTTAGGTAGTGAAAATTGGCATCATGGAGTAATTGGAATTGTTGCTTCAAAGGTAACAGATATGTATTTTAAACCAAGTATATTAATTTGTTTTGAAGAACAAGGAGAAGGAAAAGGTTCTGGAAGAAGTATTCCTGGTTTTGATTTACATGAGGCACTTACTAAATGTGATAAATATATTGAAAAATTTGGTGGACATTCAATGGCTATAGGAATAACAGTAAAAAAGGATAATTTTGAAGAATTTAAAAAAGAATTCGAAGAGTATGCTAAAAATAGTAATATTGATAAAATTATTCCAATTATTTATATAGATGAAGAAATTACTCAAAAAGATATTAATTTAAAAGCAGTACAAGAATTACAATTATTAGAGCCATTTGGAGAAGGTAACAAAATGCCACTTTTCTTATATAAAAATTTAAAAATAGACTCAATTAGAGCTTTATCTGAAGGGAAACATTTAAAATTAACATTAAAAGATGATAATATGGTTATTGATGCTATTGGATTTAATATGGGAGAGTATACAAATGAATTTTTAATAGGTGATAAAATAGATATAGTAGGAAATTTAGAGATTAATAATTTTAATGGAATAGAAAAAGTACAAATAAATTTAAAAGATATTAGAATGTCTTATTAGTGACCCACAGGAACGTACCTTTTGGGTCAAAGTAAGTTGACAGAAGCGAAAAATTTGAACTTTTTATTTTGACCCAAAAGGTACGTACTTGTGGGTCACTAAGGGGGGATGTTAATGTCAGAGATAAAAGATGTAACAATAGATGATATTATAAAAAAAATGAAACAAAATAAAAGAAAAACAGATACAAAAATAATAGCAAGAGCTTACGAATATGCTAAAAGTCACCATGGTGACCAATTAAGAAAATCTGGCGAACCATATATTATACATCCATTGCAAGTTGCGTATATACTTGCAAACTTAGAGCTTGATGAAAGCACGATATGTGCAGCATTATTACATGATGTCGCAGAGGATACGGATGTAACTATAAGAGACATTGCAAAAGAATTTAGTGAAGAAATAGCTCGGGATGGTTGATGGAGTAACGAAACTTGGAAAATTAAATTATACAAGTGCAGAAGAACAACAAGTGGAAAATTATAGAAAAATGTTTCTTGCTATGGGAAGAGACATTAGAGTTATATTA
Organism: Clostridiales bacterium; assembly: GCA_019417465.1. Lineage (GTDB taxonomy): Bacteria > Bacillota > Clostridia > TANB77 > CAG-508 > CAG-492. Next base: position 10,356 of record DXVF01000004.1, read on the forward strand.
ATAAAACTTGCAGATAGACTTCATAATATGAGAACTTTAAAATTTCTTAAAAGAGACAGGCAAATAGCAATAGCAAAAGAGACAATGGATTTATATGCTCCACTTGCAAATCGTCTTGGTATGTATAGTTTAAAATGGGAACTTGAAGATTTATCTTTTAAATACTTATATCCAGAAGATTTTAAAGAAATTGTAGAAGGAATAGATAAAAAAAGAGAAGAACGATTAGAATTTATTGATAAAATAATGGACGAGATAAGACATGAGCTTAAAAAAGAAAAAATTGAAGCGGAAATAACAGGAAGAGCAAAACATTTATATAGTATATATAGAAAAATGAAGAGAGATGGAAAAGATTTAGATCAAATTTATGATTTATTTGCTTTAAGAATTTTAGTTAATTCTGTAAAAGATTGTTATGCTGCTTTAGGTGTTGTACATGAATTATATAATCCTATGCCAGGAAGATTTAAAGACTATATTGCGGTTCCAAAACCAAATATGTATCAATCTTTGCATACTACACTTATTGGCCCAAAAGGTACACCTTTTGAAGTACAAATTCGTACATGGGATATGCATAGAATCGCTGAATTTGGTATTGCTGCACACTGGGCATATAAAGAAGCAAATAAAGATAAGAAGACATCAGTTATAGTAAATGAAGACAAACTTGCTTGGCTTCGCGAAACATTAGAATGGCAAAAAGATATGCAAGATCCACAAGAGTTTTTAAATACATTAAAAACAGAATTATTTGAAGATGAAGTATATGTATTTACACCAAAAGGACAAATAAAAGTATTACCAAGAGGAAGCTCGCCAATAGATTTTGCATATAGTATTCATGAACAAATAGGACACCATATGACAGGAGCTAAGATAAATAGTAAAATGATGCCTATTATTACACATCTTCATAATGGAGATATTGTAGAAATTATTACTTCCGAACAAGCAAAAGGTCCAAGCAGAGATTGGCTAAAATTTGTCAAAAGTTCAAGTGCAAAAAACAAAATTCAAGGATGGTTTAAGAAAAACCAAAGAGAAGAAAATATAGTAAAAGGTAAAGATTTAGTAGAAAAGGAAATAAAAAGATTAGGTATTAGTTATTCTGAAGTTTTTAAAACAGAATTTATAAATGCTGCATTAAATAGATATAAATTTAATAATATAGATGATATGTATTCAAGTGTAGGATTTGGAGCAATATCAGCAGGCAAAGTAATTGCAAGAATGTTAGAAGAATATAGAAAAGAACATGACTCAGATAATTTAGAAGAAAAATTGCAAGAATTGTCTAAAGAAAAAGCTATTCGTTCTAAACCTTCTAGTGTAGGAATTGTAGTAGAGGGAATTGATAACTGTTTAGTGAGACTTTCAAAGTGCTGTAATCCTGTTCCAGGAGATGAAGTTGTAGGATTTATTACACGAGGAAGAGGCGTATCTGTACATCGTAAAGACTGTGTAAATATGAAAGATCTAGTTAGCCAAGATGAAAGAATGATAGATGTCTACTGGTATAATGAACCAAAAGCTTCTTATAGTGTAGATATAGAAATATATGCAAATGATAGAACTGGATTATTATCAGATATAATAAAGGAAATTGGTAATAACAAATGTAAGCTAGTGGGAGTGAATTCTAAGGCTAATAAAGAAAGAATTGCTATAACAGAAATAACAATAGAAGTTGAGAACTTAGAAGAACTAAACAAAATTTTAAAAAACTTAAGAAAAATAGATAGTGTTTATGAAGTTAATAGAAAGAAATAAAAGAAGGAATGTTAAAAATGATACTAAAGAGAATTAAAGTAATAGCAATGTTAAATGAAGCTACAAATTGTTATATAGTACAAGATGAGAATTCAAGAGAAACTATGGTAATAGATCCAGGTGCAGAATCAGATAAAATTATAGAGATGTTAGAAGTACTAGATGCAAATTTAAAGTATATTTATTTAACACATTGCCATGGTGATCATATAGGTGCTGTAAATGATATAAAAGCTAAAAAGGGTGGTAAGATTTTAATTCATAGATTTGATGCAGAAGGATTATATAGAGATGATATTAGTTTATGTTCATATATAGGAATAGAGCCTCCAAAAGAATTAGAAGCAGATTCGAGGGTGGACGATGGTGATTTAATCCATGTTGGTAGTTTAGAATTTAGAGTGATTCATACACCAGGTCATACAAAAGGTGGAAGTTCACTATATTGTGAAAATGAAAATATGATTTTTTCTGGTGATACAATTTTTAGAGGAACTTGGGGAAGAACAGATTTGCCAACAGGTAGTTTTACTGATATTATAAGTTCTATTATGAAAAAAATTTTGGTTCTGCCAGATGAGACGATTATTTATCCAGGACATGGAAAATCTACAAAAGTAAAAGAAGAAAAACCAATTTATTATGACTTACAAGAAAGACGAGATATGTGAGGAGGGAGTATAAATGATACAAAAACCAAAAGGAACTAAAGATATATTGCCGAGCGAAATATATAAATGGCAATATATTGAATCTAAAGTAAAAAATATATTTGAGAATTATGGTTTTAAAGAAATTAGAGTTCCAGTATTTGAAAATACAGAATTATTTCAAAGAGGTGTTGGAGATACTACAGATGTTGTGCAAAAAGAAATGTACACATTTGATGATAAAGGTGGAAGAAGTATTACTTTAAGACCTGAAGGTACAGCTGGTGTTGTTAGATCATACATAGAAAATGGAATGGCTAGTTTTCCTTCACCAGTAAAACTATGGTATAACATGGCAATGTATAGATATGAAAATGTTCAAAAAGGTAGACTTAGAGAATTTCACCAAATAGGTGCTGAAATGTTTTCTACATCATCATATTTAGCTGATGTAGAAATTATAACAATGGCTAGTAAGATTTTCAAAGTTTTAAATATACCAAATGTAAAATTAACTATTAATAGTATTGGATGTCCTACATGTAGAAAAAAATATCAAGAAGCATTAAAAGAATTTATCTGGCCAAGATTGGATATGTATTGCGATACATGTAAAACAAGGTTTGAAAAAAATCCAATGAGAATCTTAGATTGCAAAGAAAGAAAATGTAAAGAATTAAACATAGGTGCACCTGTTATATTAGATTACTTATGTGAGGAATGTAAAACTCATTTCGAAAATGTAAAAAATATGCTAGATAAACTAGGTATAGAATATATAGTAGATTCTGGAATTGTAAGAGGATTGGATTATTATACAAAAACTGTATTCGAATTTATTTCAGAAGAAGAAGGATATACAGTATTAGCAGGTGGAAGATATGATGGATTAGTAAAAGAGTTAGATGGAGCAGATACTCCTGCTATTGGTTTTGCTATGGGGATAGAAAGATTAGTAGAAGTTTACGAAAAATATAATAAAGATAATATGATTCAAGATAAAAATATGTCTTTATATATAGCATATATTGGAGATGAAGCAAATATATTTGCAACTAAATTAGTAGAGGATTTAAGAGATATAGGGGTATTTGTAGAAAAAGATGTTACAGAAAAAAGTTTAAAAGCACAACTTAAATATGCAGATAAAAAAAATAGTAAATATGTAATTATTATTGGTGAAGATGAAATAAAAAATGGTGAAGCTAAAATAAAAGAGATGGTTTCAGGAAAAGAAGAGAACATAAAGTTAGAAGTGGAAGAAATAAAAAAATATTTAAATAATTAATTTAAATTATCATATTCTCTTAAGTACAAGCATATATTTATATATAAGAGCTTGTAGACAAAGGAGAAAAGTATGGTAAATGTAACAGTTATAAATAGAAAAGATGCAATAAAATATCTAGTAAGAATTGGAATAGCTATTATTATAGTTGGTGTTCTTACTAGATATTTTTCAGGACTTAAGGAAACAGATATTTCTAAAATAGCTAAACAAAAAGAAGAAAATCAAAATGCTTTTATCAGCTGCTTAGATGATACGATTCCTACAATAGAACAGGTAAATATGGGAGAAAATATAACTACTGAGAATAATTCTGCAACACCTTTAAAATTAGCATTAAGTCAGGAATTGGGAGTATTAGATTCTATAGAGAAAAAATATATTAGTGAAACTAGCGAACAACTAAAGGATGAATCTAGCATAACGAGTGAAGATTTAGAAGAGCAAAATAGAATAAATGAAGTACAGACAGGTTTAACAACAGAAGTACAGCCGAGTAATGTACCAACAAAATATACAAATACTTATAATAATGTACAAATAAAAAATGAAAGCAAATATTCTTTAACAGAAGAGATGTTATCTACAGATGGAATAACTGTTAACAGTAAAAATATATTAATTTTCCATACACATACATGTGAAAGTTATACACCAACTGAAAACTATAATTATAATCAAACAGGTAATTTTAGGACTACAGATTTAAATTTTTCGGTTGCACGAGTAGGAACAGAGTTACAAAACCAGCTAAAATTCTATGGATATAATGTAATTCATGATACGACATATCATGATTATCCAGCATATTCTGGGTCATATGGAAGATCTTTAACAACAGTACAAAATCTATTAAAAACTAATAAAGATTTTGATGTTGTGTTTGATATACATAGAGATGCTATAGCAGATAGCACTTATGCTCCAACTGTAAAAATTCGGTGATGAATATGTATCACAATTGATGTTTGTAATTGGAACAGATGGTTCAGGACTAGAACATAATAATTGGGTACAGAATTTGAAATTTGCAATAAAGGTTCAAGAGAAAGCAAATGAAATGTATCCAGGATTATTTAGGCCAATGATCGTAAGAAATTCAAGATATAACCAACATTTATCTAAAGCTGCTAGTATTATTGAGGTGGGGGCAACTGGTAATACGTTAGAGCAATCGAATAATAGTATGAAGTATCTAGCAAAAGTTCTTAGTGAAGTTATGAAATAAACGTTGATTGATAATGTTTTGCTTTTTTTAATCTATATATCAACTGTTTTCAGCAAGCTATATAAAAGAATTATTGTGTAACAAATAGACACTTTATTTTGTAATTTTTTATTGCATAACGATGATATTTAATATAAAATTAAAAACAATAAAGTGTAACAATATTTGTGTTAAGTTACATATATACAAAAGAAAGGTGTGAGTTTAAATGTCTAATATAAAACTAGATTTTAAAAACAGTAGTGTGAATGACAAAACTATTATGTTATACAAATATAGAGTAGAAGAAGTACATAATAAACTACAAGAAAATGCTAAAAAAGATGATGCATTTTTAGGGTGGTTAGACTTACCTAAAAATTATGATAAAAAAGAATTTGATAAGATAAAGAAATGTGCTAAAAAGATACAAGAATCATCAGACATATTATTAGTAATAGGTATAGGAGGTTCTTACTTAGGTGCAAGAGCTGTTATAGAATCTTTAACAAATACTTTTTATAATATGTTAGATAAAGAACAAAGAAATACTCCTCAAATATTGTATGTAGGAAATAACTTAAGTCCAAATTATTTAAATGATTTAATAGATGTAATAGGAGATAAAGATATATCTATTAATGTTATATCAAAATCTGGAACAACAACAGAACCAGCCATTAGCTTTAGATTTTTTAGAGAATTTTTAGAAAGTAAATATGGAATAAAAGAGGCAAGAAAGAGAATTTTTGTTACAACAGATAAATCTAAAGGTGCTTTAAAAAAGCTTGCAACTGAAGAAAAATATACAACGTTTGTTATTCCAGATAATGTGGGAGGCAGATATTCTGTATTAACAGCAGTTGGTTTATTACCAATTGCAGTAGCTGGAATTGATATTGATAAATTAATGCAGGGTGCTAAATTTGCATGTGAAAAATATTCTGATCCTAATATAAAATATAATGAATGTTACAAATATGCTGTTGTAAGAAATTCTCTATATAATACTAAAAAAGATATTGAAATATTAGTTACATATGAACCAAAAATGCATTATATGATAGAATGGTGGAAACAGCTTTATGGTGAAAGTGAAGGAAAAGATAATAAAGGCATTTTTCCTACAGGAGCAGAGTTTACTACAGACTTACATTCTTTAGGACAGTACATACAAGAGGGGAGAAGAAGTTTATTCGAAACAGTTATTAATATTGAACATAGCCAAAGTGATATAAAAATAAATTCTGATGAAGATGATTTAGATGGATTAAATTATCTTGCTGGAAAAAAATTATCTTTTGTTAATAAAAAAGCTATGCAAGGAACTATAAAAGCGCATGTTGATGGTGGGGTTCCTAATATATTAATTAATATAGATGAATTAAATGAAGAAACTATAGGGCAGTTAATATATTTCTTTGAGAAGGCTTGTGCTGTATCTGGAATGCTTTTAGGTATAAATCCTTTTGATCAACCTGGTGTTGAAAAATATAAAACAAATATGTTTAAATTATTGAATAAACCAGGGTATGGGGAAAGTAAGAAAAAATAAGTTTATAATATAAATAAGATTACAAATTATTTAGGATTTTGTAATCTTATTTTTGTTTTGCTTGACGGTGGGTAGATTCTTATTATAAAATTGTTATACTTAATTTTAATTTTTACCAATGTGAAAGGATGAAATATATGGAAAAGTATAGAATATTATCAATAAATCCAGGCTCTGGGTCAACTAAAATCGCATTATATGATAATGAAGAAGTAATTTTTCAGGAGAGCATATATCATGATGAAAGCGATTTAAAAAAGTTTACAGAAATTTCTGAAGAACTTCCATATCGAACAGAAAAGGTATTAGAAACATTAAACAAACATAAAATTTCTTTAGATTCAATAACTGCTTTCGCTGGTAGAGCAGGAGGGCTTGTTTCTATAAAAGGTGGGGTGTACAAAGTAAATGATAAAATGTTAGAACATGCTAGAATAGGATATACAATGAAACATCAATCTAATTTAGGTGTTCAAATTGCGTACAATTTAGCTAAAATAAATGAGAAACAAGCATATACAGTAAATCCAGTAACTGTTGATGAATTACAAGATATATCAAGAATAACTGGAATAAAAGGTGTACATCGTAGTACAATTTTTCATGCACTAAATCAAAAAGAAGTGGCATACCAATATGCTAAAAGTATAGGAAAAAGATATGATGAACTAAATCTAATTGTTGTACATTTAGGAAGTGGAATTACTGTAGGAGCTCATAAATTAGGAAAAGTAGTAGATGTAAATAATGCGTTAAATGGAGAAGGTCCTTTTACAACAAGTAGAACAGGAAGTGTAAATACTTTAACTTTAATGAACATGTGCTTTTCTGGTAAATATACCAAGAATGATATATATGATATAGTTACTAAAAAAGGTGGATTAACATCTTTGCTTGGAACTAATGATATAAAAAAGGTAGTAAAGCGTATAGAAGACGGGGATAAAGAAGCAAAATTTGTTTTAGATGCAATGATATATCAAATTGCAAAGCAAATTGGTGCATATAGTGTTAATTTTAAAGGGAATATGGATGCAATTATATTAACAGGAGCAATTGCAAATAGTGAGTATTTTACTTCTAAATTAAAAGATTATATAGAGTTTTTAGCAAAAGTTGTTGTAATTCCTGGAGAGAAAGAAATGGAAGCACTTTCAAATGGAGTTTTAAGAGTTTTAAGAGGAGAAGAGGAAGTATTAGAATATACAGGTGAGCCAATTAGTATGTATACTAATGTTTTGAATGAAAAATAGTATATTGAATTTTAATAAAACATAAAAAAATCGTTACATCAAATCGGCGTGACGATTTTTTTATATAATAGGAAAGTTCTATTATAGAGTAAAATTTAACTAACATGTCTTTCCTATTATATAAAAATAATTGTACACAATTTTAATTTTTTCTGTGAATGTTATTCTATATTTTTTTATGGAATTATAGATTATTTATATATTAAATGATAAAATTATCTTAATAAAAAATAATATTTGTAGAGGAGGAATTATATTGAAAAGAATCTACATAGTAACAGGAGCAAATGGTTTTTTAGGGAACAACATTGTGAGAAATCTTCCGGTAAAAGAAAATGATGAAATTAGAGCATTAGTTTTGCCAAATGATAAGATACATTCACTTGATGGAGTGAATTGTAAAATATATAAAGGAGATGTTACAAACAAAGAAAGTTTAAAAGATATATTTGATGTCAATGATGATAGCGAAGTTGTTGTTATTCATTGTGCAGCAGTAGTATATATAAAGGAAAAATATGATGAAAATGTTTTTTATGTAAATGTGCATGGAACAGAAAATATGGCAGATAAATGTATAGAAACAAGTTCAAGAATGGTTTATGTAAGTAGTGTTCATGCTATTGAAGAGCCAGAAGATAATAGAAAAATAGTAGAAACAAAAGAATTTGATCCAGATAGAGTTCAGGGCATTTATGCTAAGTCTAAAGCACAGGCAGCTAGATTGATAATGAATAAAATTCAAAATGAAAATTTGAATGTTTGTATAGTTCATCCATCAGGGATAATAGGATTAAACGATTTTGGAAATACACATATGACTAATTTGATTGTAAAAATAGCAAATGGTAATCTTCCAGCGATATTAAAAGGTGGATATGATTTTGTTGATGTAAGAGATGTTGTAACAGGTGTGATTTCTGCTATTGATAAAGGGAAAAAAGGAGAAACATATATTTTATCTAATAGATATATAACAATACAAGAAATTGCAGATTTAACAAGTAAGTATAGTGGATCAAAAAAAGTTAATATAGTATTACCAATGTGGATTGCAAAATTAGGAGCACCTTTTTGCGAAATATACTATAATTTTAAAAAGCAGGTTCCTTTATATACAAGATATTCTTTATATACACTTCATGCAAAATCTAATTTTTCTAATACCAAGGCTAGAGAAGAACTTGGATACAAAAATAGAAGTTTAGAGGAAACAATTAGAGATATGGTAGCTTGGCTTAAAGAACAAGGTAGAATAAAAAACATAAATAGAGAGTTATGTAACAGAAGATAACAGAACATTTTTTTGATTTACTAAAAAGAATAAAATGAGGCTAAAAACAAATTGTTTTCAAATGGAGCGGGTAGCGAGAATCGAACTCGCGCTATCAGGTCGGAAGCATGACATTCTACCACTAAATTATACCCGCGTATATAAAATAAATAAAATTTAATATACAGAAAAAAATCCACATTGCTTACAAATAAACAATGTGGTTAATTTTATGGAGCAGGTAGCGGGAATCGAACCCGCATAGCCAGCTTGGAAGGCTGGAATTCTACCATTGAACTACACCTGCATTTCTTTAAGAATAGACTTGCATAACCAATGTTTAATATTATATTGGAGCAGGTAGCGGGAATCGAACCCGCATAGCCAGCTTGGAAGGCTGGAATTCTACCATTGAACTACACCTGCATCTTTTCTTAAAAACAATAATTATTATAAACAAAGTATTTTTAATTGTCAATACTTTTTATATAATTTTTAGAAAAATTTTATAATGATTTTAAAATATTATAAATTGACTTTCTAAGTATAATATACTATCATAGTATTAGTACGAAGCTAGATAAAATTGTTATGAAAGATAACTAATTAGAAATTATTAGTTAAGCTTTATTATAAAAATACTATATAATACTTATGCAGTCAAAATATCAACTAAGTTAGAATTTTTACTGCACTTGTGTATATTTAGAATTAGAGGAGAAAATAAACAAATGATATATGAATTTGAAATACTAGGAAAAATAATAGGAAAAGGTAGACCTAGATTAAATAGTTATACAGGATCAGTTTATACACCGACAAGGACAAAAGACTATGAAACTTTAGTAATACAACATTTTATGTTGAAGTATCCAAAATATAAGCCATTAGAGGGTAGAGTATCAGTAGAAATTATAGCGAACTTTGGAATTCCGAAAAGCACAAAAAAACAAGATAGAGCTCTTATGCTAGAAAATAAGATAAATCCAATAAAAAAACCGGACATCGATAATATTGTAAAGATTATTTTAGATGCTATGAATGAAGTTGCTTTTAAAGATGACACACAAATTACAAGGTTGAGCGTAGAAAAGAAATATGCAGAAACAGAAAAAGTATATGTAAAGATGGAAGAATATTAAAGATTACACTATTATGTTAGTTAGTATTTTTTATTTATGAAATAATTATCCCAAATGATAATATGAAAGGTTGAAAATAAATGCGTGAAATAGAATTAAAATTTAAGGTGAAAAATCTAAATGAAATAATAAAATTTTTAGAAGATAGAAATTGTCAAATAAGTTCTATAAATTATCAATGTGATACAATATATGTGAGTGATCTAGATAATACAGAAAGTAAGGAAGGTTCAGTTTGGCTAAGAGTAAGAAAAACAAATGATAAAATAGAATTAAATTATAAAAAGCAAAGTGCCAAAAAAATGGAATCAGAAGAAATTGAATTTGAAGTAGATTCTTATGAAAAGGCAAATTCATTCTTAAAAGCTTTGGGTTTTAAAGAATGGGTTCAAGTAAATAAAAAGAGAAGATATTCGAAATATAAAAATTGTAATATTTGCATAGATGAAGTAGAAAAGTTAGGTTTTTTTGTAGAATTAGAATTGTTAATAGAAGAAGAAAATGATTGTGATTATGAAAAACAATTACTAGATTTAGCAAGAGAACTAAGGCTTGATATTAGTAATAGAATAAATAGTCATTATGATACTATGATTTCGAAACTAAAAGTTTAAAAATAGAAAATATAAATTTATAAAATTATAACAATAAAGCTATAGTTAATTCCTATAGCTTTATTAGAATTGTATATGGTAAAACTTTTAGAAATAATTAGTTAAAATATAATATATTTTAAACAAATCTATTAAAGTTACCATTAGTAAAATTCTTACCTTCTATTTTATTTCCATCTATAATAGCAGAAGTTATATTATTTATGAAATCTATATCTTCATCTAGAATATCTATTCTATAAGATTTACAATTAATATTTAAAATATCTATAAAAGTAGTTTTACTATTATAAATAGTAGTAACTGTTTCTATGTTATCTGGAATGACTCTAAATTTGAATCCAAGTCTATCTTTTATATAAAACTTGTTATTTGAATTACATTTATGACTGCAGTTTGAGTAGCAGTGGTTTGATTTTCCAAGTAAGCAGTAATTCATATTCATAATAGGGGTATTACCATAAACAATTGTTTCACAATTATTTTTATTATTAAACGTTATTAAATCATTTTTATTAAGTTCTGGTGATAGGGTTAAAGTTTCAATATGTAAATCTTTTAATGTTTTTTCAGTTAAATTATTAAAAAGATTAAGTGTGTAGTTCCCAATAAACTTATAATTTTTAGTATAATCTTTTAATAAACGTAAATTACCAATGTTCGATATAACAAATCCTTTAATATTAAAAGATGATAAAATAGTAGTAATATTATTTTTAAATATATTAGTATAATTTTTACGCATAATAACAGGCATGTAAATATATAAATTAAAGTTATAAGAAATATCTTTTAATATATAAAAATAATTTTTATTTACAAAATACTTTAATGGTATGTAAATATTTTGTACATTTTTTAGTAATGTGTAGTTAAAATCTAGATTAATTGTATTTAATAATATTGAAATACTTTTTTTATTTAAATTAGTAAATGTTTTATTATCAACTTCTATTAAAGCCTCAGGTATTTTTGATGAATCATTATTACAATATTTTTCTGTTATAATATTTTCTAACTTTTTTATACAATTTCTTCTTAATTCATTTATCTCAGAAATACGAGGTATATACAGGTTATCATCTAAATTCACACAAATGTCTGTAAATTCATAAGGAGTATTAGATGTTTTTATAAGTTGTTTTATAATTCTTTCTTTAGTAATAGGTTTGTTTATTGATTTTTCTGGAATTATATTTGATGTGATAGAAAAACTTATATCATTATAAAAACTATCATTAGTATTTATAGTACGAATATATATTTGTATAGGTTTACCTTGATGTACATCTATAGTAGCGTTTAATGGTATTTTTATATTTTCACAATTATTATATGAATTAATAGCTTTAGAAGAAAGCTCTTTACTTGCTATTTTATATACATTACTTCCATATTTTATATTTCCTTTCATTCTACCAAGTTTTACTATAGTACCGCAAAGAAGCAGTAGGAGAATTTCTATCATTTATTAATAATTCTGATACTTTATAACTTCCACTTTCACCATTAATAGAAATAGAATCTCCTATTGCTATAGTATCTTGTAATTTTAGAGTAATGTAACCCTTATTTTGATTATAATTACTTATACTTCCTAAAGGTATGCCCATATTATTTTGTTTTTTAGAATAGACAAGACCTCTATTTGGAGTGCTTGGCAAGTGACCTGAAGAAAACATGCCTCTATTAAAAACTTGCATAAGTTCTTTTTTATCATTTTCATCAATAATATATTCTTTACCATCAATAACCATATCTATATATTTTCTATATATTCTAGTTACTGTTGCAACATATTCTGGAGATTTTAATCGACCTTCAATTTTAAAACAAGCAACACCGCTATTAACTAGTTTCGGCAAAAATTCTAAAGAACATAAATCTTTAGTGCTAAGCAAATATCCTTCATCTATTTTTGTATTATAATCTGAAGAATTTTCTAAAAGAGTATAGGGAAGTCTGCAAGGTTGGGCGCATTTTCCACGATTTCCGAGAGCGTCCGCCAATCATACTAGATGCTAAACATTGTCCTGAATATGAAATGCAAAGAGCACCATGAACAAAAGCTTCTATTTCTACTTCACAATTTTTACAGATGTATTCAATTTCATTAGCAGATAATTCTCTTGAAAGTACTACCCTTTTAAAACCTAAATCTTGCATAGCAAGTACACCCTCTAAATTATGAATACTCATTTGTGTACTTGCATGAATAGGCAAATCTGGAATGTGATTTATTAAAAAATTAGCAAGTCCCAAGTCTTGAACAATAATTGCATCTATTCCAAATTTATATGCGATTTTAGCAAGATTTATAGCGTCATTTAATTCATTATTCTTTATTAGAGTATTTAAAGTTAAATTTGTTTTTACATTTCTTAATTTACAATATTCAATTGCCTGTTTTAAAGAATCTATACCGAAATTATTTGCAGAAGCTCTTGCATTAAATAAATTACTACCAAAGTAAACACTATCTGCACCATTTTGAACAGCTGCTTTTAAACAATCGAAATCACCTACTGGTGAAAGTAATTCTAGGTTTCTCATAAATAATTATCCTTCCTTAATTTAAAATTCAATTTTCTATAAGAAAATTCCTTGATACTAATTGTAACATAAAATTTTAAGATTGCATATGATATCATATAAAAATAAAAAGGAGGGAAAAGATATGCCAGAAGAAGGAAGAAACTGCGGATGTGGATGTGGCTGCAATAATAATTGTGGATTTTTAAATGGATTATTTGGAGGATGCGGAGAGAATAGTGAAATATTATTCTTCATAATAATATTCTTATTATTATTCACAAACTTTGGATGCGGATGCCAAAGAGGATGTTGTAACTAGTAAAAAAAGTTACTTAAAGTAAATATATATTTAAAGGTTATAACTTATAGTTATAGCCTTTTTATATAAGGAAAGTTCGGGGGATACAGTAAAAGTTAACTTATGAAGCTTTCTTATTTATATAAAATAATTGTACACCATTTTTTATGCAAAAAATTGGAACACGAGCAAAGAAGAGGACTTTACAATAACTTAAACAGTTACAATGTCATAAATGTCCGCTTTTGTTCTATATAATAAATAAGAAATTTCAAATATAGAGTAAAATCTAACTAAAAAAAGTTTTTTATTCAAAAAGTTATATAATACTACATTTTACAAAATGAATATAACTTTTTTTCGATTTTAATTGACTGTAAAATACAAGAATGATATACTAGATTTGCAAAAAAATAGCAAAAGAGGAGGATAAAAATGTTAAGCAATAATATTTTTATAGAAGTAAATGTACAAAAAATAAAGAAAATTTTAACGATAATAATAATTTTAAATATATTAATATATTTTATTTATGGACTAGTATTTAGAAGCGAAGTATATGCAGCTCAAACAAAAGAAAGTGTATCAAGTAAATTAAATAATTATCCAGGATATGCAGAATTGATAAATAAGTTAAGATCAGCACATCCAAATTGGAATTTTACAATATTTTATACAGGATTAGATTGGAATCAAGTTATAAAAAATGAAACAACAGCATGGCACGGAAGAAACTTAGTAACATCAAGCAAAACAGGAGATTGGATTTGCCCTACATGTAATGATAAAAAATATGATAATGGTAGCTGGAGATGTGCATCAGAAGCAACAGTATCTTATTATATGGATCCAAGAAATTTTTTGAATGATGATAGTATTTTTCAATTTGAACAAGCAGTTTTTAATTCTTCAATACATAGCGCAGATGGTGTTATGAGTATGACTAGTGGGTCTTTCTTAGAAGGAAGAACAAATGCAGATGCAATAATAGAAGCTTGTCGAAATGTTAATATAAATCCATATCAAGTAGTTTCTAGAATTTTACAAGAACAAGGAAAAACAGGTTCTACTATGAGTAGAGGAAACGAAGGATATTACAATGTATTCAATGTTGGAGCATCTGGAAATTCATCATCACAAATAATAGCAAATGCAACAGCATATGCTAAAAGTCAAGGCTGGGATACTTTAGCAAAATCTATAGTAGGAGGAATAGATTTTCTAAAATCAAAATATATTGGAATAGGACAAAATACTTTATACTTACAAAAATTTGATGTAGATAATAGTGATGGAACTTTATATTATCATCAATATATGCAAAATGTTTCAGCAGCACTTACAGAAAGTTATACAGTAAGAAATGTATATCAGAACATGGGAACTTTTAACAACAGTATTAGTTTTCTTATTCCAGTTTATGAAAATATGCCACAAGAAAAATGTCCGATGCCAGGAACACAAGGAATTGTTACACAAAATGTAAAAATTAAAGGTTCTAATGTAAATATAAGGGAAAGTAAAAATACGAGTTCTAATATTTTAGCGACATTAAATACAGGAGATATTTTATTAAGAATAGAAGTTGCCAATGTAGCAGAAAATGGCTATTATTGGGATAAAGTTGTTTTATCAGATGGTAGAAAAGGATATGTTGCAAATACCTATATCGAGAAGATAGATGATATTACAAATTGTAATGATAGTGTAATAGCTAATACATCTGTTAATTTAAGGAATGGACCTGGAACGAATAATACATCTGTAATTACAACATTAACTAAAGGTCAAGCACTAACTAGAATTGAAACAGGAAAATATAATGGTTTAGATGGATATAATTGGGACAGAGTTAAGTTATCAGATGGTAGACAGGGATATTTAGTAAGCTCTTACATAGATGTAGTAGGAACTGGAGGAAGTACAGGGGAGAATGGAAGTGCAACAAATGAACTTGTAAAAGTAATATGTGGTTCAGGATTAAAGGTAAGAGAAACACCTGGTACAGATAAAAGAGTAGTAACATATCTTAATAAAGGAGATATAATAACAAGAGTAGAGAAAAATTCTTCTAATGCAAATGGGTATGTATGGGATAAGATAGTTACAGGAACTGGTGTTACAGGTTATATTGCAAGAGGAGATAGTAAGGAAAGTTATATAGAAGTGGTATCGAATAGTAATGGCGGAAATAATGTAGATACAGGAAAAAATAATGACTTTAAAGTAGAAGGTACTAATGTCATTACCGAACCAAATACTACTGCAGAAAAAATTAAAGAAAAATATTCAAATGCAGTAATAAAAAAAGATGGTCAAGAGATTAAATCTGGTTTCGTTGGAACTGGTTTTACAGTAGTAATTGATGGAAAAAATTATACAATCGTAAAAAAAGGAGATCCTAGTGGTGATGCTGTTATAGATTCATCTGATTTGTTAAAATTACAAAAACATTTATTAAAATCAAATGAACTTACGGGAGTATATATGGAAGCAGCAGATACTAATAGTGATGGATATATAGATTCGACAGATTTACTAAAGATACAAAAATATCTATTAAATGGTTCTGAAATATCAGTAGAGTAGAGAAAGGAAAGGTACGTTAAAAGAGTAGAGAAAGGAAAGGTACGTTAAAGATGAATTCAAAAAGAATTATTTTAATATTTACAATTGTATTAGGAATACTATTATTTATAGGGACAATTTCTAATGCAGCTACTGCAAGTATAACAGATAGTAAAACTATAACAGTTGGAACAAGTGTTACAATTACTGGAAGTGTTAATGCTGGTGCATGGAATTTAAATTTATCAGGTAATGGACAATCGAAACCGTTAATAGGGTATACAAGTAGTCAGGGTAATGCATCTGACTCTACAAGTATTACTTTTACACCAAGTAATGTTGGAACATATACTTTTACTTTAAGTGGAGATATAACTGATTATACTACAGAAGAAAAATCACAAATAAATAAAACTTGTACTATAACAGTTAAAGAAAAAGAGAGCAATACAGGAAATAGTGGAACAACAGGTGGAACTACTAATAATGGAGGAGATACAAACAATGGAGGAACAACCAGCAACAATGTTGATACAACAAAAGAACCAACTTTTACCACAGTAAATCAAACTGTATATGCTACTCAAGATGGAATTAATGTAAGAAGTAGTTATAGCACATCAAGTAGTAGTATAGGAAAATTAAAAAAAGGTGAAGAAGTCACTAGAATCGGTGTAGGAAGCAACGGATGGAGTAAAGTAAATTATAATGGAAAAACTGCATATATTAGTAGTAGTTTATTAACAACGACTAAACCAGAAGAAGAGAAATCTACAGTAAAAGCATTAAAATCATTAACTGTTGAACCAGGAACATTATCTCCAGAATTTGATCCAGAAACAACAAAATATACAATGACAGTAGGTACAGATGTTACTAAATTAAATATAAAAGCTGTAGTAGAAGATGAAAAATCAAAATTGGATATATCAGGAAATGAAGATTTGAAATTAGGCGAAAATATTATAAAATTAGTTGTAACAGCAGAAGATGAAACAGCAAGAACTTATACAATAACGGTTACAAAAGAAGAACAAGAGCAATTGAAGTTGGAAGCATTATCAATAAAAGGAATAAACTTAAATCCAAGTTTTAGTTCGGATATATATGAATATACAGCTGAAATTGATGATGATATAACTAAACTAGACATAGAGGCACTAAGTAATACAGAAAATGCAACTGTAGAAATATTGGGAAATGAAGATTTGCAAGAAGGAGAAAATACTATAACTATAATGTTAAAATCTGAAGATGGTAAACAAAATGTTACATATCAAATTATAGTAAAAAAAGGAGAAAAAACTTTAGCTAATCAAAATGTTTCAGAAGAAGATAATTCTAATATGCAATATATAATTGTAGGTAGTGTTTTAGGTGGAGTATTACTCATTATAATAATTGTGTTAATAGTAAAAAAAATCAGAAACAATAGGGATGATGATGGGATAGAATTAAACTTTATGGATGATATTAAAATGATGGATAATGATGATAATATATTAGAAAATAATAATCAAGATGAAGAAGCTAAGCAAGAAGAATATATAGAAATGGAACAACAAAATAAAACAAAGACTAATAAATTGTATAATGTAGAAGATGAAGTTGATTTTGGAAATGATCTAAAAGAATCAAAAAGAAGAAAAGGTAAACATTTTTAAAATATAGTGAAATGGCTAATATTATTTAGCTATTTCATTTTTTTATAAAAAATAATTGAATTTTATTAAAAATATGTTAAAATTAATAACGTGATTATATGACAAAGATAAATAAAAAATATATAATGCTACTGTAGCTCAGTTGGTAGAGCACCAGATTCGTAACCTGGTGGTCGGGAGTTCGATTCTCCCCAGTAGCTCCAAATTCTAACAGCTTACGAACTATAATGGTTTGTAAGTTGTTTTTTGTATATAAAACTAAAATGTTCTCTTTCCAGAAAGGAGGGCATTTTTTATGTTTGAGTTTGAAATAATACAGGAATTAAAGCCAAATGATGATATATTGGAAATCATTAAATGCTATGATTATATAGTTAAAAATGGCAAAATTAAGCATTTAAAGGCTACTAATCTGCAATTTATTAAACCAACCCAATATTTAATTACATATCCTACTACTCTTACTATTTATGAATATAAAGTGAATGAAATATCTAATAAACCATTCTACATCAAAGAATATGCTCAAAAATATAACTTAAAAGAAATTAAACAAATTCTCATAAAACTAAAAATTTAACCTTCACATTTCTTAAAAAATTAGGAAATTTTAAAATATGGATTGCAAAAACGCATTTTAGTTAGGAAACATATAGAAGGATAAAAAAATTTTTCAAAATTAGGGAGGCAAAAGTTCACTTTTTTGAGCAAATATATGAGAGAAATAAAATTTTTTAAGTTTTTTTGCAATTTTGGTATACAAAACCTAAAAAAATTCACAGGATAAGTAGGAGGTAATTTTATGAGATGTGGAATTTATGTAAGAGTATCAACAGATGAACAAAGAGATAATGGCTATTCTATTGATTCTCAATTACGAATGATAAAAGAATATTGCGAGAAAAATGAGTATTCTATTGTAGATGTATATAATGATGCAGGACATTCTGGAAAAGATTTAATGAGACCAGAAATGCAGAGACTTTTAAAAGACATAAAATTGCACAAATTGGACAAATTAATTGCAATAAAGGTAGATAGATTAACTCGTAACAATTATGACGGATTTTGGCTTTTAAATTATTGTGAAGAACATGATGTAAAAATAGAACTAATATTAGAGCCTTATGATGTATCTACTGCTAATGGTGAAATGTTCTATGGTATGAATTTAGTATTTGGACAAAGAGAAAGAAAAGAAATTGGGGCAAGAACAAAAAGAGCATTAGAAGAAATGGCTTTAGAAAAGGTACACCCTAGTAAAGCCCCTTATGGCTATATAAGGAATAAAGAAACTGGACATTTAGAAGTAGAGCCTATTGAAGCACAAGTTGTAAAAAAAATATTTGAATTATCTAAGAAAAGCCACTCTTGCAGAGGTATTGCAAAAGTAATGAAAGATAATAATTCTTATTTAAAAACTGGTAAATGGACTAGTGATAGAGTTTATAAAATACTTACAAATTCTATTTATATAGGTATATTTGAGTATGGAAAATACGCTAGAAAACTTCAAGATATTTTAAGAGTAGAAAACTATTGTGAGCCAATAATTGACCAAGAAACATGGAATGCAACGAGAATAATTTTAGAGAAAAACAAGCATTCAAATTATGGAGAACATATACATTTATTTACTGGAATTATTAAATGTCCTGATTGTGGAAAAATACTATCTTCTACTAATTCATATAAGAATAGTAAAACAGAAAATGAGAGAATTTATTATCATGTTACATGTAAAAATCCTGATTGCAAGTCAAAAGGTAAGCACTATAATTCAGATAAAATAGAAGAAAAAATGCGGTAGAATTTTAAATGAATTAACAAGATATATGTATGAAATGACATGTGAAATTATAGTAAGCAACTCTACAAAAACTAAAGACATTCAAGAAATAGATAAAGCAATTCAAAAGTTAAAATTACAAGAAAATAAGCTAGTAGATTTGTACTTAAACTCCAGTTTGAATGTAGAAACTATTAACAATAAGAATGATAGTATTAAAAAAGAGATAGAAAACTTGAACAAGAAAAAACAAAAAATTGATCCAAATAATGTGCTTAAAGAATATGTAATAGAGCTAACTAACAAGCTAGAAGGAACAACAAATAGTGAAAATATTGTAAGTAATAAAGTTCTATATGGATTTGTTTTTGAGCATTTAAATAGAAAATCAAAGAAAGAATTAATTAAAAAAGTAATTGAAAATATAGAAATTTCAAGAGATGAAAAATACAATATTGAAATAAAAGATATAAGATTTACAGAAGAATTTATCTCTAAAAGCAGTAAAGAATATATAAAATATTTGAATGATATTTTGCAAAATAATAACATTGGCTTTATTTATAAAGAGGCAATTACTAGACAAGAATTAGAAAAATTAAGCACAGATTATTATATTTTTTATCATTCAAAACTTGAAAATAAAGAATATTCTGAACAAGAAATGAATGAATACTTACAACTATTAGAACAAAATTTTTATACAAAAGGTGTTATAAATTGTCCAATTATTGAAAATGAAATTATAATAGACCATGTAGATTTGATACAAAAAAGCAAAGAAAAATTGTTGCAAAATACTCGGATAAAAAATAGTGAATTTTGGAAAATGCAAATTTTATGTCCCAGCAAGCACTGAATTTGTACTCCCGCACAAATTCAAAAATGGGTTTTACACCCCATACCCCAAAAAATAAAAAATGAAAGGAATAAAAAAATTATGAATGATGAAAAAGTAAATTATGTAATAGATATGATAAAAGATATGGATTTAGAAAATAAATTAAGACTAGCAATTTGTATGTGTGATAATTATAGCCATACCAATTTAGAATACGATAAAAAAGAAATGTATAAATATTTTGATAATTTGCTAAAAGAAATAAATAGTGAATACAGAACTGCCACTATTAATTTTGCAAACTATCCATATATAATTTTTGTATCAAGCAAAATTATGGAAATGGATTCAACAGAACAAAATAGAGTTGCATTATATCTTTTTAATAGTATAAATTTTAAAATTAAAAATTACAAAAGTCTTGACAATACAAAACAAATGTTTTAAAATGTAGAGAGTAAATAAAGGATGTGAAATTATGGAAGAAAATAAATTAGCAATTCAGAATGAATTAGTTATCGAAGATATAAAAAATTTAATATATACAATAAGAGGTAAACAAGTAATGCTAGATAGTGATGTGGCAATGTTATATCATTATACAACTAAAAATATAAATAAAGCTGTGAAAAGAAATATAGAAAGATTTCCAGAAGATTTTTGTTTTCAATTAACAGAAACAGAGTTTCAAAATTTAAGGTTCCAGTTTGGAACCTTAAACAAAAAAGTAAATAATGGAGAAGTAACAAGAAAATACCTACCATATGTTTTTACTGAGCAAGGAATATCAATGTTATCTGGAGTTTTAAAAAATGAAATCGCTGTAAAAGTCAGTGTTAATATAATGAGAGCTTTTGTTGAAATGAGAAAATTTTTACTGCTTAATGGACAAGTGTTCGAAAGATTAACAAATGTAGAATATAAATTGCAAGAGCATGACAAAAAATTTGAGGAAGTTTTCAATCAGCTTCAGTTAGAAGAAAATGTAAAACAGAGAATATTTTTTGATGGACAAATATATGATGCATATAGTTTAATTATAGATATTATAAAAAAAGCAAATAGCAAGATTTTAGTTATAGATAATTATATTGACGACAATGTTTTGAAAATGTTGGCTAAAAAGAAAAAAGATGTAGAAGTAGTTATACTAACATCTAATAAAAGTAATATTGAAAATTTAGATATTCGAAAATTTAATAAAGAATATCCTATTTTAAAAGTTTCTAAAACAAACAAGTTTCACGATAGATTTATTGTTTTAGATAATAAGGAAATGTATCATCTAGGTGCTTCAATAAAGGATTTAGGAAAGAAATGTTTTGCAATCAATAAAATTGAAGATATTGAAATTATAGGAAAAATTATTAATTTATAAACTATTAAAATATGAACGAATTATATAAAAAATCGCTCATATTTTTTATTTAGCTTTAGAAAAGTGATCATCTACTATTAAATTTACTATTCCGTATGAAATAATTATAAAACCAATTAACATATACATAGTACTTATACTCATAAATTTTAATAAAATTGTCATTAAAATGCTGAATATAATACCAAATATGCTTAATACAAATTGATTTATTGATTCAATAGTAACTCTTGATTTTGAAGATATATTTTTATGCAATTCAGCTTTCATAATATTATCAAAGCTTTCTGAAAAAATATAAATTAATAATATAAACACTATTCCAAAATAGTTATTTAATTTTCCAACTAATAATATACAAAGTCCAGAAAAAATAGGATTTATGTTTAGAATTAATTTATATGTATTCCTTTTTAATCTACTTCCTATATAACTACCTATAATACAAAAAACTAATATAAGTGCTGTGTAAATGCCTATTACAAAAACAGAGATTCCTATATTATTAGAATACTCTGGATGACTTTCCTCTACTAATTTTATTCCAGAAAATAAAATAGAACTTGTTAGTATTAACTTCAGTAAATATGAATTATTTATTACTTCTTTAAATCCATTTTTTAATATAGAAATATTACTTTCCATATTTGCTGTATTTATATTATTTTTTATTTTTAAAACAAGTAAAACAATAAAATCAATAATAAAAGGAATTATCGTAATATAATAAGTATATATTAAACCAAATTTTTGACCAATATATCCACCTATAATCATTGCAAGCATATATGAAATATTATAAAAAAAAGAGTTATAAAATAATATTTTATTATACCTATCTTTATTATCTAAATTTTCATATAATATTGAATTAGTAATTCCAGAACTTAGCGAATTATTAATTGCATTAGTTATTATAGCGATTATAAATGTAATATAATTATGAGCATAAATAAATGTTATAGTTGATATTATAAATAATAAATTACTAATTAGCAACAACCTTTTTTTATTATATTTATCTGCTATAATGCCAAATGGTATTTCAAATAATAATCTAATAAAAAATGTTATTCCTACAAAACTAATATATTGGCTAGATGTTAATCCTCGTTCAATATAAAATAATGTATCACAAATATAATATAATATAAATGTTGATAAAAATGTATGTATATAGATTAAAATAATATTTTTTTTCATAAAACTAGTACAACTCCTTTTAATAACAAAATTATACTATAAAATACAAAATTTTTATATAGTTATATTGAAATTTATTAATCTATATTATATAATCAGCATAGAAAGAGAACAAAATAGTTCGTAACTTGTAAGAATATCGCTCCATTAAGTAAAATCGTCGCACCAGACGAAAATATTGATAAATCAACTGTAGAAGGTTGATTTTTTTGTTGCCTTTATCTTGAAAAAGGAAGGATGGTGTGATATGATTAGTATCGTTAAGAAGAAAAACAAGATAAAAAGAGAATTGCTCTCTAAAATTGAATGGGCTTGTAGTTTGAACTCTATAAAACTTGAACAAATAAGGATATATGAAGGTTGTTTAAGAATTATAGAACATACAAACTTGGCATATGTAGAACCACATAGAGTGATTATTAAAGATAAGTTATTTTTATTCTTTAATGAATGTGATTACTTTTATGTGGGAGATTTAATGTATAAATACTCTTTATCTCAGTTAAAAGACTACATATCAAAAGCTACTTAAAATTTTAGAGTTTTTTTGTGCTTGAATTTATAAAAGTAGCTTTCCATTCAGCAAGTGAAAGGAGAGTTTAAAATTATGGAAGAAGAAAGAAAAATTGCAGGAATTTATATTAGAGTTAGTACAGAAGACCAAGTAAGAGAAGGTTTTAGTTTAGCAGAGCAAAAGGAAAAGTTATTACAACTTTGTAAATTTAAAGAATATGAAGTATTTAAGGTGTATGAAGATGCTGGAATATCGGCAAAAAATATTAAAGATAGACCAGCATTTCAAGAGATGTTAGCAGATATGAAAAGTGGTAAAATCAATTATATTGTAGCTTATAAATTAGATAGAGTAACTCGTTCAGTTCGTGATTTAGAAGAACTTATTGCACAATTAGAATTACACAATACCTATTTGGTGTGTGATAAAGATGATGTAAATACCTCAACCGCTAACGGAAGATTTTTCGTAAGAATGCTAACAGTATTATCACAATTAGAAATTGAAATAGTAAGCGAAAGAACAAAGTTTGGATTAAATGGTGCTAGAAAATCTGGACATTTGCCACGGAATTGTTCCATTAGGTTATAAAAAAGATAGTAACAAGAAAACTATCATTGACGAAACTACAAAAGATATAGTAATTAGAATATTTAATATGTATTTAGAGGGAAAAAGCTATCAACAAATTAGTAATACTTTGAATAAAGAAAAAGTCTTATACCCTAAACATTGGCGAGATACAACAATTATGAAAATGATAGACAATAAAGTTTATATGGGAGATTATGAAAAAGGAAAATCAAATAATAAAGATACTATAGTTTATATGAATGTTGTAGAACCAATAATAAGTCGTGTTATGTGGCAAGAAGCACAATTACAAAAAGAGAAAAATCAAAGAAGTTATGCAAGAGATAGAGTTTATATATTTTTTCAAAAACTAAAATGTCCTAAATGTAATAGAATTATGAAATGTAAAGGCTCTGGAGGAACAAAAAAGAAATATATGTACTACACTTGTGAACATTGCAAGACCTATTACAGAGAAGATAAAATTGAAGAATGTTTACAAAGATTTATTCTTGAGTTAGTTGAGTATGATATGGCAGTTAAAAAATATTTTTTACCAATACTAGCTGACAAAAAAGAAACAAAAACAGAAAAATTAGACCAAGAACTTGATACATTACAAAAGCAAAAAGAAAGAATTAAAAAAGCTTATGTAAGTGGCATAGTTGAAATGGAAGATTTCTCTGAAGATTACAAAATCATCGAAGAAAAAATAAATATTTTAGAAACAAAAAAATATGAAAAACTTAATGCAAATAGTTTATCTTTTACTCCACATCAACTAATGGCTGATAGAGATATTGAAAGAGAAAAATTGATAAAAGATAATAAATTAAATGAAACTTTAAAACAAGAATGGAACAAAAAATCTAAAGAAGAAAAGCAAGAATTTATTTCAAAATTTATTGAATCAATAACATTATTAAAGAACAAAAAACGGAGAATTTTATATTGATAAAATAAATTTTAGAAGTAGTTATATTGAACAATTAACTAAGTTTTTTATGTTAGGAATTGCAGATGTTTATGCTCCAGCCCAAGTCAATGGAGAAGAACAAGAAATTAGGACAAGTGTTAATATAAATCAAGAACAACTAGACGATTATATTACAAATCTTAACAAAGAATTTGAAATAGAATTTTATGAATTATTTTCAAAAAATGAAGAAGAAATTGAAATAAAATTAAACAAAGAAAAACAAAAATTGATTAGGTTAGTAGCTATAAAAAGTAATAAAAAATTTGCAAAATCTAAAAAAGAAAATTACAAAATTGGTGCAGTAATATATAATCAAAAATAAAAAAGTTAGAGGAAAAATTCAAATTGAAAGTGATTTTTGTACTCCTATATAATTCCTAACAAGCACTGAATTTTTCCTCCCTAGTCAAAATTCGAATTTATAGGACTAAGTCCCATACCCTTCTATAAAAATAATAAAATATTTTTGGAAATATAATGAAAAAATGTAAAAATTATGCTATACTAAATTCATCAGACACTGTCTGATAAATCTGAAAGGATAACGAATTTTATGGAAAATATGTTAATAAATGGAATTGATGAAAATTTTTATAACAATATAAGACAAACTATATTAAAAGCTAGAATAAATATATATAAAAATATAAATTATGAAATGGTAACATCATCATGGAGTATTGGAAAACAAATTATTGAAGAAGAATTAAAAGGAAAAGAACGTGCTGATTATGGAAGACAATTAATAAAATTGTTGTCTCAAAAATTAACAGAAGAATTTGGCAAAGGATACTCAGAAACTAATCTTAGAAATATGAAAATTTTTTATGAAATGTTTCAAAATTATCAGACATTGTCTGATGAATTAAGTTGGAGTCATTATATTGAATTGTCTAAAATAAAAGATGAAACGATGAGAAAATTTTATTATAATGAATGTATAAATTCAAAATGGTCAGTTAGAGAATTAGATAGACAAAAAGCTTCTTTGTTATTTGAAAGATTAACTTTAAGTAAAGAAAAAGATGAAGTTTTAGCTATTGCTAATAAAGGACATGAAATAATAAAACCAAATGATTTAGTAAAAGATCCAACGGTATTAGAATTTTTAGGATTGAAAGAAAATAAAAGATATTTAGAAAAGGATTTAGAAAACGCATTAATAGAGCATCTTCAAGAATTTTTATTAGAATTAGGAAAAGGATTTTCTTTTGTTGCAAGGCAACAGAGAATAAATTTAGGTGGCGAAAATTTTTATATAGATTTAGTTTTTTATAATAGATTAGCAAAATGTTTTGTGCTAATTGATTTAAAAACTGGAAAACTAACACATCAAGATGTTGGTCAAATGCAAATGTATGTGAATTATTATAAAAGAACTCAAATGGTAGAAGGCGAAAACGAACCTATTGGAATATTATTGTGTTCTGAGAAAAATGATGTTGTAGTAGAATTTACGTTGCCAGAAGGCAATAAAAATATATTTACTTCAAAATACCAATTATATTTACCAACAGTTGAAGAATTAAAACAAACTATCGAGGAAGAAAAAAAGCAAATTGAAACTAATACTATTTTAGATAAGAATACTGATTAGTAAAATATCGGAAACAATTTACTGCATAAAATAAATCGTAAAGGTGGTGATGTAATGAAAAAACGAATTTGGATAGTAGTTAGTATAATAATAACAACAATAATACTTGTTATTACTAATAATATGATATATGGAACTGAAAGGATTTGGATAGCTGATTATATGCCTTCTGTTAGTTTATCTGGAGAAATGGTTGAAGAAACACCATGGGAAATAGTAAAATTCGAAAGAACAATTAGTGACATGAAAGTTGCTATAGTTATAGGACTTGTTATAACAGCTATTGAAAGTATAATATTATTAAAAAAACAAATTATAAAAAAGGATTTTAAAAGTATGATAATTTTATTAATAATGTTTGCTGTACCAATAATAATATCTGCTATTAAATTATCAAGTATTTATGATTTTACATGTTAAATATTATAATAAAATAATCACTATCAACGGTTGAAAAATCAATTATTTTTTTGAACAAAATGTGGGAGGAACACTTTGGGCATTAAGCAATTTTTTCGCATATAACTCCCCTAAACGCTCCAAATTCAAACAACTTACGAACTGTAAAGATTTGTAGGTTGTTTTTTCATTTTTAGAAAAGATGAATTGAAACTCATAAAAATACAAAAATGTTCTCTTATCAAAGGAAAGGAGGACATTTTTTATGTTTGAGTTTGAAATAGTACAAGAATTAGAGCCAAATGCAGAAATATTAGAAATTATTAAAAATTATAATTATACAATTAAGAATGGTAAAATTAAGCATTTAAAGGCTACTAATTTACAATTTATTGAACCAACTCAATATTTAATTACATATCCTACTGCTCTTACTATATTTGAATATAAAGTGAATGAAGTTAGCAATAAAAACTTTTACATTAAAGAACATAAACAAAAGTATAATCTCAAAGAAATAAAACAAATTCTCATATAACTAAAAATTTAATCTTCACATTTCTTAAAAAAATAAAGAAATTTTAAAATGTGGATTGCAAAAATACATTTTAGTTAGGAAACATATGGAAGAATAAAAAATTTTTTCAAAACTATGGGCGAAAATGCATTTTTCTGAGCAAACAGATAGAAGAATAAAAATTTTTTTAAGTTTTTTTAAAAATTTACTATACAAAACCTAAAAAAATTCACAGGATAAGTAGGAGGTAATTTTATGAGATGTGGAATTTATGTAAGAGTATCAACAGATGAACAAAGAGATAATGGCTATTCTATTGATTCTCAATTACGAATGATAAAAGAATATTGCGAGAAAAATGAGTATTCTATTGTAGATGTATATAACGATGTAGGGCATTCTGGTAAAGATTTAATGCGACCAGAAATGCAACGATTACTTGCAGATATTAAGGCTAAAAAGATTGATAAACTAATTGCTATTAAAGTAGATAGACTAACTAGAAACAATTATGATGGCTTTTGGCTACTTAACTATTGTGAAGAACACGATGTTAAAATTGAACTTATATTAGAACCTTATGATGTATCTACAGCAAATGGAGAAATGATATTTGGAATGAATTTAGTTTTTGGACAAAGGGAACGTAAAGAAATTGGAGCAAGAACAAAACGAGCAATGGAAGAAATGGCATTAGAACACATACACCCTAGTAAAGCACCTTATGGCTATATTAGAAATAAAGAAACTGGTCATTTAAAAGTAGAACCTATTGAAGCCCAAGTGGTTAAAGAAATCTTTAAACTCTGCAAAGAAGGACATTCTACTAGAGGAATTGCTACTATTATGAAAGATAATAATGCCTATCTAAATAATGGTAAATGGAGAGCAGATAGAGTTTATAAAATACTTACTAATTCTATTTATATTGGAATTTTTGAATACGGAAAATATAAAAGAAAGCCACAAGATATTTTAAGAATCAATGACTATTGTGAACCTATTATTGATGAAATTACTTGGAATGCTACTAGAAATGTATTAGTCAAAAATAAGCACTCTAACTATGGTGCGTATATCCATTTATTTTCAGGATTAGTAAAATGTCCTATATGTGGTGAGATTATGGCATCATCTGAATCCTTTAAATATCCAAATGGTAAATTAAAAGTATATTATCATTTAAGATGTAAAAATCATAATTGTAGTGGCTTTGGACTTCATTATAATACCGAAAAAATAGAAACAAAATTAAAACGAATATTAGAAGAATTAACGATATTTATGCTCTCTATGAATAATGAAATTATTACTTGTAATTCTACAAAAAGTAATGATGTAAAAGAAATTGAAAAAGCTATTAAAAAATTAAAATTACAAGAAAAAAGATTAGTGGATTTATATTTAAGTTCTACTCTAGATGTAGAAACTATCGATCATAAAAACGATGTTATCAAAAAAGAAATTGATAAATTAAATAAGAAGAAAACTACTCTTGATCCAGACAATAATTCTAAAGAATATACCACCGAACTTATTAAAAAATTAGACTGTATAGAAGAGAATGATAGTTTAATTTTTACAAACATTAAAAATATAGGCTTTACTTTTCTTTATGATTTGTTATCAAGAGAAGCCAAAAGAGATATGATTCACAGGCTAATATCTGGAATAGAAATTACTAGAGATAGTAACTACAATATTGATATTAAAAATATAAAATTCACTGATGAATTTATAACAAAAAGCAGTAAATCTTATTTTAAATATCTAAATGAAATTATGATAAATAATAATATTGGTATTAAATATAAGGATAAAATTGATAAAGAAAAACTAGAAAGTATGGAACCTGATTATGATATTTTATCACTTACAAAAATGAAAACTAATAAATATTCTAATGAATTTTTAGAAGAGTTTATTTTAAAATCAAAAGAGCATTTATATATTGATGGCATTATTAGTTGTCCATATGTTGAAGATAATATTGTTAAAGACGTTTTAATATTAATACCTAAAAAAGATATTGCAATAGCAAATTAAAGAAAGAAATGGAGAGATGAAAATGAAACTAAATTATGTAAAAGTTGGTGATTATTTATTACCAAACTTAACTATTAAGAAACAAAATAATAAACAAATTAACAAATATGGATTATTGAAATTACACTATCTGAAAGAATATGATAGCCCTTTTTATACTACACTTTTGATGAAAAATGAACTAACTAATCCTCTTGTTTCAGTTGGTATTGAAGCAGAAAATAGATTAAATATTTTAATGAATAATTACAAAAAATCAGACGAAAGACTATCTGAAAAAAATAAAGAACTTAATCAAATTGAGTGGGTTAAACTCTCAAATAATTATAAAAATTGTGCCGAAAAAATTATATTAAAAGAACTAATATATATAAAAAATGTGTGAGGACACTTTAAAAAATTTGTCCTAGCCAGCACTGAAAACTTACTCCCGTAAATTTTCTACTATGGGAAATTCCCATACCCTTAATATTTAGAAAGGAACTTTTTGATTATGAGAAAAAGAAATATAAAAGTAAATGTGTTTTTAAATGAATCAGAGAAAAAAATGCTTGAAGAAAAATCTAATAAAGCCAGACTATCACAGTCCGACTTTATTAGAAACTTAATTATAAATTGCACTAAAGCATTTAAACTTTTATAATCCCAAGTGTATTTTTTTAATTAGATCATATGTTTTATTAATGTTATTTGAGTTAGAAAGTTCTTCTTTTGTATATCTTACTTCAGACGTTAATTCACCATTATAATTGATTTCTGATAATGCTTGTCTAACAGATGTCCAATTAATCGTTCCATCAAATGGTTGATTATGTGAGTCAGAACCATAATTATCATGTATATGAGTAACCTTAAGTTTAGAACCGATTTTTTTTATTTCATTATATATATCTAGTTTTCCAACATTAGCATGTCCAAAATCAAAACATATTCCTAAAACTTCTTTATTATATTTTTGATTACAGTATTCAACTATTTTTATAAGTTCATCAATATAAGGAGCAGTATTTTTAAATAAAGGTTCGTCTTTTTCCATTTGTGTACCATTTTCAATGGCTATTAGAATATTCTTATCGATTGCTTTTTTCACAAATGGTTCAAGATATTTAATATTGTGTTCTATTGATTTTTGCATATCGTATTCATAATTTTCATCTAAATACGTTCCAACATGAATAACTATTTTATTTACTCCAACTTCTTTTGATATATTAATTGCCTTTAATATTCTTTCTTGCAATATATCTATATCTTTTCTATTATAATAGTTATTAAAGAAAAAAGGATAATGAATAGGAGCATGTGCAATATTAAATATTATTCTACTTCTATTTAAATATTTTATTATGTCATCAAATATTTCTTCATAATTTTGTTTATCAAGCAATTCTTGAATTTCAAAAAAATTTAAATTTGCATAATTAAATTTTGAGCTTTCTAACCTTTGTATTCCTAATTTAAAGTTATCGACATTATTTTTTTCTCCAACACATCTAGTTGTTGTTGAGTATATTAAAGTATTATTCATAATATTTTCCTCCTTAAAAGATATATATTTATTAAGTATATACTCTTGGTATTCATGATATAGCTTATCTTTATATTCAAATGGTGAGACCCACAATATTTTATGATCTTTTTCTATTGGATTAGCAACTTTTTTATCAAAGTTTGCAATATATATTGTAGCTTCAATATCAATATAACCATATTTATTACTATAGCAATACGAACTAATTTTATCAAAAAACTTGATATTTTTTAAGGAATAACCTGTTTCCTCAAGTAATTCTCTTTTTAAGGCTTCTTGTAAAGTTTCATTTTCTTCAACACCACCACCTAAAAAGAAATAAGCATCGGTATTATCTGTAGCTATAGCTATTTTATTATCCTTATTATTTTCAATTATTACATAGGATCCTGTTCGTTTTTTATAATGTGCATATTTTACTTTTTTACCAACTCTTATCATTAATACACCTTCAAAATAAAATAATTTATTATATTATAACAAAAAGCAATTAAATATGCTATATAAGGCATTGAAATTTAATAAAATTTTATATATAATGGTTACAGAAAGAGAACAAAGTTCGTAAGCTGTAGCTTAACCGCTCCATTAAGTAAAATCGTCGCACTTTGGCGAAACATTGATAAATCAACTGTAAAAGGTTGATTTTTTTGTCGCCTTTATCTTGAAAAAGGAAGGATGGTGTGGTATGATTAGTATCGTAAAAAAGAAAAACAAGTTAAGAGATGATTTACTCTCTAAAATTGAATGGGCTTGTAGTTTGAACTCTATAAAACTTGAACAAATAAGGATAT
Organism: Clostridiales bacterium; assembly: GCA_019417465.1. Classification (GTDB taxonomy): domain Bacteria; phylum Bacillota; class Clostridia; order TANB77; family CAG-508; genus CAG-492. Next base: position 42,340 of record DXVF01000004.1, read on the forward strand.
ATGAAGGCTGTTTAAGGATTATAGAACATACAAACTTAGCGTATGTAGAACCACATAGAGTAATCATTAAGAATAAGTTATTTTTATTTTTTAATGAATGTGATTACTTTTATGTGGGAGATTTAAGGACTAAAATTCCTTTGTCTCAGTTAAAAGACTACATATCAAAAGCTACTTAAATTTTAGAGTTTTTTTCTGCTTAAATTGATAAAAGTAGCTTTCCATTCAGCAAGTGAAAGGAGAGTTTAAATATTATGAAAGAAGAAAGAAAAATTGCAGGAATTTATATTAGAGTTAGTACAGAAGACCAAGTAAGAGAAGGTTTTAGTTTAGTAGAACAAAAAGAAAAGTTGTTACAACTTTGCAAATTCAAAGAATATGAAGTATTTAAGGTATATGAAGATGCTGGAATAAGTGCAAAAGATATGAAAAATAGACCAGCATTTCAAGAAATGTTAGCAGATATGAAAAACGGAAAAATAAACTACATTGTAGCTTATAAATTAGATAGGGTTACTCGTTCAGTTCGTGATTTAGAAGAACTAATTGCACAACTAGAATTACACAATACTTATTTTGTATGTGATAAAGATGATGTAAATACATCTTCAGCTAATGGAAGATTTTTTGTGCGTATGCTAACAGTATTATCACAATTAGAAATTGAGATAGTAAGTGAAAGGACAAAGTTTGGATTAAATGGTGCTATTAAGTCTGGACATCTACCTGGAATTATACCATTAGGCTATAAAAAAGACAGCAATAAGAAAACTGTCATTGACGAAACTACAAAAGATATAATAATTAGAATATTTAATATGTATTTAGAAGGAAAAAGTTATCAACAAATAAGTAATACCTTAAATGAAGAAAAAGTCTTATATCCAAAACATTGGCGAGATACAACTATAATGTAAATAATAGACAATAAAGTCTATATGGGAGATTATGAAAAAGGCAAATGTGGAAATAAAGAGTCAGTAGTATATATGAATGTAGTAGAACCAATAATAAGTCGTGCTATGTGGCAAGAAGAACAATTACAAAAAGAGAAAAATCAAAGAAGTTATTGTAGAGATAGAGTTTATATATTTTTTCAAAAACTAAAATGTCCTAAATGTAACAGAATAATGAAATGCAAAGGCTCTGGTGGAATAAAGAAAAAATATATGTACTATACTTGTGAACATTGTAAGATTTATTATAGAGAAGACCAGATAGAAGAATGTTTACAAAAGTTTATTCTTGAGTTAGTTGAATACGATATGGCAGTAAAGAAATACTTTTTACCAATACTAGCTGACAAAAAGGAAACAAGAACAGAAAAATTAGACCAAGAAATAGATACATTACAAAAGCAAAAAGAAAGAATTAAAAAAGCTTATGTAAGTGGCATAGTTGAAATGGAAGATTTCTCTGAAGATTACAAAATCATCGAAGAAAAAATAAATATTTTAGAAACAAAAAAATATGAAAAACTTAATGCAAATAGTTTATCTTTTACTCCACATCAACTAATGGCTGATAGAGATATTGAAAGAGAAAAATTGATAAAAGATAATAAATTAAATGAAACTTTAAAACAAGAATGGAACAAAAAATCTAAAGAAGAAAAGCAAGAATTTATTTCAAAATTTATTGAATCAATAACATTATTAAAGAACAAAAAACGGAGAATTTTATATTGATAAAATAAATTTTAGAAGTAGTTATATTGAACAATTAACTAAGTTTTTTATGTTAGGAATTGCAGATGTTTATGCTCCTGTTGAAGTTAATGGAAAAGAACAAGAAATTAGGACAAGTGTTAATATAAATCAAGAACAATTAGATGATTATATTGCAAATCTTAACAAAGAATTTGAAATAGAATTTTATGAATTATTTTCAAGGAATGAGCAAGAAATTGAAATAAAATTGAGCAAAGAAAAACAAAAATTGATTCGATTAGTTGCTATAAAAAGTGATAAAAAATTTTCAGAAACTAAAGAACAAAATTATAAAATTGGTGCAGTAATAAGTATTCAAAAATAAAAAAGTTAGAGGAAAAATTCAAGCTAGAAGTAATTTTGGTACTCCTATATCTTTCCTAACAAGCACTGAATTTTTCCTCCCTAGTCAAAATTCGCTTTATGGAACTAAGTCCCATACCCTTTATAAAATGAGATTAAGAAGTTGATATATATTTTTAGAGAAGTGTATAAAAAATTTATGCTTTACGAATAATTACTTTTATGATAAACTTTTTAAAAGTTATCAAATAATAGGAGCAATAAATGAAAGAATATATTTATAAAAAAGAATATAAATATATGTATTTAAGTACTATATCATATAATTTTGCAAATGCTTTAATTGGAACATTCGGAACGGTTATGTTATATAAAAGTGGAATACCGATATGGCTTATACTATTAGTATATGGATTAAGATTTGGAATAACAGGATTTGTTACGCCACTATTTGTAACAATATCTTCAAAATTAGGAATAGCAAAGTGTATTTTCATATCTAATATTTTTAGTATTGTTTGTGCTTATATGATGTTAGATGGAACGAATTTATATAAAAATATAGTTATATTTATATTAGCAATGGGATTTATGGGAATCTCTAACCCATCAACTGATGCATTGTCTAGTAAGTATGTAGATACAAAATTATTTATGCTTTAACAACAAATCAAATAATAGAAAAGCAATTCGCTCCACTATATTTGTATATAGTTTTAAAAGATTTTTCTATATTTTCTTCTATAATTATAGTATCACTGTTATTACAAATACTTACTATAACATTGATAGGAAAATACTCAGATAAAAATTTACCAAAATCAAATAATTTAGTAACAGTTATTAAAGCTATAATTACTGGGGTATATTTATTTGCAAGAAATAAAATAATAATATCATTAAATAATATGTTAAGTGATAATTTTTCAAAAGTATATGAAACATCTATTCAAACATCTATACAGAATATCATAAAAGAATCAAAAGAAGATAATGATCTTTTATCATCAGTAGGACAAATGAGTTTATGCTTTACAGAAGTAATTATATTTATAATACTTGCTATATTAAGCAACTTTATAGGAGAAAAAATATTTTATATAATATTTATATTATCAATAATTTCAACACTTGGAATTAATATAAATATAAAAAAAGAAAAATTAGAGAACGAAAGTCAAAATTAATGTGTATTAGGCAATGTATAAATCTTAATAAATAGTAATATAATATTAGTGTCAATTTAGTTTGACAAGTTAAATATTATATGCTAAAATATATTTAACTTAACCCTCCACTACTTTGGTAGTGAGACGGGAGCCTAAATGATTTTGGAGAGTTTTAGCAACTCTCCTTTTTACTATTTCGTAAAGAATTTTATAATTTGTTTATCAATCAAATCAAGTGATTCACCAGATATTTTTACATTTCTTCTAACAGTATCTTTAAAAATTCTTTGTTTACTAATTGTTGTTATTTGATTGATTAATGCAATACTGTCTTTTTTCATTTTAGAAATCTCGTTTTCCATTTTTTGAATATAGTTTTGCTCTTTTTCTATAATGTTTTGAATGTTAACAGGCACATCTTCTATTTTTTCTAATTCATCTAATATTTGTTGTAACTTTTGCTTTTCTTTTTCAATTTTATCTTGGAAAATATTATATAGTTCTTTTCCAAGATTTACTGAAGAAGAGGCATATTTTTTGCCATCTTTTCTAGATGTTAAAGGAACAACATTTAAAGCTCCGTTTCTTGTATTATCATATTTGTTTAAAACTATACAATAATGTAATCCACCCAATTCATTTCCAATATTAAAACCTAGATTCACTTTAATTATATCTCCACGAGAATACATACCAGATTTTGCAATATTAAATGCTCTTTCTTCATCATGATATACTGCATAATCATATATCCAATAAGCTAATAATTCACTCTTTTTATATTCGCCCAATTCTATGTGTTTAAGGAATGATAAATCTAACCTATTTAAAGAATTATCTTTATGGATTATAGCATTATTTTTTATTTCAACTTCATTTTCGTTTATTATATCAGCTCCTTGTATAACTTAAAATAATTATATCAAACAAATGTTTATTGTGCAATAGATATTGAAAAATATTTTTATTATGTTATAATTTTATACAACAGTTGAAAAATCAATTATTTTTTTGAGCAAGATGTGGGAGGAACACATTGAGAATTAAGCAATTTTTTCGCAAATAACCTCCTAAAACGCTCCATTTGAAAATAACTTACGAACAAAGTGGAGACAATCGTGGTGCTACAACTGTAATAGGACAGGTAATACTTGGTTTTAAACAGAAACAATGAATTAAGATTTTAAAATGTTTTGCTTTGTCTAGCAATGATAATTTGTATGGTATATAAAATTTATACATAGAATTTAATTATGTTATAATTTCAATTATACAGTTAAAATAGTTAGGAGATAAGATATGATTTTTGATATACTAGGTTGGATTGGGATGATTTTAGTATTGATTGCATATGCATTGCTATCAACAAATAAAATAAATAATGGAAAATTATATCAAATGCTTAATCTGTTAGCTTCGATACTGATGGCTATTGGTCTTTTTCAAAAAAAAGCATGGTTTTCATTTGTATTGCAAGTCATATTAGGAATAATTGCATTAACTACAATTATAAGAATGTTAACTAAAAATAAAAAGTAATATAAATATAATACTCAAGGTGGCAACTAGTTAAAAATAATTAGTTGCCAGTTTTTCTATTTTATGCTATACTAACTAAAGTGATTAATATAAAATAACTTTTTAAGTCAAATATATAAGTATAAATTTTATAAATAGTTTTTTTATGTATTAGCTTAATACTAAAGAACGGAGGAAAAATATGGGCTTTTTTAGTAAATTAAAAGAAGGTTTAAGTAAAACAAAGAGTTCTCTTAATGAAAAGATGAATAATGTTTTTAGTAATTTTAGAAAAGTTGATGAAGATTTATTAGAAGAGTTAGAAGAAGTTCTAATAATGTCAGATGTAGGAGCAGATACATCTGTATCAATTATAAACAATTTAAGGAATAGGATAAAAAAAGAGAAAATAGAAGATGAAGAAGGAGTAAAACAAGCTTTAAGAGAAGAAATTAAGCAAATTTTCGAAACTGTAGATGAAAGCTTACATTTAAATACTAAGCCATCTGTTATACTAGTTGTAGGTGTAAATGGTGTTGGAAAAACTACTTCTATAGGAAAAATTGCAAATAGATTAAGACAAGATGGAAAAAAAGTAGTAATTGCTGCAGCAGATACATTTAGAGCGGCAGCAGTAGAGCAACTAGAGGTATGGGCAAATAGAGCAAATTGTGATATAGTAAAGAAAAATGAGGGGTCAGACCCAGCATCTGTTGTATATGATGCTATAAAAATTACAAAAGAAAAAGGGGCAGATGTATTAATTTGTGATACTGCAGGTAGGTTGCATAATAAAAAGTATCTAATGGATGAATTAGAAAAAATAAAAAAAGTAATCGACAAAGAATTACCAGATACTTCAAAAGAAATATTAATGGTTCTAGATGCAACAACAGGGCAAAATGCAATATCGCAAATAAAAGCTTTTAAAGAAACAGTAGATATTAATGGAATTATTTTAACTAAGTTAGATGGAACGGCAAAAGGTGGAGCAGTAATAGGAATAGTAGCCCAAAACAATATACCAATAAAGTTTATAGGTGTTGGAGAGCAAATAGATGATATGGAAAAATTTAATAGTGATGATTTTGTTAAAGCTTTAATATAAATAATAGGAAGGTTAGTGATGATATTGGAAGAAAAAAATAATAATGTAAAAGTAGAAGAACTGAAAAATACAAAAGTAATAAATAAAAAAACGAATAAACATAAAAAAAGAAATATTATTGTACTAATAGCAGGAATTGTTGCTATAATTGTAGCATATATACTTTTTAGAGGATCTTATTTAGAAACTTTAGAGATTGGTGATAAATTTATAGACATATTTTGGGGAAATATAAAATATACTGCGATTACTTTTGTTATTAATTTCTTAGTTATATATAGTATGATTTATTTTACAACAAATAGAATAAAAAACACATTAAAAGATTTTTTCGTAACTGAAAATAAGCAAATGCCAAGACTTCCAAATAAATCTATTGCTTTCATATTAGGGATTATAATAAGTGCTATTACTTCAAAATTTATATTAGGAAAAACTTTATTATGCTTTAATTCTACTTTATTTGGGATACAAGACCCTGTTTTTGGATATGATATAGGTTATTTTATATTTCAAAAACCATTTATAGAATTAGTTATAATGTATTTTTTAATAGCTGTGATTGCTCTTTTGGTTTATTCTGCGATTTACTATATAGTCACTTTTAATTTTTATTTTGAAGGAATAGATAGACAAACATTAAAGAAAAGTGCAATTTTAAAACAATTAATAAAATATATTAAAATATTAGCAATATTAGTTGCTGCTATGGTATTTGTAAATACTCAAAATGCAGGTGTACAAAAATTCTTAAATATAAAAGATGATACATCTACATTTTCATTACAAGGAGCTGGATTTATAGATGTTACATTAAAGTTATGGGGATATAGAATCTTATGTGTAATAATTATAATATCTGTATTTATGGCAACTAGAGCGTTTAATGAAGGAAAAACAAAAAAAGTAATTACATCTATTGCTATTGTACCTTCATATCTAATACTGTTATTCATTATAATGTTAGGCTTTGATATGATTTTTGTAAATTCAAATGAACTTGATAAAGAAAAGAAATACATACAAGCAAATATAAATTATACAAAAAATGCATATGGAATAAATATAGATGAAGTAAATATAGAAAATGGTGGGACAATCACTGAAGAAACAATTGCTACAAATGCAGATTTATTAAATAATATGCCAATTGTAAGTAAAGATATAGTGCTTAAAGATCTAAAAGGAGCTCAAACAAGTAAAGGATATTATACATATAGAGATACTGGAGTGGGAAAATATACTATAAATGGAAAAGAAAAATTAGTATATATTTCTCCAAGAGAAATAGTAAGTAGTAATGGTACATATAATAATAAAACGTATGAATACACTCATGGATATGGAACAATTATTACTAGTGCTTCGACAACAAATGCTAATGGTAATTTAGAACATATTCAAAAAAGTTTTGAGAATACAAATGAAGCAGTTAATATAACAGAACCTAGAATTTATTTTGGATTAGAAACAAACGATACAGTTGTTACTAATAGTAGTAGTAAAAAAGAATTTGATTATCCAAGTTTAGATTCAAATAGTACTGAAAATATAGAAAATAAATATGATGGTGATGCAGGACTTAGTTTAAATTTCTTAGATAGAGTAATACTTTCAATAAAAGAAGGTAATTTAAAATTAGCATTTTCTGGAGATATTACAAGTGATAGTAAAATTTTAACAAATAGAAATATAATTAATAGAGCTAAAAAAATAATGCCATATTTAACATATGATGAAAATCCATATATGGTAATAAATAGTGAAGGAAGACTAATTTGGGTATTAGATGCATATACAACTTCTAATAATTATCCATATTCACAAAGAACAGTACTTAATCAAAATGGTGTTACAAAAACAGAAATCAATTATATTAGAAACTCTGTAAAAGTTTTAATAGATAGTTATGATGGAACTATGAAATTCTATATAACAGATAGAACAGACCCTATAGCTATGGCATATAGAAATATATATCCAACTTTATTTGAAGATTTAGAAGAGTCTATACCAGAAGATATTAGTAGTCATTTTGTATATCCTGAATATTTATACAATATTCAAGCTGAAATATTAAAAAGATATCATAATGTACAACCAGATGTATTATATAGAAATGATGATGTGTGGGATATTGCAACACATAATACTGGAAAAGTACTAACAAAAACAGGAACAGAAATGCAAGCATATTATACAATGCTAAAAGTAAAAGATAATGAAAATCCTATTTTAGGATTGGTTTTACCATATACTCCATATGACAAACAAAATGTTATTTCATATTTAGCTCGGAACATATGATGAAAATGGAAATGCAAAATTAACGATATACAAATTCCCTGATGATAGCAATGTTTTAGGACCAATGCAGTTAGATACTCAAATAGAGCAAGATGAAACTATTTCTAAAGAAATTCAAAGTTTAAATGTAAATCGGAACTAAAATAACGAAAAATATGATAATAGTTCCAATTGATGATACATTATTATATATAGAGCCGATTTATCAACAATATATAAATGAAGAAAATGCTTTGCCAACTTTAAAGAAAATTGTTGTAGCATCTGGAAATAAAGTTGCAATAGGAAATAATCTGAAAGAAGCATTAACTAATTTGGTATCGCAATATGCTGTGGATATAGAAGTAGAAAATACAGATAGTGTCGAAGATTTAGTAACAGCAATTATAAAGGCTAATAAAAACTTGCAAACATCTACAGATAATAGTGATTGGGAAATGATGGGAAAAGATATGAAGAAATTGCAAGAGCTAATAACTAAATTAGAAGTTGTAAAAAAAGAAGAAGATGAAAAACAAAACGAAATTGCAAATCAAATGAAAAATACAGTAGATAATAGTGTAGATTCAAATATTATAGACAATAATTCTGTGCAAAATAATGAATAGTTTTTTAAAAATAAAACCACCCTATTATAAAGAATAATAAGGTGGTTTTTATATTGAGGAAAAAGAAAAAAATAGAAAAGTTAAATGATAATCTAGATAAAATCAATTATATTTTATCTAAAAATAATGTAATAGAGCTTGTGGAATTATTAGGAAATAGTAAAAAATTAATATGGAGAAATTTTATATCAGGTCTTTCTAAAGGAATAGGGATAGGAATAGGAGTAACTATTCTTTCTGCAATACTAATATATTTGCTACAAAGAATTGTGAGGTTAAATATACCAGTTATAGGTGAATATATTTCCGATATTGCTCAGATAGTGGAAAATAGTAAATAGGAAACTATTGATTTTTTTGCTTGCATTGTATATAATTGAAGAAAATTTAAAACCAAGGAGGAAATTATGAATTTAGCAAATAAACTAACAATATTTAGAATTATACTTGTTCCGATCATGGTTATAATACCTTTTCTTGGAATAAATGGGGAAATATTTAACATACCATTAACATGGATTATTATAGATTTAATTTTTATAATTGCATCAATTACAGATAAATTAGATGGATATATAGCAAGATCAAGAAATCAAATTACTACATTTGGAAAATTCTTAGATCCAATTGCAGATAAAATATTAGTCTTAGCTACAATGATTATGCTTGTGGAATCAAATAACAGATTACCTGCTTGGATTCCTATTGTAGTATTATTTAGAGAGTTTATTGTATCAGGATATCGTTTAGTAGCAGTAGAAAAAGGTGGAAAAGTAATTGCTGCATCAGTTTGGGGAAAATTAAAAACAGTTACGCAAATGCTTGCATTAACACTTGCGATTATTGATATGAATCCACTTTTTGAATGTTTTAGAGGTACTTTATCTGGAGGAAGTTTAATTATAAATGGTATCTCAAGTATACTTATGATTATATCTGTTTTTGCAACGATTTTTTCTGGATTTGATTATATAAAAGCTGGAAACGATTTATTTAAAGAAGAATTATAATATATACATAATATAGGCGAAAAATATTAATAATATTAAATTTTAATATTTTGACATTTTACAGCTTTTGGAAGGACTAATTTTAAAAGCTATTAACCAATAACTTAAACTAGAAATGAAAGGATGAATATAATACCAATAGGTATTATAAAAAGATTATGAAAGAAAAAGAAGCTAAAATTAGAATTGAGAAATTAAGAAAAGATTTAGAATATTATGCTAAGAAATATTATGATGAAGATAATCCAGAAATATCAGATTATGAGTATGATATGATGATGCTTGAACTTAAGTCATTAGAAAAAGAATTTCCTAGTTTAATTACTAAAGATTCATTAACACAAAAAGTGGGAGGTCATGTAAAAGAAGGATTTAAAGAAGTTACACATGAAGTTCCACTTCAAAGTTTGCAAGATGTTTTTTCTTTTGATGAACTAATAGATTTTGATAATAGAGTAAAAAAGCAATTAAATAAAGAAGATATTAAATATGTAGTGGAAACTAAGATAGATGGATTGTCTCTTGCTTTAGAGTATGAAGATGGAAAATTAGTAAGAGGTGCAACAAGAGGAAATGGCTTAATAGGAGAAGATGTTACAGAAAATATAAAAACAATTAAAACTATACCTAAAAAATTGAAAGAAAATGTGACAATAACAGTTCGTGGAGAGGTTTTTATTGGTAAAAAAGAGTTTGAAGACTTAAATGAAGAAAGAGAAGTTTTAGGGGAAAGTTTATTTGCAAATGCAAGAAATGCAGCAGCAGGTTCTCTAAGACAATTAGATCCTAAAGTTACAGCTAAAAGACCGTTAGATATATATATTTTCAATGTTCAAAAAATAGAAAATAATAATTTAAATTCTCATTATGAACAATTATTATATTTAGATGAATTAGGATTTAATGTAAATCCAGTAAAAATATATTGTAATGGAATAGATGAAGCAATTGAAGCAATTAAAAAAATAGGTGAAGATAGAGAAAAATTAAAATTTGGCATAGATGGAGCTGTAATTAAAGTAGATAATTTAGATGATAGAAAAATTTTAGGTTCAACATATAAAGTTCCAAAATGGGCAATTGCTTATAAATATCCTCCAGAACAGAAAGAAACAATTTTAAAGGATATAGTTTGCCAAGTGGGGAGAACAGGTGCAATTACACCAATGGCAATCTTAGAACCAGTTAAAGTTGTAGGGTCAACTATATCAAAAACTACACTTCACAATGAAGATTTTATAAAAGAAAAAGATTTAAAAATAGGTGATACTGTAGTTATACAAAAAGCAGGAGATGTAATACCTGAAGTTGTAAAAGTTATAAAAGAAAAAAGAACAGGAAAAGAAATAGAGTTTAAAATGCCAGATAGATGTCCTATATGTGGTGCAGAAGCGGTAAGAGAAGAAGGAGAAGCAGTAAAACGTTGTATAGGAATAGAATGTTCGGCTAAAGCTTTAAGAAGTATAGTTCATTTTGCTTCAAAAGAAGGAATGGAAATAGAAGGTCTCCGGATATAGTATTATAGAACAATTAATAGATAAAAATTTGATTAGCAAAATTTCAGATATATATGATTTAAAATTAGAAGATATTGCATCACTAAAGAAAAATGGTAAAAAATTTGCCGAAAATTTAAAAACAGCAATAGAAGAAAGTAAACAAAGGGATTTATTTAAATTAATAACAGCATTAGGAATTAGACATGTAGGTGCTAAAAGTGCCAAAAGCTTAGCAAAAATTTATAAAAATCTAGATAATTTAATGGAAGCTTCTTTAGAAGATTTAAGTAATCAAAATGATGTAGGTGAGGTTACAGCAAAAAGTATATATGATTTTTTTAGACAAGAACAAACAATAGATTTAATTAATAAATTAAAGCTTGCTGGTGTGAATACTGTATCTTTAGAAGATGAGAATACAGATAATCGTTTTGAAGGTAAAACATTTGTATTAACAGGTTCATTAGAAAAATATACAAGAGATGAAGCAAGTAGTATAATAGAAAAATTTGGAGGGAAAACTTCTGGTTCTGTTTCAAAAAAGACAAGTTATGTTTTAGCAGGAGAAGATGCTGGAAGTAAACTTACAAAAGCACAAACTCTAGGGGTGGAAGTGATTTCAGAAGCACAGTTTGAAGAAATGATAAAATAACAAATAAAAAATAATAATAAAAGGAGAGTATACATGAATTCACAATATACGTTTGAGGATTTTGAAAAAAATCTAGACGAAGGATATCAAATTTATTGTACTTATGTTAGAAATAGGTATTTGATTTTTAAAACTTCAGAAAATTGCTATACTCAAAAGTTATTATCTGAAGATGAAAAAAATCCTCTGGCCAAGAATGCAGTTATTACTCATAAAAGATTAAAAGAGATGTTTCCATTTATGGAAAATATAGAATATAAAGCTTTAATATAAAATGAGGTGAATTATATCAATGGATGATATAGAGACTATTAAAAAAAATAGTAGTAATAAAGAATATATGCTAGATATTGTAAAACAAAAAGGAACTTATCTAGAGTGGGCATCACCAGAGTTACAAGATGATAAAGAAATTGTTATAGAAGCCCTTAAACAAGATGGAGGAGCTTTAGAATTTACAAGTAATAGATTAAAAGATGACAAAGATGTTTTAATGCAAGCATTAGAAAAAACAGGCTGGGTAGCTTGTTATGCAAGTGATAGATTAAAAGATGATAAAGACGTAATGCTAAAAGCAGTAAAAAAAGATGGACAAATTTTATATTATGCAAGTGAAAATTTAAGAAATGATAAAGAAGTGGTTTTAGAAGCTGTTAAGAATAAAGCAATTATATTAAAATATGCAAGTAAAGAATTAAGACAAGATAAAGATATTGCTATAGCAGCATTAATGCAAAATAAAAAAGCTAAAAGTTATATATGTGAAAGATTATTTGAAGATGAAGATGTGCAAAATATTTTGAATCCAAAAGAAGAAAATTAACGAATTGGACAGAAAGAAAGGATTATACAAAATCAGAAAAATTAGCAACTATTATTCTACATAAAGATGAGAATATGGAATTAAAATTAAAAGAAATGAATTTGTTATATTGACAATTTTTGGACAAGAGGATCGTCCCTTTGTCCAAGAGAACCGTCTCTTTGTCCAGAAATTGTTATTTTTGTGGATTAACATATAATGTTTTATTATTTGTGTATATTACCATTCCGGGGTTTACTGCCAGATGTTTTTTTTACATATTTTACAAATGTATAATCAACAGGAACATTTGATGAAAGTTTTGCTTTTGAAAAGTATGCAGCTAAACTTGCACATTTTTCGAGTGTTTCAAGTGTGGGTGATGTTCCATTAGTTTTTAAAATTACATGACTTCCATGTATATCTTTTGTATGAAACCATATATCATCTTTTTTTGCAAATTTAGTACTCAAATAGTCATTTTGTTTGTTGTTCTTGCCAACATAAATAGAGTATCCATCAATTTCAAAAACAATAGGATTGATAGATTCTGTATATTTCTTATTAGAAACTTTTGATATTTTCTTTGATTTATATTTTTTAATATTATCAAATAGCGAACTTTCGGAAATTTCGTTATATATTTCATCTATATCAGATACTGTTTTTGAATTTTCTAGCTCATATATTATGCTTTCTATATAATTTAATTCTTTCTGTGTTTCTATTTTCTGATCAGTTACTATTTCAAGAGCACTTTTTAATTTATTATATTTTTTAAAATAATTTTTTGCATTATCTGAAATAGAAAATCGTTTATCCAAAGGAATTGTAATAGGATTATTGTTATCATAATAATTTTCTAAAGTAATACTCGTATCATTTACATTATTAAGCTTATATAGGTTTGCGATAATTAATTCACCATATAATTTATATATATCCATTTTATCACATTCTTTTAATTTACTATTAATATTATTAAGTTTCTTTGTTACTTTTTTTAAAGTAAGTAGCACAAGCTTAGATAAATTAGTTCTATATTCTATAAACATATTTTCAGTTTCTTTTTGATAATAATAGTCATCAATGAAAAAGTTAATTTGCAGAGGTGTATCGCTGTTTCCTAAAGTGATAACATAACTTTTATCAAAGTTTTTACAAACTAAATTAGAAATACCAATGTTATTTAATATATTTCTTAAGTAATTATATAGTTTTAAACAATTTTCTGAATTTATTAAAGAGTTTATACCTAAAATTTCTATACTTGTTTTTATAAAATAATTACTAATACCATTAAAATTTGAAGTTATGGCTTCTACAACATTTTGATAATCATTTTTATTAATAATAGAGTAGAATTCTTCGAAATTCTTAATCTTATAGAAATCTAATTTTTCAGGGATAGGAAATACATATTCATGTGCTGGTAAAATATTACGATATGATTTAGAGTAAGTATCTAAATGTCTAAGACTATCAATTATTCTATTATTATTATTAACAAGAATTATATTACTATGTTTTCCCATCAATTCAAGTATTAATTTTTTGTTTACCAAATCATTTAGTTCGTTATAGCATTCAAGTTCAAATATAACAATTCTTTCAAGACCATTACTATATATTTTCCTTATTTTAGAACCCATCAAATGTTTTCTAAGTAACATACAAAAACCGAGGAGCATTTAAAGGATTTGGCTTATTATGCGTAGTTAAATTAATTCTATAATTATTAGAAGAAATACACATATCTAGTAGGTAATTATTACCATTAGAATATATTCCTAGAATGATTTCATTCTTATTTGGCTCAAATACTTTATTTATTTTTCCTTCTAGAATAGAGTTATTCAATTCTCCAATAACACTTTTTAAAGTAATTCCATCAAAAGACATAAATAATCTCCTTTTTATTTTTTTAGATATTTTTTTATAGATTATAGTATAAATACAATAATTTATCAATATTTCCGCAAATTTCTATTGACATTAAAAAGCTTGCTAGATTATAATACATACGAGAAGCATATCATCAGAAGGGAGAACATAATAATTATGAATAATAGTAGAAATATATGGAGTTCTACAAATATAAATTATGATAATATGACGGATGAAGATTTAATTAGAATTATTAAATCTGGTGATAAGCAAGCACTTAATTATTTAATAGATAAGTACAAAGAGTTAGTTAATATAAAAGTTAGTAAATATTTTATGATAGGTGCAGAAAAAGAAGATATAATTCAAGAAGGTTTAATAGGTTTATTTAAAGCCATTAAAAGTTATGATTTGGACAAGCAAAACTCATTTAAAACATTTGCTAACTTATGTATAGAAAGACAGCTTATTACAGCTATAAAGACATCAAATAGACAAAAACATTCGCCACTTAATTTTTACTTATCATTAAATGTATCTGCTTATGATAATGATGAAACAGATAGTTCCCTAATGGATATATTTGAATCTAACTTAATAGAAGATCCTTTAGATACAATCACTAAAAAAGAGTATTATCAAATAGTTGAAGATGCTATAGATAAACATCTAAGTAGCTTTGAAAAACAAGTTCTTAGTAGATATATAAATGGTAAATCATATGTAAAAATTGCTGAAGAGTTAAATACTCAGGTTAAATCAATAGATAATGCAATACAAAGAATAAGAAAAAAAGCAATAAAAAATATAAATAATAATGAATGATCTGGTTTTAAAAAATTGCTGGACAAAGGGATGCTGGACAAAGGGACGGTTCTCTTGTCCAGTCCTATTTAGAAAAAATAATTTGCTTCTATGGCTCAGAAGGTTAGAGCGCTACCTTGGTAAGGTAGAGGTCACCGGTTCGAATCCGGTTAGAAGCTCCAAAAACTTACAATTTGGGAGGAAAAAATTGCATAAAATAAAAGAAATAATAAAAAATAACAGTATTATAATATTTTTATTGGTTGCAATAGCTATTGTAACCAATATTGTTATTGTATATACTTTCACATATGCTTTTTCTGGTAAAGAAAAAGATGCAGAAGAAATAAATATAAAAGATGTTAGTCAAAAGTCACCAATAGTTGTTGAAGTATTTGATGATTTAGAGCAAGATAATAGTCTGATAAATGAAGATAAAGAAAAATATCCTACAGGAGATACTAGATATTATATAAAAGTAAATTTAAAAACTCAAACTGTAAATATATATGAAAAAGATGAAAATGGTAGATATTCAATACCTGTTAAAGTTATGCTTTGTTCTACAGGAACATATACACCTAAATCAGGTACATATAAAATAACTACATATAAAAAAGAGTGGTTAAGTTTGCAAGGGAATGTATATGGACAATATTGTACGCAAATTGTTGGTAATATATTATTTCACTCTGTACCATATTTAGAAAAATATAATCCTGCAAGTTTAGAATATTGGGAATATGATAAATTAGGACAAGATGCGTCATTAGGATGTATTAGACTTACTGTAGAAAATGCTAAATGGATTTATGATAACTGTGATACAGGTACTCGGAGTGGAATTTTATTCATCAGAAGATCCAGGACCATTTGATAAGCCAGATTTAGAAAAAATATCTGAATATCCTGATGAATTGAGAAATTGGGATCCAACAGATGATAATGAAGAAAATCCTTGGATTGAGTATAAACAAGAATTAAAAGAAAAAGAAGAAAAGCAAAAAAGATATTACAATGCAGCTCTACAAGCAACTATGAATATTATTAATATAGGTATGTAAAGAAAGAGGGATAAAAAAATGAAAATTGGTATAGTGGGACTTCCAAATGTAGGAAAAAGTACTTTATTTAATGCAATTACCAATGCAGGAGCAGAATGTGCAAATTACCCGTTTTGTACAATAGAACCAAATGTTGGTGTTGTTCCTGTACCAGATGAAAGATTAGATAAATTAACTAAAATGTATAAACCAGAAAAAACTACACATGCAATTATTGAATTTGTGGATATTGCAGGTTTAGTAAAAGGTGCTAGCAAAGGTGAAGGTCTTGGAAATAAATTTTTATCACATATAAGAGAAGTAGATAGTATTGTTCAAGTTGTAAGATGTTTTGAAGATCCTAATATTGTTCATGTTGATGGAAGTGTAGATCCTTTAAGAGATATTGAAACTATAAATTTAGAACTAATTTTTGCAGATATAGAAACAATTGATAAAAAAATAGATAAAGCTAGAAAATTATTAAAAGCTGATAAAAAATATCAAATGGAAATAGATGTTTTAGAAAGAATAAAAAAGTCTTTAGAAGAAGGAAAATCAGCAAGAACAGTAGAACTTTCTGATGAAGAAAAAGAGACTATAAAAGAAACATATTTATTAACAATGAAGCCGATTTTATATATTGCAAATGTATCGGAACAAGATATAGAAGATACAAGTAATAATGAATTAGTAAAAAAAGTAGAAGAATATGCAAAATCAGAAAATGCAGAAGTAATTCCTTTATGTATAAAAATAGAAGAAGAATTAGCTATGTTAGAAGGCAATGATAAAAAAGAAATGTTAGAAGCTCTTCGGGTTAAATGAATCTGGTCTGGATAAAGTAATTAAAGCAAGCTATGATTTATTAGGACTTATGTCTTTTTTAACAGCAGGTAGCCCAGAGGTTAGAGCTTGGACTATAAAAAAAGGAACAAAGGCGCCTGAGGCTGCAGGAAAAATTCATTCAGATATAGAAAGAGGATTTATACGTGCAGAAATTGTTTCTTTTGATGACTTAATGAGGGAAGGTTCTATGGTAGCTGCAAAAGAAAAAGGGTTAGTTAGATCAGAAGGTAAAGAATATATAATGCAAGATGGAGATATAGTACTATTTAGATTTAATGTATAAATATGAAATTTTTTTGAAAAAAATGTTGACTATATAAAAAAATAATTATAAAATGTAATAGAAAGTAAAAAGATTATTTATATTTTTGCATAATTTGTATATTAAAATCAAAAAATATAAATAATAATATTAATATCAAAAGAAAAAAGGAGAAGAGAGATATGAAAATGGCTAGTAAAATTTTAAGTATGATTTTAATTATAGGTTTATTATTTGTTGTTTTACAAACTTCAGTTTTAGCTAATGATGTAGATGATTTTTTAAATTCATATTTAGGTGGATATGAACAAATAGGAAATACAGAAGATAGTGGAAATACATTAGGTGGTAATAATGTTGTAGCTCCAACGAATACAAGTAACATAAATGGTACTAACAATACATCAGTAAATGAAACATTACCTAAAACAGGTATAACAGAAGATTATGCAATAATAGCTTTTGCTGTTATATGTGGTGTTTCAGCAATTTATGCATATAGAAAAGTAAAAAATTATAATATAAAATAATTAAAATATAAATAATAATTAAACACTATAATAATCTAAAATATCTTTAGCTTATTTATAGTGTTTTTGCTTTTATTAATAATCTTTTATCAGACATATTATTACATGTAATTAATGTTACAATTTTCTCTCCATTTGTTTCTTGTGACATACATGATAAATCATTTGGACTAATTTCCTTTCTTTCATAGATAAAGTAATCTAAGCTATTTCCAGATAAATCGTAAATAGTTATTTTATCATTAATTTCTAATTCCTTTAATCTTCCAAAAAATCTTTTATCTGCATAATTGTGTCCAGCAATACATAAATTTCCTATTTTATTAGGTGTAGGACCTGCAAATCTGCAAGGTGAAATTTTTAAAAGCTCATCATTTTGATTAGATAAAATAGGGTAGTTAATTTTAATTTTTTCGATTTCGATAATTCCTATTACAAAAGATTCAGTATTTGATTTATCTATATTATTTAAAGATGTCTCATATAATGTACTAATATTGAATGAATCAGTTAAAACTTTAGAGTTTTGTTCTTTTTTTGTATTACTATAGACTATAGATGAAAACAATAGAAGTAGCATGATGAAAAAAACAATTGAAGTATAAAATTGTAATTTAAAGCTAAATATTTTAACTTTTCGTTTTCTATTATATTCTTTAGTTACTAATATTTGGTTCATATTTCCTCCAAAAAGTATTTATTTATAATATTTTTTGTAATAATATAAATAATATTAAGGGAAAAATTGAAATTAATGCAAATATTTTATAAAATTTTTTAAAAAATACTGCAAAAATTTTTTATTATATGGTACAATAGCAAAGTATAAAAAAAATAAGGAGAGTATAGTGATGTCTGATATTAAATATAAAAGAGTTTTGTTAAAGTTAAGTGGAGAAGCTTTAGCAGGAGATGAAAAAACTGGTATATCATCAAAAGTAATTGAAAAAATTTGTGATCAGATAAAAAATATGTTAGATTTGGGAGTACAAGTTGCAATAGTAGTAGGAGCAGGAAACTTTTGGCGTGGTAGATATGGTAAAGAAATGGAAAGAACTACATCAGATTATATGGGAATGATTGCAACGGCTATGAATGCTTTGGCACTTCAAGATGCCTTAGAATCAAGAGGAATGTATACAAGGGTACAAACTGCAATCGAAATGAGAGAAGTTGCAGAACCATATATAAAAAGAAAAGCAACTAAACATTTAGAAAAAGGAAGAGTAGTTATTTTTGCTTGTGGTTCTGGTAATCCATTTTTTACAACAGATACAGCGGCAGCATTAAGAGCAGCAGAAATAGAAGCTGATGTTATATTAGTTGCAAAAACAATTGATGGAGTTTATTCAGCAGATCCAAAAATAGATTCAAATGCAATTAAATATGATGAAATAACTTATTTAGACATATTAAACAAGGATCTGAAAGTAATGGATTCTACAGCAATATCATTATGTAAAGATAACGATATACCATTAATAGTATTTGCAATGGACAATACAGAAAACATAATAAAGGCTGTTAAAGGAGAAAAAGTTGGAACATTAGTAAAATAAATTTATTAGAATGTAATAAATAGTTTGTTACAAATTATTATAAATTAAGTTTTTCAATAAAAGCTTGATTTTAAAAGTGTAGATTTTTAGAAAAATAAAAATAGAATTTATAATAATTTGCTAATTAAATTAATTTATAAAAATTAATTATAAAAAATAAAAGGAGAGAATATTATGAATTATACAGATTTAGAAGAAAAAATGAAAAAAACAGTAAGTGTTTATGAAGAAAATTTATCAGAAATTAGAGCTGGTCGTGCAAATCCTGCTATATTAAATAAAATAAAAGTAGATTATTATGGAGTTCCAACTCCAATAAATCAAGTTGCTGGAATATCTGTTCCAGAAGCACGTCTAATTGTAATACAACCATGGGATGCAGGAATTTTAAAAGAAATAGAAAGAGAAATTTTAAAAGCTGATATAGGAATTAATCCAAACAATGATGGAAAAGTAATTAGATTAAATTTTCCAGAGCTAAATGAAGAAAGAAGAAAAGAGCTTGTTAAAGAAGTTAAAAAAATAGCAGAAGAAGCAAGAATAGCAGTAAGAAGCATTCGTAGAGATAATATAGATAGCTATAGAAAAATGCAAAAAGATAGTGAAATTACAGAAGACGAATTAAAACAAGCAGAAGAAGATATACAAAAAATAACAGATAAAAATATAGAGTTAATAGATAAAATTTTGGAAAATAAAGAAAAAGAAATAATGAGTATATAAAGTTTTTTGTTTTATAGACTAGAAAGGAGAATATGTTAGCTAAAAAGTTAACATACCTAAAAATAGTTATGGATTTTAAACAAGCACTAATAAATGATGAACAATTAATTAATAGTAGTTTTGAAAAATATTTAAGAGATGAAAAATGTCCTGAAGGACGTTTAAATGAGTCTACAAAATATAGCTTAATGGCAGGAGGAAAACGTTTAAGACCAATATTAATAATAGAAGTTTATAAGTTATTTAAAGACAATATCCAAGAATGTATTCCTTTTGCTATAGCTATGGAAATGATACATACATTTTCTCTTATTCATGATGATTTGCCAGGCATAGATAATGATGATTATAGAAGAGGTAAATTAACTAATCATAAAAAATTTAATGAAGCAACTGCAATTTTAGCTGGAGACTCCTTGCTAAATAATGCATATATGATAATGATTGATGATATTATTAATAGTAAAGATGAAGTAATAAAATCAAGAAAAATTAAAGCAATGCAAGAAATTTCTTATGGTATAGACAGAATGATTGCTGGAGAGTATATAGATACAGAATATGAAGGAAAACAAATATCTAATGACTATTTAGAATATATGCATAAAAATAAAACAGGTGCATTAATAAAAGCTTCTGTAAGAACAGGTGCAATAATTGCTGGAGCAGATGATAAAGATATCGAAAAATTATCTATATATGCAGAAAAAATAGGATTAGCATTTCAAATAAAAGATGATATTTTATCTGAAATAGGAGATGCAAAGGTTTTAGGAAAGCCAGTAGGAAATGATAAAGAAAAAGGAAAATGTACTTATGTTAGTAAATATGGATTAGAAGAATCAAATAAAATGCTAAAAAGTATAATTAAAGAGTCTATAGAAATTATATCTACTTATAAAACAAATGATGAATTTTTAAAAGAATTAGCATTATATATTGAAAATAGAAATAAATGAAGGAGAAAAATATGAGCAATACTAATCAAAAAGAAAATATTTATCCAGATCATATTGCTATAATTATGGATGGAAATAGGAGATGGGCAAGAAAAAATAATCTAGAAGTAAAAGAAGGCCATAAAAAAGGGGCAGAAACTTTAGAAAAAATTGCAAAGTATTGTAATAATATAGGAATCAAATATCTAACAGTATATGCTTTCTCAACAGAAAATTGGAAAAGAAGTGAAGAAGAAGTTGGAGCTTTAATGATATTACTGCAAAATTATTTAAATGATTTTTCTAAAAGAGCAGATACAGAAAATATAAAAATTAAAGTATTGGGAGATATATCAGTACTTTCAAAAGGTATGCAAAATAGTATAAATAAGGCTATAGAAAGAACTAAAGGTAATACTGGTCTAACATTAAATATTGCTTTTAATTATGGTGGAAGAGCGGAAATTACATATGCGCTAAAACAAATAGCTAAAGAAATAAAAAATAACAATATAAAAATAGAAGATATAAACGAAGAATTAATATCAAACAATTTATATACAAAAGGACAGCCAGATCCAGATTTATTAATAAGAACAAGTGGAGAGTTAAGAACAAGTAATTTTTTACCTTGGCAAATAGCTTATACAGAATTTTATTTTGATGATAAATACTGGCCAGACTTTTCAGAAGAAGATTTATTAAAAGCAATAGAAAACTATAAAGTTAGAAATAGAAAATTTGGAGGAAAATAATAAATGAATTTAAATCGCATATTAACAACAGTAATAGGTTTACCAATCGTTATTATTGTATTTATATTTGGAAATATATATTTAATGGATATATTATTTACAATAATTGCAGCAATGAGTTTGCATGAATATTTTGATGCTTTTAAAGAAAAGGCAAAACCTGTTTATTGGCTCGGATATCTAGCATGTTTCTTAATATCATTAATACATATTGTACCAAGACAATATATAATTATAACAATAGGAATATTAGTACCAACAAGTATATTATTGTTGTTTTTGCAAGTTATTATTTCTAATATGAAGACTACAATTAAAGATATTGCAATTACTTTATTTGGAATTTGTTATATACCATTATTCTTAATGTATATACCACTATTAATGGGAACAGAGAATGGAAAATTACTTGTATGGTTTGTAATAATTTCAGCATGGGGAACAGATATATTTGCTTATATTGTAGGGAAAACAATGGGAAAACATAAATTTAGTAAAATTAGCCCTAATAAATCTATAGAAGGTTGTGTGGGTGGAACGATAGGTGCTATTATTTTAACATTAGTTTATACATTAGTTATTAATACATATTTGGGAATGAATATTAACTATTTATATATAGGGCTAATTGCATGTTTTTTAAGTGTAATAGGTCAATTTGGAGACTTTTCAGCATCAAGCATAAAGAGATATGTTGGAATTAAAGATTTTAGCAATTTACTTCCAGGACATGGAGGAATGTTAGATAGAATAGACAGTTTAATATTTATAGCACCATTTGCGTATTTCTTATTAAATTTATTATGATGGAGGAAATGTACATGCTTACTTTTATTATAAATTGTGTAAAAATTATATTTCTTTTAGGATTATTAGTTTTTATCCATGAAGGAGGACATTTTATTGTAGCAAAAATTTGCAAGGTTAAGGTAAATGAATTTGCACTTGGATTTGGTCCTACAATTTTAAAATTTCAAGGAAAAGAAACAAAATATGCATTAAGATTAATTCCTTTAGGAGGATTTGTAAGCATGGAAGGAGAAGAAGAACGCTCTTTAAAAGAGGGTTCTTTTAGTAAAGCATCAATTCCTAGAAGAATAGCTATAGTGTTAGCTGGTCGGTATGGTAAATATTATATTTGCACTAATTATATATTTTGGACTTATGACAACAAATACTAATTTTACAACTAATAAAATAGAATCACTAGTGGATGGCTATAGTGCACAAGCTTCAGGTTTGCAAGTTGATGATGAGTTAGTAAAAATAAATGGTAAAAAAGTAATAAATCAGGAAGATATTAATGAACAACTTCTAAAATCTAATGGAGAAAAAGTAAAGGTTTTAATAAAAAGAGATAATAATTTATTAGAATATGAAATTACTCCAAACGAAGTAAAATATAAAGAGACTGGAATATACCTAAAAGAAGGCACATCTACTAAAATTGTAGCCTTGCAAGAAGAAAGTCCAGCTAAAACACAAG
The DNA here is from genome assembly GCA_019417465.1 of Clostridiales bacterium. Lineage (GTDB taxonomy): Bacteria > Bacillota > Clostridia > TANB77 > CAG-508 > CAG-492. Next base: position 65,861 of record DXVF01000004.1, read on the forward strand.
GCTTAGAAGTAAATGATGTTATATTAAAAATAAATGGAGAAGAAGTAAAAGATGATGCAAACAAATTAATAAAGCTAATTAATGAAAATGAACAATCTGATTTGAAGATATTAGTTCAAAGACATGGAGAGGAAAAAGAATTTACTATTACTCCTACAGAAAACTCAAAATACTATTTAGGAGTTAATTTAAAACTTGCCGAAAATACTTTTACAAATAAAATATATTATGCTTTTAATTCAACTGTAGATTTTAGTTTTTCAATTATAGATAATTTAAAGAGGCTTTTTACAGGTAATGTATCAACAGACCAACTAATGGGACCAGTAGGAATTTCAAGTGTAGTATCTAATACTGAAGGAATAAAGGATTATATTTATATTATTTCATTAATATCTTTATCTTTAGGTGTTACTAATTTGCTTCCTTTCCCACCACTAGATGGAGGAAAGATAGTATTATTGCTAATAGAATTGATTAGAAGAAAACCTCTAGAAGAAAAAACAGAAATATCTATACAAATGTTAGGATTTGTTATATTAATTACATTATCAATATATATAACTTATAATGATGTATTAAGAATTTTTTAGTAAAAAAGGAGGAAATATGTTTAGTTATTAGAGACTAGCATATAAGATAGAAAGAATGAAAGATGAAAAAGTGTTATTAAAAATAAAATCAAAATTTAAAATTATATATGAAATATTGCATAGATGTTCAGCTTTTTTGTTATTATTTATAATATTATTAATTCCATCTATAATATATAAAACTTTTATAGTATATTTAATTGCTGTAATAATAATAGCTATTGTTATGTTGGTGGTATTATTATTTGAGAGACAGAGATATAAATCATATGATTATGAGTTTTATGAAGATAAATTCATATTTAATTCGAACTTTATAAATGTAGAAAATAAGTATGTAAAGTATGAGAATATAAAAGAAGTAAAATATGTACAAAGTCTATTACAAACTTTTTTTAATTTAGGAGATATAGTTATTAATACTAATGCGGAAAATGGAGTAAATAATGGAATTGTTATACATAGTGTAGAAGATGTTAAAAATGTATGTGATAAATTAAATTCTATTATATAATAATATATAAGACTTCTTAAACCTACTTTGGGAGATAAAATTATAAATAGAGTAAAAATAAATATATATGTAATTATAAATAAAATGTCTTTTAGGAGGTTGTAACAAGTAAAATGGCTGATGGGCAAGAAAAGATGCTAAAAGAAATTTTTAAAGATTTTGAAATAGATAGTAATATTATAAATAGTAAGATAAAGTCTATAAATTTATATAAAAAGACTAATAAATTAGAGATTAATATTTTATCTGATAAACAGGTAAAAGTTAAAGATGTTGGTGCTTTTGAAAAATATTTAATAAAAAGATTTATACTTAAAGATGCTGTTATACATGTTAGTTATATAGGAAATATAGAGAATAGTTTTTTAAAGCAGTGGGATGATATTTTAGATTATTTATCATATAAACATCCTCTTACTAAAGCCTTATTAAAAGAAAGCAGTCTAAATTTAGATGGAAATAGTTTAAATATCAGTCTGAAACTATCTGGTTCTGATATATTATATGGTAGAGATATGGATAAAATATTATCAGATTTAATATTTAATGTGTTTAATCAAAAATACAAGATAAGATACATAGATAATAATTCACAAGAGACTAAAGAAAAAGTCGAAGAATATAGAAATAAAATGCAAGAGGAAGTAATTAAAAAAGTTCAGGAGAGATCTAAGATAACTGATGATACAAAAGAAAATAATTCTGTAGAGGAAAATAGAAAATCTGATAAAAAAGATTTTCAGTCTCAAACAAATGGAGATATTGCAAATAGTAGTAGACAGCAAAATAAACAAGATAGTAAAAAAGAAGTAGAAGAACCAGAAGAAATAACACCATTAATATTAGGAAGAAATCAAAATATAAAAGAGCCATTAGTAAAAGTAATAGATATCTCTATAGATAGTGGAAAAATATCACTTGAAGGAGAAGTAATTAATACAGATTCAAGAGAGTTAAAAACTGGTAAATTTTTATTTATGTTTGATTTATATGATGGTACGAGTACAATTACATGTAAAGCCTTTATAGAAAAAGATAAATTTAAAACTGTTTCTCGGAAGAATAAAATCTGCTAAAGGAATTAAAATTGGTGGCAGTGCACAATTTGATCCATTTGCAAAAGAACTTGGTGTAATTGCAAATACAATTGTAGAAACAGCTGGAATGAAAAAGCAAGAAAGAAAAGATGAAGCAAAAGTAAAAAGGGTAGAACTTCATATGCATACTCAAATGAGTCAAATGGATGGAATGACATCTGCAAAAGACTTAATAAAAAGAGCTATGAAGTGGGGAATGACATCTATTGCAATAACAGACCATGGTGTTGTACAAGCATTCCCAGAAGCACATAAGTTATTAGGTTTTGATAATCCAGATATGAAGGTAATTTATGGTGTGGAAGCATATTTAGTACCAGATAAGGTGCCTTGTGTATCTTTTCCAAAAGGACAAGATATAGATACAACCTATTGTGTTTTAGATTTAGAAACTACAGGTTTTTCTTTTAGAACAGAAAAGATTACAGAAGTTGGAATAATGAAAGTAAAAAATGGAGAAGTAATTGATGAATTTTCTTGTTTTGTAAATCCAGAAAAGCCAATTCCACAAAGAGTAATTGAGGTTACTAATATAACAGATGATATGGTAAAGGATGCAGAAACAATAGAAACTGTTATGCCTAAAATTATAGAATTTGTTGGAGATAGTGTTTTAGTTGCACATAATGCGGATTTTGATATTGGATTTTTAAAATATAATGCAAAAGAATTAGGACTTACTCTAGATAACACATACTTAGATACTTTGCGTTTAGCTAAAGAGCTTTTTCCAGAATATAAAAAATATAAGCTTGGAATTATTGCAGAAAATCTAGGTATAAAAGTAGAAGTAGCACATAGAGCTTTAGATGATGTTGATACTACAGTAAAAGTATTAAAGGTAATGATTGAAATGCTTAAAGAAAAAGGTGTAAAAACAGTTAATGATATTGATAAATTAACTTCAGGAAATGCAGATTATAAAAGACTTCCAAGTTATCATGCAATAATCTTAGCTAAAAATTATGTAGGACTTAAGAATTTATATAAATTAATATCAATTTCACACTTACATTATTTTTATAAAAAACCTCGTATTTTAAAATCTATATATAAAAAATATTCAGAAGGTTTAATTCTTGGAAGTGCTTGTGAAGCGGGAGAATTATATAGAGCAATTATTGCTGGTAAATCTGATGAAGAAATAGAAGATATAGCAAAAGATTACGATTATCTGGAGATTCAGCCAATAGGGAATAATATGTTCATGGTTAGAAATGAAACTGTACCAGATACAAAAGCATTAGAAGAAATAAATGAAAAAATAGTACATTTAGGAGAAAAATTAGGAAAGCTAGTAGTTGCAACATGTGATGTACATTTTATGGACCCTCAAGATGAAATATATAGAAGAATTTTAATGGCAGGACAAGGGTATGATGACGCAGATGAGCAAGCACCACTATATTTAAGAACAACAGAAGAAATGCTAAAAGAGTTTGAATATTTGGGAGAAGAAAAAGCATATGAAGTTGTTGTAACAAACACGAATAAAATAGCAGATATGTGTGAAAGAATAAGTCCAATATCGCCAGAAAAATGTCCTCCATATATTGATAATTGTGAGCAAACAATTAAAGATATAGCATATACAAAAGCTCATGAATTATATGGAGAAGATTTACCAGAAATAGTTGCAAGTAGATTAAAAAAAGAGCTAGATTCAATTATAAAAAATGGATTTTCGGTTATGTATATTATTGCACAAAAACTTGTATGGAAATCTAATGAAGATGGATATTTAGTAGGTTCACGTGGTTCTGTAGGTTCTTCTTTTGTTGCTAATATGACTGGTATTACAGAAGTAAATTCACTTCCTGCGCATTATAGATGTCCAAATTGTAAATATTCAGATTTCACAGATTATGGATATAAAAATGGTTTTGACCTTCCAGATAAGAAATGTCCAAAATGTGGTCATAAATTAGATAAAGATGGAATGGATATTCCTTTTGAAACTTTCCTTCGGATTTAATGGAGACAAAGAGCCAGATATTGATCTTAATTTCTCTGGTGAATATCAAGCGAAAGCACATAAATATACAGAAGTAATTTTTGGAAAAGGAACTACTTTTAAAGCTGGGACAGTTGGTACTGTTGCAGATAAAACAGCATTCCGGATATGTTAAGAAATATTATGAAGAAAGAGGAATTCCTGTAAATAATGCAGAAGTATTAAGAATAGCAAGTGGATGTACTGGTATAAAAAGAACAACTGGACAACATCCAGGTGGTATTATAGTTGTTCCAAAAGGAAGAGAAATATATGAATTTACACCTGTACAGCATCCAGCAGATGATCCAAATTCTGATATTATAACTACACATTTTGATTATCACTCTATTGATCAAAACTTACTTAAACTTGATATACTTGGTCATGATGATCCTACTATTATTCGTATGCTTCAAGATATAACAGGTGTTGACCCACAAAAAATACCACTAGATGACCCTGAAACAATGTCAATTTTTAGTTCAACAGAGGCTTTGGGTGTAACGCCAGAGCAAATAAATTCACAAGTTGGAAGTTTTGGTGTTCCAGAGTTTGGAACAAAATTCGTAAGACGGAATGCTTTTAGATACAAGACCAAAAACATTTGATGAATTAATTCGTATATCTGGTTTATCACATGGTACAGATGTATGGCTTGGAAATGCTCAAACCTTAATAGAAGAAGGAACTGTTACATTAAATGAGGCTATATGTTGTAGAGATGATATTATGATTTATTTAATAAAACAAGGTCTTCCACCAAATCCAGCATTTAAAATAATGGAAACTGTACGTAAGGGAAAAGCATTAAAAGATCTTGCAAAATGGGAAGAATATAAAGCTTTAATGAAAGAACATAATGTTCCTGATTGGTATATTAAATCTTGTGAAAAGATAAAATACATGTTCCCTAAAGCCCATGCAGCAGCATATGTGACAATGGCATTTAGAATTGCATGGTTTAAGGTTCATATTCCAAAAGCTTATTATTCAGCATATTTTTCAATAAGAGCAAAACAATTTGACAGTGAAATTATGTGCCATGGAAAAGAAAAAGTGAAGAATAAAATGAAAGAAATAGATTTAGAAGGTAATAGTGCACAAAATAAAGATAAGGAAATGTATCCAGTTTTAGAACTTGTTTTAGAAATGTATGAAAGAGGAATTAATTTCTTACCAATAGATTTATACTTATCTCATCATGAAAAATTTATAATGGAAGAAGATGGAATTCGTCCACCACTAAGTGCTATTCCAGGACTTGGACCAATTGATGCAGAAGGAATATATAATGCTGCAAAAGAGGGGAAATTTATGTCTATTGATGATATGAAAATTAGATCTAAAATTGGAAAAGTTGCAGTAGAAACATTAAAAAGTGTAGGTTGCTTAGATGGAATGAGTCAGAGTAATCAAATGAGTTTATTTGGGTAAAATGTTTATTATATAAGAGACTTATTCATATATTTGATAAAACATTAAATAGCCACAATAAAAGAAAGAGGAAATAAAATGGAAAGTATAAGTTTAGCAGATATATTTAATTTAAGAAATATAATAATTTATTTTATAGCAATTAATATAATAGCATTTTTAACAATGTGGATAGATAAACGTAAAGCTATGAATCGGTTCATGGAGAATTAAAGAAGCTACATTATTTACACTTGTTTTGCTTGGTGGAGGAATTGGAGGAATAGTAGGAATGTATACATTTAGACATAAAACTAAGAAACTATACTTTGTTATAGGATTTCCTGTTATTTTAATTTCTGAAATTATTATGCTAATATATTTAAAATTATATATATTCTAATTTAATAAAAAGTGTTCAATGAGTGTCTAAAAAAGGGACGATTACAAATGAACACTTTTTTTATATAATAGGAAAGTTCTATTATAGAGAAAAATTTAACTAACATGTCTTTCCTATTATATAAAAATAATTGTACACAATTTTTTATCGAAAATTGGCACACGAAAAATTAAACGCGTGCTTTAAAATGTTCTAGCAGATAAAATTTCAAAAAAGCCCGCTATTGTTCTTCTAGTGATAAAAAATAAAATGTTTATATTGTTCTCGAATATTGTTTATATAAACCTTTTAAAAAAACAGAAGTTTATATAAACAAATATCTATTTGCTAAACATAATAGAAAGATAAAAATATTATTTTTTATATTATATACATGTTGAAAACTATGTGAATAAACCATGCCATATAAACTAGTTATATCAGTTATTCACAAAGTTATCCACATTATCCACAGACATTAAAACAAGTTTGATGCTGTAATATAAGGAAACATAAAATGATGCTCTGAAATGTTAGAGAAATATTTTTGTAAAATAAGAAGTAACTTTGTAACAGTATAAGCAAAATAATAAAAAAAGAGATATAAAAATAAAAAATTCGACAATAAAAGATTACAATACAATTACATATATATAATTGTATTAGGAAGGGGATAATAATATAACAGATATTGAAATAGTAAAAACATTTTTATAGAATATTGACTTTCGCCTATAGAGCTGATAAAATAATTAAAAATAAATAATAGCGTTGAAGAAGAAAAAATATATTTTATTATTAAAAAGAGAGTTAGCAAAAATGGTGAAAGCTAATAGTAATAAATATATGGGGAGCTTTGGAGCTATAAAAAATAAAGAGGATAATTTCTATAGTTATCAATTAGGGTGGAACCGCGGAAAAATAATAACTTTCGTCCCTAGCTTAATTTTAGGCTAGTATTTTGGATGAAAGTTTTTTGTTTTATTAATATTATTATTTATAATAATATATATTAACAGACAAGTTGAATTTCATCTACTAGCTAAATAATATTATTTTTAGGAGGTAGGTTTTATGGAAAAATTAACAATGGAAAAACTTGTAGCACTTTGTAAAAACAGAGGATATATTTATGCAGGTTCAGAGATTTATGGAGGCTTAGCCAACACTTGGGATTATGGACCTTTAGGTGTAGAATTAAAAAATAACATAAAAAATGCATGGAGAAAAAAATTCATACAAGAAAATAAGTATAATGTTGGACTTGATGCAGCAATTTTAATGAATCCAGAAACATGGGTAGCATCAGGTCATGTAGGAGGATTTAGTGATCCACTAATTGATTGTAAGGAATGTAAAACAAGACATAGAGCAGACAAATTAATTGAAGAATGGGCTCATAGTAATGGAAAAGATATGATAGCAGATGGTATGTCTGATGAAGAGATGATTAAATTTATAGATGATAATAATATATGTTGTCCAAATTGTGGTAAAGCAAATTTTACATCTATTAGAAAATTTAATTTAATGTTTAAAACATTTCAAGGTGTTACAGAAGAATCGACATCAGAAATTTATTTAAGACCAGAAACAGCACAAGGTATTTTCGTTAATTTTAAAAATGTTCAAAGAACAACAAGAAAGAAAATGCCAATGGGAATTGCACAAATAGGAAAAGCATTTAGAAATGAAATTACTCCAGGAAATTTTATATTTAGAATGCGTGAATTTGAACAAATGGAACTTGAATTTTTCTGCAAACCAGGAACAGATTTAGAGTGGTTTGAATATTGGAGAAATTTCTGTAAAGATTGGTTATTAAATTTAGGAATGAAAGAAGAAAACATTCGTCTTCGTGATCATAGTAAAGAAGAATTAGTATTTTATAGTAAAGGAACAACAGATATTGAATTTGCGTTTCCATTTGGATGGGGAGAATTATGGGGCATTGCAGATAGAACAGATTACGATTTAACTAAACATATGGAACATTCAAAACAAGATATGTCATATTTAGATCCAGAGACAAATGAAAAATATGTACCATATTGCATAGAACCATCACTTGGATGTGACAGAGTAGCTTTAGCATTTTTATGTAACAGTTATGAAGAAGAAGAAATAGCAGAAGGGGATACAAGAACAGTATTACATTTGCATCCAGCATTAGCTCCATATAAAGTAGCTATTCTTCCACTTTCTAAAAAATTAAGCGAAAAAGCAGAAGAAGTATATGAAAACTTGTCAAAGAAATTTATGTGTGATTATGATGAAGCAGGAAGTATAGGAAAACGCTATAGAAGAGAAGATGAAATTGGAACGCCTTTCTGTGTAACAATAGATTTTCAAACCTTAGAAGATAATACAGTAACTATAAGAGATAGAGATACAATGGAACAAATAAGACTTAAAATAGAAGATGTAGAAAAATGGATTAGTGAAAAAATAGAGTTTTAATGTAATAAAGTAAATATATACTTATAAATAAGTATAAAATAAAAAATCAATACCAAACTATATATAAATAGTTGGTATTGATTTTTATATAATAGAGAAATTTGAGTATAAAGTAAAATTTGACTAATGCAAGGTTTCCCTATTATTAAAACATTAAAGAAAATCTTTTAGTGTGAAGTATAAGCTATTTTTTAAATGAGCTAATAATATTATCAATTGTTTCTGATTCCTGTTCGTAAGTGTCTTCTGTAGTAGCTAATGTTAAAATATAAGCTGTTTCATCATCTATAAAACATATTTGTTTAATTTTAACTTTTATACTATCTTGTGACATAGTATAAGAAATGATTGAAGCATCTCTTCCATTTAATTTTACATATTCTTGAGAAATATCTCCTTCAATGTTATCACCAAGCCCAGATTTAATATTTGATATTGATATATCCATATAAGATGTTAAATCATAACCAGTTGGTATGGTTTCAGAAAGTAAGTTGACATTTGTTCCAGTTTCTGAATCAGCAAATACTGGGTTTGATGTACTTCCTGAATCTGTCCAGTCAGCTGGATAAGCAAATTGTATACCTGATGAATGTGTATATAATGTATAACCAGTTAAATTATTTTGATTAATAGTTTTAGTAGTATCATTATTGTTTTCAGTAATAGTACTTGGAAGTTCAATTCCTAAAAGTTCTGCCTTTTCTGGTAGTATTTTTTTAAAATTAGTAGAAATATCTTCAATAAGTGTATTTATTTTAGTAGTAGACATTTCGTTTATAAGGTCACCATTATTTGCTGTTAGATCATCAATATTAATATTATCTGTATATGTTGTATTTTGGTTAATGTCCAATTGCAATTCAATGCCACCAATATAAATATTAATATATCCTGTAGTAGTAACAGTATCTTTTCCGATTTCTCCATCAGTTTTTAAATTTATTTCCATAGAAAAATCATCAGAATTTGTGCTTGAAGAATATGAAGAAGAGTCATATTTTTCTAATTTCAAGTTTAATTTTGTACTTTCTTTTCCAAATTCCATATTTAGAGTTGCAATTTCATTACTGTCATCATCATAACAATTCATATTTAAAATGTTATTATTTTTTGAATCTGAATAGTTAGCTTTTATTATTGTGGTATCAGTATGATTTAATGTAATAAGTTTTTCGTTTTTATTAGTAGTTATTTGTATATTTATATTATCATTATCTTCGCTATTTGATATTTCTAATTTTACTGTTTTTCCTTTATATGAATATACTGTAAATGAAATATTTTCATTTTCAGTATATGAATCTTTATCATATTCTAGTTCATCAATCATGTCTTGAATCATATCTTTTAAGTAATCTTTATCTAATGTGACAGTTATATTTTTAGATGATGTTGATGATGTTGATGATGAAGTTATTATAGATGTACTCATAGAAGTATTTTCAATAGATTCCTTTACACCAGCTTGTTCCATTTTTTGTATAATTAAATCTAAAGTAGTATCATCTTCTTTTAATGTTTCTAAAAAGCTATGCATAATATCATAAGCTTGAACACCATTAATAGTTAATGTATATGCGTTAGCATCCACACTTTCTCCATTTACAGAAGTAGATACATTCTTTTGTTTAGTAAACATATCTTTTGTTAACTTTTCATCAAATAATTCTGTGTATTTTTCACTAATTTGTTTTCTTGTTTCAGGTGCTATATATAAAAGCTCATATGGATCTGTTTTTTCTATTTTATCTGGTATAGAACTTGAATTAATACCTAATTTAGATGCTAATGCTTTTAAGTTATTATTTTGAACATATACATATTTATCATATAAATCTGAGCATTTAATACCATAGTTGTCATCATTTACAAGTAATTCTAAATTTGTAACTTCATTACCATTATAAATAGGTTTTATATTCATATGATATTTTTGTTTTGTAGGTATAGATTCTTCAGAATATTGTATTTTGGTTTTATCTAAAGTATCTTTTACATTGTTCATCACAGTTTGCACATATTTTTGGCTACTTGAACTTGATGAATTAGATAGGTTGTTTTCTAATTCATCATAATTTAATGATGCTGTTATTTCACCTGTTGCTGTATAAGATTTTTCAGATTGTTCCTTATACTCTGCTAAAGATTTGTCATAGTCAAAGTCTTTATCAAACTCTATAGACTCTCCTAGATATTTAAAAAATAATTGTTTTGGTGATTTAAATAAATCTGTAAAGAAATATAAAGATGCACTAACCCCTATGGCTAGAACCAATAGTATAATTAGAACAATTGGTATAATTAGTAGTTTTTTGTTTTTCATTAGAAAAATTCCTCCTTTATTTATATATATAATTTTATTATAACATAAAAAATAAAATGTAAATATATTTTTTAAAATAAAATATAAATATGTAAAAAATACTAGGCAAAAAAGAGAAATTATATTATACTATCATTTGTATAAAAAATACTAAATGATGAGATAAGGAGAGAAAAATGATATGAACTATATAATTCAGTTTATTAGAGGTTTTTGTATGGCTTTAGCCGATAGTGTTCCAGGTGTATCTGGAGGAACAATAGCATTTTTATTAGGGTTTTATGATAAATTCATAAATTCACTAGATAGTTTAATGGGAAAAGATAAAGAAAAAAGAAAACAAGCAATTTTATTTTTGGCAAAGCTAGGAATAGGTTGGGTAGTTGGATTTATTTTATCAGTATTAGTTCTTGCAAATATTTTTGATGCACAGATTTATAAGATAAGTTCTTTATTTTTAGGATTTATTATATTTGCAATTCCTATTGTAATAAAAGACGAAAGACTTCATTTGAAAAATAAATATAAAAATATAATTTTTACTGTTTTAGGAATTGCAATAGTTGTAATTATATCTATAGTAAATCCAGTATCTGGCGAAGGAATAAATGTATCAGCTGGAAATTTAAATCTAGGATTAATAATTTATGTATTTTTAGTGGCAGCTGTTGCTATATCTGCAATGGTATTACCAGGAATATCTGGTTCTACATTGCTACTAATATTTGGTTTATATATACCAATAATTTCTGCTGTAAAAGAATTTTTACATTTAAATTTTGCATATTTTCCAGTACTATTAGTATTTGGACTAGGAATAATTACTGGTATACTAAGTACAATTAAAATTATAAAGATTTGTTTGGAAAAATATAGATCACAAACAATATATTTAATTATAGGATTAATGATTGGATCTATATATCCAGTAATATTAGGACCAACAACATTAGAAGTTCCAAAAGATCCAATGACATTTAGTACATTTAGCATTGTATTTTTCTTGATAGGTGGAGTAGTAATAATAGGACTTCAAAAATTTAAAGAATTTATGGAAAATAAAGAGCAAGAACAATTAAGATCTAAAGAAAGTAAATAAAGTAAATTTAATTTTAGTTCATTTTTATAATGCACTTTGATATTAAAAAATATTAAAGTGCATTATTTAGTATATATAAAGATAAAAATAAGCATGCTATATTTACATAATGAAATCAACTAAGAAAATGTATATTGAAAAATTTTTATTACTATGCTAACATATCATAAGAAAAATGGTAGTATAGACATACAAATAAGTAAAACATAGTTTCCTATAGGAAAAAATAGATAAAAGGGGGATTTATGAAATATCCAAGATTTATAATGCATGGAGATACAATAGGTGTTACAGCACCATCAGTAGGAATAAGAGAAAAAGACTTTAGAAGATTAGATAATGTAAAAAGTAATTTAAATAAATTAGGTTATGAATATATAGAGACTAAAAATGTTAGACAAAGTAAAATGGGAAGAAGTGCAGATGCTAATATAAGAGCAGAAGAATTTTTGGAATTATGGAACAATAATGAAATATCAGCTATTATAATGGCTACAGGAGGGGATTTTTTAGCAGAAATTTTAGAATACCTAGATTTTGATGAGATTTCTAAGAGTGAAGTAAAATGGATACAAGGTTATTCAAATATTACAGTATTATCTTTTATACTTACAACAATGCTTGACATTGCTACTATTTATGGTCCAAATATAAAAGCATATGGGATGAGAAAATTATATAAGAATTTAACAGATTCAATAAAGATAATGGAAGGAAAAAATATAATACAGGAAAGTTTTAATAAATGTGAAGATAAAGAAAATAAATATAATAGAGATGATCCTTTAACTGAATATGAATTAACTGTAGATTCTTCATGGAAAAGTTTAAGAGGGGAAGATAAATTAAGATTTCGAGGTAGAAGTATAGGTGGCTGTATGGATGATATTATAAACTTAATTGGTACCGAATATGATTTTGTAAAACAATATATAAATAAATATAAATCTGATGGAATACTTTGGTTCTTAGAGGTATATGAAATGAGTAGCAGTCAGGTTTTAAGAAATTTATGGCAAATGAAAAATGCAGGATATTTTGATAATTGCACAGGGATTTTATTTGGTAGACCACTTTTTATAAGAGAAGATTATGAGATGAAATTCCATGATGCTGTTTTAGAAGCATTAAAGTATTTAAATGTTCCTATAATATATGATGCTGATATAGGGCATATAGCTCCTCAAATGCCTATTGTTAATGGTGGAATATTAGATGTTAGTTATGTAAGACGGAAAAGGTAATATAGAAACAATATTTAAATAATAAGAAATTCTTAATGTGGAGTAAAATTTAACTAATAGAAAGATTTACTATAAAATAATTGCACATAATTTTTTTAAAACTGGCACATAAGCAATTAAAAGCGGGCTGTAAGAAAATTAATTAAGTATGAAATATAATTAAAGCCCGCTTTTGTTTTATTTAAGCTAAGTGATCTGGTAGAATTGTTGGAAAAATAGTTGATTTACTAGTGGTTTTATTAATAGTATTAATATTACTATTAATACTATTATTTATATTAAATTGCTCTAAATCAGTTTGCCTAAATGCATCTTGTAAAGCCTGAGGTAAATAATTTAACCAACTAACTGAATCATCATAGTTATTGTTATTAAGTGTATGGTGTTCATTATCATTAATAGAGTCTCTTAATTTCTTACGTAGCTCTGGAACAATTCTAGTCATATTTAATAACTCTAATTCCTCTTGAATTTTATGGATATTTGATTTTTTATAGTTATTAGGGTTTCTTATAAAAAAGTTTAATATGCTATTTGTCAAATCTTTATTTAAATTATAATGAAATAGAGTTTGATCTGTATTTAAGTAGTCGGCAAGTAAAATATTAAACTTTTGTAATAGACTTGCCTTAACCAAATATTCTTGATTTTTTAAGGTGTTCTTTCGTGCTTTACAATCTTTTATATAGCTTATGGTATTTATAAAGTGAAATTGTTTCTTTTGTAGTTTAGGTACTTGTGGCATGTATCTTGAAATAGGAGTTTGACAAGTAATAATATGTGAAGCTTCAAAACAATCATCTAAGTCATTAAAGCCATTAGTTACATAACTGCATAAATCGCATAAGATTATATGAGATAGAGGAGATTGTTGATAAAAAGATAATTTATGTTCTTTATAAAAAATTCCTATTTCAACTATTTTATTATTTAAAGTTATAGATATATTTGGTAACTTATCAAAATCTATGTATGTAAAATATTCTGGTGCAGACTCAGAAAATATTTTTATATTATGTATAATATTCTTGTTTCTTTCTGATAGTAGATAAAGTCCATCAAAAAAATTTGATACATTTTTATTCTGCATTTCATTCATATTTATAGAACCTCCTATAAAATATAAAAATATTATAGCATACTTAACATAAATAAGCAAATTATTTATTCTAAGTCATTTGTATCTTGAGAAGAAGTAGTATTAGTACTGTTATTAACTATAGTATTTTTATTTACAGAGTTTGTAGATGAATTATTATTAGTATTATTAGTTGAAGAATTAGTATTATTAGTATTATTAGTAATTACAGAATTGTTTGCATTATTGTTCGTATTATTTATAGAAGTATTGTTATTGGTTGTGTTTACAGAGTTATTTATATTATTTGTTGTATTTGTTGTAGTATTAGTAGTATTATTAATAGTATTATTTTCAATTATATTATTATTAGTATAGGTATTTTTATTTTCATTACTATTGGTTGTATTAGTTTTTGTACTATTATTACCATAAGTATGTTCTGTACATTGAGATGGCACAGTACCTTTTAAAAAATATTCTGTATAGGTATTAGGACAATAACCATTTGAAAGTTTACCAGTAGAAGAGCAAATGGTTGCAGAAACTACATTATTTGGTTTTTGAAACTTACTTCCGCGAAAGTCCTTTATGAATAGAATTCATAACATTTGACCATAATACTGAAGCGGGATTTTGATTACTTGTATAATCAATATTTTCATTTAGATCAAAGCCATACCAAGTAACAGCTGTATAATAATTTGTAAAACCGCAAAGCCAACGGTCATAATCATCATCTGTAGTACCAGTTTTTGCTGCAACATCCATTCCTGAAATAGAGCAATTAGTTGCTGTTCCATGAGAGCCTTGCACAGGTTGGGTTAGCAAATCTTTTATTATAAATGCAACAGAATTTGATATAACTTTTCTTCTTTGTTGTTTTTTAGTAATTAGTGTTTTTTCATTTGAATGAGTAATTTTTGTATAAAAAATTGGTTCTATATATACTCCGATCATTTGCAAGCATGCTATATGCCCCAGCCATTTCAAGTGGGCTTATTCCTTTTTCTAATCCTCCTAAAGAAAGTGCTAAGTCGTTATCTTCTTCGGTTAGTGTAGTAATTCCCATTTTTTCTAAGTATTTTATAGAAGTACTCGGAGTTATTTTTTCCATCATTTCAACAAATGGAATATTTTGTGAAGATTCTACAGCTCTTCTTACAGTTATTTTTCCTAAATAACCTGAATTATTTGTAGGAGAATAATTTTCTTTTTTTCTATCAATAAAATTAGTTTGTTTATCATCAAATATAGTAGAAGCGGTAAATATTTTTTTATCGATACCAGGAACAAGTACAGTTAGAGGTTTACTTGAAGAACCAGTTTGCCTTACAGCTTGAGTTGCACGATTAAATCCTCTAGAAGTAGTTTTTTCGCCAAGTCCTCCGCACGCATCCAACTACATATCCAGTAGTATGATCAATTATAACCATTGCAGCTTGTGATGTGACAGAACTATCATTTTTGGATTTTATTATATATTTACTCTTTTCAAATTCCTCCTCCATTTGTTTTTGCACTTTAGAGTCCCCGAGTACTATAAATTGTAAGACCAGCCATGTTTAGGTAATTTGTAGCAAAAGTAGTATCTATATTTTGTTTTTTTGCAACATCTGAGATGACTTCAGATATTACAGCATCAGTGTGATAAGAATATATTGCATTATTTTCTGAAGATAAATTACCTTTTTTAAAATTTAATCCGTTTTCTACATTAGAAACAGCTTTTTCATAATCTTCATTCGAAATATATTCTAATTCTAACATTTTATCTAATACTAATTTTGTTCTTTTCTTTATCTTTTCTTGACGGTCTGTATCTTGAAATGGGTTGTAAGAATTTGGACTATGGTTTATACCAGCTAAAAATGCACATTCTTCTAAGCTTAAATCTCTTGCACTTTTGTTAAAATAATATTTAGCGCCCATTTCAACACCATAAACATTTGGACCAACATATATTATATTTAAATAAGATTCTAAAATTTCTTCTTTTGATAGGCAAAGTTCAAGTTCTACTGCTTTAGACCATTCTTCTACTTTTCTAGATATAGAAGAGGTATCATTTCCTGTTATATTTTTTACTAATTGCTGAGTTATAGAGCTTCCACCAAAAGAGGAAGAACCAAAATGTATAATATAAGAAAATATCGCAGATCCAGTTCTTTTTATATCTACACCATGATGTTTATAAAATCTTTCATCTTCTATAGATACATAAGCATTTTTTAAGTTGTCTGGCATTTCATCAAAAGAAATGTTTTTATGTATTTTTTCACTTCCAAGTGTAGCTATGGTATTCCCAGCTTTATCTACAATAGTAGAACCAGTATTAGAAATCATTTCTTTAGCGATTGTTTGCCATTTATACATTGATATTCCTTTAATTATTGCAAAAATTAATATAGCAATTAATATAATAAAAATAATTATCTTTTTTAGTTTTTTTCTTAGTTTAGAATTCTTTTTAGCATCTTTTTTTTGTTTTTTTAATTCTTTTTCAGACATATTTTTTTCTATAGGTTTCTTATCTTGTTGCATTTTATTTCTTTGCTTTTTATCTTTTTTTCTAGCTTTTATATTTATAGTATTTTTAGAATGTTTTCCCATAATAATCCCTTCATTTCTTATTTTTATAAATGGATTATATCACATAATAAAAAAATGTGAATATTTGAGATAGAAAAGATTGTGAACAAACTAAAAATGTGAGGGCAAAAATTTGCTTAAATCTATATCATCGTGTTTCGTGAATTTTTATACATTTATATTTGAGTAATTTTAATATTGCAATCGATATAAAAATATGGTAAGCTTATTCATAAAATTACAGGTTAATATATCTGTTTACATTTTAAAAATTAGAATAAAATTCAGGATTCTAATTAATATTTTCAAATAATAATTTGTTGCTGAGGTTAAGATAAAATAATGTATATAAAAAATGGGTATATCAATTATGAATATACTCATTTTTAAACGCTGAATTATGTAAAACAACTAAAATATAGTATAATGTAAGTATAGTTCTACATATTGCAAAAAATAAAAAAGTTAAGGAGGGAATTTATTTGAAAGAGTTATTTGTTAAAAATGTAGTAAAGGAAACTACAGATTTTTTAGATAATAACCAAAGAATAAAACTGAAAGAAATACTTACAGAAATATGTATATATTATAGAATTGAGAAATTAGAGGAAAGTCAAAAAGATGAAATGCAAAGGAATAATGAAGATATTCTAAACAGATTTATATCATCTAAAGAAATTGAGGGTTGCTCAACAAGGACTTTAGATTACTACAGAGATAATATAAGTAGAATGCTTGAAAAGATTAATCTTCCGATATGTGAGATTACAACAGAGACATTAAGAAATTATTTAGCAGATTATAAAAAAAATTGGACAGCTGGAATGGTAACTATAGATAATATGAGAAGAGTATTATCAAGCTTTTTTGCATGGTTGGAGAACGAAGATTATATTGTAAAAAGTCCTGTCAGAAGAATACACAAAGTAAAGGCTACTAAAAAAGTAAAGGAAACTTTAACTGATGAAAATTTAGAAAAATTAAGAGATACTTGTTCAAATGTAAGAGATTTAGCAATATTAGAACTATTAATTTCAACTGGTATGAGAGTTGGAGAACTTACAAAATTGAATATATCAGATATGAACTTTCAAGAAAGAAGCTGTATTGTTTTAGGTAAAGGCGATAGCGAAAGAGAAGTTTATTTTAGTGCAAAGAGTAAGATGTACATTGAGAAATATTTAGAAACGAGAACAGACGACAATGAAGCATTATTTGTATCACTTATAAAGCCTTATAATAGATTAGGAATATCAGGAGTAGAAATATTAATTAGAAATCTGGGAAAGAAAGCTAATATAAATAAAGTGCATCCACATAAGTTTAGAAGAACGTTGGCAACAATGGCTATTGATAAAGGTATGCCAATTGAACAGGTTCAAAAATTATTAGGTCATATCAAAATTGATACTACAATGGAATATGCCATGGTTAATCAAAACAATGTAAAAAATTCACATAGGAAATTTATCAGTTGAAAGGTTATATGACATTTTTTATGGAATTATATAGCATAAAATGTTGATTTGTATGGAAAATTATGTTAAAATATTATTTGTAAATAAATGTAAGAGGAGGTTTACTTAATGAAGGATTCTTTACAGAAAAAATTATTTGATTTAGATTTGGTTATTTTTGATCTCGATGGTACTTTAATTGATTCAAATGGTACACATAATTATTTGGATATTGAATTGGTGCGCTCACTTGGAGATAATAAAAGTTCAGAAGAAATTTTACAAGAAAGAGATGAATTTATTAAGAATAATAATACAGGTGACATATACTTAAATTATTGTGATTATTTAAGAACAAAATATAATTCTGTTTTATCAGCAAAAGAAATTCTACAATTTCGAAGAAATCTATCAAAAAAAATTTCAAAAGATATTAAATATAAAACTGATGCAGACAAAATTATAAAATATTTAAAAAATCAAAATATAAAATTAGCTTTAGCAACAGTTTCAAGAAGAGAAACAATAGATATTTATATTAATGAAAATGAAAATATCAAAAATAAATGTAATATTAAAGATTATTTTGATCTAATAGTAACTAAAGATGATGTAAAATTAAAAAAACCTAATCCAGAAGTTTATAATAAAATAATTGAAAATTTCCAAATTAAAGATTTATCAAGATGTGTTGTTGTAGAGGATTCATTAACAGGCGTTCTTGCGGCGAAAAATGCCAATCTCGATGTTATAGTTATTTATGATAAATATTCTGACAAAGATAGAGAAAAAATAAATGAACTTGCAGATTTTAAAATCTCTGATTATAAAGAGTTAATAAATTTGTTTGAAGAAAGTAAAAAGAGAGGAGAAAACTAAAATGAGTTCACCATGTGTATTTAGAAAAAGAGAAAATAGTAATTATTTGGCATTTATTGAGATAACAAACTCATGTAATATGAGATGTAAACATTGTATGAATTGGTCTGTTGAAAATTCAAATGAAGGATTTGAAAAAGAAAAAATACAAAATTTAATAAAAGATCTTTATGAAAATAATATAGAGGAAATATATATATCAGGAGGAGAACCTTTATTATATCCATATATTGATGATGCAATTTTATATGCAAATTCATTAGGAATTAAAGTAACTCTTGCAACTAATGCTTTTGAAGTTCCAAACCATTTAGAAGCAATAAAAAAAGGTGTGCAATTAGTATCAATTAGCTTAGATGGTATAAGAGAAACACATGATAATTTTAGAGGTGTTTCAGGTGCGTTTGATAATTGTGTGAAAGTATTTAAATTATTAAAAGAAAATAATGTGAAAACAAGAATAAGTGCTATGATTTGGAAAGAAAATATTGAACAATTAGAAGAAATGATTTCTCTTGCAAAATTGTGTGGAGTTTCTAAGGTTAATTTAGCATTTTTAATACCAGAAGGAAGAGCAAAAAATGATGATACTATTAAATTACCTATTGAAAGATATAAGGAAATGGTAGATAAAGTAGATGAATTAAGAAAAAAATATAAATCAGAAGATTTTGATATAGAAATTAGGAGAAATAATTTACTAGATGTAAACAGCTTAGATTGTCCTGGAGGAAAAAATTTAATACATATAAATGTAAATGGAAAAGTATCACCTTGTTCTTGGATTGCTAAATTAGATAAAGATGATGAATTTTCTGCATATTGGCCAGAATATAGTATCAAAGAATGTATAGACAAATTTAATAATTTTAATAAAGTAGTTGAGCTAAGAAAAGATAAATATGGATATTGTGGATGTATTGCTTTATCTAAAATTTATAATGGAAAATTTACTGATGCGGATCCATTAAATAGTTTTTTGGAGATGTAGATGAATATGAGTAAATATGTAATAGTAACAGGTGTATCATCTGGAATAGGTGAATGTATAGCTGATTGTTTTATAGAAGAAGGAATATATGTTTTTGGAATTGATGAAAATATACCTAAAAATAGTAAAATAGAATTTTTAAATTGTGATATTAGAGATGAAGAAAAAATAATTAATATAATTAATAGCATCAAAGAAAAAACAGATAGTATTGATTGTTTAATAAATTGTGCTGGAATATTTTGCGATAAACGGAAGAGATTTAATTGAAAATCTTTCAAAAGAAGAATGGCAAAATGTTATTGATGTTAATTTAACAGGTACATTTTTGATAACAAAGTATACTATACCATTATTAAAAAAATCTAGTAATGGAAATATAATAAATTTTAGTTCAGAACAAGTAGTTTTACCACAAATTAAAGGTGCACCATATGCAATAACTAAAGCTGGAATTGAAATGTTTTCTAAAATACTTGCATTAGAGCTAATGGAAAATAAAATTAGAGTTAATACTATAGCATTAGCATCTGTAAAAACTAATTTCTTGAAAAGATATAAAAAAGATGACAATATAATAAATGAAATGATGGAAAAAACTGATAAAAAAATGCCTTTTGGAATTATAAAGCCAAAGGATGTATATGAATTAGTTAAGTATTTAATAAAAGAGGATAGTAAAATAACAGGTCAAACTATTCTTATGGATAGTGGAGTTATACTGGCTGTTAATAGGAAAAAATAGGAGGATTTTATGAAGAAAATAGAATTTGATATAAATAAAAATAACAAGCTACTTTTTCTTCCTGAATATAATAGATTTGCTTTAAATAAGATTGGTTCTGAAATAGAACAGGATCTTTATGATAATTCATTAGTAAAATTAAGATTAGAAATTTCACATATATGTAATGGAAGATGTAAATATTGTTTAGTGTTTGGAAATAATGTGGAAAACTTTGAAACATTAGATATAAAAGAATTTTGGGAAGAATTTAGTAACAAAGATTGGTTTAAAAAATTAAAAAGCATATTTATTATTGGAGGAGAGCCATTACTTTTTTTCGAAGAAATTAGTTTTATTTTAGATAATTTTAATGGAAGAGTTAGTTTTTCAACAAACGGAACTTTATTAACAGAAGAGATGGTTAAAAAGTTTTCAAAATCAAATGTTTCTGTATATATTTCATTAGATGGTCCAACTTTTGAAGATAATATTAATAGAGTTTATACAGATGGTAAATATATGTATCCAGATATTATGAAAGGAATAAATTTGCTACAACAATATAATGTTAAATTTGGAATATTTATGGTGGCAAATAAAGAAACAATACATAAAGCTAAAGATATGATTTTAGAATTAGATGAAAAGTATTCTCCATCTAGGATTGGATATAGTCTTCCTCATTGGGCATCAGATTATCAAAATGAAGATTTAGCAGAAGAGTTTAGAGATGTTTTAATTGAACTTTACAAGAATAGAAAAAAGATAAAAGCTGATATTCCACAAATAAGTTGGAGATTAAATCCATTAAGAGAAGGAAAAGTTAAAAGATTTTCATGTGGATTACATACTACTCAAACAACTATTTTACCAGACAAATCTTTTGTTAGATGCTCAAAAATTGATAATATGAATGATAATTTGAAAGAAATAGTTACAAATGAATTATTAGATAAAAATTCACCAATAGAACTAGCCAAAAACGAAACTTCTTGTTGCTCTAAATGTATTGCATTAGCTTGCTGTGGAGGAGGGTGCCCATTTGATGGAATGAAAAGATTTAACTGTTTAACAGATAAAAGAGAATGTGTAATTACTCCAGCACTTATTGAATTTGCAATTAATGATATTGTAGATGCTTTCAGAAACGGAAAAATACAGTTAGAAGATGGTTTGATTGATCCAAAAATTATAGATGAAATATTATGGAGCTAATATTTATGGAAATAGATAATATAAAAAAGATTATGTTGGGACATTTTGCAGATGATATTGAATTAGTTATAATAACTCCACTGAAATCAACATATAGAAGATTAAAAGAAAGATTAGATATTAAAGAAATATATGAAAATGCATTTTTTGAAAATTGTATTTTTAATATAAAAAAATTCAAAAAAGGAATTCTTATTTTATCTCCACAAGGTATTGCTTCAAAAGATATTGTTGAATTATTTGAAAATAAGAAGATTGTATTTTTTGGATTAGCAGGAAGTTTAAATTCCGAATTACCTATTGGTAGTTTTGTAGAGGTAGATACTGCGATATATCAAAATAATAGTTTTGAATTAACTACAACTAAAGATTTTAAAAAAGTAAAATGTGGATATTCTCCATGTTTGTTAGGAGAGATTGCTGAAGAGCATTGTAAAAATGCAAGAAATCAAAATTGTAATGTTGTTGATATGGAAGTTGCGGTTTGCACTAAAACTGCAATAGAAAATAATAATCAATTCTTAGCTTTATTACTGATTTCTGATATTCCAGGAATAATTAGTTTTTGGGAAGTACCAGAAGATATGAAAATAAAATTTACAGAAGAAAGAAGAAATGCAATAGATAAAATAATTAATTATATTAATGTTTTAATATGAAAGGAATGAAGTAAAAATGGATGAAGAAATACTTATTAAATATATTGAAACAACCAGTAAATGTAATTATTCTTGCCCAATATGTGTTCAAAGAACAAGAAATTGCCATATGGATATGAATGATTTTTATTCAATTATTGACAATAATTTGGACTTGTTCTATAAAAAAGCTATATGGATGGATTTTAATGGAGAGCCTTTAGTAGATCCATATTTTTTTGATAGAATAAAATATATGCATAGTAAAGGGATTAATACAAGGATTTCTACAAATGGAGCATTACTTAATGAAGAAAATAGAATGAAAATGGTAAATTCAGGTATAAGTTATGTTGTAGTATCAATAGGAACTTTAAATCCAGAATTATATAAGCAAATAAGAGGGGTAGATAATTTATCAAATGTTTTAAACAATTTGATAGAATTAAAAAAATGTATTGATAAAGTTGGAGCTAAGACAGAGCTTCAAGCAGTTATGATTGACACAGGAGAAAGTTTAAATAGAGATGAATTTATAAAATATTTTCATAAATTAGGAATCAATGTAGCATTTCATAATTTTACTAATAGATCTAAAAGTATAGAAATGGATATAAACCCAAAAGATAGAGATTTTTCTAAATATACAAGAGGAGAATGTAAAGGATTAAAGAGTAATATAATAATACTTAGTAATTGTGAAGTGGTTAATTGTTGTTGTGACCTTTTAGCACAAAATTCATTAGGAAATTTAAGAGATTATGATTATTCTGTAAAAAAATTAGTAGAAAATGGTAAATTAGATAAAATTATTTCTAATCTAAAAAATCATATATATAATGGTGCCTGTAAAAATTGTTCCGACTGGATATATTATCAAGAAGGTGCAGATGAAGAATATGTAACAGTTTACCCTGTAAAAAAGGATGTGTAATAAATGGATAATAATATAAGATTTATTGTTTTAGGAGATTTAATTGCTGATTTATACTATTATGGTACTAAATTAATTGGAATAGATGGAGGAAGTTCAAGATTTAATGTTATAGCTAATCTAGCAAATATGAATTGTAATACAGTAGCTATAGGTGGTTGTGGTAGTGATAAATTTGGAAAAACGGTATTAAAAAGATATTCAAAATTGGGAGTGGATGTCTCTAGAATAAAATTTAAAGATAGACCTATTAGAGCATACAATTTAAGTATTGATCAGGCAATGTTACCAAAACTTAGTTATGAATGTAGTAAAATATCTCCAGTTACTTATCAAAATACATGGTATGAAGATAGTTTAGAAGAACTTGAATATTATAAGAGTCAAGTAAATCCAAATGATGTCATAGTTTTAGATAAATTAGATACTTTTTCACTTAATATTATTGATAATGTTGAATGTCATAAGGTTCTTGATATTGGACATTCAAATAGATTAGAAAAATTAAATGATGAACATATTACAGCATTAAGGAAAAAAATTTCAATATTACAATTAAATGAGAGAGTAATACCATATTTGATGCAAAGATTTAAATATAGTGATATAAAAGATATATACAGTTTATTTCAACCAAAACTTATGATTATAACGAGGGGAAGAGAAGGAGCTGATATTTTTTTTGAAAATAAAATAATACAAAAAAATCTTATAAATAGTACTAGAGAGATAGATCCAACAGGAGTAGGTGATGCTTTTTTCTCTGTTTTCATAAAAGAATATTTTAATAACTCAAGTGAAATTAATGAAGAATTTATACATAGAACATTTTCTCAAGCATCAAGTTTGACCGCAAATGTAGTAAGACATGTAGGTGCAAGAGGACATATTTATGAGAGAACATTGGATAAATTATCTTTAGAAAATGACGAATATGAAAGAGAACAAATATAAATTGTAAATTATATATATTTTAATAGAAAGTGTGTGGATGTTATGAAAATTTATTTGACTAGGCATGGAGAGACTGATTGGAATATAAAGCATAGTAATCAACAAATAAATGATACTGCTAATAATCTTCCTGTTACAGATGATGATTTTATAGATATTAATAGTACTGGAATACAACAAGCTAATAAATTGGCTAAAAAATTAAAAAGTGTTAGTATAGATTTAATTATATGTTCGCCATTGCCTAGAGCAAAACAAACAGCTGAAATTATAGTAAATGGCAGAGATATACCAATAATTTTTGATAAAAGTATTTCTGTAAGAGAATTTGGTGAACATAAAGGTAAAGTGGCAGATGTAGATTTTGATTTTACTCACGGATTTTGGAGTTATAAGGCTAATATAAAATATAAACAAGCAGAAAATATTAGAGATTTTTTTAAAAGAGTATATTCATTTTTAGACAAAATAAAAGAAGAATATAGAGATAAGAATGTTTTAATAGTAACTCATGGAAGTATTGGTATACCAATATATTGTTATTTTAATGGGATTCCAGAGGATGATAATTTATTAAAATATGTTCTTAAAAATTGTGATATTGCTATTTATGAATTATAATTTTAATATAGCGAAAAGAATTTTTTTATTTATCGAAATGTTATAGTGTTATAAACAATTATAGAAAAATTAAATTAAATCTCAGCGACAAATTACAATTTATAAGGAGGATTAAATTATGGGATTATTTTATAAAAATTAATGTTGAAAGATTAATTAATTGGAATGAGCCAAATGGAGAAGGATGTATCGTATCTAATAAAATAACAAAAGAAGGATTTAAAGTAGGATATATGGATAGAGTAGAACCGAGTCCAGTTTTTCCGGATAGTGGATGGCGATTTATGGCTGGTAATGAGGATGAAAAATATATGAATAACCCTAATAATCATAACATATTTGCAATTAATACAATTTGTAATTATGATAGAGATATTATTCCATATCTACATTCAGATATTGGAAGTAGTTATATAAGAGTAGATGAAAATAAATTTGAAATTGATGATGGTAGTAAAGAAATATTAGTACAAAAGCAGAAGTAATCATAGCAACAACTTACATGTAAGGAAGTTTATAATTAATCTACATTATAGCGAAATGCAAAATCTTGATAGTATTACAGATATTAGTGACGATTGGAAATAAAATCAGAATGGCGTTTATACAATGGATTTGTCAATATATATAAAAGAAGATAAAATAATCGTATACCTGAATGGTTATCAAGTTGAGGATGATATGATTAATGAATATAAAGATTTATTATGGAAGTTAGTAAAAGATGCACAAACAGAATTAAAGCAGAAGTGATAATAGTGATGTATATTATACATACAAAAGGTAAATATGATATTATAGAACAAGATGAAAATAGAAAAACTTATAGAGAGCAAGAGAGGTAAAAATGTATAAAACAATAGTAAAATATAAATATATGAACGACAAAACAACTTTAAAAGTTGTAATCCCAATCTTTATTTGGATAATTATATTTTTTGTTATTTTCTTTTTGTTTACAAAAGGAATATGGTGGATGGGGCCAATTATGGTTTTAGATTTTTTGTGTTGTATACCAATTTTTATATTTGGATTGAAAGTAAAAAGAGATTTACCATATACAGAGAAAATGGTATGTTTTGAATTTAAAGATAATTTGCTATATGCAAACGATATATTGATATTTAGTGTAAGTTATAAGGAAAAGAATAAAAGAATAAAATTAAAATCTGAAAGAGGATGTGGATATATTGAAGAACCATATAAAGATGGATTTGTTACCTTTTTAAAAAGTAATGGGATTTTGAAAAGTAATGGGATTACAATTGGGTTCAATAATAAATAATAACATAAGTATTAAAGATAAGAGGAGTATTTGATGAAATTTAGAGCTTTAAAAATGCAAATTATTAAATATATAGAAAGCATAATATTCTTATTTGTTCTAATTATAATTATTTATAAATTTATTCGAAATTTTGAAATATTATTTGATTATAATTTTTATTATAATGAATTTACTTTGATTGGGAAAATAATAATGCCGATTTTTATGATATTTATAATGTATATTATGATTTTTGCAATTGAATATAGTATAGTTATAATCATTAAATTTACAAATTCTTATATAAAAATAACGAATGATTATATAGAATAAATGTTGTAAATGTAATAAATTCACAAAAGAAATTTCCACTAATAATTGAACCAACTTATAGTGCATCATACGGTTTTGGTAAGTATCGTTATATGTCAAGAAGAGGGAGTTATGGAGCTTATATTGGTATATTAAAAAAAGCAAAATATAAAATAAAAATTAGTGATATAAAAAGAGTAGGCTATTTGAAAGATTTTGGAATAAAAAATATATCATCATATCCTGTAGCAGATGATCCATTGAATATAGTAATTGAAACTAATAATAATAAATATTTTATTCCATATAAACAATTTACCAAAAAGCAAATGGAAAAAATGTATGAAGAAATAAATAAAAGAAACAGAAAATAAGGATATTAGTGGTTATGGAATGGAATTAAAGAAAGATCAAAAAAACGAAGAAGCAGAGATAAAGTGTATTTGTGGAATTTTACAATCTATTGCAAGAATTACTTTTACAAAAGGCGAAGTATTTAGTGCTTATGAATATTTATATACAGGACAAACACAAGGAATAGATACGGAAATGAAATCTAATATTACAGGATTCATTACGATTCCAGATAATAAATTAAATTCTAAAATACTCCAAATGTAACAGTAGATTTTGTAGAATTTATTGGAGCAACAAATTCAGAACTTATTGCTCTAAAAAACAAGGAATTAGATGTTAAAAGTTTATATGAAAAAATTGGATCTGATATAACAAATTATAATAGAGAATCAGTGATATAAATTACAATATTACTAAAGAAAAATTGTTTGTAATTATACTATAAAATATAAAAGAGAGAATGGAAGTCTTAAAGTACAAGATCCATTCTTTTATTTATATTAATTATATATGTATTTTTATATTACAATCCATTTTAATTAAAATTAATTTATAATTTATAATTTAGTAATGTTATCCTAAAAATAAATGAAAATAATATAAAAAATTAACTTTCATCGCACATCGCAAATTAATATAACAATGTAATTCTATTCCCACTTTTTTCTATAATACCATCACTTTTTAAACTACTTAGTTCTCTCATCATAGCACTTCTATCAATACTTAGGTAATCTGCCAAATCTGTTAGAGAAAAAGGGATTGTAAAAGATTTACTTAAATTTTTAGTAGATATAATTGTAAAGTAAGCTAGAAGTTTTTCTCTTATAGTTCGTTTACTTAAAAGTTCTATGCGCATATTTAAATCTATAATTTCATTTAAAAATAAAGATGGTAAAGTTTGTAGTAATTTATTATGAAATTTACAATTATTATCACATTTATTTTCTACATTATCATAGCTAAAAAACATAACCAAACTATTTTTTTTTGCTTCTACAAATAATTCATTATTTGTATTTACAGTATAGAATATTTCTCCAAAAACATCATTTGCTGAAAAATGTTCTACAATTGTTCTATTTCCATTAAAATCATAACGAATTAAATTTGCTTCCCCAGATAAAAGTAAGCAAAACTGATTTCTTTTTGCAATATATGTTGTTATTACTTCACCTTTTTTAAATACTTTTTCTTGAACTTTTGAACAATTTTTTGAAAAATCTTTAAAAAATTCAGAATAATTAGTCATTATTGTTTCACTTCTTTCTAAGAGTTACTAATTCACCACTTGATTAATGGCACATACTAGCATAGAAAAGGCTTTATATATTTTTTTAAGCCAATCGCCGACTGCTCATATTTTGACATTGGCAAAATATAAAATGCGTGGTATAAAACTTATTAATAGCAGTTACCCGCCACGCTTCAAGATTGGCTTAAAAAAATATATAAAGCCTTTTCTATGCGGTAACATTATCTAAAAACCAAAAACTATGAATAGTAACTACTATATTATTTACTTTCCAACATTATACACAAACTTTGTTGCAAATGCAACGAAAAAAGAAATAGACGTAATAACTTTGTTACAAAATTGTAATAAAAAAAATTAAGTGTTGATTCCTTAGAAATAGCTATAAAAAATTTTTAGAGGCTAAAAAAATCATAATATGTTGCATTTGCAACAGAAAAACAAAAAAGTTAATGTATAATAAAGACATAAAAACACATGGGGGAGGAAAATAAAAATGAAGGTAATAAAAAGAGATGGAAGAGCAGTGGATTATAATAGAGAAAAAATTATAACTGCAATCGAAAAAGCTAATAGCGAAGTAAGAGGAAGACAAAAAGCTACTAAAGAAGAGATTAAAGAAATAACTAATTATATAGAAGAATTAGATAAAAAAAGAATATTAGTAGAAGATATACAAGATATAATAGAACAAAAATTAATGGATTTCAAGAAATTTGAACTTGCTAAAAAATATATAGTATATAGAT
This sequence comes from Clostridiales bacterium, assembly GCA_019417465.1. GTDB lineage: Bacteria > Bacillota > Clostridia > TANB77 > CAG-508 > CAG-492. The sequence goes on from DXVF01000004.1 coordinate 95,011, forward strand.
ATACAAGAGCTTTAGTTAGAAAACAAAATACAACAGATGAATCTATTTTAGGATTGATAAAAAACCAAAATAAGGAACTTGCAGAAGAAAATTCAAACAAAAATGCAGTCTTAGCTTCTACACAAAGAGATTATATAGCAGGAGAAGTTTCAAAAGATTTAACAAAAAGAATGTTATTACCAGAGAAAATTACTAAAGCACATGAGGAAGGAATATTACATTTTCATGATGCAGACTATTTTTTACAACCTATTTTTAACTGTTGCTTAATTAATATTGGAGATATGTTAGACAATGGAACAGTCATGAATGGAAAATTAATAGAGAGTCCAAAGAGTTTCCAAGTTGCATGTACAGTTACAACGCAAATTATAGCTGCTGTTGCAAGTAATCAATATGGTGGACAATCTGTAGATTTAAAACATTTAGGAAAATATTTAAGAAAAAGTAGAGAAAAATTTAAGAAAGAATTAGAAACAAATTATAAAGATAAATTACCCCAAGATGTTATAGAGAGTATAGTAGATAGAAGATTAAAAACAGAACTTGCAGCAGGTGTTCAAACAATACAATATCAAATTAATACATTAATGACAACAAATGGACAATCTCCTTTTGTAACATTATTCCTAAATCTAGATGAAGAAAGTGAATACATAGAAGAAAATGCAATGATTATAGAAGAAATTTTAAAGCAAAGATATGAAGGAATTAAGAACGAAAAGGGAGTATATGTAACACCAGCTTTCCCAAAATTAATATATGTACTATATGACCATAACTGCTTAAAAGGTGGAAAATATGACTATTTAACAAAACTTGCAGTTAAATGTTCTGCAAAAAGATTATATCCAGATTATATTTCTGCTAAAAAAATGAGAGAAAATTATGAAGGTAATGTATTTAGTCCAATGGGATGTAGAAGCTTTTTATCTCCATGGAAAGATAAAGATGGAAATTATAAATTTGAAGGTAGATTCAATCAAGGTGTTGTAAGTATTAATTTACCACAAATTGGTATTATTGCAGATGGAGACGAGGATAAGTTTTGGAAATTATTTGATGAAAGATTAGAAATGTGTTTTGAAGCTTTAATGTGTAGACATTATGCATTACTTGGAACTTTATCAGACACTAGTCCAATTCATTGGAAGTATGGAGCTATAGCTCGTTTGAAATCAGGAGAGAAAATAGATGAATTATTAAAAGGCGGATATTCAACATTATCTTTAGGATATATAGGTGTTTATGAAGTTACTAAAATAATGAAAGGTGTATCACATACAACTGAAGAAGGACACGAATTTGCTGTACGAGTGATGAATCATTTAAGAGAAGCCACAGATAAATGGAAAAAAGAAACAGGACTTGGATTTGCTTTATATGGAACTCCAGCAGAAAGCTTATGTTACAGATTTGCTAAAATAGATAAAGAAAAATTTGGAGAAATTAAAGATATAACAGATAAAGGATATTATACAAATTCATATCATGTTGATGTAAGAGAAAAAATTGATGCATTTAAGAAGTTATCATTTGAAAGTGAATTCCAAAAAATATCTTCAGGTGGAGCTATTTCATATATAGAAATACCAAATATGAGAAACAACTTAAAAGCATTAGAAGAAATTGTTAAATTTATTTATGATAATATTCAATATGCAGAATTTAATACTAAATCAGATTATTGTCATGTGTGTGGATTTGATGGAGAAATTATTATTAATGATAATAATGAATGGGAATGTCCTCGGGTGTGGAAATAAAGATCATAATAAAATGAATGTTACTAGAAGAACTTGTGGTTATTTAGGAGAAAATTTCTGGAATGAAGGAAAAACAAAGGAGATTAAAGCAAGAGTATTACATTTATAAAAATGTAAAATACATAAGAGAGAAGGAGATAAAATGAACTATGCAACGATAAAAGAATGTGATGTGGCAAATGGACCTGGAGTTAGAGTTTCAATATTTGTAAGCGGATGCAATCATCATTGTAAAGGGTGCTTTAATGAAATTGCTTGGAACTTTAATTATGGGAATGAGTTTAATCAAGAGACAATAGATAAGATTTTAAATGATTTAGACAAAGATTATATTGAAGGATTATCTTTACTTGGTGGAGAGCCTTTAGAATATGTTAATCAAAAAGGATTAGTAGATTTAGTAAGACAAGTAAAAGAAAAGTTTCCAAATAAAACTATATGGTGTTATACAGGATTTGATTTTGAAAAAGATGTAATGGGAAAAATGTACCAAAATTGGGAAGAGACAAGAGAACTTATAAATGATATTGATGTTATTGTTGATGGGAAATTTGAAATGGAGAAAAAAAATCCATCACTAAAATTTAGAGGTTCAGAAAATCAAAGATTAATAGATGTTCAAAAAAGTATAAAAGCACAAAAGATTGTATGGGCTGATATAGAAGATGAAGAAATTAAAAAGGCAAATTAAATTAGAAGTAATAAAGAGAGGATAGCGTATTAATATATTGCTTATCCTTTTTTTGCATATAGATAATAAATTATAAAAAGTATGACTGAAAAATGTTACAATTTACTATAATTTAAAATAATTATAATTTTGCTATTAGAATTAAAGTATTTTTAACTTATAAAATTTACAATTATTGTTTTTTATGATATAAAAATTATAAATTTATATTTTGTGATGTAAATAATTATTATACAATCTGAGAAAAAGGAGAATATTTGAATGCAAATGAGTAAATTAAAAGGTTTATCTAATAAGGAAGTTGAAGAACAAATACAAAAAGGAAATGAGAATGTAATACGAAATAATAATCTAAAATCTAACAAGCAAATCATATTTGAAAATGTTTTTACATTATTTAATTTATATAACTTAATAATAGCAATAGCTCTATTTTGTGTAAAAGCATATACAAATACGTTTTTCTTTCTTATTATTACAATAAATGTACTGATTGGAATTATTCAAGAAATACATGGAAAAAATATGGTGAAAAAGCTATCAATACTAACAGCATCAAAAACAACAGTAATTAGAAATGGAAAAGAAGAAAAAATAGAAGTAGAAAAAATAGTATTAGGAGATATTATATTATTAGCTCAAGGAGATCAAATTCCGTCAGATTCTTATGTGATAGAAGGAGAAGTGGAAGTTAATGAGGCTTTATTAACTGGGGAATCAAATTTAATTTTAAAAAGTAAAGATGATAAGTTACTTTCAGGAAGTTATGTAGTAAGCGGTAAATGTTATGCAAAAGTTGAAAAGGTTGGAGAAGATAATTTTGCAAACCAAATAATAAATGCAACGAAAAAAACAAAAGAAAATAATTCAGAATTAATAAATTCAATGAAAAAAGTTACAAAATTTACTAGTTTTGTTATTATACCAGTAGGAGTGTTTTTATTTATACAAGCTTATTTTGTAAGAGAAACAAATTTAGCACAATCTGTAATTGCGACATCAGCAGGATTATTAGGAATGTTACCTAAGGGACTAGTATTATTAATAACAATTGCATTAGAATCAGGAGTTATTAAATTAGCAAAGAAAAATGTTTTGGTTCAAGAATTATATAGTATAGAATCTTTAGCACATATAGATACAATATGTTTAGATAAAACTGGAACTATAACAACTGGAAAGATGAAAGTTTCTAGAATAGAAATGTATAATGAGAAAGTATTACCAAAAACTTTTAATGAAATGATGACTGCTTTTGTAAATGGAATGGAAGATAATAATGCTACTTTTAAAGCATTACAGGATTATTTTAAGGGTGATATGGTATATGAAAAAATAGATAATATACCATTTTCATCAGAAAGAAAATGGAGTTCTATTTCTTTTAAGAAAGAAGGGTCTATTATAGTTGGAGCACCAGAGAAACTATTTGAGAAAAGCAAAATAGAAATGCCAGAAAAAATTATAGACTTACAAAAAAATGGAAAAAGGGTTTTAGCAATAGCATATACTAATAAAGTTATAGCAAGTCCAGAACTACCAGAGCTAGAGATAATAGGAACTATAATATTAGAGGACCCTTTGAGAAAAAATGCAAAAGAAATGTTAGGATATTTTAAAAAGCAAGGAATTGATGTTAAAGTAATTTCTGGAGATAGTCCTCTTACAGTATCAAATATAGCTAAAACAGCTGGATTAAAAGATTATGATTCTTATATAGATTTATCAACAATAAGTACAGATGCAGAAATAGTAGATTTAGTAGATAAATATAGTATTTTTGCAAGAGTATTACCACATCAAAAAAGTATCATCATTAAAGCTTTGCAAGCAAAAAATCATAAGGTAGCAATGACAGGTGATGGTGTAAATGATGTAATTGCTTTAAGGGAAGCGGATTGTAGTATAACACTTCCAGATGCAACAGATAGTGCAAAACAAGTTTCTCAAATAGTATTATTAAATTCGGATTTTAGTATATTAAAAGATGTATTAATGGAAGGAAGAAGAGTAGTTAATAATATAACAAAAGTAGCAAGAATATTTTTTATAAAAACAATATATTCTATATTATTATCTATATTTTGCATATTTACCAATATAGAATTTCCATTTATTCCAATTCAGATTACTCTTATAGATTTAGTAATTGAAGCATATACATCATTCTTTATAACATTTGAAAAAAATAAAAATCCAATAAGGGGAACTTTTTTAAAAACAGCATTAACAAATGCTCTGCCTTTTGCCATTGTAATTATGTTTAATATTATATTATTAACATTTGCGAAAAATGGAATAGGAATACCAAAGGAAACAGCAACTACGATGATGTACTTATTAATTGGATTTGTGAGTATATTGGCAGTACAAGAAGTTTGTATGCCATTTAATAAAGCTCGAATATTTTTATTTACTACAACAGCAATAGGCTTTTATGTAGCAGTTATTATATTTAAAGATATTTTAAGTATATCATTATTAACGAATAAAGAGTTTATAATAACATTGATTCTAGCTATAGTTAGTTATGTACTAATATTTATAAAAAGAAAAGTATTGGAAAAAGATAGAAATATAGAGATTTAAATATGAATTTATAAAATATATTAATAATGAAAAAATATACTAGAAAGGAAAAGTGTAATATGAAAGCACTAATAACAGGAGCTTCTTCAGGAATAGGGAGAGATATTGCAAGAGAGTTAAGTAAAAATGGATATGATTTAATTCTAGTTGCAAGAAATATAGAAAAGCTAAATGAGGTAAAATCAGAATTAAAAACTAATGTAGAAGTAGTGAGCATGGATATATCGAATGTAGAAAATTGTAAGAAACTACATGAGAAATATAAAAATATAAGTATACTTGTAAATAATGCTGGATTTGGAGATTGCGGATATTTTACTAAAACAAGTCTTGAAAAAGAACTCCAAATGATAAATACAAATATAGTAGCATATCATGTATTAACAAAATTATATTTACAAGATATGAAAGAAGAAAATAGTGGAAAAATATTAAATGTAGCGTCTATTGTAGGATTTATGCCAGGTCCATTAATGGCAACATATTATTCTACAAAGGCTTATGTAGTTAGGCTTTCAGAATCTATAAGAGAAGAACTAAGAAGAGAAAAATCAAAAGTTCAAATAAGCATTTTGTGTCCAGGACCTGTAGATACAAATTTTAATAAAGTTGCAGATGTGGAATTTGCATTAAAAGGATTAAGTAGTAAATATGTAGCCAAATATGCGGTAAAGAAAATGTTTAAAGGTAAATTTTATATTGTACCAGGGATAAAAATAAAGCTTGCCAAATTTGCTAGTAAAATTTCGGAAACTAGCATAGTGGCAATGGTTTCGTACAATATGCAAAGAAGAAAAATACAATAGTGAAATATGTAAAAAAGCATATAATCTGTTCGTAAAAATAAGAAATAATTTATAAGAGGAGGTAACAAAAAAAGAATTTGATACATATTACTATAGTAATATGGGAGGTAAGAAAACTATGCAAAATTATATTAAAATGACACTAGAGTTACATATATTCTTTGCTAGAATAATGAAAGAACATGCTTTGTTTTTACAAGCAGGCTTTATGCCAATTAGTAATGATTATATTTGTGAAGCACAGTGGTACAAAGGAGAATTTGAAAAATTATTGTCAGATACTGTAAAAATAAGTAATTGCATAATTAGTCAAGAAATTATAAATTCTGGAGAGATTGTAACTCCATATACTTTTGGAGCAGAAAAAAAGACATCAGAATTTACTGGAATTATTATTGATACAAACATAACATTACAAGAGTTAAGGCTTATACATGATGGATATTCTTATATAGATTCTAATTTAGTAGATTGTGCTTGTTATATAAATAATAGGGCATTACAACTATTAGATGGATTAATTGGTTTTAAAGAAAAAATTTTACGTAATGTATTATCTTGTAAACTGTTTACAGCAAATTACCCACTTTTATTAGAACATATTATACGTGAAGCTAAATTATATAGACAATATGTAGCAATGCTCCAAAATGGGCAAAACATTACAAGTGATGATAGAAAAAAAGTAGAATTATTCTGGAATCAAATTATGATGGAACATGCTTTATTCATAAGAGGCTTATTAGATCCCTCAGAAGAAGAATTAATTAATACAGCAAATAATTTTGCACAAGAATATAAAAAATTATTACAAGATGCTAAGAATATGACAGATGAAACAATAAAAACAGTTACAGATAAAACAATTACAGAAACTATAAAATATAGAGATTTTAAAAAGGCTGGAACAGAAGGAATTGTAGGGTGTGAAATAAAATCTATTATACTACCACTATTAGCAGACCATGTACTAAGAGAAGCTAATCATTATTTAAGAATATTAAAAGAATGAAATTTATAAGAAGATTTATAAATAGAATGATAAATAGTAAAAGTGTTATCTTTAAAATAAGAGATGATACTTTTACTATTTATTATATCAGTGTATTATATGATTTTTCCTATACAATAAAATATACTGTACACAAAATTGTCTAGCAATTTTGGCACACGAACAATTAAACGAGGGCTGTAGGATAATTAATTAAGTATGAAATATAATTAAAGCTCGCTATTGTTATATAATAGGAAATTTATAGTACAGAGCAAAATTATAAAAATAAAAGGTTAACCTTGACAAATAATTTATAACATAATACAATGTTAACCAAAGTTAACAAAAAGGAGAAGTATATGATATCAAAAACATTAGAAGAATATTTGAAGACGATGTATGTTTTAGAAAAACAAAATGGAAATATACGTGTTACAGATATAGCAAAAAAAATGAATTGTACTAAACCAAGTGTAAATAAGGCTATATATAATTTAAAAGATAATGGACTTGTAAGTTATGAAACGTATGGAACAATAGAACTTACAGAGGACGGAGTAAATTTGGCTAAAAAAATATTAGAAGCATATGATATTGTTTATCTATTTTTAAAAGATGTACTTAATTTAAATGAAGATAAAGCTGAAAAAGAGGCTGAAAAAATTAAATCAAGTATAACAGATGAAACAGTAAATAAGCTTGCTAAATATGTTCACAAGGTTCTAGGACTTAATAATTTAGATTGTAATTATGATGTTAATAAAGAAAAATGTAGATGTTGTATAAGAAGAACTGGAAGAGATAAGCATGATGATAAAATAAAAATGAAGAGTAAAAAGGTTTTATTAGGAATGAGTGGAGGGGTTGATAGTAGTGTATCTGCACTACTATTAAAAGAACAAGGATATGAAGTAATAGGAACAACTCTAGAGTTATTTAAAGAAAGTAGTTGCTTTAATATAGATACATACCTAGATGCAAAAAATATATGTAATTCTATCGGAATACCACATTTTACATATGATTACAAACAACAATTTAAAGAACATGTAATAGATGATTTTATAGATTGCTATGCAAATTGTAAAACTCCAAATCCGTGTATTGAATGTAATAAATATATGAAGTTTGGTATTATGTATGAAAAAGCAAAAGAATTAGGATGTAATTATATTGCAACAGGTCATTATGCAAAAACGGAATATAGTAAAAAATACCATAGATGGGTATTAAAAAAATCGAATGCTGGAAAGAAAGATCAAAGTTATGTATTATGGAATATTCCAAAGGATTTAATAGGACATGTATTATTTCCTTTAGCAGAATTTGAAAATAAAGATGAAATAAGAGAAATTGCAAGAAAAAATAACCTAAAAGTTGCAAATAAACCAGATAGTGAAGATATTTGCTTTGTACCTGATGGAAATTATAAAAAGTTTTTAGAAGATAATTCTGATATAAAGCCTAAAGTAGGAAATATAGTAAATTCTAAAGGACAAGTTTTAGGAAAACATACAGGATTATATAATTATACAATAGGACAACGTAAAGGTCTTGGAATTTCAAATCCTGTGCCACTATTTGTTTTAGGATTTAACAAAGAAAAAAATGAAGTAATAGTAGGAGAAGAAAAAGAATTATATAAAAAAGAAGTTATAGTTACAGATATTAATTTATTATTAGTAGATGAAATAAAAGAAGAAATAGAAGTAAATGTAAAAACAAGGTATGGGGGAAAAGAAGCAAAAGCAAAAATAAAACAAGAAGGTAGCAATATTAAAGTTATATTTGATGAGGCACAAAGAGCAATAACCCCTGGACAATCTGCAGTTTTTTATATAGATGACATCGTACTTGGTGGAGGAAAAATAGTTATTTAAGTGGAATAATAAAAGATAAAATTGCAAAAGATTATAATTTAGAAGGGAATTAATAAATGAAAAAAGTAAAATTTAATGTTAAAGGTATGACTTGTAGTTCCTGTAAAGCTCATGTAGAGAAAGCAGTGAACAAATTAGATGGAATACAGAGTGTAAATGTTAATTTATTATCTAATAATATGATTGTAGAATATAATGAATCTATTTTAAGTGATGAAAAGATTATAGATGCAGTAGTAAATGTAGGTTATAGTGCAAGTGTAGAAGAAAGTAAAAATAAAAAGCTAGAAACTAATAAAAAGTTTGATAATAAAGAACTTATTAAATCTATGAAAAAAAGATTAATTATATCTATATGTTTTTTAATACCACTTATGTATATAGCAATGTACCATATGTTATATGAATGGTTTTACTTGCCAATTCCACAAATTATAGATTCTCTATTTAGTGGAAATGAAAATGCAATAAGTTTTGCTATGACTCAGGGGGGACTGTTAATACCAATTGTATATGTAAACAGAAATTATTTTATTAGTGGGTTCAAAAAGTTATTAAAAAGAAGTCCAAATATGGATTCATTAATTGCTATTGGTAGCACGGCAGCTATTTTTTATGGAATATTTGCTATTTACATGATTGGTTATGGTCTTCGGACATAATAAATTAGATATAGTAGAAAAATATAGACATGATATTTATTTTGAATCTGCTGGTACAATACTTACATTAATTACATTAGGAAAGTTCTTAGAAACAAAATCAAAAGGAAGAACAGGAGATGCTATTAGTAAATTAATTAATTTAGCACCAAAAACAGCAATTGTAATTAAAGACAATAAAGAAGTAGAAGTAAGTTTAGAAGAAATTAATGTAGGGGACATTATTCTAATAAAGCCAGGAGGAAATATACCAGTAGATGGTATAATAATAGAAGGAGAATCTTCTATTGATCAATCTAGTATAACAGGTGAAAGTATTCCAGTGCTAAAAACAGTAGGAAAGCAGGTAGTTTCAGGTACTATTAATAAAAATGGATATTTAAAAATGAAAGCTATAAAAGTTGGAGATGATACAACACTTTCACAAATTATAAAATTGGTAGAAGAAGCGGCAAATTCAAAAGCACCGATATCGAAGCTTGCAGATAAGGTAAGCCGGAATATTTGTACCATGTGTAATAACTATAGCGATTTTAGCATGTATCTTTTGGATTTTAAATGGTCAAAGTTTTGAATTTGCTTTAAGTACAGGAATTGCAGTATTAGTAATTTCTTGTCCTTGTGCACTTGGGCTTGCTACACCAGTTGCTATAATGGTTGGAACAGGAAAGGCAGCAGAAAATGGAATATTAATAAAATCGGCAGAAAGCTTAGAATTACTACATTCAGTAAATACAGTTGTTTTAGACAAAACAGGTACTATTACAGAAGGCAAACCAAAGGTTACAGATATAATTTCTAGTATAGATGAAAAAGAACTATTAAAAATAGCGGCAAGTTTAGAAAAAAATTCAGAGCACCCACTAGCAGAGGCTATAATGGAAAAAGTAAAAGAAGAAAAGATAGATTCTATAGAAGTACAAGAATTTGTGTCTGTTTCTGGTAGAGGTGTAAAAGGAAAGATAAATAAAACAACTTATTTCGGAGGAAATTTAAGTTTTATTAAAGAAAATAATATTAATATAAATGATATAGAAAAACAAAATGAAAATCTAATGCAAGAAGGAAAAACAGTTATTTATTTTGCAAATGAAACAGAAATAATTGGAATAATTGCAGTGGCAGATACTATTAAAGACACAAGTTTTAAGGCAATTGATGAATTAAAAAAGCAAAATATAGAAGTTGTTATGCTAACAGGAGATAATAGGTTAGTAGCACAAACAATAGGAAAAAAATTAGGAATAGACAAGATAATCTCAGATGTATTACCAGCTGATAAAGAAAGAGAAGTATCAAGATTACAAAAACAAGGTAAAAAAGTAGCTTTTGTAGGAGATGGAATTAATGATAGTCCTAGTTTAGTAAAAGCAGATGTTGGTATTGCAATTGGATCTGGAACAGATGTTGCTATAGAATCAGCAGATATTGTTTTAATGAAAAATAGTTTACTTGATGTTGTTACAGCTATTAATTTGAGTAAAGCAGTTATAAGAAATATAAAAATGAATCTATTTTGGGCATTTTTCTATAATGTTATTGGGATTCCTGTAGCTGCTCGGAGTATTTTACTTAGGATTTGGACTAAAATTAAATCCAATGATAGGTGCTGCTGCCATGAGTTTAAGTTCTGTTTGTGTTGTTACAAATGCTTTAAGATTAAAAAGATTTAAGAGTGATTTTTCAAATTATGAATATACAAGTTTTAAAAAAAATAATGATAGTGATGAAGAAAGGAAGACTAAAATTATGAAAACAATATATATTGAAGGTATGCAATGTAACCATTGTAAAATGACAGTAGAAAAAGTTTTAAAATCTATTGATGGAGTTACAAATGTAGAGGTAAATTTAGAAAATAAAAATGCGATAATAGAGTCAGAAAAAGAATTAGATAATAATGAAATAAAAAGGTTAATTGAAGAAGAAGGATTTTCTGTAAGAGAAATAAAGTAATTAATAAAAATAATTATAAAAAATAGAAATATTTATAAAAGGAATGAAACCAAAAATGATTAATCAATTTTCAAGAACAGAATTATTAATAGGAAAAGAAGGAATAGAAAAATTGCAAAACGCAAAAGTAGCAGTATTTGGAATTGGTGGAGTTGGCTCATATGTAGTAGAAGGGCTAGTAAGAGCTGGAATTACACACTTTGTTTTAGTTGATAATGATGAAGTTTCTTTAACAAATTTAAATAGACAAATTATTGCAACTTTCGAAACAATAGGAAAATCAAAAGTAGAAGTAGCAAAAGAAAGGATTTTAGAAATAAATCCAGATGCAAAAGTAGAAACATATCAAGAGCTTTTTTTGCAAGATACTAAGGGTATTTTAGACAATTCTATTTCTTATATAGTAGATAGTGTAGATACAGTAACTGCTAAAATTGAATTAGTGCTAAGGGCAGAAAAATTAAATATTCCTATTATTTCTTGTATGGGAACAGGAAATAAATTAGATCCAACTAAATTTGAAGTAACAGATATTTATAAAACACAGAATTGTCCACTTGCAAAGGTTATGAGAAAAGAATTAAGAAGTAGGGGAATAAAAAAATTAAAAGTTGTGTATTCAAAAGAAGAACCAATAGACCAAACTAAAGTATTAGAAAATAGTTCTAATATAGATTATATAGAAGAAAATAAAAAAGGAAAAAATAATGTACCAGGAAGTATTTCGTTTGTACCTTCTGTAGCAGGACTTATTATAGTAGGAGAAGTTATAAAAGATATTATAAAAAAAGATTAATACAAGTAAAGACAATAAAGTATTGTCTTTTTTTGTGTCTCAAATTCTAAACATTTTACATAAAATATATTAGGATAAATTTACAGGAGGAATATTATGGAAAAGTTTTTAGAGGTGAAAGATATAGGAAAGAAATATCAAAATAAAGATGGAGAAGTTCGGTGCTTTAAAAAATGTCAATTTTACAGTAAATAAGGCTGAGTTTGTAAGTATCATAGGGCCAAGTGGATGTGGAAAATCAACATTACTTTCAATTATAGCAGGATTAGAAAGCAAAAGTGAAGGAGAAATATACATAGAAAATGAAAAGATAGATGGGATTTCTCCAAAAATTGGTTATATGCTTCAAAGAGATTGTTTATTAGAGTGGAAAACAATTTTTAGTAATGCTATTTTTGGTTTAGAAATTAAAGGAAAAAAGAATAAAGAAAATATAAAGTATGTAGAAGAATTATTAAAAAAATATAACCTATATGATTTTAAAGACAAATATCCATCAGAAATTTCTGGAGGAATGAGACAAAGAGTAGCATTAATTAGAACTTTAGCTGTAAAACCAAAGATTCTTTTACTAGATGAAGCATTTTCTGCATTAGATTATCAAACAAGAATAATGGTAACAGATGACATTTACAAAATATTAAGAAAAGAAAAAATTACAGCACTTATAGTAACACATGATATTTCAGAGGCTATAAGTATGTCTGATAGAGTTTTAGTATTAACAAAAAGGCCAGGAACAATTAAAGATATACACAAAATAGATTTTGAAATCGAACGGAAGGACTCCTTTAAATTGTAGGGAAAATCCTAGATTTAGTAAATATTTTAATACATTATGGAAGGAGCTGGGAGTAGATGAAAAATAAATATATATCAAAAGAAAGAAAAGTGTATTTAGGAAATTTAAAAAAACAAAAAATACAAATTCTTTTAGCACAAATTTTAATATTAGTTGTTTTTATAGCTTTTTGGGAATTTCTTGCGAATAAAAATATAATAGATAGTTTTATAACAAGTAAACCAAGCAGAATATTAAATACTTTTATGAATTTATCGCAAAATGATTTACTAAAACATATTTGGGTAACAACATATGAAACTGTTGTAGGTTTTTTATTAGGAACGCTTTTAGGAATATTTATTGCTATTCTTTTATGGTGGTCAAATTTTTTAGCAAAAGTATCTGAACCATATTTAGTTGTTTTAAATAGTTTGCCAAAAGTTGCACTTCGGACCAATAATTATAATCTGGGTAGGTGCTGGCACACCTGCAATTATCGTTATGGCAATTGCAATTTCACTTGTTGTAACTATATTAGAAAATTTAAATGGTTTTTTAAAAACTGATAAAGAAGTAATAAAAATGGCAAAAACATTTAATGCAAATAAATGGCAGATATTAACTAAGATTGTAATACCTGCCAATATAGGAACATTTATAAATTCACTAAAAGTAAATATTGGACTTTCATTAGTTGGTGTAATATCTGGAGAATTTTTGGTGTCAAAAGCAGGTCTTGGGTACTTGATAGTATATGGTGGTCAGGTTTTTAAATTAGATTTGGTAATGACTAGTGTGATAATACTTGGAATAGTTGCTGGAATTATGTATGGAGCTGTAATGTTACTTGAAAAATTTATCCTTAAAACTAAAAAGTTTAAATAGTAACAAAGGGAGGTTTAACATAGTGAAAAGAAATATTATAATTGGAATTATTGTTATAATTATTGTTATAGGGTTGATTTTAGGAATAGCAGTTTTGAAGAATCAAGATAATAGCAATGGAGTTAAAAAAATAAAGGTAAGTGAAGTTACTCGTTCTGTTTTTTATGCTCCACAATATGTCGCAATTAATAATGGTTATTTTAAAGAAAATGGAATAGAGATAGAACTTACAACAGGTCAAGGAGCAGACGCTGTTATGACATCTGTTTTAGCAAATCAAGTAGATATAGGATTTGCAGGACCTGAAGCATCGATCTATGTGTATAATGAAGGTAAAGAAGATTTTTGCCAAGTATTTGCACAAATGACTAAAAAAGATGGTTCGTTTTTAGTTGCAAAAGAAAAAACTGATAATTTTAGTTGGCAAGATTTAAAAGGAAAAACAGTAATACCAGGAAGAAAAGGTGGAGTTCCATATATGACTTTAGAATATGTTTTAAAGAAAAATGGAATAAATCCTGAAACTGATTTAGTGTTAGATGATAGTATTAAATTTGATTTAATGGCAGGTGCATTTACAAGTGGAACAGCTCAGTATGTGACATTATTTGAGCCAACAGCATCGCTTATACAAAACGAGGGAAAAGGTTATATTGTAGCTTCTGTTGGAGAATCTGCAGGAGAAATTCCGTATACAGCATATTTTGCTAAAAAAAGTTATATTCAAAATAATGAAGATATAATACAAGGGTTTACAAATGCGATATATAAAGGAGAAATGTGGGTAAAAGAGCATTCAGCAGAAGAGATTGCAAAAGCAGTGCAGAGCTTTTTCCCAGATACAGATTTAAACTTGCTTGCGAATGTAATACAAAACTATAAAGATATAGATGCTTGGAATGATACACCAGTATTAAAAGAAGAATCATTTGAATTACTTCAAGATGTTATGTCTATGGCTGGTGAATTAGATAAGAAAGCTCCATATGATGAACTTGTAAATAATAGTTTTGCAGAAAAAAATATAAATGAATAATATCAATATGGATAACAGATTACAATGTTTTTACAGATGCAATATTCCACGAGAAAACAAATTTTATGCAAAAATTGGCAGGCGAACAAATGGAAAAATTTTCTAGATTAAAAGTGATTTAAAAAATAAGGTAAAATATAAAAAACATAATGGAAAAATTTTCATTATGTTTTTTTGGGCTTTTTACTAAAAAATTAACAAGAAAAAATTGTAAACATAATTAATACATAATAAAATTTAAAATTAGCATACTAAAAATATAAAACAAAAAAGGAGGATTTTATTTATGAAAAAAATAATTGGTATTTTTACTATAATGACATTAATAGTATTGTTTTTTTTCATGCAAACAACTTATGCTGCGGAATTAGATGCTATTAATATACAAACTGATAAACAGATAGTAAGACCAGCAGAAGAAGTAAAATTGACAATTAATTTTGGAGAAGAGTTAGGTGCATATACATTTGATATTTCTTATGATAATAAAATATTTGATTATGTAGGAGTAGAAGGAGGAACAGCAAATGATATGTCAGATAAAGTGAGAGTAACTTATTATGATGTAACAGGAGGTTCAAATCCAAGAAGTAGTATGAATATTACTTTTAAAGCAAAAGATACTATTACTACATCAAATCCAACTGAATTTACGGTTACAGCAGAAGGTCTTAGTAATGCTGATGCTTCTGTAACTTATGATGATATAACTGTTCCAATTGTTAAGAATGTAACAGTAGAGCCAACATATGTAGATTATTCATTTAAATTAGAATATACAGGGGACATTATAAAACAAGAAGAAAAAGAGATGACACTTTCTTATTTTTCTTCAATGGGGCGTTATTATGAACATGCCAGATTAGTGGCTGAAGCAACTACTCCTAAAGGTGCAAGTGTTAAATTATTGGCAACAGATCAATCAATGCTAGAACATGACATTATTCAAAGTGGTTTTGGGGATGCACAAGGTTATAAAATAGGAGGAAAAGATGTTTCTCAAATTTTACAGACAAGAGCGATTTTTAGTGATGTAGGTGAATATACAATAAATCTTAAATTAATAGATAGGGATAATTCAGATAATATAATTGCACAAAAATCTTTTAAATTTACTGTAACAGAAACACCTTCTCAAGTAACTCCACCGAATAATAATACAGAGAATGTAGAAACACAATTGCCAGAAGATGAAACTATAATAGAGGAAGAAGTAAAAGAAGAAGAAACACCAACTAAATTACCTAAAACAGGTGAAAATATATATATTCCATGTGTCGCTATTTTAGTTGTAATTATTGGAGCTTATGTTTTTTATAATAAAAAGAAATAAAGATAGTAGGATAGTTTTGTGAAATTTCTTGATAAGAGTATATGGTTTTTGAGCCTTTTGATTTACTTCTTAAAAATAAGTTTAAATAGTATTTTCAAAATTATCCTATTTACATAAGGAGATACTTATGAAAAAGAGGAAAATTATTAATTATTTTATAATGGGAATAACTTTTTTTGTTATGTTATGGTTAGTAATGCAAGAATATGGAGATACCAAACAAGAGAAAAACGATATGGAAGAATCTTCTCAATATGAAGCTCAAAGTCTTGGTACAAATTATAATTTAGATGATGAAGAAAGAAATATAATAAGTAAAATAGAAGCTAAAGAATATCCAAAAGAAAATATTGCTAGTAAATACAAGGAATATGATGTGTTAGCAAAATTAGAAATTCCAGCAATTAATTTAGAAACTTATATATTAGAAGAATGTACAAAAGAATCATTAAATAAATCTGTTGCAAGATTTTGGGGAGTGGGCCCAAATGAAATAGGAAATTTTTGTGTTGCTGGACATAATGCACCAAGGAATAATAATATGTTTTATAATTTAAAAAAATTAGAGGTAGGAAATAAATTTACGATTTCTGATAACACTATTGGAAAAGTGGAGTATGAAATTTATAACATTTATAATGTGTTACCTGAAGATGTAAGTTGTTTGTCACAAGAAACAAATGGAGAAAGAGAAGTAACACTAATTACTTGTACAAATGATTCAAAAAAAAGAACTATAGTAAAAGCTAGAGAAGTGAAACAATGATTAATTGGACTTTGTTTGTATCTTTTACGTCCAAAAATATTCGTTTTCTGATATGTATAAAAAAGATGTTCAAAAGGAAAGGAAAATAAATATATGAAAAATATAAAAAATGTAAAAAAATATATGTTAATAGTCATTTTATTTTTATTAATATCATTAAGTATATTTATATTTTTAAAAGTAGAAGCATCTGATAAATTAGACGGAATAGAAAATTTTCCAAGTAGTTACCAACCATATTTAAGAGAAATTGCAAAGAAACATCCAAATTGGAAATTTAAAGCATTGTATACCAATCTAGATTGGAATTATGTCATAAGTCAGGAAAATATTTACGGGAAGAATTTAGTACCTATAAATTATTCCGATAGTTGGAAAAATACTACTCCAGGCCAATATAATGTAGAAATTGATAGCGGATGGGTAGATAGTTCTAGGCAATCTATAGAATATTGTATGGACCCTAGAAATTTTTTAAATGAAGTTCGTATTTTTCAATTTGAAGCGCTATCTTATGAAACACATACTAATAATTTAGATGGTATTGAAAAAATATTATATGGAACAGAATTTTATAATACAAAAGTCTCGTATCTTGATAGCAATGGAAATACTATTAATATGAATGAAAATTATTCTGATTTAATTTTAAGAGGTGGACAAACTTCCAAAGTTAGTCCTTATCATTTAGCATCTCGTATTAAACAAGAGGTAGGACCTTTTTTATCACATAGTTCAATTAGTGGAAATGTAGAAGGATTTAAAGGACTATATAATTTTTATAATATAGGGGCTACTAGTTCGGCAGAACCGATGGGAGCAATAAAAAATGGTCTTAGGTATGCAAGAGATGGAAATGGTGCAAGTCAAGAACTAAAAAGTAAATATTTAATCCCTTGGAATAACAAGGAAAAATCAATTACTGGTGGAGGTATTTTTATTGGTTCTAGTTATATTAATGTAGGACAAAATACAATTTATTTACAAAAGTTTGATGTTAATGATGATAGAAATGGTGAGTTATTTACACATCAATATATGACTAATGTATTAGCACCATATAGTGAATCAAAATCGATTTATAATGGTTATCAAAAGAGCGGATTGTTAGATACAGCTATGACTTTTATTATTCCAATTTATAATAATATGCCAAGTATTCAAGTGGATAGTCCAAATATTAATACAAATGATTTTGAACAAGATGATACTAAAGTTTACTGTAATGCTACGAATGTAAATATAAGAACAGGACCATCTACTTCCTATGAAATAATTACAACTGTTAATATGCAAGATAAAATGACCAGAATTGCAAAAGGCAAACAGTCTGGAGAAAGATGGGATAAAGTTATATTAGAAAATGGAATTGTAGGATTTATTTTTCAAGCTTATGTAACAGAAGTACCAGAAGTTCAAATAGAAAAAATTGATATTAGTATAGATAATACTACTATACAAAAAGGTGAAAGAAAAAAATTGCAAGTAGTAATTTCTCCACAAGAAGCAGCTAGCCATAAAGTGCAATATACTTCAAGTAATCCAAATGTTGCAACTGTAGATAATGAAGGAAATATTGTGGCGATTAGTTCTGGCAAAACAACTATTACTGTTAAAGCAGAAGCAAATAATGTACAATCTCAAATTGAAATAATTGTATATAGTAAAGTAACAAATGTATTATTAGATCAGAAAGAAATTTATATGCAAGTAGGAGATACTTTTAAAATTAATGGAGTAGTCGAACCAGATGATGCAGATGATAAAACTATTTTATATAATAGCACTAATTCTGATGTTGCAACTATTTCAGAAAATGGAATTATTACAGCCAAACAAGAAGGTGATGTAAAATTAATAGCTAGTTCAAGAGAAAATGTAGAAATACAAGCAGAATGTAAATTAAGTGTAGTAAGAAAGATGGAAGATGATGAGATCCATTTTGATAGTTCTTTAAATGTAAATAGTATGGAAATTAGTGGAATAGACTATAACAGTAATACAGTAGCAGATATAAAAGAAAAAATTACAACAGATTTAGAAATTGAAATTGTAAATTATAAAAACCAGATTTTACAAGAAACAGATATTGTTGGAACAGGAAGTAAAATATTAATAAAAGAAAATGGAAAAATACTAAGACAATACAAAATAATTGTATATGGAGATGCAAATGGAGATGGAAAAATTAATAGTGTGGATTTATTAGTAATACAAAGGCATATTTTAGAAATAGAACAGATAGAAGAAATATTTAGAAAAGCTAGTAATATTAGTAAAAATGGTAAAAAGCCAACATCAGTAGATTTGTTATTAATACAAAGACATATTCTAGGATTACAATTAATAGAGCAATAAAGAATTTCACATAAAGTTTCTAAAAAAATCTCTAATAAGGAGTGAATTATATTGAAATTGAAAAATAGGATAATTTATTTATTTATATTACTATTTATTGGATGTTTCTTTTTTTATAGTAGTTATGCTTTAAAAACAGGAACGGTTTATTTAGAAAGTAATAAAGAAACATTAGAAAAGGAAGATGAAATAGAGGTTAGTGTGAATTTGAAAGATACACAAACAGCAGCTTTTAATTTCTCTCTTTATTTTGATGATACAAAATTTGAGTATATATCTAATATAGAAAATACTAATGTGGTGGGTAATCGTATTGTTTTTGTTTGGTATGATAAAAGTGGGTTAAATGGAGCAAAACAAGGAGAACTTGTAAAATTTAAGTTTAAGGCAAAAGAAAATGGAATTGCGACTTTTAACTTACAAGGGGAATTTTATAGTGAGAAAGGTCAATTAATAGATACTAATTTTGAAGAAAAGCAAGTTCGAATAGGAAAAGAAGAAAGTATTTTGGAAATGCAATCACAAGGAGAACAAGGTACAGATTCTAGTACCAGTAATGCAAATTTAAAAACTTTAAGATTAAATATAGAAGGAATTACGCCAAATTTTGAAAAAGATGTTTATGAATATTATATAACAGTTGGAAATAGTGTTAAAGAAATAGATGTATTAGCAGTTAGTGAAAATCCTAATGCTAATGTAGAAATAACTGGAAATACAAATCTAAAAGAAGGATTAAATGTTATAAATATTGTAGTTACATCAGAAGATAAAACTATAAAGAATACTTATACTATTCAAGTAACTAAAACTGCCAATTTAGAACTAGCAAATACTAATTTAGAAATATTAGCAATTGAAAACGCTTTATTAAATCCTACTTTTGATGTTATAGAAACTAATTATAAAACTGAAATATCAAGTGAAGTAGAAAATATTAAAATTCTAGCTGTTCCACAAAATGAAAAAGCAACAGTTAAAATAAGTGGAACAGATAATTTAAAACAAGGGAATAACTTAGTAATTGTTGAAATAACAGCACCAAATCGGTTTTAGTAAAAAGAAATACAAAATTCAAGTTTATAAAAGAAATGAAGAAGAGGAAAGTAAGTATAAAGAAGAACAAAGTAAATTACAGGAGAAGTTGGAACAAGCGTATGAAATAGAAAAATTAAATAATGAGGCAAATATAAATGAAGAAGATACTAAAATAGGAGAGGATAAAATTAATAAAGATAATATTTGGATTTTATATATAGTGGTTGGTATAATAATTGTAATATTAATAATTTTCTGTTATCTAAAGCATAAAAAAATGAAAAAATAAACTTTTGTTTTATAAAATATATAGGACTATTACTAATTACGTGATAAGAATGAAAAAGTGGAGTATGTAGTTACTTGATAGATAAGTGATTTTATGATACTATAGCTACAACAATATTATAATCTTTTATTTAGATGGGAGAGGCAATGTCTTTAATAAATGTAAAAAATTTAACATTCAGATATGATGGAAGTTATAATAATATATTTGAAGATGTAACATTTAATATAGATACTGATTGGAAATTAGGTTTAATTGGCAGAAATGGTAAAGGGAAAACTACATTTTTAAATTTGTTGCAAGGAAAGTATGAATATAAAGGCATAATATCAAAAAGCGTTGATGTCGATTATTTTCCTTTTGAAGTAACAAATAAAGATAGAATGTCAATAGAAATAGTAAATAAAATTGCTCCAAATGTTGAAGATTGGGAAATTATAAAGGAATTAAGTTTACTTAATACAGATACGGAAATTTTATATAGGAACTTTAATCTATTGAGTGGTGGAGAACAAGTAAAGATACTTTTAATCAGTCTATTTTTAAAGAAAAATAACTTTTTACTTATAGATGAACCTACAAATCATTTAGATGTTGAAACAAGAGAAAATTTAGTTAGTTATTTAGAAAAGAAAAAAGGATTTATATTGGTATCTCACGATAGGAATTTTTTAGATAAAGTTGTAAATCATATAATTGCTATAAATAATACTAACATTGAAATTAGGCAAGGTAATTTTTCATCTTGGAAAGAAAATAAAGATAAACAAGATAACTTTGAAGCTATACAGAATGAGAAATTACAGAAAGATATAAATAGACTTGAGATTACTGCTAAAAATACTGCAAAATGGTCAAATGAGATTGAAAAAACAAAAAGTAAAAAGTATAATTCAGAAACAACAATAGACAAAGGTTATGTAGGACATAAATCTGCTAAAATGATGAAAAAATCGAAGTTTATTGAAAAAAGAATTGAAAAAGCGATAGATGAAAAAATTAATTTATTGAGGAATGTAGATAAAAATGAAGATTTAAAAATTATTCCATTAGAAAGCAAAAAAAAACCATTAATTTTAGTAAATAATTTACAAATAAAATATGATGAGAAAGTAATATTTAAGCCTGTTTCATTTGAGGTAAATAATGGAGATAGAGTTGCAATAGTTGGAAAAAATGGTATAGGAAAATCAAGTATATTAAAGCTTATCATAGGAGAAACAATAAAATTTAATGGAGAATATAAAGTAGCAAATGGTTTAAAAATATCTTATATATCACAAAGTACAGAAGATTTAAAAGGAAGTTTGAAAAATTTTGCACAATATAATAAAATAGATGAAAGTATTTTTAAAGCAATGCTAATTAAAATGGGATTTTCAAAATCAGATTTTAACACAGATATACAAAATATGAGCGAAGGACAAAAGAAAAAAGTTTTAATTGGAAAAAGTATATCAGAACAAGCCAATATTTATGTTTGGGATGAACCTTTGAATTATATTGATATATTAACAAGAATACAAATCGAAAATACTATTTTAAATTATAAACCAACACTTGTTTTTGTAGAACACGATGAAACTTTTACTCAAAAAGTATCAACTAAAGTTGTATATTTAAAAAAGCAAGTGTGAGACAACTTAAATTTTAATATAATAGGAAATCCTATAATATCCAGAGCACTAACGGAACTTGGAATTGTTAAGGAATTAAATGAAGGTGTTTCAAGAACTTATAGAGAAATGAGCGAATTCTTCCTTGAAGATCCAATTTACATAGAAAAAAAGGAATTTCATTTATGATAAAAATTCAAAATCAACAATTAGATTTTTTACTAGTGTTCAAAATAAACTTCATTATGCAGTTCACGGAAATACTGTAGCAGAAGTAATATTTAATAGAGTGGATAGTGAAAAAGAAAATATTGGATTAACTAATCTTTTATAATAGTAAAAAATACAGATAACATAATTAGTAACTTTCTCATAGAATATAAGAGGGAGTGAATTAAATTATGAAAAAATTATTATTTATAACATGGAGTGTTTCTTATGGCTATGGAACAGAAAAATCACTAGCAGATATATTAAATAGACTGGACAAGAGTAAATATTCAATTGATGTATTTCCATTATTTAAAAACTCTAAAAATAGTATTTTAAATAGTGATATTAATGTTTTAGAACCTTTGATAGATTACACAAAAGAGAATTATGATAAAAAAAGAGATATGGATTACTATTATTCAATACTAGCAAATCCACTAAAATTTAATAAACTAATAAAAAACAAATATGATTGTGTAATTGCATGTAATCATAATGCACCATCTTATTTTGCATCATATATGAACAATACACCAAAAGTAGTGTGGATCCGTGGTGATATGAGTGAATTGAATTATAATAATTTCAATCCTACTACAGTAGAATATTCAGGTATAAAACAAGAATACAATATGCAAAAAAATGTACTAAAAACTTTCGATAATATTGTAGTTATTTCAGAAGTAGTAAAAAAAGCTCTAGAAGAAAACTTTGGAATAACAGAAAATATATATGAAATACCAAATTCAGTAGATACAGAAAAAATAAAAAGTTTAAGTAATGAAAAAATATTATTACCAGGAAAACATCTATTTACTACACTTGGAAGATTAGACAAAAATAAAAATCAAATTCTTTTATTGAAGGCAGCTAAATTAGTAAAAAGATACAGAGATGATTTTAAGATTTATCTATTAGGAGATGGAGAAGAGAGAAAAAAATTAGAAACCTATATTGAAGAAAATGATTTAGAAGAAAATATACAAATATTAGGATTTAAAGAAAATCCATACCCATATATAAAAAATAGTGTAGCAACCATATTAACATCTTTAAGTGAAGGTTTTAGTTTAGCTCT
This sequence comes from Clostridiales bacterium, assembly GCA_019417465.1. Taxonomy (GTDB): domain Bacteria; phylum Bacillota; class Clostridia; order TANB77; family CAG-508; genus CAG-492. The sequence continues at coordinate 118,547 of DXVF01000004.1, forward strand.
GGCAGAAAGTGCAATACTAAATACACCAATTATTTCAACAAATGTTGGAATAGCAAAAGAACTAATTGAAAAATATGACTGTGGTACTTTAATAAATTATGATGAAAAAGAATTGGCAGAGACATTATTAAAATATATGAAACAAAATGATATGTGCAAAGAGAAAAGAGATTTCAATATTGGAAATGAATTTGATATTCAAATGGAATTAGAAAGAACTATACAAGTAATTGATGACACGATAGACAAAGCAGAAGGAAAAACAAAAATAAAAAAATTACCATATCCAGTAGAAAAAATTGATTATTATGATTTAGAAAACTATAAAGTAAAGGAAAATTTGCTTTATATTTTGGAAGTAAAAAAGAATAATGTTAAATACGAATATTTAATCAACCGAAAAACTGATAATAATAAATTAATTGTATTTAATAATGGAGCAATAGCAGGAGGAAATGTAAAAGTTCCAGTATTTTAAAGACACAGTTGGGCAAATATCATAAAAACATCATCAATATTTTGTATGGATCCAACATTATATGTAAATGACTTGTCTGTAGGTTGGGGAATTGGAAAAAATGAAGATTACTATTTAGAAAATAGTAGTTTAATTTTAAAAACAATTATTCAAAAAATGAATATAAATTTAGAAGATACTGTTATATATGGAACTTCAGCAGGAGGTTTCCTATCAATCATTATGGGAATTTATCTAAAAGGTGCAAAAGTTGTAGCAGATAATACACAACTAGATGTATCAAATTGGGCTTTTATTAGTGCAGTAGATTATATTATGGAATATTGTTTTGATAATATAGGAACAGCATTAAAATATCCAGAAAGATTTAATGTAGTAGAATCTTTTGTAAAACACAATTATGTTCCTAAAATATATCTTCATGTAAATTTATGCTCTAAAGTAGACAATTCAATGCAGTTAGTTCCATTTTTAGAAAAGATCGAAACAATGAAAAATGTTACAGAGTATAATAACATTGAAATTACTTTGCATTACGAAGAAAAGAAAGGACATGATGGATTAAGTCAGCAAGAAGCAATAAACTTCTTATATAAAGTATTGGAGGAATAGGTTGAAATTAGCTGTTCGTTATTATATAAATTTATAGGATAGTTTATATTATTAAAGCAAAGTTATATAAGAGATTTAGAACAAGAAGTAGACAATTTAGAATAATACTTGTGAATATATAAAAAATGATAGCAGCAGCTATCATTTTTTAGTAGTTATTAAGTTTTTTAATTTGCTTAAGGAGAGAGATGAATGGACACAGCAAGTGGCATAATATAAAATGTCCTTTACTTACAGCTACAAGGACTTTAAAAATGAAAATGATGTTTTTGGCACAAATATTTTGTTAGTTGATAGATTGATAAATTTATGATATTATAATCACAACAAAATAGTAATTTTTTGTTGAGATTGATGGAGGTGGTAAAAATAAATTATTGGTGGTTTTGGTTTATTATCATCTTTTGTTGTATAATAATACCAAGAAGAAATAAATTATATTTAGGAATAATGAATAGAAAAAAGAAAGGAAGGAAAAGAAAAATGCCACAAGAATTGATGAAGGAATTTATTGGAAAAGTATGTACTATCATGTTATTTAATGAATCTTTTGGAGTACAGGGAAAAATAGTTGCAGTAGAAAATAACTGGATTAAAGTTGAGGAAAAAAATAAGGTTCGTTTAATAAATGGGGATATGATTAGAGATATATTAATAGCACCAGAAAAGTATCAAAAGTAATTTAAATTACAATTTGGTTAGATAAGTTGAAAGGAAGGTATATTATGAATAATGAAGTTGAAAATCCATTTAAAAATATTATAAATGACAAAAAACAAAAGGAAGAAATAGGAGATACTATTATAGCATTTTTAGAAAATCAAAAACTAATAGATATGAAAAAAGAACTAAAACATCTTTTAATAGAATTTGGTTATCTATTAAAAGATAATAATAATGAAATTGTAACATTGGTTAAAGTTAAAACACCAAGTAAATTACTGAAAAAGGAAAAAATATTTTTCTTGGCAATGCAACAAGGTGAATTAATATTATTAGATAACAACAAATTTAATGAATTAGTATTTAGAAAAGTTTCAGATGATATGTTAAAGATGCATAATGTTAATATGGATAGTTTAAACCCAAAAGATTATTTTATGGAACTATATTAGAAATACAAATTACAATTTGAATAATAAAAAACGTACAACTCACATGAGTAAAATACAAAATATTAAATATAAAATTACCATTTAAAGAAAATGAATTAATTGATTTAGAGCAAATTGATTAAAAGTAACATGTTTAAAGTATTATCTAGTTACAATAAAGGAATAAAAAATTGGAAAAACACTTGTGTAAATGTAATATAATATGATACAATACTCCTTGGAATATTAAGAAGATTTAAGGAGGAATTAACCATGTCAGGACACAGTAAATGGCAAAATGCAAAATCTCCTTTCCTTAGAGCGACAAGGCTGGAGCAATGAGCAAAAACAGTTTTGGAGCAATTTTGGTGCAATCATTTCAACAAATCTCAACATAATTGAGAAAAACAAGAGAAATTTGTATAAATAATAGTCAATTTTGGAGTAAAAAATACTCCCCTATTGGCTATATTTTTTTACGAAAAAATGTAAAAAAATAAGTAGGAATATTAAAAACTATAAATGAGAGAATGATTGAAAATACAGTATTACAGGTAAATAATATACTACTTATAGTTGTATGTAAATAAGCAAAAACATGTAAACATAATCTGACTTTTATACTCAATAAATAAAGTCAAATTTTATAAAACCTTATTGCTTCAATTTCACATTTTACAAATATATCTTGTATTGAAAAAATCAAAAAAGTAGTTAAAAAACCCCCCAATAACCTCAAATGCTTAAAAACAAGTATGTTTTGTGAGTTTTACAAGTAAAAAGTTGACATCCAGTACCCCTCGATGCTATAGTAAATCCAGCAAATAAAAAAATAGTAAAATGGCGAAAAATATTGATATTGAAAGGATATACGGATTTTATGAAAAAAGACAAACATCAAAAAAAGGGTAAACTTCTTATATTACAATGAAAATTCATCAAAAACTCCTTAAAAATATTGAATTTTATAAAAAAATATAGTAAAATATTGGAAGTGGATATAAAATAAAGTTACAGAAGACAAGCACCAATTTGCTTGTCTTTGTTTATAAAATATTTTGAATAAGAAAAAAGGAGCAAAAAATGGCTATTAAAAATGGTAATGAAATAACTGTTAGTTATGTGTTCTGAAAAATAATTACTGAAAACAATATTCTAATTGAAGCTGAAGTAAATGATTATTTTAATACAATTGAAGAATTAAAAAAAGAAATGAACAATACGAAAATACCTTTTGAGAAATCTAACTATTTTATAAAAAAAGCGAATAAATGGTAAGATATTATGTGAAATAGCAAAACATATAAAGGAGATAAATGTGGAAGTTGGTAAAAATTATGATGTTGAATATCCTGTTGGGATATTATGGAATATGGGAAACAAATATGCAAGAGAGATAATGTTAAGAATTGCAATTATGGAAGATGTTGTAGAAGTAAAAGTTCTTGATTTGGGAGAAAAATATGATCAATTTGTATTAGATTGTTATAAAGGAGATGAAGAAGCATACGAAGGTGGATATATATATGACAAAATAAAAAATATGAATACTGAAAATAAAAGAATTGTAGTATTTGTTTTTAAGGTAGATAATCCAACATACAAAAAAAGTGAAGATGGAAAAATTCAATGTATTGAAGCAAGAGAAGTAAAACAAAAAATTAGAAATGAATATGCGACGAAGATAGATGGATATTTTTTTGATAATTTGATACATATATCTGATAATGTTGAAGAATCTAAAAGGACGTTAGACACAGTAAATAATTATAACGAATTTACTGTGAAAAATTATGTGAGAAAAGGTTATAAACCAGTTATTAAAGAAAACAATAAATGTCAAAATAGATCCTATATTAGTTTGTTAAAAGAATTGAGAGATGATTGTGATGAAAGATAATAATGAGAAAAATTATGCTTTAATATTAGCAGGAGGAAAAGGAAGTCGTTTATGGCCTATTAGCACAGCTAATAAGCCAAAACAATATTTGAATTTATATTCAGATAATATAATGATAAATGAAACTATTAAAAGAATAGAAAAAACATTTGAATATGATAATATTTTTGTAATAACGAGTATAGAGCAAAGAGAATTAGCAGAAAGATACATATACTATAAAATTCCTAGAGAAAATATTATTTTAGAACCAATGTCTAAAAATACAGCAATGTGTATTTTTTATGCTTCTATTAGAATATTGAAACAGAAAGGCAATGGAACAATAACAATTTTATCTTCTGACCATTATATAAGCCAAGAAGACAGATTATTAAAAAATATTAAAGAAGGAATTGATTTAGCCAATATAAATGAAAATTTAGTAACAATTGGTATAAAACCAACATATCCTGCAACTGGTTTTGGATATATAAAATATAATTATGACAAGAATTTGAAATGTAATATTGTAGAAGAATTTAAGGAAAAGCCTATATATGAAAAAGCCAAAGAGTATATAGATAGTGGAAAATATTATTGGAATAGTGGAATGTTTATATGGAAAATTTCCACTATATTAGATAATTATAAAAATTTTTTACCATATATTTATGCGTATAGGGAAGAAATAATAAATAGCCTGCAAAATAATGAAAAGAATTTAAAAGAGATATATGAAAAGGTTGAATCTATTTCGATTGATAAAGGAATACTTGAAAAATCAAATGATATAAAAATGGTAAAAGGAGAATTTGAATGGTTGGATATAGGAAGTATTAATGATTTTTTTAAGATTCAAGAAAAAGACCAAAATAATAATGTTAAAAAAGGTAATTTGATTATGGAAGATGTAGAAAATTGTAATATATATAATGATGATAATAATACAATAATTGCAGTTGTAGGAACAAAAGAATTTAATATAGTAAAAAGTAATAATGTTATACTTATTGCAAATAAAGAAAGTATGGGAAAGTTACCTAATTTAATTGAAAAAATAAAAAAAGATAAAAAACTAGAAAAATATTTGTAAGGAGTAAAATATGAAATCTAATAATTTTATTGATGTAGTTAAAAAATGTAATAGTAAAAATTATATAGATAATTTAAAAGAAAATGAATTAATTATATATTCGCCAACATCAATTGAAAAAAATAAAATAAATAATAATAAATGCTTAATGGTTAATTGGCACGATATTACAAAAAATATTGATAAAATAGATGAATTTATCAAATATAACAATACAATATCTACAGTTGTAAGTTATGGTGGAGGAAGTACAATAGATATTGGAAAACATATTGCTGATAAACTTGATGTTAGGTTTGTTTGCATTCCAACAATGCTTTCGACAAATTCCTATGCAACAAATAAAGTAGCACTAATAAAAGAAAATAAAAAGATAACTATAGAAGCTAAAGTTCCTGAAACAATAATAATTGATGACGAATTATTAAATTTATCTAAGGAAGAAAATATATATGGATTAGCTGATGTTTTTTCAATATATACTGCTTTATATGATTGGAAACTAGCTCAAAAAGATATAAATGAAAAGATAGATGATAATATATATAATATGTCAGAAAAACTATTGCAAGATGTTTTGAAATTTGTAAATAATAATGAATTTGATGATATAGTAAAAAATAATATCAAATTATTTGAATTTATTGGTATTGCAGGATATATAACTAATCTATATGGAACAGGAAGACCAGAAAGTGGTTCAGAACATATAATGGCGAAAGAAATAGAAAGAAGGATAAATGTACCACACGGAATGGCTGTTTCAATAGGGATATTAACTATGGGATTAATGCAAAATAGAGATATTTTAGAAATAATAAAAGTTATAAAAAAATTAAAGATTTTTGAGAAAGCTGATAAATATGGATTAAATAAAGAGATAATTGAAAAATGCTTTATAGATTTAAAATCAAGAGAAGATCGTTATAGTATAGTAAATAGATATGAAAATAAGATTGAAGAAAAACAAAAGATTTTGAAAAAATTATATAGTATAATAGATGGAGAAATAGAATTATGTTAGTAATTAATGATTTTTTTGTAAGATATAAAGAAGCTGTATCAAATCAAATGGAATTGATTTCAAAAGCAAATAATGCTAAGATTATTTCGGCGACAAGATTTATGGGGCAACAAGCTATGCAAAAAGAGGATATAAAAGATAATATTTATGTATATTTGCCAGTTAAATATGTTTTTCAAGCAATAAAAGAAACATATAAAGCAAAAAGAGAAAGAGTTCACGTTTTTGAAGAAGAACCGTGTCTATGGAAAAGATTTTTATTTAATAAAACAGGGAATCCCTTATATGTATCAATGTATAGAAGACCTACAGAAAAGTATTCAAAACATTTAAAAAAATATAAAAATTTGAAAAAAGTTTTTGTTGAATTACCACAACATAAACAATTATTAGTTGAATATGGAATTGATGAAAAAAAGATTGAGGTTACACCAACACCATCAAAAATAGAAAGAAAGAAAAGTAATAAAGAATATAATACTGATAATGTAAATATATTATTTGCCAGCTGGAATAATAAAGAAGGAAATGCAATAAAAGAAAGAGGATTAGAATATTTGTTAGAGCTATTAAAAGAAAATCCTAATTACACACTAACAATTCCTTTAAGAGATAATGATACAAAGAACTTTAATGCAATCGCAAAAGAGAAGAGCGTATATGATAGAGTTAAATTATTAGAAATACATAATAATACCCAAACTTTAACACAATTATTTGATGATTCAGATTTTGTTGCATTTGTGCCACAGAAAAGAATAGTAAAAGATGTACCAAATTCACTAATAGATGGATTGGTAAGGGGAAAACCTGTAATAATATCAGATGTTATAGATTTTTCACAAGAAGTAAAAAAATATGGAATTGGGATAGTTGTACCAGGTGGAGAAAGAGCAAAAAAATTAACTATTGATAAAGAAACATATATAAAATTAAGCGAAAGAGCTTATGAATATTCGGATAGAAACTCTAATGAACATTACTTAAATATCATTCAAAATTCATATAATTTAAAGAAAAAAGAAAAGGCTTTAAGAGATAGAATAAAAGCTGATTCTAAAAAAAAGTAATAGACAATTATTACAAAAAGAAAATGAAATAAAAAGAGATGAGGTTGAAAAAGATGAAAATAGCGATAGTAAATGCTTGGGCGATATCTAAAAAAGCAATTGGTGGTACAGAAAGATTTGTAATGGATCTTGCAAAAGCCTTTGTAGATAACGGAAATGAAGTTGATGTTTATATGTTTTCAGGAAATACACATAGAGAAGATGGTGTAAATTATATAAATATAGATTTGTTTAATATAAAAGGCGAAGCAGATGAATATATAGTACAAGAAGCTTTTGGAAATTTTGAAACAGATAGCTCATATTCAAATTTAGCAAAAAAACTTGAAGATAAAATTAATATGGGAAAATATGATTTTATACAATTAAATTCTTTATTATTTTTAGAAGCCTGGAAGAACAAAAAAAGAATATTCACAATACATACAAATCCATTTGAATATATTCTTGCTTGGGGAGAAAAGTCTTTTGAAAAAGTAATTAATATAATAAAAAAATACAAAGATGATGATAAAACAATATTTGTAGCACCATCAAAATTCTATGCTAATGAATATAGTAAATTGACTGAATGTAAAATAAATTTCATTCCTCACGCAATAGATAAAGAAAGATTAAAAACAGATAAAACTAATGAAGAAATTTGTGAACAATATAATATAAATAATAAAAAAATTAAAATAATTGTTCCACAAAGATTAGAACCAAATCAAAAACAACCACAATTATTACTTGATGCTTGTTGTTTAATGGAAGATGATGAAAAAGCAAAAATTGAAATTATTTATACTGGATTAGATAAACAGTATGAAAAATTTGTGGCTTCATTAAAGACACAAGCAAGCAAAAACAATATAACTATAAAAATAATAAGATTTGATTATATGTCAGAAGTGTATAAGATTGCAGATATATGTGTATTACCAAGTAAATCCGAAAGTTTTGGATATTCTGCATTAGAATCACTATCGTTGGGAATATATACAATATTAAATGATATACCAACATTTAATGAATTAGCAAAAGAAAACGATTATAATTATATCTTTAAGAATAATAGCGAAGAATTAAAAAATAAAATATTAGAAACTATAAAAAATAAAGAATGTATAGAAAGGCAAATACCGACTAAAGAATGGCAAAGACAATATGATATAAATACATTTGAAAATTCATATATTGATATGATAAAATAATAAATTTGACAAGGAGATAAAAATGGAATTAAGAGATTTATATGATGAAAATAAAAAATTAACAGGAGAAACAATTTTTAAAGGACAAGATGTACCCAAAGGACGTTATTATATTACAGTAGTAGTTTTTATACAAAATAATAAAAATGAATTTTTACTTCAAAAAAGAGTAAAAAAGAAAGATGGAAAGTGGGCTACTACAGGAGGACACCCCGTATCAGGAGAAACAAGTAAGCAAGGTGTTATAACTGAAATTAAAGAGGAACTAGGTATTAATGTAGTAGAAGAAAATGTGAAATTATTCAAAACAATTAAAACAGATGACGATTTTGTTGATATTTATTATTTAAAAGAAGATATAGATATAGAAAAAATAAAAATTCAAAAAGAAGAAGTAGAAGATGTAAAATGGGCAACAATAAGGGAAATACAAAAAATGATACAACAAGAAGATTTTTCCCAAAGCCATAAAGCTTTTTTCGAGGATTGCTTAAAATATTTGAATGCCAATAAATAAAAGAAAGGGCAAAATATGGAAGTGATATTTGTTGATCCCATATATAAAGAATATATAGGATCATAGGTAATTTGGAAATTATAAGAACAAGTCTAGTAAAGGAGAAAATAAAAGTTGAAAGAAGCTATAATATTTGATTTAGATGGTACACTATGGAATACATCAAAAGAGATTGAACAAGTTTGGAAAGCTGTTGCTCAAAATTATAATATCAAAGTTAATGAAGACACAATTAAGGAAATAATGGGTTATACTAAAAATGAAATAATTGAATACTTATTTAAAGGAAATAATAACGAAGGAAATGAATTTATTACAAAATGTCAAGAAAAAGAAAACGAATATTTGATGAAAAATGGTGGTCATATTTATAAAAATACATTAGAAACTATAAAAAAATTATCATTAAAATATGATTTGTATATTGTAAGTAATTGTCAATCAGGATATATAGAAGCATTTTTAAAGTATTATGATATTAAAAAATATTTTAGAGATTATGAATGTTCAGGAAACACAGGTCTTAATAAAGAAAAAAATATTAAGATGGTATTGGAAAGAAATAATATTTTGAAATCTGTATATGTTGGAGATACTGAAAAAGATTCTGAATCGGCAAAGAAAAATGGATTACTTTTTATTTGGGCAGAGTATGGATTTGGAAAATGTGATAAATTTCATAAAAAAATTAAGGATATTTGTGAATTAATAAATTTAGAAGTTTAAAAAATTGCTAGAAATAATAGCGTTTTTAAACACCAAATGGAAATGTGAATTTTGTAGAATTTGTAGGTGCAACTGATTCCGAATTAAAAGCAATTCAAAATAAAGAGTTATCTGTCAAAGAATAATATGAGAAACTTGGTACTGATATTACAAGCTATAATAGAAAATCTGTTGTATAAGTTACAAACAAATAATTTAAAATTTGACATAAAATAAGCCAAAAAACATAAAAAAAGTGTGGCTGAAAATATAATAAATCAAAGTAATGAAGAATTTGAAATAAGTAAATATAATAAAGAATTATATAGATTTAAAAATGAAAAATATAAAAAATTAGGAGAGTAAAATATGATATATTTTATAGCTGATACACATTTTAACCATGCAAATATAATTAAATATTGTAATAGACCTTTTGATAATATCAATGAAATGAATGAGTATATAATAAAAAAATGGAATTCTGTTGTTAAAAATGTTGATACAGTATACCATTTAGGTGATGTGGGCTTTGGCTCATTACAAGAAGTGAAAGGTTTAGTACAAAGATTAAATGGAACGAAAATATTACTTAGGGGAAATCATGACTTTAAAATTGGCGTAAATACATGGAAAGAAATAGGATTTTCGCAAGTATATAAAAAGAAAATTATTTTAGATAATTTATTATTAACACATGCTCCATCAGAAGAAGTAGAAAAAAGTAAAATTAATATTTTTGGTCATATACATGATAAGCCACTTGATGAAAGGTTTGATAAGAAAAATCATATATGTGTTTCTTGTGATGTAATTGATTATACCCCTATAAGTATAGAAATAATTCAAAATTGAAACATGGGGAACAGGAATAAGAAATGATGATTGAATATATAAATACATTTGATGATGTATTGATAAGTGAAAGGGTATAAAAAATGGAAGATACAATAGTTTACTTGATTAGGCATTCTGAAACTGTTGACGAAGATGGTATCAGAAATACAAGTGAAGATTTTCAGATGATTAATGAAAAAGAAATTTTATCAGTAAAAGGAGAAGAACAAGCTAAAAAATTAAGTGAAAATAAAGAATTGAAAAATTTAGATGTTATATGGTCTAGTAGTTATACAAGAGCAAAAGCAACAGCAAAATATATTGCTAATGTAAATAATTTACCATTTAATTTAGATAATGATTTAAGTGAAAGAAAACTAGGAAATTTAAAAGAATTAGGTGAATTTATGAAAGATAAAAGTACAAGAGATCCATCACAAGAGCAACTTTTAGATAGAACATTTAGAACAACTGATGGGGAAAGTGCAGAACAAACAAGAGAAAGAATGAATAGATTTTTTTCAAAAATACTTAAAGAATATGAGGGAAAAAGAATTGCAGTTATTAGTCACGGAGGCTCAATAAAATTCTTTTTGTTAAATTGGTGTGAAGTAAATGAAAATGTTAAACTTGTTTATAATGAAAATTTAACATTAAATATTAAATCTCCTTGTTTATTAAAACTAACATTTAGAAAAAATAAGTTAACTAATTTAGAACAAATAGATTAATAAATTGAAAGTTGTAATTGACATAAACACCATTATTGTATATAATATATTTCAATAGGAAACCCCTAGCCTAATTTTAAATAGGGTATAAGTGGAAGAAAAAGCAAGGATTGAAATCTTTGCTTTTTTTAATATATTAATTATTATCTGAGTCTTTTGATAATGAAGAGGATATTTTTTTAAAAAATTGTCTATTTGCTTTTATTAAATCCCTAAATAAATCTAACTGATCTTGAGATATATCTTCGCCTTCTTCTATAATTCCAAGTTTGATAAATTCTTTTTCTAAAAAAATAGCATTATTAAAGTATTCTTCGGGATTCTTTATGCTACTTAACCCCCTTAAATAATCAATAGTACAAGAAAAATAGTTAGCAATAGCTTCTTCAACAATAGAATCTAAATTGGTACTAGCTCCAATTTCATAATTACTAATTGTTTGTTGAGAACAACCTACTATTTTAGCAAGGTCAGATTGCTTTAAGCCTGCTTCTAATCTCAATTCTTTTAATCTATTTTTAATGTCTTTTTTATTTTTCATATAAAATTACACTCCTAAGATAAAATATTAAATTCTATTTCTATTATACAAGTACAATTTGTATAATGTCAAGAAAAATTATATAAAAATTTAAAAAACTATTGACATACAATTCACATTAGTATATAATTACACCATACCAATAATAATTGTATAAAAATTTTAGAAAAAGTTAAGTATTTCTTATATTAATGATTGGAGATGAAAAAATGTCTAAACAGATTTTAACAACAAAAGAGGCTTGTACTTATTTAGGAGTAAGCTATTGGACTTTAATACATAAGTTGGTACCAGAAATTCCTCACATAAGAATAGGTAAAAGAGGAAATATTAGATTCAAGAAAAGCACATTAGATAAGTATTTAGATGAGCAAGAGAATATAAGTAAAAATCGTTTAGAGTAAGATTTAACTCCAAATAGAAGAGAAGAGAGTATAGAAGAACTTAGAGAAAATTATGAAAAGCAAAATAAAGGGAAATCAATAGAGGAAATAATGCAAGCTGTTAAAAGGATGAGATAATCTAATGATGTTAAAAGTAAATTATTTATAAAAGTACTACACAAATAAAAGATAATGTGATACAATAAATGAGGAAATTTAATAGATAGAGGTTTAGAAAGCCTTTGAAATACAGGGAAAAATTTAGAGGAGGAGAGAGATTATGAGTGGACATTCAAAATGGCATAATATTCAAGCCAAAAAAGGAAAAGCAGATGCAGCAAGAGGAAAAATATTTACTAAATTAGGAAGAGAATTATTAGTAGCAGTAAAACAAGGAGGACCAGATCCTGCTGGTAATTCTAAATTAAAAGATGTAATAGCAAAATGTAAAGCTGCAAATATGCCAAATGATACTATAAACAATGCGATAAAAAAAGCAGCTGGTTCAACAGATTCAGCTAATTATGAGGAAGTAATTTATGAAGGATATGGACCAAATGGAGTTGCTGTAATAGTAGAAGGAAGTACAGATAATAAAAATAGAACAGCAGCAGATGTTAGACATGCATTTGATAAATCAGGTGGAAATTTGGGAACAACAGGATGTGTATCTTATTTATTTAACAAAAAAGGTGTAATTGTTATCGATAAAACAACAACTAATATGACAGAAGATGATTTAATGTTACTTGCAATAGATAGTGGAGCAGAGGATTTTGTAGCAGAAGAAGAGGTATATCAAATTACAACAGTACCAGAAGATTTTTCAGCTGTTCGTGAGAAACTAGAAGCAGAAGGTTTAGAGTTCCTAGAAGCAGAAGTACAAATGGTTCCAACAACATATGTAGCATTAGATGAAAAAGGTGAAGCAAAAATGCAAAGATTACTAGATATGTTAGACGATTTAGATGATGTTACAAATGTTTATCATAACTGGGAAGAATAAAATTATAAATATATAAATTATAAAAAATATATAAATTGTAAAACTTATATAATTTTTAAGTATTATAAGTTATATAAATTATGAATTACAAATATTAAAATAGAACAATAGCGGGCTTTTTAGAACATTTTCTCTGTTTAGAACATTTTAAAGCCCGCGTTTAATTGTTCGTGTGCCAATTTTTGATAAAAAATTGTGTACAATTATTTTTATATAATAGGAAAGACATGTTAGTTAAATTTTACTCTATAATAGAACTTTCCTATTATATAAAAAAGAACTCTAATAATGCTAATTTATTAGAGTTCTTTTTTGTTTGTATTTGGAATGTATAGAAGAAATACATAATAAAACATTAACCAAGTATAAGTACATTAATGAAGCACTATTGCTAGTATGTTGCTTAACAAATTTATAAATATAAGTAAGCTGTAAATTGTGATTATAAAATAAATAATTCTTAAGAAAGATATTTTTATAAATTACTTAGCTAGGACATATACATAACAAGTTTACGCACATAGAAATTATTTTTCACTTTATGTAAAATTAGTGCCAATGTTCATATTTCATTTATATCAATTAAGAAAGTAGTAATAATATTAAATATTCATGAATATATATAATAATAGTAATATTTTATTAACTTTAAAGGAGGACAAGCTAGAAAATGTTAGAGATATTAAAATATTTTCCGTTAAATATTTCTAATAAAATTAATAACATAGTAAATAAAAATGCAGACCAAGTACAAGAAATTAGAGTTAGAATAAATGGACCAATTATATTAAAAATAAATGAAAAAGAAGACCTCATAGTAAATCATTATACAGATAGAGAAGAAATTATGCAGATTATGCAAAGTATTTGCAATAACTCAATATATAGTTATCAAAATGAAATTATAAATGGATACATTACAATTAATGGTGGTCATAGAGTAGGAATAACAGGCGATATTGTTCTAGAAGATAACAAAGTTATAAATATTAAATACATATCATCATTAAACTTTAGAATAGCAAGACAAGTCTTGGATTGTAGTAATAATATATTGAAATATGTTATAGATTTAGAAAATAATACTATTTTTCATACATTAATTGTTTCACCACCAGGTGCGGGTAAGACTACTATTTTAAAGGATTTAGTGAGAAAAATAAGTGATGGTATTCCAGAGATAGGATTTAAGGGAATAGATGTTAGTTTAATAGATGAAAGAGGAGAAATTTCAGCAATGTACAAAGGAAAACCACAGAACAACATAGGAATAAGAACAGATGTACTAGAAAATGTTACAAAACCATTAGGAATAAAGATGGCAATAAGATCTATGGCTCCAAAAGTAATAGTTGCAGACGAAATAGGAAGCTTAGCTGATATAGAAGCAATTAATTATGCAGTTTGCTCTGGTGTAAAAGGAATTTTTACAGCACATAGTTTTGATTTTGAAAGTATGAAACTAAATAAAGAGCTTAATAGTTTAATAAATATGAAGTTAATAGAGAAAATTATTTTTTTGGATAGTAAAGTAAAAGGAAAAATAAAATCTGTATATGAGTTATCTTCAAATTGTTCATTAGGAACAATTTCAAATGAACAATTATATAATAAGATTGCATAAAGTTTTTAAATTTTATGAGATTAAAAATATAAAATGCATAAAATTTGTTTTATAATTTTATTAGCAAAATAGTAATATTTCAAATAAGCCCAAAACAATTAGCTTCTCTTGCTTTCTTTAATTTTTGTCCATAGTTAATATTCTGTTCATAATTTTTTCTTTTCATTAAATCACCTATTATAAATATATATTAATATTAAGAAAATATAAATGAAATTAAAAACGAAATAATATGGATAAAATACGATAAAATGCTATAAATCTTATTATTTACAATATCATAGAAAAAAATACATTTTAAAAGAAAAAACAAAATTCGACAAAATACAATATAATAACCGAGACAAGGTGGATAAAAATTGACAAAACTTAGGAATAATAGTATAATGTCGAAAAAAGTAAAACAGGGAAGTTGAAATATGAAATATACAAAATATAATAATCAAAATGTAATTAGATATAAAGCGAATAAAACAATATTTAATATTGCTTTTATTTGTGTTGTTATCTATTTATTATTATAGTTTATAAAGATAAAGTCAATTTTGTAGTAACTTTGTCTTTTTTTATAAAAAGGAAAAATGAATTTTAATCAATTTTAAAAAAAGAATGCTAAAGATGATAGAATTGAAAATATTGTTGTGAGTGCAATCATTACAAATGAAAATGGAGAGATTTTTTTAGCTAAAAGAAAGAAAAATAATTTTATGGGAGAATTTTATGAATTGCCTGGAGGAAATGCTAAAAAAGATGAAGATATCTATGATACTTTAGTTAGAGGTGTAAAACAAGAAACTAATATGGAGATTACAAAGATAAATTCATATGTAGATCAATTTGACTATTTATCAGGTTCATGCAAAAAATGTAGGCAGTTTAATTTTAAAGTGGAAGTGAATTTAAAAGATAAAATTTTATTAACTGAGCATGAGTCATATAAATGGATTAAGTTAGAAGATATAGAAAAAGAAAAAAATATATCACCAGAAGTAAGAAAAGGTCTGTTAATATATGTGTATAATGAATTTCAAAAAAATAATTAATTGGAGGAATTAGATATGGATAATTATGGTTATTTATTAGGAAAGGGAAAAAGAGAAGGAATTATAAAGAATGTTGTTGGAGCAATTATTGTTAATGAACAGGGAAAGATATTAGTAATGTCTAGAAAGTCGGATGACTTTATGGGAGGAATTGATGAATTACCAAGTGGGAATATGGAGAAAGGTGAAGATATAACGACAGCTTTAGCAAGAGAAGTAAAAGAAGAAACAAATTGTGATATGCAAAAGATATTATATTATATAGATAGTTTTGATTATAAATCGGGAAGTGGAAAAAATGCAAGACAATATAATTTTGCGATTAAAGTAAAGGAAACAGATAATATTATTTTAACAGAACATAATGATTATTCATGGGAAACAGTTAATGAAATCCTTAATAATCCTAAAATAACTGCTGAAGTAAAAAGAACAATAAAAAAATATATTGAGATAGAACAAAATAAGCAAAATATGGAACAAGATATGTAAAAAATATTGACAAATAGACATAGCCATCTTACTATTCAAACATACCCGAAATATATGAAAGTGAGGTAAATACTATGGGTAAAATGTTTACTACTTCAAGGGTCGGCAACAAGGTCATGGCAAGCTATAACATGACGGATAACACACAGTTGAACATATAAAAATTCGTAATAGAAGATAGATATAATTTGTGTTTTTAGAAATAAGATTTAGTTAATAAAGTGCTAGAAATAGTGCTTTTATTTTTCATAAATTTTTTATATAAATACTTGCATAATAAACAAATGTTTGATACAATATAGCAAATAAAAAATAACGAATTGGAGATGATAGTAATGAGTGATTTACAAGCAAAAGAATACAAAAGTTTTGAAGATATAAAAAGAACAAAAGAAGATGGAATAGAATATTGGTGTGCTAGAGAATTAAGCGAAGTTTTGCAATACAAGCAATGGAGAAATTTTGCAAAAGTAATAGATAGAGCAAAAATAGCATGCCAAAATAGTGGAAAAAATATTGATGACGATTTTGCTGAGGTCAGCAAAATCGTTGAAGCAGGAGCAACACAGAAAAAAGTAATTGATTATGAATTATCGAGATATGCTTGCTATTTAATTGTGCAAAATGGTGATCCAAGAAAAGAAATAATTGCTTTGGGACAAACTTATTTTGCAATTCAAACACGAAGACAAGAAGTGGCAGATTATTTTAATCAATTAGATGAAGATAACAAGAGATTAGTAATTCGTGGAGATATAAAACAATGGAATCAAATGTTGTTAGAAGTAGCACATAATTCTGGAGTGATAACAAATCAAGAATATGCTGAATTTCAAAATGCTGGCTATATGGGATTATATGGAGGATTAACTGTTGATGATATACATAGAAAAAAGAAGTTAAAAGACAAAGAAAAAATACTGGATTTTATGGGAAGTGAAGAATTAGCCGCTAACTTATTTCGAATTACACAAACAGAAGCTAAATTGAAAAGAGAAAATGTAAAAACAAAAGAAAAAGCTAATCAAACTCATTATACTGTTGGAACCACTGTAAGAAAAGCCATAAAAGATATTGGTGGAACAATGCCAGAGGATTTACCAACACCAGAAAAGAGTATTAAACAAGTTGAAAAAGAACAATTGAAAAGATTAAAAGATAAGAAAACAAGATTAATGTTAGATGAATAAAAAAGTTATTAAGTATTCTAGTATTAAGATGAATTAGGAGTAAATAAAAAATTTGCGAAATAATTATGTATGTGTTAAGATATAAATAATTTTATAATAAAATAATTATCATTTGGAGGGAAATTATGGAAGGCAAAGAAATAATAGAAGAAAATATAGTTGTAAGTACTAATAAAGAGTATGAAAAAGTTATAAGAGAGGGAATAAAAAGTTTCAATAATAAAAATCATCCAGAACATCCAATATTTCAAATATATATAGAAAAGGGATATAATGACCCATTTGGGTTCTATGCATTATTAGATAATCAAATTATTGGAGGAATGATAGCACATAAAAAAATGCAATGGTTAGATATAGATATATTATATGTAAATGAGAATTTTAGAGAAAATAAAATCGGTTCACATTTAATAAATAAAGCTATTGAATATTGTAAAAAAGAGGAACTAGTTGGAATACATCTTTATACATTAGATTTTCAAGCAAAAGGTTTTTATGAGAAAAAAGGATTTAAGTTGATAGCTGAAATAAAAGATTGGCCTAAAGGTATTACAAGCTATGAATTTATCAAGTATATAAACAATGACAATATTCAATGTTAGTTAAGTATTTTATAAAAAAATACAGGTAAAATTTGAAAATAAGAAACGATTTAATCCTCTATAAAGATTGTAATGTACTTTATAAAATCAAGTCAAGGTTAAAGTGAATGTGCTGTCGCACAACCTTGACTTATTTTTAAAAGCACATTATTTTTCAATTAAGAGGATTTAAGGATAAGTATATTTAATTAGGTAGACATAAGTACATTTAAAAAGCAAAATACCTCATTAAAATGAGGGCAGGAAAGCATTCTTAACGAAATGTCTATACACATTGAAGGACAAGCCTTCAAGAGTTAATAAAGAAACAAAAATTTTATGCAGATCTGATGCAAAAATTCACCGAGTGAATGGATAAAAAACTCCTTTTAGAGTGCAAAAGTTCACTAAATGAACGAAAAATAAGTGATTTTTAAGAAAAAGTTCACCAAGTGGTGCGACCGTGAAGGTTGTATAGTTTAAAGGGTGGAAATCCCTTCTGTTAA
>DXVF01000005.1:0-86973 GCA_019417465.1 Clostridiales bacterium
TTTATGTATTTCTACATACTATTTATAAATCTAAGACTTAACTAGAATTGTCTTATTTTTCCACTTCATTTCATATTTTTATTGTATTATAATTAAACTATATTAAACTGTAAGGAGTGAAAATAATGGATGACTTTGACAAACTCGTTGTTGCTTTAGTTGCTACAGGAATGATTCTTATTATACCTGTAACAGTATTTGTTCTACTTTGTTTTTAGTCTCACTCAATTTGCCCTCTCTTGTTGAGGGCTTTTCTTTACACTAAAAAGAGCTAGTTATACTTATATAACTAACTCCTTATGCAACGTATATTTTCTCTCAAAAAAGTTTATATTGTAGTATCTATCTTAGATACTAATTTATACTAATATATTACCACATTGCTTTAGAAAGAACAGTTACTTTTCGTGCATCTTTTGTGTATTTTGGTGTACTTTATATATTTACTATTTCTTTCATCTTTTCTAAAGCTTCTATCTTTATTCTTTTCAATCTTTTTATTGTAATTTTATTCTCTTCTCTATATTTTTCATTGAATCCAATTTCTACTTGTACCCACTTCCAGTTATCTATGCATTTGCATTCTATAACATAGTTTTCTTCTTCTGTTAAAGGACCTAGTGCTATTTCTATTTGCTTTATTTCGTGTTTTAATGGTCTAATTCTTGATTTATCATCTATAATCCATTGTTTTACCATTTCTCTTGTTACTTCATAAATAATTACTTCTTTTTCGACTATACTTTCATTGTTTCTGGCTTTTGGCATACCGTATGTATCTGATTTTTCATATACAAATTCTGATACTATTTCGTCATCTGACATCGTATCAAGACAATATTGCCAGTAGTTGCATCTCTCTTCTGATGTTTCTATTTTGCCCTTATTTTTTCTATATTCCTTTAGAGCTTTTTCTATATTCATTTGTTCCTCCTAACCTTATTTTAATAACTCCGGATTATCCCATACGTTTCCTATTATGTTCATACTCCTTATAAACCAATTTTCATCTGCATCAGTTATCGCATCGTAAAAACTTTTGTAAAATATAAAGCTATCGCTTTCCACACTTTTCTTTTGCTCCTTTCTGGCAACTGGTACATTGTCACCAGTTGCTTATATTTTTATTTCTCCTGTATGTATTTTCGTATGACATATTCTACATACTTCTATTAAATTTTCTTCAATATCATCTCCACCAGAACCTTTTGTTTTTTATGATGTTTCTCTGTAGATGTCTTTTTACCACATATTTGACATATTCCTTTTTTATCTTTTAAAAGTTACTTATTTTTTATTCTTGCTTGTTTTGGTACTGGGTGGAACTCATTTTTTAAATCTGTTATAACCATAATTTCTCCTTTTAAGGGAGCCTATAGAACTAATAAATTAATCCTTACTTACACTTTATTAACTTCTATTAGTGCCATGTGTTTAGATTTCATATCTAATTGCTTCTATTTTCTTTTTTAAAGCATTTTATTTGCTATCAATACTTTCTATATGCTTTTTCGAATCTAAATAACCTAGCCCCTAGTTCTGCTAATTTTTTACTATCTTCTTTTACATATTCTTTTGCCATAGTTTCAAAATAACTCATTGCTGGTGGTTTTTCCTTTTGCGTTTCCTACCATTGTTTCCTTTGCATATATACTTCTTTGTTTTCCACAATAGAAATTTCTGCTTTCAATGTGTTGTATTCTTGCTATCATTTCTCCTATTAAATAATTCATATTTGCATATATTTCTATATTTTTCGATATTAAAAAGCCTGTATCTGCATTTTCAGATAATTCTTTTTGTAAATTGCTATATGTATCTGCTATTTTTTGACTATCTGCATTTTGAATTGTAAAGGAATTAAACATATATAATTTTTCAAATTCTATTTTCTTACCTTTCTACGTGTTCATGCATAAACACATATTCTAAGTTTTCCCCCATATTTTTTAATAGAAAATCACTTGCTTGTCCTTTGCTTAGATGTGTGTATCTAGCTCTATATTCATAACAATATTGTTGCTTTTCTTGTTTTTTTCTTATTCTTTCATCTAACTCTTCATCTTCATAATTTCCTTCGATAAGATATAGGTCATAATCCTTTGCTCATATTCCTTCTACTGTTTTTGTATCTGTCATATATATGACTTTGTAATCATTAAATAGTACTCTATATCCGCATTGTGGTACGTCATGATATAGCTTAATTGGTACAATTTTAAATAGCTTATAATCGTATTTTGTGCCAATTTGAAGTGCACCTATGTTATTTCGTTTTACTCCACATTGAAGTAGTGGCTCTAATAACCATTCACAACAAGCAAATCTTAACGTAGGTCGTTCTTTTGCTAATTTTCTTATGATTTCATCTTTTCTTCGTTTTTTTATTAAAAGGTACCAAATAATATTGACCCAATTGAGGGCTTGGACTCAAATTTAAGCTTTCTCCTAATAATGCACCACTTAATATTGTTCCCGCATCACATTGTTGTAAATCTCCATTTGTTGCAACTGCACTCGATATGCTTGCTATAAATCTTGTTGCTATGTCTTTGTCTCCTAACGTTTGATTAATTAGATTATATGTATCACTTTGTATTGCTACACTAAATTGGGGTTCATTGGTTGTTAATTGATTACTCATAATCATATCCTCCATTTTCTAAGAAATCTTTTATTAATTTTAATCTTGATTTTGGTTCATTTTTTACTTTAAAACTTATTGTGAATAACTTTTCTTTAGTCTCTACTTTTGGTGTTTGTATAATCTGCTGAGCTGTACTTGGTGTTTCTTTTGAAATATTAGCATTTGACATTTGAGTTATATTTTCTTGTACTCGCTTTATTTCTTCTTGTTTCTTCTTTTCTTCTTCAATAGCTTCAAATCTATTTGTTACTGTAGTTATTGCACTACTTACATCTAATGTTTGTTTATATTCAACTAGTATTTCTGCTTTATGTTCTTGTGTTTCAATTAAATTTAAATCATCTATTATTTTGTCTATAAAGTTTTTAGCTTGCTCTTTTAAGCTTTTCATACTAGCTGTTAGTGTTAGATTTATTTTTGCTTGTTCATATTTAATAAAATCTATATTGTTTGCTATTCTGTATTCTTCAAAATACTCTTTTATTTCTTGTTCTTTTAATTGTTTTTGCTTATTTTCAAAATTAGTTACTTGTAAATTTATTTCGTTATATGTATCTGTTAATAATTGTTCTGTTTCTTTTGCAGTTCCTTCAAATAGCTTAATTGGTTTATTGTATTCTGCAACTATATTTTTTCTATAATCTGCTACTTGTTTCTTAAATTTATTGATTTTTGCTTTCTCTTCTTTTGCTTCTTTTAGTGTTTCTTCTGTAAAAGTCACGCTTTTATAATAATTATTTAAGTTTTCTACATAACTTTTTACTTCTTTCATATTGCTTTCTCTTTCTCCAACACTTTTAATATGTGCTTTTATTTCCCCATTAAATTCGGGTTTTATAATCAATTCTTTATCTTCAATTAATCTAAGCCTCCATATTTCTCAAATTCAATTTCTTTTTCTATTTTTCAGTCATTTACTTTTTCTGCTAAATTATATATTTCTGCGTAAATTCCATCTGTGTTATCTACATCTTATTAAAGACTTTTTAGCTTCTTCTAAATACTTTATACAAACTGATAATTTGTTAATGTCATATCCTAGCCATATTAAATCTTCCATAACCCCCTTGATTTTTCAATAGTTTTATGTTAATATAATTTCAGAGTATTAACATAAATACTATTAATTTGTTGAACTAGTATGTTTCTCAGGCACTGCTAGTTCTTTTAATATGCTATAAACTGTGTCTTCAAATCTTATTGCTTTATTGTATTGTTCTACTGTAAAAGCTTTGAATTTAAGTAATTTGTTTACATCTAACATTTCAAAGTAACCTTCTATTGTTTCTTGTTTAGCTGTCATTAAATATTCTGTTTTGTCGCCTTGTTTTCTTTCTATAACTCTACTTTTTCTTTCCATTTAAATCACCCCTTTCTAAATCTACTTTAACATGCGTTTTTCTCTAAAATTAACATTTATAAAAATTATCTAATCATCATGTATCCAAATCCTGTTAAAAAAGTACCTATTAACATTACTCCAGATACAATATTCACTATTACTTCTCTCTTAGCTTGTCTTACCAATTTTTGCTCTCTTTTGTTAATTGCATTTGTATTCACTCCTTTCTCTAGACTAATTCAATTTCGTCTTTCTTATATTCTTTTCCGTCTATAATTAGTGTTTCTACTGTTCCATTTAATAGATAATTAATCATCATTTTTTCACTATCAGTTAGTTTTTCAAATCTTATTTTTGTTGCCATCTCTATTCACCTGCCTTTCTAAACTAAAATATTTCTTACCATATTCATCTATTTTTAGATTATTAGCATTTGCAACTATTCCTACTTTTTTAGAACTAACTCCACACTCTTTTCCTATTTCATTAGCTGTGTAATATTTCTTTTCTGCTAATTTGGGGCTTTCTAATGTATTCTTGCCATTTATAACTTCTAATGCATTTATTGTTAATAACTCAATACTTTGTTCTGCTAATACATTTTTATATTTATCTACTGCTTCTAATAAGAATTCTTACTTTTGCATTTCTTAATCTTGCATCTGCATTTTTCTTTTTAATTTCTATTAGTTCTACTTGTTCGTTAGATGGCTTTATTATTTTCGCTTCACCTTTTCTTAAAGATTTAAGTAACTTTCTTATAAAAGCTCTAAACTCTTTCGATTTTTCTGTTTTTGCTAACATTGTTACTTCATATATTTCATCTTCTGTAAATACTCTTGTATTCTGCCTTGTTTGAGGTACCCCCATTTTGTCCGTACCCCCTAAAGTCAAATTGACTTCGGCTGAAAACACCTTGTTACTGAGATATTCATTTCTTTGTAAAATCTTATCTACACCACTTTTACTTGCATAACCTAAACAATTAACAAGTTGGCTTATTGTCATAAACATTTCTTTTTCATTTGAGTAGATGCCACATTCTACTTTGCCAAATTTACTTGATTTAATTAGTTGTAAATCTTTCATGTGTTATTCCTTTCTTTGTTTGTTAATTTTAAACTTTTAACTTAAAAAAATTTGTTATTGGTTCTTTTAACAATTTACTTATTCTTAATGCTTGTCCAATTTTTGGTTCCACTTTTCCTGTTTCTATATTGTAATATGTTGCTGAACTTTTTGCTCCTAGAAATTTCGACATATCTCTATGCGAAAACCTTTTAATTCTCTGGCTTTTTTAATTCATCTGTATTAACTATTAAAACTTCCTTTATCATATTTTCATCTCCAAGTTTGTTGTTTGTGAACTTATTATAGTTTATTACCCTTAAACTGTCAAGTGATTTTTTAAATAAAGTTTATTTGTATTAATCTTGCTTACAGCCTGTAAGAAAAAAATTTTATAATGTTTACTTTCAATAAACATTATGCTACAATATAATAAGAAATGAGGTGTATATTATGAAAAATGATAATATAACTGGTAAAAGAATAAGATTATTAAGAACAACTGGTAAAATTACTCAAGAACAATTAGCTAAGGATTTAGGATTAAATAATAAGTCTAGTATCGCTAACTATGAAAGCGGTTATAGTATGCCTAGTGATGAAATAAAAGTAAGGCTTGCAGAATACTTTTGTGTAAGTGTAGACTATCTACTAGGAAAAACAGATATTCCTAATGATAGTTCTGATATGATAAATGACTATAAAGATTTATTTGACAAAGCAGATATAGCTTTTGCTTCTGGCATAAAAGGATTAAACGAAACCAATAAAGCTATTATAAAAAGCACTATAGAAGCATTACTCGCAAAACAGGAAAAAGATGAAGAAGATAAAAAATAAGGAGACTTATAGATGAAAAATATTTGTAATAACTGAGGTAAATCAAAAGAAAATCTTGATAGCTTTGGGTATTGTCGGAAATGTTCTAGTAAAATTTTTAAAGAAGGAAAACATACAACTGTAAAACAGATAAAATTTAGAAAAAAGAAAAATTTTATGATACTGTTGTTATTTATAATAGCGATAGCGGTTCTTATATTTTTTTATAAAGATAACATATTTAAGTTTACATCTTCTTTAACTTCTACTAATTCAAGCAGCTCTAATACTAAAAACAATTCTTTTTCTGAAAAAGTACAGTCTATTTTGCCTATCGAAAATCAAACTTTAACAGAAGAAAACATAAATTCTTTAATAGAAGAGTTTGGAAGCAAAAATAAAGATGATGACAAATATTATTATTTATCATACGCTGTCTTCTATCATATGTTTAAAGACGGAATAAGTACTAGTTTAAATGCCTCTTTAAATAACGCTACAGATGAAGAAATAGAAAAAGCTTCCTATAAAAGTATGTATGGAAAGACAATTAATCAGTTAATCAGCGAAGGGAAACAGCTAATGAAAGAAAATAATGTAACTATTGAAGATTATAAAAAATCTCTAGAAGATTTGAATAATATGAATACCCATTTTGAAAATTAAAAAATATATAGAAAAGTATTATTAATTTAGAATATATAGAAAGAGAAAAAATAAATCTAGTTATTTGTAGTTTAGCAGATTATTTTGATGTTACGTGCAATTATATGCAAAATGCAATTGATTTTTATATAGAAAAATATGGTTACATTCACTAAAGACAAATAGTATAATTAATACTGTTTATATTTTTTATTTATGAGGATTAAAATGGCTAAAAAAACTAATTTTGAAGTTAATGGAAAACAATATTTCAGAATTACTCGAACTGTTGGACATAAAGCAGATGGAAGACCAATAAAAAAACAATTTTATGGAACTGGAATAAACAAAGCAAACCAAAAAGCCGATAAATATATTAATAACTTAAAATTAGGACTTATAGACGGAAAACGAGTTTTAACTATAAATATATTATTCCCAAATTGGATTTTTGGTCTAAAAAAAGTAGAAGTGAAACCTAGTACTTTTGAAAGTTATTATAGTACTTATAAAAATTTTATAGAAAGCCTTGATATTTCAGATATTCCCATTAATGATATTAAAACTCTTAAACTTCAAAGTTGTTATACTAAGTTAAGAGAAAAGACTACAAATAATAATGTTAAAAAGGTACATAAAGTTCTTAATATGTTTTTTTCATATGCAGAGAAAGAAGGATATATTGTTAAAAATCCATGCAATAATATTTCTCTTCCAAAAGAAACTAAGAAAGTTAAAGATGTATTAAATCAAAAACAGTCTTTTCAATATTACAGTGAAGATGAGATAAAGAAATTAAAAGAAGTCTTTAAAGGAAATAAATTTGAAAACATAATATTATTTGCTCTTGGAACTGGTATGAGAAGGGGAGAAATCTTCGGTTTACAATGGTCTGATATCGATTTTGAAAATAGAGAAATAAAAGTTGTACACAATTTATCCTATGTTGCAGATATTTCTCAGGATGGAAAAGTAAAGAGAAAGTTAGAATTGCAAACTCCTAAAACAGAAAATTCTATCAGAGTTATACCTATGAGCAATAATATATATAAAATTTGTTGTCTTCAATAGAAAAACGGCTCAGATTTTGTTTTCGTTCCAAACAATGGTCATTTTGATTTAAAGTACTTCCAAAAAGTTTTTAGTAATAAATTAAAAGAAGCTAACATAAAAAATAAAACTTTTCACGATTTAAGACATACATTTGCTACTATGCTATTAACACATGGTGCAAACCTAATGACTGTAAAAGAATTACTCGGACATAGCTCAATAAAAACTACAGAAATATATCTTGAAGCATTACCTAAAACTAAAACAGAAATTATAGAAAAAATTGATTACTTATTACACTGAATCGTTAAAAAGTTGTTAAACAAGAAAATAGCAAGGCTATTACAAATCTCTGTAAGCCTTGCTATTACTGTATTTATTACTCTAATATTTCAGATACAACACCTGAACCAACTGTTCTACCACCTTCACGAATAGCAAATCTTAAACCTTTTTCTATAGCGATAGGAGTAATTAATTCGATAGTCATATCAATGTTATCTCCTGGCATAACCATTTCTGTTCCAGCAGGTAATTCAATAACACCTGTAACGTCTGTTGTTCTAAAGTAGAATTGTGGTCTATATCCATTAAAGAATGGTGTATGACGTCCACCTTCTTCTTTAGTTAGAACGTATACTTGTGATTTAAATTTTGTATGTGGATGAATTGTTCCTGGTTTTGCTAATACTTGACCTCTTTCAATTTCATCTCTTTGAATTCCTCTTAAAAGAACACCAATATTATCTCCAGCTTCTGCTTGATCTAATAATTTTCTAAACATTTCAACACCTGTTACAACAGTTTTTGAAGATTCTTTTGCTAAACCAACGATTTCAACTTCATCTTGTAATTTAACAACTCCTCTTTCAACTCTACCTGTAGCAACTGTTCCTCTACCTGTGATTGTGAATACATCTTCAACTGGCATTAGGAATGGTTCATCTACTGGTCTTGATGGTGTTGGGATATAGCTATCAACAGCATCCATTAATTCTTTCATACATGCATATTCTGGTGCATTTGGATCTGTTGAAGAACTTTCTAGTACTTTTAATGAAGATCCTTTAACGATTGGAATCTCATCTCCTGGGAAATCATAGCTTGATAATAAGTCTCTAACTTCCATTTCAACTAATTCTAATAATTCTGGATCGTCAACCATATCACATTTGTTTAGGTAAACAACGATATATTTAACACCAACTTGTCTAGCAAGTAGTATATGCTCTCTTGTTTGAGGCATAGGACCATCTGCTGCAGATACAACTAGGATTGCACCATCCATTTGAGCAGCACCTGTAATCATATTCTTTACGTAGTCTGCGTGTCCTGGGCAGTCAACGTGTGCATAGTGTCTGTTTTCTGTTTCATATTCAACGTGAGCAGTATTAATTGTAATACCTCTTGCTTGTTCTTCTGGAGCTCCATCGATTTGATCGTAAGCTTCATATTGAGCTTTTCCCAATAAACTTAAGTATTTTGTAATAGCTGCTGTTGTTGTTGTTTTTCCGTGGTCAACATGACCAATTGTACCAATGTTAACATGTGGTTTTGTTCTTTCAAATTTTGCTTTAGCCATTTAATTTTCCTCCTTAAAATTAATGTTTGTATCTTTATGATACTATATTTTATTTTTTTAAAATTAATAACTTATCCACGCATAAGCATTTTATAACATTTTTTCTAGTTTGGCAAGCTTTTTTGCGAATTTAATTAATCTTCTTTTTTAGCTCTGCTTGCTACTATATTATCTAGAATTGATTTTGGAACTTCTTCATAATGAGATGGTTCCATAGAATATGTTCCTCTTCCTTGTGTTTTAGAACGTAAGTCTGTAGCATAACCAAACATTTCTGAAAGTGGAATAACCCCTCTTATTATTTGGTTACCACTTCTAGTCTCCATACCTTCCATTCTTCCACGTCTTGAGTTAATATCACCAATAACATCTCCCATATATTCTTCTGGAACAGTTACTTCAACTTTCATAATTGGTTCTAGAATAACAGATTTTGCTTGTTTACATCCTTCCTTAAATGCCATAGATCCTGCAATCTTGAATGCCATTTCAGAAGAGTCTACATCATGGTAAGAACCATCAACTAAAGTAGCTTTAAAGTCTATAACAGGGTAACCTGCTAAAATACCGCTTTCAGCAGCTTCTCTAATACCTTCTTCAATTGGTTTAATATATTCTTTTGGAACAACACCACCAACAATCTTGCTTTCAAATTCAATTCCTTTTCCAGCTTCTATTGGCTCCATTTCTAGCCATACGTGACCATATTGTCCACGTCCACCAGATTGACGAATAAACTTTCCTTCTACTTTAACTTTATTTCTAATTGTTTCTTTGTAAGAAACTTGTGGCTTACCTACTGTACATTCTACTTTGAATTCTCTTTTTAATCTATCTACGATGATATCTAAGTGTAATTCACCCATACCCGCAATAACAGTTTGACCTGTTTCATGATTTGTATATGTTTTAAATGTTGGATCTTCCTCTGCAAGTTTTGCAAGTGCTATTCCCATTTTCTCGCTATTAGCTTTATCTTTTGGTTCGATAGCAATATCGATAACAGGCTCTGGGAATTCCATAGATTCAAGGATAACTGGTGCTGCTGGATCACATAATGTATCTCCTGTAGATACTTCTTTTAATCCAACTGCAGCAACTATATCACCTGCATATATCTTTGTAATATCTTCTCTATGATTTGCATGCATTAATAATAATCTTCCGATTCTATCTTTTTTATCTTTATTTGCATTTAATACTGTAGAACCAGCATCTAATGTTCCTGAATAAACTCTTAAGAAACATAATTTTCCAACAAATGGGTCTGTTGCAATTTTAAATGCTAATGCTGAAAATGGCTCACTATCACTTGGTTTTCTTTCTGTTTCATTACCATCCATATCTACACCTTTAATTGCTGGTATATCTACTGGAGATGGTAAAAAGTCAACTACTGCATTTAATAATTCTTGAACACCTTTATTTTTATATGATGATCCACAAGTCATTGGAACTATTGTATTAGCAATTGTTCCTATTCTTAGACCTTTTTTGATTTCTTCTTGAGAAAGTTCCTCTCCTTCTAAATATTTCATCATTAATTCATCATCTTGTTCTGCAGCAGCTTCAATCATTCTTGCTCTATATTTTTCAGCAGATTCTTTTAAATCTTCTGGAATGTCTGTCTCTTCTATTTCTTTTCCTAAATCATCCTTATGGATAAAAGCTCTCATTTTTATCAAATCTACAATTCCTAGGAAGTTATCTTCTGAGCCAATTGGTAATTGAATTGGAACAGGATTTGCTCCTAGTCTATCCTTTACTTGTTCAACACAACCATAAAAATCTGCACCTGTGATATCCATTTTATTAACATATATCATTCTTGGAACTTTATATTTATCAGCTTGTCTCCAAACTGTTTCAGATTGTGGTTGAACTCCACCTTTTGCAGCTAAAACTAGAACTGAACCATCTAATACTTTTAATGATCTTTCAACTTCGACTGTAAAATCAACGTGACCAGGTGTATCGATAATGTTTATTCTATTCTCTAACCACTTACAAGTTGTAGCAGCAGAAGTAATTGTAATACCTCTTTCTTGTTCTTGAACCATCCAGTCCATTGTAGCAGCACCTTCGTGAACTTCTCCTATTTTATGTGTCTTTCCTGTATAAAAAAGAATTCTTTCTGTTGTTGTTGTTTTTCCTGCATCTATATGGGCCATTATTCCTATATTTCTTGTTTTTTCTAAAGGAAACTCTCTTCCAGCCATACTTTTCCTCCTTTATTTATTAATAAAGAGAACAATTATATTGTCCGCTTTACAATTAGTTAATAGGTAATATTGTAGTATTTATAAATATTACCATTTATAATGTGCAAATGCTTTATTAGCTTCTGCCATTCTATGCATATCTTCTTTCTTTTTAAACGCTCCACCGTTTCCAGCTACAGCATCTATTATTTCACCAGCAAGTTTTTCAGACATTGTTTTTTCATGTCTATTTCTAGCATAAGTAACAAGCCATCTTAAACCTAATGTTTGTCTTCTTTCTGGTCTTATTTCGATTGGTACTTGGTATGTAGCACCACCAATTCTTCTTGCTTTAACTTCAAGAACTGGCATTACATTATTAAGTGCTGCTTCAAATACTTCTAAAGCATCTTTTTGCTCTTTTTCTTTTATGATATCAAATGCATCATAAACAATTTTTTGAGCAACTGTTTTTTTACCATCTAGCATTACATTGTTTATTAACTTTGTAACAACTTTGCTATTATATATTGGATCTGGTAAAACTTCTCTTTTTGCTATATATCCTTTTCTTGGCACTATTCTTCCCTCCTTATAAAAATTGATACTTAAACCACTAGTATCTTAGGTACTCTAAAAAGTTTAATACTAATTTATTTACTTCTTAAAACCTTTTTAGTTAAGTGCTATATAATCTATTCTAAATTTAAGTACTAACCTTAAACATTAGTAATTATACGCACTAATTATAAAAATAATCTTTTCTTACCGATTATTTCTTTGGTTTTTTAGCTCCGTATTTAGATCTAGCTTGCATTCTATCTTTAACACCTGCTGTATCTAATGTTCCTCTTATAATATGGTATCTAACACCTGGAAGGTCTTTTACTCTTCCTCCTCTTATTAAAACAACACTGTGTTCTTGTAAGTTATGTCCTATACCTGGAATATAAGAAGTTACTTCATAACCATTTGAAAGTCTAACTCTGGCTACTTTTCTTAAAGCTGAGTTTGGCTTCTTTGGTGTTACTGTTTTAACAACTGTACATACACCTCTTTTTTGTGGTGATCTTCTATCTGTTAATTTTTTCTTCATAGAATTGTAACCATGTTGCAAAGCTGGTGATGTAGATTTTGTTGTTCCAGTTTTTCTTCCTTTTCTTACTAATTGATTAATTGTTGGCACTTAAATTTCACCTCCTAAAAATAATAACCGCTAGTACAAATTTACAAAAATTGCAATTTATACTAACGTGAAATATTTTATCATCTTTTTATAGTAATGTCAATTGTTTTTTAGTATTTTTACATAAAAAACCAGTCACTTTTCAAGCAGCCAGCCCCGAACCGAACTACAGTCCGAGTTTAGTCCTCAATCAATATCAACCTTGGAAGTTCTCTTTCTGGAAACGAATTTTGTCCAGCATGTTCCAAGAACGAATGCAATAGCCAAACCGATCCAGTTTGAGGTTAAATAGTTGATAATGACATCTATATTGAAAGTTTTAAGAACTTTCGCTAATACGATAATCACAATCAACACCAAGACTGGTGCAAAAGTGCTGAGGTTTTTCAACAACTTCTTCATGCTAATCCTCCTTTCTGTAATAAGATCATTTATATTAGTAAAATGGTTAGTATGATGAAGTGGTAGAACTTTTGCTCTATTATAATCATATTTTAACATATTTGACATAAATAGTCAAATTTAGTTCGCATTTTAATTATGTTAAGCTTTTAACTAAAATTATTATCTTTTTCCAGCTTTCATTTTTATAATAAAACAACTATATTAGTTGAATTTATTCTATGCTTGAATGCATAACACTTTTTTCAAAGTGTTTTTAAAACTATTGATTTATATTAGTAAACTTCCTTTTATATATGTAAAAAACCAGAAAATTAAACATTTTATTAATTCTCTAGTTTTTATAATTAATTTATATTATTAATCTACATTTCATCATGTGATGTATCATTTAATATTCCGTCTTTATATTTTCCATATTGAGCTGTTACTTCAGTATCTCCAATAAATCTATCTGGATTATTTAAATTGTGTTCTGCACTTTTTTGTTTATTTTTATTAATTCTATCTAGCATTTTACCTTTTAAACCATTTACAATAGTATCTTTTCCTTTTCTTGCTCCGTCTATAATTGATGTAAAAGTTTTTCCAACAGTCTCCACTGCTTTTCCAGTTTTCTCTTTTAAATTTTCTTTTCTTTTTTTAGATTCTAGTTCCATTTTTACAACTTTTTCTGGTAATGTCTCATCTTTAAATTTTTGCATTTTTTGTTTTAATGGACTCATAACATTTTTATCAAATTGTTTTGCACTGCCAAATACTCTTACTAATAGTTTTTGGAATATGTTCTGTTTATCAACTTTTGATAAAGCATGTTCTTGACTGTTAGTAATTTCTTCTACTGCATCTTCAAAATTCTTTTCACAACTTTCAATTTTTTTATTTTGCTCATCAATACTTTTTCTACATAATTTAATCTTACTTCTTATCTTTCCTAGTTCTGTATCACGTTCTGCTAAGTTACTCTCTGCTATTAGTCTTTCCAATGCTTGTGTTTGCTTTTTTACTGATTCTATATCACCTTGTTGTATACTTAAATTCATTTTTGTTTCTAATACTTTTCTTCTTTTTTGTAAATTCTGCTTATATTCATTAAATTCTTCTTGCTTTTTATCCGCTTCTTTTGTTTTTCCTTGATATCTAAGTTGCCTGATTTCCGCTTTACGTTTTGCAAATTCTTTGTATCCTGGCATCTCTTTCAATTCTTGTTTCTTATCTTCATATTCAGCTATAGTTTCAGCTTCTGCTTTTTCCCATTCTCCTTTTTCTTGTATAAGTGATTTTTTCTCTTTTCTATATTCTGCTTTAACTTGTTTTAATACCCCTTCATAATATTGTATTACACTAGTCACATCTGTTTTGCTTTGTTTATAAATCTTTGCTTGATCATCTACATATTGCTTTAAATCGGCAACTTTCTCTGAAATATAGCCTTTAGTGGTTCTTGTAAAAGTTGCAGCTTCAACTTTACTTATTTGTGCTTGTGTTGTAATTAACTCTTTTAATAAATCTACTAATTTTACATTCTGTACTGAATTAACACTATTTGTATCTTCCATATTTTCCCCCTTTTATTTTTATTAATCTTCATCTATGTTTATCATACCATCAATTTTTTTTCTAATTTCTGATTCTTTTAATTTTAGTTTTTCTTTTAATTCTTTAAGTTCGTCTTCAGAAGCCTTATCTAAGTTTATTATCTTACCGTCAAAAATTATTGTACCAAATTCTTCTTCTTTTTCATCTTCCATAATAATATCCTCCGTTTTCTTTAGTTAATACTACTCTTTTATTATAACATTACAAAACAATATAATCAACATAAAATACAAAAAATATTACAAAATATGTAATTATTTTGTAATATTCTTTATTTATAGACTATTATTTAATTCTTTGAGCGCTCTATCTGCTAGTTTAGCATATCTTGACTTTTTATCCTTTATCTTTACATCTAGTTCTGGCAATATTCCAAAATTCGCATTCATAGGTTGAAACTTCTCATTCTCTGCCGAAATATATCTTGCTAAAGCACCTATCATTGTTTTATTTGAAAAAACCACTTTTTCTTTTTTACCTAAATATTCATTTACTGCATTTAGTGCTGCCACCATTCCAGAAGATATAGATTCTACATAGCCCTCTACTCCTGTAATTTGTCCTGCAAAAAATAAATTGCTATTTTTTTTTAACCTATATGTTTCATCCAATAAATACGGAGAATTAATATATGTATTTCTATGCATTACTCCATATTTCATAAATTCTGCATTTTCTAAACCTGGTATTAATCTAAACACTCTTTTTTGTTCTCCAAATTTGAGATTTGTTTGAAAACCTACTAAATTAAATAAAGTTCCCTCTTTATTATCTTGTCTTAATTGAACAATTGCATACGGTCTTCTTCCTAGTCTTGGGTCTGTAAATCCTACTGGTTTTAATGGTCCAAATCTTAATGTATCTATCCCTCTTTTTGCCATTACTTCAACTGGCATACAACCTTCAAAGATTTCTCTTTTTTCAAATTCATGTAACTCTACTACTTCAGCACTAGCTAACTCTTTCCAAAAAGTTTCATATTCTTCTTTATTCATTGGTAAATTTATATAATTTTGATTTTCCAAATTACTAATTCTATTACTCCACTCTTCTATAGATTCTTCCTTTCCTCTTTCTTGCTCATATCTATCTCCCCAAAAAGCAATATTCATATCTATCGAATCTTTAGTTACTATTGGAGCCGCTGCATCATAAAAAAACAACCTATTATCTCCTGTTATATCCATTATCTGTTTTGCCATAGGCTCTGAAGTTAATGGACCTGTTGCTATTATAACTATTCCATTTTTTATAAGTTCTTCAATAGTTTCCCCATTTCCAACTTCTTTTCTTATAATCTCTATATTAGGATGTTTTTCTAATTCTCTAGTAACTATTTTAGAAAATTCCTCTCTATCAACCGCCAATGCCTGTCCAGCAGGCACACTTGTTTTATCTGCTACTTTTATTAATAAAGAATCTAAAATTCGTAGCTCTTCTTTAAGTAGTCCACAAGCATTAGTATGTAAATTTGATTTAAAAGAATTACTACAAACGATTTCTGACAAATTGCTACTTGAATGCGCATCACTAAACTTTACTGGCTTCATTTCATATAATTTAACCTTTATTCCTCTTTTTGCTATCTGATAAGCTGCCTCTGATCTTGCTAATCCTCCACCTATAACAGTTATATAATTATCCATCTAATTCCTCCTAATTTTTGATCCACGATGCTCACAGGCGACAGGTAACCCACAAGGACGGACCTTTTTGGTCACCTGTAGGTCACGTCCCCGTGGTTCAATTGTGTTGGTTATCTCTTGTTGCAGTATGTTTTGTCGCTGTTTATCGCTCGTTGCAGTAAAATTATCTTTACAATTTATTTCTGTTCCATTTTTGCAAATAAATCTTATTGTATATGGTTTTTTTGTTCCATCTTCCAGTTGTTCTCCAATTATTACTTTATCTATCAAATATTCAAAGACATCTTTATCAAAGTTTTTCACTATTTCCATGTCTTTAAATAAACTTTTAAACTTGTTTAATCTTTGTTTAATGCTTTCATTTCTATTCGCATCTTTTAGTAATCCTTGTATTTTTTCTTCTACTTTTAGAAGTTCCGTATTTAAATCATCATATTTTAAAGTATATTGCTCTTTATTTATTCTGCCTTCTAAGTTTAGTTCTAATAGATTATTGATCCAGTTCACTTGGTGAATTTTTACATCATATTTGCATGAAATTTTTGTTTATTTATTAAGTCTTGAAGTTTATTCCACCCAATTAATAAAAGTATTAAAATCAGCAAAATAACTATGTATATACAATTTTTCTTTTTTTATTTTTTTTGAATTTTCTCCATTACAAATCTCTTAAAACTATGATAAATTAGTATCCATTTACACTTACATATCCTGTATCTTCAATAATTTTTTGTCCTTTTTCTGATAAAACAAATTCCTTTATTTTCTCAATATTTTCATTTGTATTATCTTTACGATATATCATATAGAAATTATCTACAATAGGATATTTATCATTTCTTATATTTTCTATATTAGGTTCAATTCCGTTTAAAGAAAGCATTTTTATATTTCCATCGTTTACAATACTTTCTACATAATATCTAAAAGAATAACCTATTTTTCGACCAATAACTGATTGAGAGCTTTTCTTCATCTCTGTTCCATTCATAAAAGAAAGCATTGCTGTTTGGCTTCCACTTCCTTCAGCTCTCTGTAAAGCGATAATTGGTTTATTTTCTCCGCCTACTTGATTCCAATTAACAATTTTACCAGTATATATATCTTTGATTTGTTCTATACTTAAATTGTTTATATTATTATTCTTATTTACAATAAATACAAATGCTTCCTTTCCAATTGGTACTAATTCTAATTCTACATTATTGCTTTTTGCATATTCTAATTGTTTTTTAGAAGGTTTAGCGCAAAAAATAATATCAGTTTCTCCATCAATTACTTTTTGATATGCAACTGTTGTTCCTGTTTTTTGAATTTTACTATCTAGCAAAAAGTCTTTTCCATCATATTTTACACTCTCCTTTGGATACAGCGCTTCTACATAAGATGAATAAATTGGATACAAAGCAGTAGCACCATCAATTTGTGGAATATTATCTACTATTTTCATATCAGAACTCTCATGTACAATTAATGAATCCTCTTTAAAAGGTAAATAAGATTCTATATCTATAGATTTTTCTTGCATACCTTTGCCATAATTATTAATATAGTTTTTCGTAACTAGATTATAAAAACTATAATTAAATAATATAAATCCAAAAATAATTAAAATTATTATTACTATTTGTTTAATTAATTTATTATTATCCATTCTTTACTCCTCATTTGAGATATATGCAGTAATAGACAAATGCTTACTTAAATCCATTGTATGTTTTACTAATAATCCAGTTGATGCTATTCCTATTAAAAATATAATTGTAATAATACTATAAAATATTTTATCTTTCATAATCCACCTCTACATATTAGCTACTGCTTTAGATAATGAATACATTACCCATATATAAAAAATTACAATCAATATAAAAATTACACCAAAGATGATTGATTTAATAATTAATGATTTTTTTACAGTAACTTTATTTTTTTTTGATTTTACAATTCCTACAATGTTTTTAATACATAAAATTAAAAATATAGCTGGTATTCCAAAAATAATACATATAGAAATAATTGACTCCATCTTCATCCCCCTCTTATTGTGTTATATATTTATTTCGAACTCTTAATTATTCGTTTCTTTAAAATTATCTTCTTCCTTTTTTACATAATTATCTAAATTTAATTCTTTCTTAAATTCTTTTTCTGTTGGTATATATAATTTATATTTTGAATCAAATATTTGATTATTATCTTATGGTAAAGTATATTTTACAACTTGGTCGCTTTTATCTGCACAAAGTACAATTCCATCGGTGGATTATCTCCTTTATTCATCATTTCTCTTGTATAGTAATTTACATACATTTGCATTTGTCTTAAATCTCCTAATTTCAAATCAATTATTACAAAACATTTTAGTATATAATTGTAAAACACTAAATCTATAAAGAAATGCCTTCCATCAAATGTTATTTTCTGTTGTCTTGCTACAAATGAAAATCCTCTTCCAAATTCTTTAGTTAACTGCTCTGATAAATATCCCAATAATTTCTTTCCATATCTTGCTCTGTCACTTTCTCCACATGTGGGGCACCTGTGGATCATTTAAACAAATCCATAATTTCCTCTTTAGACAATTTGCTAACAAAAGTTTCTTTTGTAGATAACATATTATCTATTAATTTTTCCTTTTTTTGTTGCAACTCATAAATTCTTTCTTCAATTGAATTTTTAGTAATTAATTTATATACCTGAACATTCTTTTTTTGACCTATTCTGTAAGTTCTATCTGTAGCTTGATTTTCCGCAGATATATTCCACCACGGATCATAATGTATAACCATGTCTGCACCAGTTAAGTTAAGACCTGTTCCTCCTGCTTTTAAAGATATTAAAAACACTTTTATATTATCGTTTTGATTAAATTCTTCTACCAACTTTATTCTTTCTCCTACCTTCGTCTGACCTGTTAATTTAAAATATTCTATTCCTTCTTTTCTTAAATTTTTCTCTAAAATATTAAACATTGATGTATAACCAGAAAAAATCAATATCTTGTGTCCGCTTCCTACTGCATCTTTTGTAATCTGCATACATTGATTTAATTTACTACTTTCACCTTCATAATTTTCTATAAATAAACTTGGATGACAACAAATTTGTCTTAACCTCATTAACAAAGCAAGTATTTTCATTTGGCTTGCCTCAAAACCTTTATTTTTAATTTCCATTGAAATTTCTTGTTTTGCTCCAGCTAAATAAGAAATATATATATCCAATTGTTCTCCTTGCATCTCATTATTTAAAACCGTGATTGTTTTATCTGGTAATTCTGTTAATACATCTTTTTTTATTCTTCTTAAAATAAATGGTGCAATTAATTTTTTTAACCTATTGGTTAAAACCATATCATTTTCTTTTACAATTGGTAACTCGTAAATCTGCTTAAATTTTCTATAACTAAATAAATATCCTGGCATAATAAAATCAAAAATAGACCATAATTCGGATAAAGAATTCTCTATAGGTGTTCCTGTTAATGCAAATTTTGTCTTAGCATTTATTTCTTTTATCGCTTTAGAATTTTGAGTATTGTTATTCTTTATATATTGAGCTTCGTCTGCAATTATATATTTAAATTCGATATTTTTCTCTTTGTATAAATCTATATCTCTTTTTAATAGATCATATGATGTAATTACAACATCATAGTTATTTATTTCATTTATTTGTCTTATTCTATCTTCTACATTTCCATGAATAACTTGTACCTTAATTGAAGATGCAAACTTATTAATCTCAGACTGCCAGTTTAATGTAAGAGAACTAGGCGAAACTACAATACTAGGTTTACTAGATTTAGTATTTTCTTTGTAGCTTAGTATTAAAGCAAGTAATTGCACTGTTTTCCCAAGTCCCATATCATCAGCTAAGATTCCTCCTAATCCATATTCATCTAAACTTTTAAGCCATTTAAATCCTATTTTTTGGTACAATCTTAAATTAGCATTTAATGTTTTTGGAACTTCAATATCATCGTTTAATTCATCAATATCTATGTCCTTTATTATCCTTTTATATTCTTCATCTTTATTCACATTAATATTTTTTAGATTACCTAGTAATTTATTTAAATATAGTGATCTATATACAGGTAATTTTAAATTTCCCTTTTCTAGCTCTTTATAATCAATATCCAAACTTTCAGTGATATTATTCATAAACTCTAAACATTCGTTATTTTGTAGCTCTAAAAAACTACCATCTTTTAGTCTATAATATTTTTTCTTTAAATTATATTTATTTAATATGTTAACTAACTCAGAAGGGTCAAAATCTAATTTAGTTAAGTCTATATTTAGTAAATTATTTTCTACTCTTACTCCTAAAGATACTATTTTAGGACTT
This sequence comes from Clostridiales bacterium, assembly GCA_019417465.1. Lineage (GTDB taxonomy): Bacteria > Bacillota > Clostridia > TANB77 > CAG-508 > CAG-492. The sequence continues at coordinate 20,547 of DXVF01000005.1, forward strand.
CTTACCTCTTTTTGTTTAAAGTTATCTGTAACTAAAACTTCAAATTTTTGCATATATTCTTCTATATCATTAGTTAAAAAGTTATATATTGAATCATCATTTACTAAAATAAGTCTTGCATTTGCACTATCAAACATAAAACCTGTTTTTCTAAACATTTCTATAGTATCAGATTCTTTTAAAACATCTCTTGGAATTTGAGTATTATTTTCCATAAATGGATTAAATGAATACTCTCCATATTCAAATTTTATATCTGCTGTAATAAAATTATTTTTATCATAATCTAAATATACTTTTACATATAACTCCTTTGGAACATATTTTTCTATTTCTTCTTCACTTAATTTATCTAAATTAATATATTTTTTGGTTGTAGGATATACTACTGAAAGCAAAGTATTCAAATCATCTTTAAAGAAATCTATTTCTCTAGTAAAATTTTTTCTATATATTTCCAAAATTTGTAATATATCCTTTTCTCTTTTTTTATCACATTTATATATTTTATCTTCCATTAAAAAATATATATAATTTTTTCCATAAAAAATATCATATGAATAAATATCAATATTTGGCTTAAGAGTATATTCATTTTCATTTTTTTCTTGTAATATAAACTGAATATTTGGTTCACTATCAACAAATAATATCTCACTTTCTCCATTTTGATTTTGCATAACAATATATCTATTTTTCAATATATTAAAAAGTTCATCCATTCCAGTATTAGAAAGTAAAATATAACTATCACTTAAGGCTCTTGCATAATATCCATAATTATGTGATGATTCATTGGCATATTTAATTATTTCACCATACTTCATTATAAAATTTAAAATTTCCATATCTTCATTAGAAAAAGCCTCTTTGCAATGCTTAAATTCTAAATTTGTTCCATATTTAAAGACTTCTTCTTTCATCATTCTATCAAAGAAGTCAGGTAAACTTTTTATTTTATATAAATTTTTATTTCCTATTTTAAATTCAATTTTAATATTTTTATTTTGTTCATTGTAGATTAATTTAGGATATATCTTTATATTTCCTTCATTTGTTAGTGTCTTTTCGAAATTTCCATCTTCAGACTCTTCTATATCTAAATAAAATTGATTTACTAACTGTTTAAATATTCTATGGTTATTTTTAGATTTTACATTTATGCTTTTATTCCTTGTATTGTTTTCTTTATTAATATCACTATTTAATATATATCTATTACTATTTGAAAACTCCATCATAGTAGAAATAATATGCTTACATGCAGAGTAACTATCTTCATATTCTGCACATGTACATCTTAAGTTTTCAATCTCATTTTTTACAACTTTTATATATACATCATACACATTCTGACTTCCACTTATATTTGATGAAATTTCAAAATTTGAGCTATTATCATATATCACTTTCGTAATATTTACTCTTCTGTCTTCAACAATTTTTTTAGCTTTAGTTATCTTCTCTTCACTCGATTCACTATACAAATCTTTTAACAACATTTCATCTACAATCATTTTATTCTCCCTAAAACTCAAAAATTAATTATTTAATTATACTATGCAATTCTCATTTTTACAAGTAATTGAAAGAAATAAAATGTTACTATTTAATAATTTTATTTCTATACCTAACTTACAAGCAAAAATGAGATACCTTTTTTAAATATAACTATCTCTATATTTATAAGGTATCTCATTTTTTATTTAAATTTATATTTTAATAATTTTCTGCTTTAATTTCAAAATATGCTTTTGGATGGCTACAAACTGGGCAAACATCTGGTGCTTCTTTTCCAATTACAATATGTCCACAATTTCTACATTTCCAAATTTTATCTCCATCTTTACTAAATACTAAACCATTTTCAACATTTTCTAATAACTTTTTATATCTTTCTTCATGTTCTTTTTCAATTTTTCCAACTTCTTCAAATAAATATGCAATATCGTCAAAACCTTCTTCTTTAGCTTCTTTTGCCATTCTATCATACATATCTGTCCATTCAAAGTTTTCTCCTTCAGCTGCTGCTTTTAAATTATTTGCTGTATCTGATATTTCTCCACCATTTAATAATTTAAACCACATTTTTGCATGTTCTTTTTCATTATTTGCTGTTTCCAAGAAAATCTCTGCAATTTGCTCATATCCTTCTTTTTTTGCTTTACTTGCAAAATATGTATATTTGTTTCTTGCTTGTGATTCACCTGCAAAAGCCTCCATTAAATTTTTCTCTGTTTTTGTTCCTTTTAATTCTTTCATTTTATTTCCTCCCTCTTCTTTTAATTCAAACTTTTCTTTTGAAGCACCACACATAGGACATCTTGCTGGTGGTTCTTCTCCCATATGAATGTATCCACAAACTTTACATACATAAGCTTTCATAATTTTACCTCCTAATTACAATTTTTGCAAACTCCACTAATTATAATTGAAAATTCTTCTTGATGTGCACCTATTTCATTTGCTAATTTTTTCATATCATTATCTAGCTTATTTATTTGTTCATCTTCTAATGAAATATCTGATACTTTTCCACATTTTAAACACTCGAAGTGAATATGTGGTTTTATATTCCCATCATACCTATCTACACCACTTTTTGTTTTTATCTTGATAATTTCATCATTTTGACAAAGACTCTGCAAATTTCTATAAACAGTTGCAATTCCAATTTCAGGCATGCTTTTTTTCAAATCTAAAAAAAGCTCTTCTGCAGTAGGATGATCTTTTCTGTTTTTTAATGAACTAATAATTATTTCTCTTTGTTTGCTATATTTCTTCATTTCTATCCTTTCCTGATAATGATTATCATTATAATATTATATTAATTTATTTTTTTCAAGTATTTTTTTTAATTTTATTTATTTTTATTTTTTTCTATGTTACAATTAGTATAAATTTATTTTGTATAATAGAAAAATTTTATTACTTGCTTTTACTCTACACTTAAACTTTTCTATTATATAAAAACCTCTTTTTTACAATCTGAAAAAAGAGATTTCATATAAAATATTTAAGTATTAAATTACTTAAAGAATGGAGGCTTTTTATGGAACTAAATAAATGTACAAGATGTGGTTCATTCCACACATCCGAATCTGATGTTTGCCCTGCATGTAATCAAAAAGATATTGCTGATATTGATAAATTAAAAGGATTTTTATCTGAAAATGATATAATTTCTATTGAAGATATTTCTTACCAAACTGGTATAACAACTAAAAATTTAAACCGTTTTTTTCAATTAGATGAATTCAAGAAAATAAAATTTTAATTTATGTACACTTTTAAAAAAAGCAAAAGTAGCATAATCACTAAAATTGGAGGCTACTTTTTCAGGTAGCCTCCAATACATCTCGTGTTCCTTCTAATAGCTTTTATTTTATAATCCCTAAAATACTTTCTAATTTTTCTACTTTATTATTGGTAATTTCAAAACAATCCTTTATTTTTTCATTAGCCTCATTTCCAAGTTTTAAATCATTAGCATATACATATGCTATTATTTCATCTTTATTAATATAATCTCCCACTTTTTTGTTTAGTATAATTCCTACTTCATAATCAATTTTATCTTCTTTTTTTATTCTACCTGCACCCAAAAAACATGAAATTTTACCCAGATTTTCTACTTGCATTTTTTGTACATATCCTTCTTTTTCAGAAGTAACTGGTATTTTATATTTTGCACATTTAAATTTATCTGTATTTTCTATGTACTCTATATCTCCACCTTGATTTTGTATTAGATCTATAAACTTATTATACGCTTTTCCATTTTTAATATTTTCGAGCATATTTTTTTTATTTTGTTCTATATCATCACCTTTTCCAGCAAGTTTAATCATATATGAACCTAGTTCTAAAACAATATCTCTTACATCTTCTTCCATTTCACCTTTTAAAGCTTTTATAGCCTCTATTACTTCTAATGTATTTCCAATAGAATATCCTATTGGCTCTTCCATGTTAGTTAATATACATACAGTTTCTTTTCCAGCTAGTTTTCCTATTCTTATCATCATCTCTGCAAGTTCTCTTGCCTTTTCTTTTGTTTTCATAAAAGCACCATTTCCACATGTCACTTCTAAAACAATTTTGTTTGCACCTGACGCAATTTTTTTACTCATTATACTAGAAGCAATTAACGAAATATTATCTACACAAGATATTGTATCTCTTAATGCATATAACTTTTTATCTGCTGGAGCTAAATTCAAAGTTTGCCCAATTAAACTAATTCCAATATTTTTTACGTTTTTTATAAACTCATCAATTTCGATATTAGTATTATATCCTGGTATAGATTCTAATTTGTCTATTGTACCACCTGTAAAACCAAGTCCTCTTCCAGACATTTTAGCAACAGGAACTCCAAGAGAAGCTATAATAGGCATTAATATTAAAGTTATTTTATCTCCTACTCCACCTGTACTATGTTTATCTACTACATTCTCACCCAAACACGACAAATCTAATACTTCTCCAGAATATGCCATTGCCAGAGTAAGATTCTTTATTTCTTCATCTGTCATTCCATTTATATATATTGCCATAACTAAAGCTGCTGCCTGATAATCTGTAATTTCTCCTTGTACATATGATTTTATAAAATATTCAATTTCTTCTTTTGTTAAAATTTTCTTATCTCTTTTTTTTGCAATTATTTGTAATATATTCAAAATATATTCCTCCTAAATAAATTTTTTCACAAAACTTAGTCTATGTAGTGGACATATTCCATTTTCCTTAATAGCTGTTATATGTGCTGCAGTCCCATATCCCTTATGTTTAGCAAATCCATATTGTGGATAAATTTCATCCCACTCTCTCATTATTCTATCCCTTGTTACTTTTGCTATTATAGAAGCTGCCGCAATAGAATAACATTTTGCATCACCTTTAATTATAGATTCATATGGAATACCACATGTATCTATATTAGTTAAAGCATCAACTAATATTAAACTAGGTTTAATCTCTAAATTTTTTATAGCTGTTGTTAATCCCAATTTAGTAGCATTTAATATATTTATTCTATCAATCTCTTTTTGATCTATTATTGCAACTGAATAACTAATTGCTGTTTTAGTTATTTCTTCATATAACTTTTCTCTCTTTTTCTCTGATACTTTTTTTGAATCATTTACACCCTCTATCATAGAATCTTTAGGCATTATTACACTAGCAATGACAACAGGTCCTGCAAGAGGTCCTCTGCCTGCTTCATCTATTCCACAAATATAACTTGCGCCCTTTTTATACCATTCATCTTCTATTTGTTTTATTTCTTGTAATCTCAACAATTCTTTTTCCTTCATAAACTACCTCTATCTTTCTATTTGTTTTATATCTGACAATTTATAATATTCATGTTTTTTGTATATATATGGTCTAGATAAGACTATCTCTTCACTTTCATAATTAACTAATATATACTCATTATCTTTAACAATAGCATCTCCTAATCCATTCTCATTTAGAATCATCTCATCAAGAACATAATATTTATCATATTCATCTTGTGATATTATCTTTTTCTCTAATAAATTATTAATAATGCTATCTTCCCTATATTCTGCAAGCTTTCTTCCTATAAAAGTATTACTATCTCTATTAATTTGACTATCGCCCTTTATATTATTTATTTTAGCCTGAACTAATAATAAGTTAGTCTGGATTGTATTTAGCCTTTCAATTTCTAAATTTTCTTTAATATAATATGCTAAAACAATTAATATAATAATTACAATGAAAAAATATATCATTAATTTAAAATGACTTCTCTGAAAATTCATCTTTTTCCTCCATTTTTCTTATTATATATATATCGATTTTATTTTTCAAGTTTTTATATACTATTTTGTATTTGAATTGTTACTGGATAATGGTTTAACATTGTAGAGTAGTCTTAAACTTCCCATTATCTTGTAACTTTGAATTTTTTTACAATTTTTTCACTAAATTTTCACAAATATATTGTATTATATTAATAATTTAGGATATATTATTAATAATAATTTATGGAGGTATTTTATGGAAAATAATGAATTTAATAAAAGCAATAATATAAGTAATGACAAAAAAATAAACAACGAACCAGCTACTACATACACAGCAATTAATTCTCATAAAGAAAAAGTAAAGCTAGGATTCGGAAAAAGTGTCTTAATGCCATTTTTATGTGGAGCATTAGGTACTGTTATAGTAATAGGTACATGTTTTGGTGTTCCTAGCATAAGAGAAAAGCTTCTTCCTAATAATAACAATCAAGAAGTAATAAACACAAACACTGTACAAGATACAACTGCTACAAGCACTAATGATAATTTAATCTCTCTTTCAAATTATTCAGAAACAGGTATTAATGTTGCAAACAAAGTAAGACCTTCTATAGTGGGAATTACTGTAGAATATTCTGTAAATTCTATTTTTTATAGAAACTATGCAACAAGCAGTACTGCAAAAGCTGAAGGATCTGGAATTATAATTAGCGAAGATGGTTATATATTAACAAATAACCATATTGTTAATTCTTCTTCTAGTTCATCTTATTATGAAGTTGGAAAAGCAAATAAAGTTACAGTATATTTATATAATGACCAAACAGAATATGATGCAGAAATTATTGGCACTGATGAACAAACAGATTTGGCTGTTATAAAAATCGATAAAACAGGTTTACAAGCTGCAGAACTTGGAGATTCAAATTCAGTCCAAGTAGGGGAATTCTCAATGGCAATTGGCAACCCTCTTGGTATGCAAAGCAGTGTTACTGCTGGAATGATTAGTGCTGTTAATAGAGAAGTTACTGATTCAGATGGTAAAACTTACACATTAATTCAAACAGATGCCGCTATAAACTCTGGAAATAGTGGTGGAGCTTTAGTTAATAGTAAAGGTCAAGTTATAGGTGTAAACACATTAAAACTCTCTGGAACTGGAATTGAAGGAATGGGATTTGCAATTCCAATCAATTCTACAAAAGATATATATGAACAACTAATACAATATAATAAAGTAAAAAGACCATATATAGGAATAACTGGTAGAGAGATTGATGAAGATCTAGCAAAAGCAAATAACTTAGTAGTAGGTGTGTATGTTCAAGCTGTTGAAGATTTTTCAAGTGCCCAAAAAGCTGATATTAGAAATGGTGATGTAATAATTGAAGCAGATAGACAAAAAATAACTACAATGGATGAATTAAATGAAATTAAAAACAAACATAACATTGGAGACGAAATGACACTAAAAATTTATAGAAATGGTTCAGAAAAAGAAATAACACTTACACTTGGTGAACAACCTTAATTATTCTTTGTTAGTTATAACATTTATTATTTCCCAAAAAATAATATATAAAATTTTACTATAATTAATAAAGATATCTCTTTAAATAATAAACGACTACTTTCAAGGTAGTCGTTTATTATTTAGACACAATCATTTTAAAACTGATAACAATAACATTTTTAAATTTTCCAATAACTCCATATTTTCTAGTTCATCTTTTGAAAACCAACCATATTTCTTTACTTCATCTTTTTTTATATTTATTTCTTTTGTTTTAAGTTTACATAGATAAACCATATCCATATGATAATGATTATCCTCTCTATCTCCTATGAGTTCCTCCATGATTATGTATGGCATATTTAATGTTCTTACAATATCTGTTCTTATATCTATATTTTGATTACTTTGCAATTCTACATCTAAATTTGTTTCTTCTTTAATTTCACGTATAAGAGCTTCATCAGGAGTTTCATTTTTCTCTATATGTCCTCCTGGATATAACCACGTATTTAGTTTATTATGCCAAACAAGTAAAACCTTATTATTCTTTAAAATAATTCCAGATACTGTAAAATGTCTTTTTATACCTTCCATAAATTCTCCTTTCAATTTAATTGTTAAAGATTTAATTAATGTTCTCGTTTATAATAATTTGATATATAATTATTATATCAAACTATTATATCACTTTTTGTAAAACCTTGTCGAAATTTATAATTATTTAAAAAATATTATATACATATACCAATATAAGATTTTATTAATAACTTTTTCTTATTTATCACATTTAATTCACACAATGAACAAAAATAAATAGTATATTATTAATATAGTTAGTAACAATATTACTCCAGTTACTAACAAAAAAAAAGAAAAACATCCCCTTTTATTTTTAAACGACTACTAAAAAAGTAGTCGTTTATTTATTTTATATTAAAAATACACCTCAAAATATCAAACTCTTTCGTTTTAATATTTAAAGTGTATCCATTTTAATTATATACATACCTTTGTGGATTTATTTGACTTCCATTTAGTCTAATCTCAAAATGTAAATGGTTACCTGTAGAACGTCCTGTTGAGCCAACTGCAGCTATATTGTCACCTGCTACTACAGTTTGACCTTTTTTTATATATATTTTACTACAGTGTCCATAATATGTCTCAATACCATTTCCATGAGAAATTATTACTAAATTACCATATCCGCCTGAATTATATCCTGCATAAGTTACTGTACCATCTGCTGCTGCATATATTGGTGTTCCATTAGGTGCTCCTATATCTATTCCTTTATGAGCACTAGTTCTTATACTCTCTTTACTTCCAAATCTGGATGTAATTGTTCCTGTTACAGGTTTTACGCTAAAATATACACCATTAAATGTTTTAGCATTTTTCTCCTCTTCTTGTTTTTTTGCTTCATTTACAGTATTACTAATATCACTTTCTGCATCAGCAACTTTTACTGTATTTAATTCTTCTAGATTAGTTGTATATATTTCTGTTATTCCTAATTCTATATTAGTGTTTGAATTACTTTCTTTAATTTTAGCAACTACTTCTTCAGCTTCTTCCATAGTATTTACATATGATTGATTATTACCGTCTAAAGTTATAGCATACATTTTATAAGTTGTTTGCGAGCTTTTTGCTATTTTATCTAATATTTCTTGTTCATTTGTATCACATAATTTATCAATTAATTTAAATTCATAACTTGGTAAGCTATCCAAAGTAATATATGCTACATTTACTTCTTCTGAAGTTAATATATCTTCTTCAATAATCTTCTCGAAACTGTTTTTATTAGTTATATAACCTACTTCTTCTCCAAAAAATGTAACCTTATATACTGGTTTGTATTTTATTAATATAATACCAATTATTATAGCTGCTGCAATTATAAGTAAAGTTACTAATTTAAATGATTTTTTAAAATAATATAATATGTTACTTTTTAAAATAAAATTCACTCTCCTTTTAATGTAAGCGACACTTATTATTATACTAAATATTTTTAGCATTTTCAAATTTAATATACCAAAGTTTATTAAATTATTATAAATTTTTGCAATCAAAATTACATTTTTTCTCTGTTTTTCAAATATTTTACTTTAATTTACTCTCGTTTTCTCTCGTTTTCTTAGAATTATGTTACTCATTTTTTATTATATCTTTAATCCATATTTCTTCATTATTTTTATCAATAAACCTTATATTTGGAAATGTCTTTAACATTTTATCATTTGCAAACAATGTATCTTCTATTTTTTTTATAATTGTATCACTATTTTTTACTTCCATATTATAATAAATATTCATTGCTCTTTTTTTATAAGAACTTATTGCCCAAATAGTACAAAGTACATCTATAATTAAAAACACTGTAATTAATATCTCTATTATATTAATATATTTAAAATTCATTTTCGCTATGCATTTATCTATTAAAGGTTTCGCATAAGATATTAATATAAGTGATAAAACAGCCCAAAACACTGTATATGTAATACATATTCTTCCATTTAAGTGGAAATTTGTATATGAATAATTCCAAAATCTTGTAGCATATATACATTCTAATCCATAGCTAATTAAATATTCTATTATATCTCCTGTTATTCCACCATATATTAATAACTTAATTTTACTACTCTTAAATTTATTAAGTAATAAAATTAATAATGTTGCTCCAACTCCATATACCGGACAAAATGGTCCCCAAATTAATCCTTTTCTACTCTCCCAAACTCCTGTCGTTATAAAGCAATAAATTGTTTCTATACAAAGTCCAAGTATACTAAATATAATAAAATACCATAATACCTGATGGATATTTATTTTTTCTCTTTCTTCCATTTAATTTCTCCTACTTGTTGATCCTATTTTACCTAATATTACCTTTACGAAATTATATAATTTAGTTAAATAAAAGTCAAATTCAGAATAATAACAGTCTTTAATTATACTTCATACTTAATTAATTCTCTTACAGCCTACGTTTAATTGTTAGTGTGCCAGTTTCTAAAAAAAAATTATGTGCAATTATTTTATATAATAACAAATCTCTCCTTTTTAAATTTTGTTTTATACTTAAAATTTTCTATTACATCAAAAGAGATAGTAATTCTTAAACTTACTATCTCTTTTTGCTTACATCATTACAACAATATTATAAATACCTAATTTATTATCTAATTTTATTTTTTTATCTTCCACTTCTTTCTCATTTACTATAAATTTAATCACACCATTACTTTTGCCATTTGGATTTTTTACTTTAATATTATATATACTTTCTCCATTTTTATATCTTATACTATATTCTTTCCAATCATTTGGAATACTTGGATTTACACTTAAAAATCCATCCTCAATCGTTAAGCCTAATATATATCTAATTCCAGCTGTATATATCCAACCAGACGAACCTGTATACCATGTCCATCCACCTCTTCCCGTTAAATTCGATTCTCCATATATATCTGCTGCGATTACATATGGTTCTACTTTATACTTATTAGCAGCTTCTTTTGTTCTAGCATGTTCTATTGGGTTTATCATTCTAAAATATTCTAAAGCTTTTCCTCCAAATCCTAGAATGCTTTCTGCAATTATTGCCCAACAACTAGCATGTGTATATTGTCCTCCATTTTCCCTAGTACCTGGAACATATGCTTTTATATAGCCTGGCTCTAAATTTCCTTTTTCAAAAGGTGGATCTAGTAATTTTATTATTCCATTTTCTTTATCTATTAAATGATTTTCTAAACTTTCCAATGAAATATACTTTTTATCATTATCACCTGCATTTGATATCGTCGCCCAGCTCTGAGCTATGCTATCAATTCTACATTCATCATTTTGCAAACTTCCTAATATATCTCCATTATCCATAAAAGCTCTTTTGTACCATCTACCATCCCATCCATTCGTATTTAATGCTTTTCTTAATTTCATCATAATTTCTTTATATTTCTCTACTCTTTCTAAATCACCTTTATATTGACATATAGGAATAAAATCGTCTAATACTTTATACAAAAAGAATCCGAAGCCACACGCTTTCACCTTTTCCTTTATTTCCAACTGTACTAAAACCATCATTCCAATCTCCGCTTCCTATTTTAGGCAAACCATTTTCCCCAAATTTAAATGAATGTTCAATAGCTTTTACTGAGTGTTCATATATAGTTCCTTCTATATCAGAATATTCATATTTATCATAACGTTCATCTATTCCTTCTTCTAAACTTGCTCCTTGTTTATATTTTGTTTTAATATCTAATATAGAATAATCATTAGTAAATTTTATATAATCTGCTGTAACAAATGGTAACCATAATAAATCATCTGAAAATCTTGTTCTAATTCCTTTTTCAGTTTCCTCATGCCACCAATGTTCCACATCCCCCTCTATAAATTGATGTTCACTATGCTTAATAATTTGATTTCTTGTAATATTAGAATCTACATATTTAATTGCCATAGAATCTTGAAGTTGATCTCTAAAGCCATAAGCTCCTCCTGATTGATAAAAACCTGTCCTAGCCCATAATCTACAAGAAAGAGTTTGATATATAGCCCACCCATTTAGTAATATATTTGTGGACTCTAGTGGTGTATAAACTTGCAAGTTCCCTATAAGTTCATTCCAAAATCTTTTTACTTTATTTAATTCCTCATTACAATGTGCAAGCTTCATATATTGATAAGCTTTATCTTGGCACTCTAACCTTGTTTTTTCTTCTCCTAATAATAAACATATCTCTTTACTCTCAAATGCCTCTAATTCTACTTGTAACTGTATTGCAATAATAGAATTATTTCCAAATTTTGATTCTCCATTTAACTCTATAGCACTAAGCCCATCTGGGTTTCCTAAATGCCCTTTTCCAAAAAAGAAGTACTTATCACCAGTAAATGAAGTTATTTTTTCACTACTACTAACATAATACATATCATCAAAATCACTATTTGATAAATTTTTAGCAAGAATCATATTAGATTTTTGATTAAATTCTAAATTAATATATTTATTTGAATTTATTTCATCTTCCCCAAAAACAGGCTTTATATAATAAACTAATTTTAACTTTCTCTTTCTAGGAAGAGTATTTTTTAGATTTAATATATTTACTTTTATACTATCTTCTTTTGGAACAAAAACTGTTAAATTTTGAACTATATTATTACTGTTATGAAGATATTTTGCATATCCAAATCCATAAGTTATATAATAATCATTATCATCTGGCATTGGATTTAACCCAAGTGACCATTTAGTATTTTTTTCTAAATCTTCTAAAAAAATAGTTTCTGATGGAATATCTAATATACTATTATTAGACCATGCAGTTATTCTATTTAATCTACTGTTTTTACTCCAAGTATATCCTCCCATACTTTCTGTAACTAAAGTTCCAAATTTTGGACTTGCTATTACATGGCTCCAAACATTTGGTAATCTATTATTTTTATTTACTTTTATTAAATATTCTTTTCCATCTTCAGAAAAGCCTCCATATTCATTGTAATATTTTAATAGATTCATATTTATATTTTCTTGTATTCCATTTGTTTCATCTTTTACTACTATTTGCTTATTTTGTTCATAACTTGCTGTTTTTATAGTATCTAAATATTCATCTTCCAAATCTTTAAGTTGTAATTTTATATTTCCTTGATGACTATCTAAGCAAAAGTCTGCCCTAACTTCTAGAAATTTAATTTCTTCTTTACTTAAATTATTTAATATAAATATTCCAGCTCTTTGGTTTTGAAGATAATTAATATCTCTATCAAATAATATTTTTTCCACTAAATCTTTTACATAATTTTCATAAGAACTCTCTTCTTCATTTACAATAACTAAATCTATATAAATATTTTTTAACCTATAATATTCATATGCTTTTATAAGATCTTCTACAATTTTAACATCATTAATATTTCCTACTTTTATTAATAAAATAGGCATATCTCCAGATATTCCATATTGCCATAAATCATATACCGAATATTTTTCATCCATTTTAGTATTAATTTTGTATTTTGAAATTGGATTATTAAATATTAAATATGATAACATTTTTTGATATACATCTATTTCGCTACCTTTTAATCCTAAATATCTATTTTCAGCTTCTACTCTAGCTTTAGATAATTTAAATGTTCTATTAATATTTTCTTCATTTCTAAACTTTTCTATTTCTTCTAGTACTTTTTCTCTTTTTTCATTAACTACTATTATTAAATGCAATGTTTTAGTTTCATTTGGAGCTATTTTCACTGTTCTTTTCATTGCTACTATTGGATCTATTGTTAATCTAATTTTATTTGTAAATGGACTTGACGTCTCTATAAGCTTAGGAAGTCCTAAGTTTCCTCTTCCATTAAATTTTTCTTTATCTATCTCAAATTCCAAATCTCCAATTGTTTCATCTTGTGTGTATAAATTAACTGCTAAAAACATATCTTTTTTACTTTTATCTCTTGCGGTTCTTTTAACTATTATAGTACCATTTTCTGGAATATACTCATAAGTTAAAAATAAATTATTAAAAGCCATATGAGAATAATCTTGTTCTTTACTTGAAAGTACAGGCTCTAAGAAACTAGATATTTCTAAAATTTCTTCTTCTATTCCATAGTTTTTTAACTCGATACTTCTAAGTTCTACTGGTTCATTTGGAGAAATACATACTTTAGTAATTGTTTCTATACTTCCATCTAATCTCATTATTTCATCTTTATCTTGAGTAAACTTAATTTTATATTTATCTGGTTTTGATAAATAATTTGTATAATTTGATGTCCATATTCTTTTTGTTTTTATATTTTTTACAAAAAAGAATATACCTTGCGCTATCTCTTCTGTCTTTTTAAATCTATTAATTATTACATCTTTATATTTACTGTATCCATCACCTTTATCTCCCATCACTATTGTATAATTATCATTAGAGATAACATTTGAAATAGGTAGTTTTTCATTAATTTTCTGATACATTCTTTCTGTATATACTTCCTCTACCATATATTTTATTTTTTCAGGTTTTTCTTTCTTTTCTTTTGCTACAATTACATTTTCTGGCATTCTTTCTTCTAACAATATAGAGATAGATTGCATTTCTGGATTTTGCATAAATCTCTTTTGAACTATCCTGTCCTTTACTAAATTACAAATAGATAATAGTATAAGACCTTGATGATGTGCCATATATGTTTTTACTGGTTCAAAATTCTTTCCTTTTTCTAATCTTGCAGGTGTATAATCAATTGCTTCATAAAAACCATATTTTGATTTCATTCCTTGACTTTCTAAAATTTTTAAATTATTTATTACTTCTTTTGGTTCATCTGGAAGCCACATCATACTTCCATAACTAGATACTACTAAGTCTTCTTCTAATCCTCTTTTTAAACCAAGCCAAGGTATACCAAAAGCTTTATATTGATAATTATTAGACAAATCTTTTAAGTTAAAAGCAGATTCTGAAATGCCCCATGGAATATTTAATTTTCTTGTATATTCTTTTTGACTCATAATCATAAACTTACAAGATTCATCTAATAAACTTGCTGGATATTTAGGAATATTAATATTTGGCATCAAATATTCAAATGCAGTTCCTGACCATGATATTAATCCTTTATATCTATTTAAAACAGTAAGAGTTCTACTTAAGTTATACCAATGCTTAGGTGACACATCTCTTTTAGCAATTGCAATATAGCTTGCTTGCCTTGCTTCAGATGCAAGTAAATCATAATATGATTCTGTTAGTTTATTTTCTTCTACATTAAATCCTATTGAGAATAATCTATTTTTCTCATCATACAATTTACTAAAATCTGTATCATTAATTAATTTATCAATTTGATTAATAATGTTTTTATAAATTTCACTATTTGCTAACTCTAGAAAGAACTGTTTTACAACATATAAATAACCGTACAAAATTACCACTATCTACAGATGAAATATATCTTGGAATAAGTGGTTCTAGAGTTTTTAAATTATACCAATTATATAAATGCCCATTCCATTTTGGTAGATTATTAATTGTATTCATCATTTTTTCCAATAATTTTAGAGTGTTTTCTAAATTCTCATATCCCAAATCATAAGCAGAAATTACTGCTAGAAGTCCGAAGTCCAATATTAGTTGGAGATGTTCTTAATGCTAATTTTTCTTTTCTATTTTCTTGGTAATTATCTGGTGGTAAAAAATTGCTTTTCTCATTAATATTCTCTTTAAAAAAACTCCAAGTTTTTTGCCCTATCTCTAAAATATAATTTTTATCTTTATCATCTAGTTCTTCAAATTTATTTTTTTCTTTTATTTCTTTACTTATATTCCACATAACTATAGGTGAAATTATCCATAGTATCGAAACTACAAAAATAAAAATACTAAATATATTTGGTTCATACATAAATAATATAATTAGTCCTAAAACTCCCAAAATCACATTAAAAGCCATCGATTTATAATAAGATACCAAATCCTTTTTAGCTTGCTTCTCGGCTTCTTCTGATGTAGTCCATTCAAGCAAATTCTTTTTTGAAATAGTCATTCTATATATAGATTTTAATCCAGCACTTGCAGACATTAGTGCTTTATCTGGAAGCACCATTATACTAATAACTGCTCTTAATATACTTCCCATTAAACCTGTAATAATGCTTGCATACGTATGTTGCTTTTTTTGTCCATCTTTCTTAGAAATAATTCTATTAACTATATCGATAACTGTTGGAATTACTATAGATATAAATAAAACCAACACTAATGGCCATAGTTTTATTTTATATACACTATCTAATATTACTAAAAATATAATAGATAATAATGTAAAAAATTCTGTCTGACTTCTTAAAATATTATCAAATATTTTATATTTAGATAGCATATTCAAAGGATTTTTCTTTATATTCCCATCTTTGTTTTTTATCTTACTCTTAAGCCATAAAAGAATCTGATAATCTCCTCTTATCCATCTATGAAGGCGATGTTTAAAGCTTGTATAACTTGTCGGATATCCATCCATTAATAATATATCTGATGCAAGCCCACATCTTAAATAGCTTCCTTCTAATAAATCATGACTAAGTACTGTATTTTCTGGTATTTCTTTATCTAAACAAGTATAAAAAGTATTAACATCATAAATTCCTTTTCCTGTAAAAATACCCTCACCAAAATTATCTTGGTAAGTATCTGATATTGCATTTGTATATGAATCTGTTCCTCCCATTCCTGCAAAAATTTTTGTGAATGTACTTTTTCTACTAGCTAATAGTCCGAATTCCCACTCTTGGTTGCATTATCCCATGACCATCTATAACTTTATCTTTTTCTTTATTTAAAATAGGTAAATTAAGAACATGTGCCATTGCTCCGAGTTAATTCTAATCCAGAATTTAACACTAAATCTGTATCTGCATCTAAAGTTATAATATATCTAATTTTTGGAAGGTTGAAATTATTATTTTTCTTCCACTCTTCTATAGTATTTATTCTAAAAGGATTTTCTATTTTTCCAAGTATATATGAATTAAACTGACTTATGAAACCTCTTTTCCTTTCCCAACCTAAAAATTCATTTTCACATTCATTCCACAATCTATTTCTATAAATAAAATTAAATTTAGGAAAAACTTCATCTTTATATTTTTTATTTAAAAAATTAGTCATACTAATTCCAGATTTAATTACAGATTCATCAAAGTTTTCTACTTTGCTTTTACTAGCACTACAATCTCCTAAAAGAGTAAAATATAAATTTTCACTTTTATTAGCCAAATAATAGACTTCTAACTTTTTCATCAATTCTTCTGTTTTATCTTTAGATTTCAAAATAGTTGGTATTATGACCATAGTTGTACTCTCTTTTGGTATTCCATTTGTAAAATCTAATTTTGGTATCATCTTAGGAACTACAATCTTACTTAGTAAATATTGTATAATCTGAACAACTGCTGTCTGAACAGGAATAAAAACAAATATCCCTAAAATAATAGAAATTAATATATTGTTAATTTGACTATACATATAAAATGCTAATATAAAAGTAAATATTAAACTAAAAATAAATACACTAAAAACATATATCTTTGATTTCTTCTCTTTACTAATAAACTTAATCTTCTTATTCAATAAAGTAGATAATAATTCTTCCTTTCCAGCATCTATTATATAATATCCAATATGTGATTTTTTTAAATTTATAATTTTATTATTATCTTTAATTATATCTAATTTTCTCTCATTTACACTATCTTTATTAATACTTTCTTGCAGTTCTAAACTAGTATTCATATAATCTTTAGACTTTGCATTATCCTCTTTATTTTCACTTTTATTTACTAATTTCTGATATGAGTTTTCTGCAAGTTCTAGAGATTTTTTAGCTATATATATTTCTGACATCTTTGTTTTTTTAGAAATCTCTTTTATTTGATTTCTATAATATATTTTTGTTTTATAATCCATTCTTTCATAAACTCTAACAGGGTCTTTTTTTAATATATCTTCTACTCCATTTATCTCTTCAAATATCTCTAAAAAGTTTATGCGTAGAATAGTATTAATACTAGTTATAGAATTTCCCATAGAAACTTTTTTTACTGCAATATTAAAATGTTCCTTTTTTATAACTTCAGAAATGTTAGTTCCCATCATTTCCACTTGATTTTCTAATATTTTTAAAAAGCTATATGATTGTTTTCCATACCCTTTTAATCTATATGACATATATTCAATAAAAGGATATTTCATTTCTCCATAGCCTAATATCCTAGTTTTATAACTAGGTAAATTCTTATATTTTAATGTATCTGATTTTTTATTCTCTATCAACCTCTCTATAATGTTTTCTACCTTATATTTTTGCAATTGTGATGAATATATTTTTTCACATAGTCTTCTTATATTTTCTATTAATGCTACTTGCAAAAATAGTCCTATATTCCATATTTCATCCATACTTAGTGTGTTTTTATTTTGATAGCTTTTTAGTAAATTACTTAAAATGTTACTTTCTATTTTTGCATCTGTATATGCAATAATCTCACATGCCAAAACATATATTCTTGCAAATCCTTTATAATTCCCATTAGATATTCCTAAAAAATTTATATATTTTTTTAAAGACAAATCTTTAACTATTGTTTTTACAGTTTTCTCAATTATATAAAAATTGTCTAAAACCCACTCACCTGCTGGATGAATAGGAATATTGTTTTTTAAATGCTCATTTAATAAATTATAAACCATACTTATAAATTCATAATTTTCTTTAACTCTAGGAACAGGATAAGTATTTTTATCAGATTTATTTTTCAAAATATGATCAGAAGCTATTTTTTGCATATAATTTTCTAATTGATTTTTGTTTAAAACTGCACCATTTATGTTTAAGATTCTATATTCTTTCAAAATATCCACTCCTCGTAAATTATGTTTTACACATATTTTCTCCAAGAGTGGAAATTTTATGCATCAAAAAATGCCAAAGCTAATTAATCAGTATACTAATATATTTAATAAGCCTTAGACTTATTTCTAAATCTAAAGCTATTTTTATTTTTAAATTTTCTCGACAGTGTCGAGAAAATTTAATCAATTATCATCTTTAATATTTTTCCTTTGTTCTAATTGCACTTTTGCTCTTTCTATACTATCTATAAATTTTTGCTCTAACATTTCTTTTGGTACATATTCTGTTAAATATTGTGCTACATGTATCCCACTATTATCTAATTCTAATAGTTCAGCCATCATATCATTTTTTGAAGCACATAATATTATCGCTATTGGTGATTCTTCCCCTTCTGCTTTTTCATATTTATCTAGCCATTTTAAATATAACTCTACTTGACCTTTATGTTCTGGTCTAAATTTATCTAATTTTAATTCAATAATTACTAATCTTTTCATCTTTCTATGGTAAAATAATAAGTCAATATAATAGTCCTCTCCATCGATTGTTATTCTTTTTTGTCTTGCAAGAAATGCAAAATCATTACCCATTTCTAAAATAAATCTTTCTAACTCACTTAAAATTGCATTTTCTAAATCCTTTTCGCTATAAGTATCTTTTAAATCTAAAAAGTCTAAAATATATGGATCTCTAAAAAATAAATTAGTAGTCATTTTGTTTTCTTTACTCAATAATTGTAGATCATTTATTATTGTTTGTTCTGGCTTTTTAGATATAGCAGTTCTTTCATATTTCCTCTTTCCTATTTGTGCAGATGTTATTTGCACAAATTAAATTAATATTAAAAGCATTATATCATTTATTTTCCTGAATTTCATCATAATCAAAAATAAATTTTACTTTTATTTATTGATATGGAAGATGCAGATAATTACAAAAGAAAAAATAACGTTAAATATATAACATATATAGATATATTTAAGTTATTTTCTTTTAACAAATTATTTATTCTTTTTCTAACTCAGCTGCATACTCTTCAGAACGAATAATTTATAGATGTGATAATGAAGAGTTAGCAATCTTAAAGGACTTAATAGTAGGAACTTATCCTAATTTAAATATTATAATGAAAAAGAGAAAAGGGAACTAAATCAATATTAACAAGAAAGCACAAAATTTACCATCTAGAACGCTTATTTGGATTAAATGGATCTGCCATTGGTGGCAAACCATCATCATCTCTATCTAAATCTACTTCTTGTTTCTCTTCTTCCTGTTCATCTTCTATATCATCTATATCTATACTTTTTCCTTTTGCCTTTAATTCTTCATACTTATTAATTTCATCTGTAATATTATCATTTGTATTATTTTTCATCATTTCATCCACTTCTTTTGACGTTTTTTGTCTTATATCACCTTTAGTTGCTAAATCTGAAGACATATACTTTTTGTTTATATCGTCCCATCTTAATTCTTGAAATTCCAGAACACCTAGTGGATTCAAGTTTACTGCAAAATCATATTCATTGTTTCCTCTTAATTGTAATATAGCTGAAATAGCTTGTGTTTTTACTGGATTTCCATTATCATCCAAATCTACAGAAGTTTTCATTGTTCCTTTTCCAGGCATAATTGTCTCTGCTTCTACTATTTTTCCATTATCTTTTCCCACTATTATAAATTCATTTCTACTTTTAGAATATGCAAGACTTGCATATCCATCAAAACTTCTCGCTTCTGGAACTTTATCATAAAATCTCTTATCTACAACTTCTGTACAAGATTCTATATCTCCTTCTTGTAATCCTAATTCTTCTTCTATTTCGTTTGGTTTTATTTCTTCTTTCTCTTCTTCTACTTTTTTTGTTTCATCTTCTTTATCTTTTTGTGTTTCCTTTGTTTCCTTTGTTTCTTGCTCAAGTCTTTTTTCTAAATCTTCTTTTGATACGTGCTTAAGCTCTCTCTTATCCAAATTTAGTGCATCATAATATTCTTTTGATCCGAGATTTCAAACTTTCTTTATACTCTTCTGAAAGATTTAATTCTCCTTTTTCATTAGTATTTGCTATACGCTGTCCATCTTTGTAGAATTCAAATATAGATATTTTTTTTCCATCTTTTCCTTTAATTTCTTTTTCTACTACAATAATATTTGTTTCTCCAAGTCCTAACCCGTCTTCATCAGGAGCCATAAATTCAAATTTATCAAATTCATAAAAAGCTTTTATATTTTGCTCTTTTAAATATTCTGTAAATCCTTTATTTATATTCTGTTCTTTTAAGTTTGTATCTTTTTGATTATTATTCATATCATTATTTTCCATATTACATCACCTAAATTTATTTTAACATATTGCAATAAATTCGGCAATACAAAAATGCGAACACCCCTTCAGTGTTCGCATTTTTTCTTCGCCCTAAATAAGCTATTTAAATTTTCATTCTATTACACCATCATATTTTGTTACTTTTCCTTCTCCTGTTATTCCCCCTTTAATAAAAGGCGATTTTTCATTTTCTACTCCATCATCTATTCCTAAGGTTAATGTTCCATTATTTTGTATTGCTACTCCTGAATAGTTTTCTACCCTAGAAACTATTTCTTCTCCTTCTTCTACCAATGTGTCTATTATTGTTAATGTACCATTATTCTCTATTGCACAACTGCCTTCTGGTAAGATTATAGAGTTTCCATATAAATCTATTGTAATATCTTGTCCTTCTTTTATTATTACAGGTTCTGAAATAACATTATCTGTTTCTATTCTTATTTCTGAAGGTGTTGTTCCTGCAGAATCTATTGCTGTTTGTAATGAATTATAATATATACCGTTCATTACTGCTACTCTTTCAAAAGTTGCTTGTACACCAAGTGTTGCCTGCTTTTCTCCATTTGATAATTGTACAGTATATAATTCTGGTGTATCACTTACAGTTCCATATATTGCTTTTGTGTCACCTTCTATAATACCATCATAGAAGTTAAATACTGCATTTGTTCCATTACAATATACTCCATATTTTCCAGATTTTATACTTGGTGAAATTCTACTTACAGGATATTCTTTTGTTCCTAAATTTACTATAGCTGAATTTGTCATATATATACCATATTGTTCTTTATCGCTATTTGTAACATTTATTTCTCCTCCAAGCATATTTACTGTTCCACCTCTTGTATATATACCTCCATTTAAGCTTTCTATTTTTCCTCCTGTTATTGTAGTAGTTCCAGAATTTATTATTCCACAAACAGTGTTTGAAGTTATAGTTCCTCCTGACATTTCAAGTGTAGCACCACTTGTGATAAGAATACCACTATATTGTTCCACATAACCAGTAGAATTATTTGTAATTATTTCTCCACCTAATAATTTTACATTTGTTCCAGAAGCAGTATCTATAGTTGTATTTTTACTTTTAATTGTTCCACTTGTTATTTCTATATCACATCTCTTAGAACCACTTAAATTACTAGTATAAATAGCTTGTACAACATCAATATTAACATTGCTTATTTCTATATTAGCATTAGTATTATAATCAACATAAATACCATATGTAGTACCATTTCCCATACTATGTATATTACCACCTGTAATTATAATATTTAATTGTTCATCTGTTTCTGTATTGTTAGTATATATAAAATATGTTTTTCTTGCTACATCTGCTAATATATCTCCTCCAGTTATTTCTATATTACCTGTAGAAGTGCTATATATTACATAAATAGCATTATAGTTTTCAGAGTCATCATATACTACTATATTTCCTCCTGCAATCTTCACATTACCATGCAAAGAGTTATTTATTAACATATAATTTCTATTTTGTATAATATTTACATTTATTGTTATGCTTCCTGTATTTGATATTAAATTGTTTGCATATCCACTTATTATAGCTGTTTTTCCTTCGCTAGTATCTATTATTTCTATACTGCCTTCATTATTTAGTATTCCACCATAATTTGTTATTTCATAACCATCTAAATCTAATATAACATTTTTGCTACTTTCTACTGTTGATAGATCAGTTAATGTAGTAACATATGATTTTAATACTTTAATTGTTGTTGCATTTTCTTCATTATCTGGAACTTCATTAATTGCTTCTTGTAGTGAATCATATATAGTATCTCCAATTTGTACTATACCTTGAAGTTTACCTATTTTTGCAATGTATTTATCATTTTCACTTATAGAATCAATTGTATATCCACTTGGTACACTTACTTCACCTTTTAGTATTTCTTTTGCAGTTATAGTTCCATCATAGTAATTAAATACATTAGAAATTCCTTTTGTGTCTACACCTATTGCTCCTCCATTTAGCATTATACTATCATTTTTAATTTCTCCATCATCTATTCCAAGTGTAAGAGTTCCAGTATTTCTAATTATTGTTCCTACATCAGTATCTATATTTATAGTAGTATTTTCTCCTATTTGCATAGTTCCTTTGTTTAATATACCCACTGTACTTGTACTTGTTGATACCGAACTAATTACACAGTTACTAATATTAGATACTGATTTTTCAGATGTTTCTATTATGCTACCACTGGTACTTTTATTTGTTGCACTAAAATTTCCTCCTGTTATTTCCATATTTCCATAATTATATATTACATTATAAGGACTTGTAAATGTACCATCTAGAATTTTTAGACTTGTATTGGAATCTTTAATAACAATACTATTACCATTTGTAGCAATTGTTGCTTTTTTAATAACTACTTGTGCACTACCTACAGCATTTATTCCTACACCATTATCTGTTGTTTTACCTATAGTACCACCATTTACTTCTAAATATGCATCTTTTACGTATATTTTAGTTGAAACACCACATATTTCCCCACCAGTAATATATACTTTACCTTCTCCTATACTAGATATGCCATAATTAGTTGTATTTATGATACTTTCTCCATCTACATTAACTTCACCTGTGACATTACATATTCCTTGTCCAAATCCAGATATACTTCCTCCTTTAACTGTTATTTTTCCTTCTTGAACATTATTTATTGCTATGTAGTTTGCGCTATTTGAATTTGCTTGTAAAATTCCTTCTTGCATTATTACTTCCCCAGTAGCCTCATTTGATATTCCATATAAAGCTGTTAATTCAGAACCATTTATTGTAATTGTCCCTTCTCCTTTATTTACTGCTAAATAGCACTTATATGTTACACCACTTTCATCTTTATAAGTTTCTGCTGTCGTAGCAATATTTCCAGAAGTAAATGTTATATTACCATTTTCCTCATTGCTAAATAATGAATAACTTGTATTTTTTAATAATCCCATTTGAAGAGCACTAGAATCTATTATTTCTAAGTTACCTTTATTTACAAATGTATCTTTATTTCCAGCAGATAATTCATAACCATTTATATCTAATGTTATGTTTTTACTTGCTGGTATTTCTACAGAAGGTACTGTTTCTACAATTAATGAATCTCTTAATATTTGTATTGTTTCATGTGTATTATCACTACATGCTTCAACAGCTTCTTGTATAGTATTATATTCATATCCTGTTGAAACAACTTTTGCAATTGGTAATAAATCTAATATTGCTGTTTCTACTGTAGCATCTTCATTTATGGTTTTAATTATTTCATATCCATCTGCTTGATCACTTACAGTTCCATAAATTGTTTTATTTGCTCCTGCAGTTATTATACCATCATAGAAATTAAATGTTCCATTATAGTTATATATACCATAAACATTATTCGTTATACTAGGATAATCTGTTTTTACATCTCCATCATCTAGACCTAATGTTAATGTTCCAGTAGCACGATTATATATATTTTTACTATTATTATTAGAATTAGTATTAGTTAATGATCCACTTACAAAATTAAATGTTCCACTATTATCAATTCCAGTAGATCCTAAACAAGTTAAGCTTGCATTACTAAATGTAATATTAGCATTTTGATTATTTTGTATTCCTAGTCCTTTACCTGTAAACGTTCCACCTTGTATATCTATTGTTCCATCATTAACAATACATGTAGAAGTTCCTGTAGTATATGTTCCATCTTTTATTATAATATTTCCATTTGCACTATCATTATACATTATTGCTGCAGCAGTTTGTGCTGTTGCATTATTTATAGTAACTTGGCTTGGTCCAATTACATATAGCATATAACCACTTGTTTCTGTATAAAATAAACCATCATTTATAGTAACAGTTCCTCCAGCAGTTTTTATTATGTGTGCACTTGAAGATGTGAAATTTCCGTTTTCTATTATAATATCACCTAGAGTACTATATATTGCAGAATCTCCAACACCTTTTATATTACCAGAATTTATTGTTACATTTTCTGTACTATCATTTTTTATTCCAATTCTAGAATAAATTGTTCCACCATTTACAGTAATTTTAGCTTCAGAAATATTATGAATTCCTATAACACCACTTGATGATGTTCCTTCTATATTTCCACTATTCATTTCTATTGTTCCTGTCTCATCATTAGTAATAATCTCAGTATATATACTTGTTCCAGAAGTTATATTTGCTCCATTAATTTCCATTGTGCCTTTATTTAAAATTCCTGTTTTATATGAATCTGATTTTCCTTCTGTATCTATTTTTATATCTATATTACCAAGATTCAAGTTAGAATTATTAGTTATAATACTTCCACCATGGCTTAATAAATTTCCTTCTCCATTATTTATAGTAACACTATTTATTGTAAAGGTATCATCATAACTAGAATAACTTCTATTTTTTATATATGCTACATGTAAATAGTACATTCTTCCACAACTTAAAGATATATCATAATCTGTAGCTTCTTGTTGTCCCGAAATTCTAAAAATATATCCATTTTCATTTGTAGCAAATGTAGGTGTATCTGTAGACTCTGTTAGGATAGCCCATCCATAGTCTGCACTATTACTTGATATTTCTGTATTTATAACTATTCTTGCAACACCAGTATAATTTCTTAAATCTATTGGTATCATACTAATTGAACTAGAATCATTTATATTTTTATTAGTTGATATTAATTTATTATCTTCTAAGTTAAATCCATATGTTCCACTATCTACTTTAGTGCTTAAATCTATTGCATTTTCTAAAGATGAATTATCTATTATTTCTAAACTTCCATTATTTTCTATTGCTGTATCATCTGTTAATGATTTTATTCTACATGAATTTAAGTCTAATATTATATCTTTATTTTCTGGAACTACATTTGTATTTGAAATATAGATATTATCTATTACTTTTATAGTAGTTTGAACATTATCTTCACATGCATCTATTGCACTTTGAAGTGTAGTATATGTTTTATCTCCAATTTGTGCAACTGCTTTTGATGGTATTACTAATGTTGAAACCTCAACACTATTGTCTACTTCATAAGATATATTTATTTCAGTATTTTCTGGTATTTCACTTACTTGTCCATAAATACTTTGATCTTCTTTTCCCTTTATTATTCCATCATAATAATTTAATGTTCCATTAATGTTTTTTACACCATATCCAGATGCTGCACTAATAATAGGTATATCTTTTATTTCTTCATCATTATCCCCTATATTAATACTTCCCTGTAAATTATTATATACAGCTGACACGTCTGTTCCTGTAGATTCTATAGTTCCTCCATATATATTTATTGTACCATCTCTATTATTATTATAAACTGTATTAGTAGATGAGGTTATATTACCACCATAAATATTTATTGTACCATTATTTTGATTATATACAGATATATTTGTTTCTGCATTTATAGTACCATTAGTTATATTTACATCTCCGCTAGAAGTATTAGTTATTCTCTTATTAAATAATCCTTCATTTATAGTAATATTGCCTACAGCACTGGTGTTTACAACTGTTCCATAAAAAGTACCGCCATTTATGTCTATTATACCATTATTTTCGTTTCTTACAGTAGCATTATATATACCACTATTTATTTCAATTTTTCCTGTCTTCTTATTCTCTATATCTGAATTGTAAATACCATCATTTATTATAATTTCTCCATTTAGACTATTATCATTATAAACCTTTCCTTTAAATACATATAAATTATTTATTACAATCTTTTCTCCACTTAGATTAGTTATAGCTATATTATCACAACTTATAGTTCCATTGTTTATAGTTATTGTAGAACCAGATTTTACAGTAGAAGGCATTCTAACTGAATACTGTGTTGTACTTATACTTCCTCCATTTATTTCTACATTACCATCTACTTCAATACCCCATGCACCAGTTGTTTTTTCAGTTTTTAATATACCACTATTTAAATATACATTTCCTTCACCTTTTACTAAGTTTGTATAAATCTTTTCAGCATATAAATATGGTGACACTTCTTTTTCAAGTTCCAAATTATTTCCATCTACTTTTATACTATTTACAGTAAATTGATCTGTACTATATACACTTAAACTATCTTTATAATACCCTAGATGTAAATAATATTTTTTTCCACCTTCTAATTCTATAGAATAGTCATCTGCATCTATACTTCCAGAAATATACACAAATCTTCCCTCTTCATCTTTATATTCTGGAACTGCTTTTGTTTCTTTAATAGTTGCATATCCAAAATGATCATTCTCTCTACTTACAATTTCTGCGTTTACTACTACAGTATGTGTTCCTGGTTTATTAGTTAAATCGATTTCCACATAACTGCTTGCTAAACTATTTGTTATTTGTGTATTATTACTTTTTAATACTCCATCTGTTATGTCAAAATTATAAATATTACTATTATATAGTACATTACCAGTTGTTGAATTATTATTTTCTAAAAATAGATTTCCGTTATTTTCTACTACTTTATAATAATTGTTTAATAATCCTTGAGCTTCTAACTTGTATGTTCCGCTTCTTAATGTTAAATCTGCAAATTCTTTATTATTTAATGTAATACTGTTTATTCTAAATTCGTCATCTCCATCGTTTACACTATTATTTTTATAGTATCCTAAGTGTAAATAATATACATTTCCACCATATAAAGTTGTCATATATTCTTGTGACTCTTGCTCTCCTGAAATATATATAAATCTGCCATTTGTATTACTATAACTTGGAACACTTGTATTATTTGTTATCGTAGCATATCCATAGTCAGCTGTTTGACTTGAGATTTCTGCATCAACTTTTAATACATATTCTCCAGTATTAGCACTTAAATCTATCTTTATATAGCTATTTGCATTACTACTATTTACTCCATTGTTGTTTGAAACTAATTTTCCATCTTTTTCTACAAATTTGTATGTTGAATTTGATGATAAATCACTTGCTGTATATTCTTTAATTTCTTCTGCAGCTGCTATAGAGTTTAAAATTGTACTATATGTAGAACTTATTATTTTACCAGTTCCATTAGGATTTGACGGAGTAGAAGAACTATCAACTATCTCTAAATCCCCTCTATTTTCTATAACGTAATCTTGTGCTGTTGAAGTTAAAGTATATCCTGCTAAATCTAATTTAATGTTCTTATCACTATCTATTACAAGTCTTTGAGATTTTGTAATATCTTTTAATATCGTAACTTCTACTTGACTTCCATCTGCCCCTATAATTGTATTTGCATCACTAACTGCATCTTCTAATAAAGTATAAGTTTTTCTACCAATTCTTGCTTCTGCATCAGAAATTACTGCTAGAATTGATACTTGTTTTCCATCATCATTTACAGTTATTGTTGCATTATATAATAAAGGTGTTAAATCCACTATTCCTTCTATTGCTTGATCTGCAACTATTTTTCCATCAAAGAAATTAAATGTTCCTTGTTTTCCATCAGAAGTAGTTTCTTTTTCAATACCTTTTGTAGAGGCTATTATTTCTGGTGATAATTCTACTGGTTTTTCTTCTATTCCTAAAGTGAATTCTGAATCTGCTTTAATATATACACCAATTCCATTTTCGCTAATTACTTTACCGCTTCCAAGCTCACTTGTATCAATTATAGTAGCTTTAGAATTATCTAATTTAATAGTTGGGTCTTTCTCAGATGATGAACTAATAGTAAATCCTTTTAAATCTATTTCTACATTTTGATTTTCTACTAGTACTGCTTCATCTTTTACATCTCTTAATACTTCCAACTTAGAAATATCATCATCTACATCTAATCCTGCATTTTTCAACGCATTTAAAGCATCTTCTATAGTTATATATTCTGTTCCATTTAATTCTTCTGCTGGTGATGACACAATTCTAATTACTGGATAATGTTGGTAATAATAATATACCTCTACTATCTCATCTGTATATTCACCACTTGCATTTTCTGGTGTATTAACTACATAATATTCTTTTCCATCAATATATTCCCTTCCATCTGTGTTTATAATATTTCCATTTTCATCATATTCTGGAATTAAATGGTTTGTAACATATTCCTCACCCAAAATATGGCTTGTAAATATTTCATCTTCTGCTAATTTAATAGCTTCTTTATCATTTTCAGGTCCTGTTCCTTCTAAATAGTGATGAACAATTACTTGGTATGTTAATTCTTCCCAATTTGCTACATATGTTCTATCACCCATACTTCCTTGTTTTATTGTTACATCTTTAGTAGGAGTTTCTAAATTTCCTGTTGTACCTGGATTTTCTTTTGTAGTTCCACCAGTCCATCCTAAAAATAAGAAATTATCTTTCTTAGGATTAATTAAAGTAATATCCTCAGATTTTACAGTATATGTACTTGGATTTTCTAGATTTGTTCCTTGTTCATCTGTTCCAAGAGTTCCTCCATCTAAATTGTATGTTATTGTATATTCTATTAATTTATAATACACATTTATAATATTATTTTCTGAATTTGCAGTTATTGTTAAAGGTAAGTTTTCTACTTTATCAAATTCATATCCATCTTTTACTTTATCTTCATAACTAATTATTTGGCTTTCAAATTCTGCTTTTTTTGTTACCTTTTGACTTTCATCTTCTATTCCATCATAGAAATATTTTACTACATATTCAAATTTATCTTTTTCTTTATCTGCTTTTGCTGTTAACACTAAATCTTCTGCTGGAATTACTACACTATCTGTTATATTAGATAAATCGTTTTTATTATTGCTTGATTCCCATAATTTCCAAACTGTAATATATCCTTCTGTTTGTTCTAAACTTGCTTTTATTGATACACTTTGTCCATATTTAAATACTTTTTCTATTTCTGTTTCAGATTCTTCTGTATCGTTCATATAAACTTTACTTATATTTTCTCCAGCTACTATTTTCAATTTGTAACTATTTCTTGAATAATATAATTTTAAAACTAAACTTCCATCTGCTTTTACTACTCCAGATTTTGTTACTTGTGATCTAATATCATTATATGTAAATCCGTCTATTGTTATAGGTTCAGCTGTAACACCTGCTCCCATTGTTCCTGTAAATATTTCTTCACTATGTAATGAGTATGTATCTTCTTCAAGCTCCTCTATATAATGCTGTACTTTATATTCTATATCTGTTCTTGCTCTCCAATTTGCTACAAACTCTTTATCACCAGTACTTCCTTTTAAAATTTTTACTTCTGTATTTGGAGTATCTCCATTAGAACCTGTCCAACCTAAAAATATATATCCTGGTTTAGTTGGATTATTTAAAGTTATATCTTCTGTTTTTACTGTATATGTACTTGGATTTGTTATTTCTTCTCCTTGTTCAGTTGTTCCTAAGTTTCCTCCTACTAAATCATAGTTAATATTATATATAATCATTTTATAATAAACTTTTATAATATTATTACTCTCATTATCAGTTATAATCAAATTTATATTTCCTGTTTTTTCTCCATCTAATTCATATCCATCTATATTTTTATCTGGATAACTTGTTATCATTTCATTATAATTTGCTTGTAATTCTTCAGTTTTTTCCTCATCTATTACATCATCATAATAATATTCAATTATATATTTATATTTATTTACTGTTTTAATAGCCTCAGCTCTTAATATTACATCACCTGCTGGCATTGTAAACTCAGATTCTTGATTTAATTGATTTCCTAAGTTATCATTTTCTGAAACCCATTTATCAAAATTAAATGTATATCCGAACTTCAGATTTTAATGTTGCATCAATATCTACATTTTCTTCATATTTATAACTTACTATAACTTTATCATTAGAACTTTGTCCAAGAGTTATAACACTTGCAACATTTTCGCTTGTTTTTAATGTTACATTATAACTATTTCTTGAATAAAATACTTTTAATACTAAACTTCCATCTGCAAGTATTGTTCCAGATATTGTATCTTTAGACTTTTCCTCATCATAAGTAAATCCATTAATTGTAATTGGCACTGCTGTAACTTCATCATCCATTCTAGCTTCTAAGTCTGTCTCTTCTTTATATAAAGTATAATTTTCTCCATCTAAGTTTTGTGTATAATGCTCAACTTTATATTTTATACCATCATTTGCATTAAAATGTGCAGTATATTCTCTATCTCCTATACTTCCTTTAGTAATTACAACATTCAAACTTTTCTCTATTACATCTGTACCTGTCCATCCTAAGAATGTATATCCTTCTTTTTCTGGATTAACTAAAGTAATATCTCCGAGTATTTATTGTATATGTTTTAGGATTTTCTCTTGCAAATATTGTATTTTGAACATTTCTATAAGTAATATTATATATAATTTCTTTGTAATAAACTTTTATTTTATTTTTTGTTTCATCTGTTCCAATTTTTAAACTGATATTTCCTGTTTTTTCTTTATCTAATTCATATCCAGTCTTATTTTTATCTTCATAATTAGAAATGGTAGTTCCAAAATCTGCTGTTTTTACTACTGTTTTATCATTATCAATTACATCATCATAATAGTATTCTACTGTGTAATTATATTTATTAACTGCTTTAGTTGCCTTTGCAGTTAAAGTTACATCACCTATTGGCATTGCAATTAATGCTTCTCTTGTAGCTTGATTTACTAATATTTTTTCATCATTAGAAACCCATGATGACCATTTAACTGTATAACCTTCTTGTTCTTTTATATTTGCAGATATATTAATTTGTTCTTGATATTTTAATGTTTTTTCTAATCTTGCACTTGGAGATTTTCCATCCATATTTACACTTGAAATATTATCTCCTGCAATCAATGTTAATTTATATGTATTTCTTGTGTAATACATCTCCAAAACTAAGCTTCCATCTGCTTTTACTATTCCAGAAGGTATTGATTTTTCTTCATTATAAGTAAATCCTGGAAAATTCTTTTCTATTGCTGTTACTTCAGAATCCGTTTCAGCTCCTAGTTCTTCTCTTGATTGTTCTTTATATGTACCATCTAAATTTTCTGTATAATGAATTACTGTATATTTTGTATTTTCTATAGGTTTCCAATTTGCTTTATATTCTTTATTTCCTGTTGAACCTTGTTTTATAGTTACAATATCTTCTGGACTCTGTCCATTAGAACCTGTCCAGCCCATAAAAGTATAACCTTGTTTTGTTGGGTTAACTAATGTAAAAGTAGGTGTTTTTACATTATATTTTTCAGGATTTTCCAATCCTTCTTTTATTTTACCTCCATTTAAATCATATTTAATTGTATAATTTATTATTTCATAATATATATTACAAATATTATTATTTTTACCAATTGTTATAGGATAATTTTCCTTTTTATTAATTTTATATTCTTTAACCTCTGGTAATTCTGGTGTTATTATACTTCCAAATTCTGCTTTATCTTTATAACTTAACTCTTCATTTTTTACATTATCAAAATAATAGTTTACTTCATAATCATATATTCCTAATTCTTTTGTGGCCTTAGCAGTTAAAATTAAATCTCCTGCTGGCATTTTAAAAGATGTTTTCTTATCTGGTTGACTTTGTAAAAGTTCTTTATTATTTGATTCCCAGATTTTCCATTTGATTTCATAACCTTCTTCTACATTTTTTGCTAAATTTGCATCTATTGAAACTGGTTCTTCGTATTTATAAATTCCATCACCTGTAACACTATCTATATTCTCATCTTTATCTAATGATAATTTATATTCATTTCTTGTATAATATAATTTTAAAGTTAAATCTTTATCTAATTCTAATGTTCCAGATTTTATATTATTTAAATTTTCAACATCATATGTAAAACCAACATATTCTTTTTCTACAGCTTCTACTTCATCATTTATTTTACCAGATAGATTTTCTGTTTCAGCAAGCTCATATTTTCCATCTTCTAATGACTCTTTATAATGTTCTACCTTATATTCTTTTATTCCATTTCCTATTTTAATTAATTCATATACACCTTTAGACTTATTTTCTAGTGTTCCATATGTATAACTTGTTATTTTATATATTCCTTCTCCAGTTATTTCTATTTCTTGCTCTGTTCCTTCTAGTTCTATATAATCTACAGTTTTTGTTCCTGTTATTTTGTAAATTGTTTTTAAAGTGTCTTCTTTTTTATTTAATTCTGTTATTTTTAATTTTACACTTCCAACATATTTTCCATCATTACCCAAATCACCTTGAATTACTTCAATTTTTGGTGCTTCCACCTTTTCTGCTAAAGGAATATCTATTTCATCATAAACAATGTAGCGAATCATGTCTTTTATATCTTCATCATCCACAGTTTTATCACATGTTATATCTGCAGATTGTAGTTCTTCTTTTTCGGTAATCTTCCAACCTTCTGTTTTTACATAATGTCTAATATTTCTTGTAAGCTCTACTTGATTGTAAAGTCCATCACCTTTAACATTATTTATTCCTTTATCATCTGAATTTATATCTCCAAATACAGAAATTTCAAAAACTCTATCATTGTTCATATATTTTGCATACATACCAGAATAAACATACCCATTTTTTATCTCTTTTTGGCATGTTTCATCTTCATATACTTTTACTACTTCTCCTTCTGAGAAATTTTCTTTAAAATCTTGCACCTTAGTTTCTGGAGCAACCCTTGAAATAAACTCATCTGTTACCAGATATACTTCACTTTCTGGGTTATCTTCATTTTCTTTTAAAAGATTTGCTATAAATTCCTCTTCTGTTAATCCTCCAGTATTAGCTGTTATAATTCCAACTATACCGCCTAACAATACTATAAATAACATTGCAATTAATAAATTAAGTTTCCAATTCTTCATAATAAGTTCTCCTCTATATAATTAATTGGTTTTATATAAAATAGCTTCATAAGCTATTTTTTTTGCTATATCTCTAAAATTTTCTAATATAAAAATATTTAAGTTGTTTTTATCTACATCAGTTTTACTGCTTAATATTTATACTTTTTAGTTCTACTCTTTAATGTTTACTCTTATTTTTAGGTCTACTATTTAATTTTTATCTTCTTTTTTATCTCTCATTTTTAAATATATTAGTAATATAATACATGCTATTATTACAATTGCTAAAATTATATAAACAAGTCTTGCTTGCCCTGTTTTAGGCATATTTGCATCATTATCTATATTAGAATCTTGAGTTGTATTAGGAGTATTTTGAGTTTGATTTTTTACTATTTTTATCTTTATAATTCTATCACCTTCTGGAATTAATTCCTTTCCATCATTTGATGTAACTTGTTTTAGCTTTATTTCTGTTTCTAATTCTCCTAAATCATCTCTTAGCTTTAATTTTATCTTTCCTATCTCTTCATCATTTGTTACTCCTGAAGTCATTTTTACAAACAAAACTTTTCCTTGATTTACATGACCTTGAATGTCGTTATATTCTACTTTCCAGTCATTTTGTTTTTGAAATTCTATACTTTCGAAAACAGTTTCATCATACTCTAAAGATGTTTCTACAACATTTATGCCTTCATCTCCAGCATCAATATTACTAATATTCATATCAATAATTACTTCATCACCTGGATTAAATATTTCCTTTTGTGCTTTAGCAAAAAATTCAAAGCTACTTGCATTTACAATATTTGCCGTACTTAATGCAATTATAATTATTACAATTATCGCCATACACTTATTTTTACTTATCAACTATAATCTCCTCCTTTATTTATATCCTTAATTTTGTAAAGATATTTTATTTAACTTTCCCCATTTTTTTCGTATTAGAGTACAATTTTAAAATCATTAATATACACAATTTTTCTATCTTTAAATTACACTATCAAATAATTAAATACAATTACGAACATATTACAAAAATGTTACTCTATTTATTATTTCATTAAAATACTTACGGAAACTAAAAAACAATGACTTATATAGCCATATTTTAAATTTATGTTACAATTATTTTAAAAAATATATAGCTTTTGTACTTATGTAATATCTTTGTAATATTAGAATACAAAGAGACAAATATTCTAAACTATTTTATCCTTTTTTCTACATTTAAGATTTAGTTCTAAAAAACGAATTATCTTATATATTTATATTAAAACATATCGGGGAATTTACAATGGAATAATGGATTACTTTTATCAATAAAACGTAGGTTGAAGCGAACGAAAAATCGTTCACTTCAACCTACGTTTATTATTTTTAACTTTATGATATTCTAATTAATTTTTAAGCTTTTATATATTCTAATCTATCTTTTCTAGATACACTTCATCATTTACAGCTACTACTGTATATTTATTTAAACCTTCAATATATTTTATATCTTCAAATTCACTATACCTTTTTATTTGCTCTTTTGCCTCGATTTGTTTTTCTTTTATTTTTTCCTTTTCATTGCTTTTTAGGTATTTAAACTCTATCATTACTGATTTATACTCTTTTGTGTTGTCTTGTGGTACTAATAGTAAGTCTGGATAATTTCTGTTTACTTCCATTTCTGATTTTACTCTAAATAGCTTTAAATTCATTGCTATACAATAGAAAACCAGTTTTACATATTTTTCGTCGAAGTTTACAAAATCCCTGTTTGATAAGTTATTTAAATATTTGTGTACTAATTCTACTAGTGTATCTATCTTTCCTTCTAATGCTATTTCTTTTGCTATTTGTATATAATCAGCATTTACATCAATATTTATTCCTTGCCCTATTACTTTTAGAAAGTAATCAGAATATATTTCTTTCATTACTAAGTTCGGTATACTTAATTTAGGAAAACCAAGTTCTTCTTCATCTATTGTTAAATATCCTAAATAAAACAGCATTGAACTAAACTCTCTATCTCCGAACATCATTTCTGGATTAAATTTTTCTGTTATATTAGTTATTATTCCTTCTCCAGATACCGTTTTTTCTAATATTTCTAGAAGTTTATCTCCTTGGCATAAATCTAGCATTTTTCCTAATTTTGAATAATCACTTGCCATGTTCATGTCTATTAATTTTTGTGGTAATTCTTTATACATTACATATTCATTTAAGAAATATAAACACATATTTGAATTGTATATATTTGTTTCTGCTTTTAAAGAAAATTTATATCCATCATAATTTTCTTTAAGTATTGGTAATATTTTTTCTTGTTCTTCTTGTGTTATATTTTGTTTATTCATCAACTCTACTATTTCTTCTTTTGTAAAACCTAGCATTTCATTTAAGCTTCTATCCATTGTCTTGTCTGAACATATATTAAACCCCGATGTTAGGCTATCTAGAGTTATTGGTGCTACTCCTGTTATAAATATTCTATCTACTACTGTTTCTGTTCCCTCTTTTAATATCTCGTACCATTTTCTTATCTTTCCATTTTTTGATACCAATTCTTTAAACTTTCCTGTATTAAAGCTTAATAATTCATTTGCAAAGTGATCATATTCGTCTATTATTACATATATTTTTTCTCCGTTTTTTTGTATATTAAATGATTGAAATAAACTTGCTAGCATCCCTTCTGTAGTTTGTTCTGGATTTATATAAAATTCAATTTCATATTTTTGAATAAAATTTTTTATTGCTATATCTGCTTTTTCTCTAAAACCTTTCATTGTTGTTTCTTCTGTTTCTGTATTTATTCCAGAGAAATTAAACCTTAAAATATGGTAACTATTTTTTAATGGCGTTGGATTTTTTCCTATATATGTTTCTCCATATAATTTTTCAAATTTATCCTTCGCTTTTATATCATAATAATATTCT
Source organism: Clostridiales bacterium (assembly GCA_019417465.1). Taxonomy (GTDB): domain Bacteria; phylum Bacillota; class Clostridia; order TANB77; family CAG-508; genus CAG-492. The sequence continues at coordinate 57,427 of DXVF01000005.1, forward strand.
AGGGTGCTTGTAAATAACGTTTTTCCAAATTTTCTTGGGCGTAAAAACATTATTCTCTTTTCTGCTAAATCTTCTAATTTTTCTATATATCTAGTTTTATCAACATAGTAGTAATTATCTTCTATTAGTTCTTCATAATTACTTATACCATATGGTAACTTCTTCATAACTAACACCCATAACCCAATTTACTTAATTGTTCTACAAAACAATTGAATTGTTACAACTCATATCTGCTAAATACTTCACAACTAACCTAATAATTTCGGGTTATTTTTTCCTTCTCTTAAAATATTTTTTAACATTTTTATTTTAACATATTGCAAAAGTTTAGGCAAGTTAATATCAATATCTTCAAATAGGAAATCTCACTATTAATTAAATTTACTCCTTACTAGAAATTTCCTATTATTTTGCTTTTCAAACTCCATATTTTCAAATATACTATCATCATATTCTAATGATGTCTCAATAACATTAATTCCTTCATCTCCAGCATCAATATTGCTAATATTCATATCAATAATTACTTCATCTCCTGGATTAACCATTTCGCTTTGAGCTTTAGCAGTAAATTTAAAACTACTTGCATTTGAAATGTTTAAAATACTTAATAACAAAATACATGTTATAAATAGAATAATATATTTACTTTTATTCACCAACTAATATCACTCCTTAAAAACTAATGTACTAGTATTTTTTATAAATGAAATACGCTGCAAATGTTATTAAGAACATTCCTATAATTACAAATATTCCGCATTTTAACATACTATTTGACTCTCCTGTTTGAGGAAGAATTGTTGGTTTCTTTACTTTTACATTTTCAAAATCCTCATCATCCTCTAAACCATTTATTATAGAAGTTACACTTGAATTTTCTGCTTCTTGCTTTTTATACTCTGAAAAGTTATCTGGTAATATTGTATTATCTGGAGTAGAATCTCTATCTTCTATTTTATCTTCTGCAATAAAAGCAATATTTACTAATCTACCTTCTTCTTCTGCATCAGCTGTTACTTTAAGAACAACCTTTACCTCTAAATAAGTTGGACTGCCTTCTCCAGAATATGCTGGTATTACACTTCCATTTAAATAATCTGTTGCAATAAATACTGCATCCTTACTATTATCAGTAACTTTTCCTTCTTTATCTAGCATCTTCCATTTATATTGATTATTAACAACATTATTTGCTACATATTCAAGTCCTTGTGGTAAATAATCTTTAATAACAGTAGCTGTACCATCTATAGCACCTTCATTATATATTCTTATAGTATATAATATATAATCACCAATTTTTACTTCTAATGGTTTCTTTGTTTGAGAATATTCTATTTTTCCAGTTTGACTATTCAATTTTGCTACTGGAGTTCTGCTAACATCTAATGTTTTTTCATTAACACTTGTTATAAATTTTCTTAAACTCAAGTCACCTATTTCTTTGGTTGGATCATTTGGTAAAATTATTATTAAATCATTAGTTTCCTCATTTTTCTCTATTTTTACTTTTCCTGAATAATCACCAATATTTTTTACTGATTTTATTTCATATGCATCTTCCTCATCATTTAATCCTACTTCTAATTCGAAAGTAATTAGTCTTTCAAATTTTACATACCCATTTACTGTTTCTATTTCTTCTATTTGATATTTATGAGTTCCTACTTTTAAAATAGAAATATCATTAATTTGTATATATCCATTTTCACCATTTATTTGTTCTGTAACAAAATCTTTATCAATAACATTGTTTTCATCATCATCTATAGCTACAATGTGAAGTTTTACACCATTTAAACCTTCTTTAGTTTCTGAATTAATTTTTCTTATTGCAATATTATACTTACCATCAATTTCATAATCTGGAGCTATTTGATCATTAACTACATTTACTTGTATTAATCTTTCATTTACTATAACTTTTCCATTATCAAAAACATCATCTGCTTTAGGTTCTAATTCATACTCTTCATTTATTTTTATTGTTTTAACACTAAATGTAATAGGTTCATCTATTGAAACATACCCTTCTGGTGCTTTTTTCTCTGTAATAGTAAAATTATATATTTCATTTTCATTTTCAATTTTTGTTTGTGGTATACTTATATAACCATTTTCATCAGTAGTAAGAATTTCTTTATAAATTTCTGTTGAATTTTTTGTTATTATAACTTCAAAATCAGCACCATTTAATCTTTTATTAGAATCTAATCTATCTGCTTTAATTAGCTCAAAATCAAATGAACCTTTTATTTTTTTATTTGGAATAGTTACATCAACCAACTCATTTTGTACTACTACAATTGCTCCATCTTCTTCATGGCTATCTATAGGATTTAATACATATTTATTATCTTTTAATATCGAAACAACTTCAAATTCAATTTTTCCATTTGGGTTATATCCATTTGGAGCTGTAATTTCTTCTATTATTACTGTATAAGTTTTTCCTGTATCATCTATTTCTATTCCATCTAAAGTTATTTCACCTAAATCGTTAGTCTTTTCAGTTTTTCTAGCTATCACATTTGCTCCATCTTTTACTGTAATATCAAATGTAGCACCTGGTAGTTTATCACTATTATTTTCGCTATCAACTTTATTAACTCTTATAGAAATATTTCCCTTCTTAGGAGTAATTTTTTCATTTAACACTCTTGTCCTTAATTGTTTTTGTACAGAAGCAAATTGTGATTTATGTATTTCTCCTCCTGGATTAGATGCTTCATCTGCTATTACACTTGCATTAATAGTAGTTTCAACTATAATATTACCACTTGGTGCAAGCAATGTTCCTATTATATTATTTTTGTATATTCCAATATCTCCTTTAAATGGAGTATTTGAATCTTCATTATAAAAATTCCATAAAATTCTTGTACTTATTGAATTCCAAGAAAAATCTTCATCTAGTTCTCCCCACTCAATTGTGTTTGATAAATCTATTCTATCTAATCCTGACATATCTACATTTATAACTAGATATTTACCATCTTCTAAGTATCTACTCAAGTCAAGAGTTTCACTTTGCGCTACACCATTATTTAATCCATTTACTTCTCCATTTTCATATATAGCTCCATCTGCATCTAAATTTATAACATTAACAGTATCAGAACTTCCTACATCATTATATAATTTACTAGAAAAGGCATTTAATTTTGTAAATTCACTTTCAAAATTTATAATTTTATAATCATCATCTCTTTTTTGTAATTCATATGATTCATTTTCTGCATTCCATACTACTTTATAATTTTCTCCATCATTTAATTTGTATTGTTTTAAGGTATTTACAATTGCAGAAACATATACTTCATTTGTAGTGATATTTTTCTTTATTTTCACATATGTTGGAGCCTCACTTAATTCTACTTGTACTCTACCACTTTCCCATCTTCTTGTCCACTTAACTTTTTTAATTGTTGTTATATTTTCATTTCCTTCAGTAGATTCTATATTAGTTATAACTTCTTCTACATCTCCCCAGTTATCAAACTTAATATATGTAGATTTCTGATTTTCATCTGGTAAATATTTGCTTAAATCTTTTCCATTATAATCAGTAATATCGTCTATAGTGGTTATATCAACATATCCTGTAAAATCAGGAGTTATATTTTGAGTATTTACTTTGCTATATACTTCATATATAGGATTTAATGCTACATCAATACTATAATTATTTATTATTTCTGTTACAGTAGCATTTTCAACCTGACTATTAATTAAACTATCATATGTAATTTCATCATATAATGTATATATAATATTTCCACTTGCATCTTCTGAGACTACATATTCTATACTTCCATTTTCATTATATTTATAACTATTAGTAAATCCATCTTTTGTTATAGCTTCATCATAGTTATTAAAATCTTTCTCAGCTACAACTACAAGCTCAAACTCTTCTGGTGATGAGGTTAATACTGTTCCTGAATTGTAATGTGCTAAATTTTTATTATTATCTTTATATAGACCTAAGAATGCTGTCATAGGTATTACTAATTTTGGATTTTCACCGTTATTTGCATCTGCTGCATGGTTTGACCATTGTAATATATTTTGAATATACGAAACATTTCCTAAACTCGCCTCATTTGCAATTATTATTGTTTCATCATCTTCATATGTTACAGTCACACCTTGTGATGTAACAGTATTATTCATTATAGGATTATTGTTTTCATCTAATTCAAAAATATAGTATTTTGTATCTGAATCTAAATCAGTAAAAGTTGCTGTTCCTTCTCCATTTACAGTAGTAACAGTAATTATATCATGATTTGTTTTTACATAGTAACTTTCTCCTGTTCCAGAATTTGTTTGCTTTGTAAATAAACCAAATTTAAAAGTACCATCTGTAAGATTTCCATCAACTTTATTTGTTACTGTTATAGAATAATCTTTAGTTTTATAAATTTCTAATACTGCATTTGTAAAATTAAATATTTGACCTATATATGCATTTTTTACAGCTATATTTCCTTCCATATGACATTGTTGACGAAAGGTATTTGCAAATACAGAATAATCTATCGCAGTGCCTAGTCCTTTTACAATATCTGATACTGATATTGGTATTTTATTATATGAACTATTATCTTGCTCAGATACATTAGAACTATTGCTTAATTCTTCTACTACTGCCTTTACTCCATTTACAACATTAATCATTTGAGAAACTACAATTATGAAACTTGTTATAATAGCCGTAATGTAGATATATTTTCCTAACTTTTTCATTTGATTTTACCCATTCCTTTCGTATTAGAATACTATTAAAAAATTACTAATAGATATATTTATCTATATTAAAATTACACTATTTAATAAATAAAAGCAAATAAAAAACATTACAAAACGTTAACCTTATTTAAATTTAATAAAAATGCTTACAGAAGCTATCTAATAATGCCTTATATATTCATATATTAAATTTATATTACAAATTATTTTAAAATAATCAAAAAATATGATTTAATATAAAACCTTTCTATTTGTAGATGTTTATGTAATATTACTGTAATATTACATATTTTTTCATTAGTATTCTACTTAAATATATTAGAGTATATTTAATATTTAGTTCTAAAAAATAAATTACCTTATATATTTATATTAAAACATATTGGAGGAATCTTTTATGATAGTATTAAGTAAAAAAAGAATAATGGTAACTATTTCAATGGTATTTGTAGCATTATTTGCCTTTGTAATTCAAAAAGCAAGTTTAGATAAAACTATAGAAACAGTGGCACTACCTGTTACGAACAAAGTTATTGTTATAGATGCAGGACACGGGGTACCAGATGAGGGGGCTCGGAAGTTCATCTCGGAACTACAGAAGCCGAAACGAATTTAAAAATAGCATTAAAATTGCAAAACTTATTAGAACAAAGTGGTGCAACTGTTATATTAACTCGCTCAGATGAAAATGCTATTTATGATTTAGATAGTAAAACTTTAAGAGAGAAAAAAGTATCTGATATTCATAATAGAGTAAAAATAGGAAATGAATCTTCAGCAGATATATTTGTATCTATTCATTTAAATAAAATACCTCAAAATCAATATTATGGATGGCAAACATTTTATAAAGATGGAAATGAGCAAAGTATGAAACTTTCTAAGAGTATACAAAGCAATTTAAATGAATCTATTCAAAGAGAAAATAATAGAGTTGCAATGAAGATAGATAATATATATATAGTTAAACATGTTGAAATTCCAATAACTATAGTAGAATGTGGATTTTTATCAAATCCAGAAGAAGAAAAATTATTACTTGAAGATGAATATCAGAACAAATTAGCATGGGGAATCTATAATGGAATAATGGATTATTTTTATCAGTAATGAACAATAGACAAAAAAAGGGGGGGTGGTTCTCTTGTCCACCGTCCCCTTTGTACAAATAAGTAGTTTTATTAAGATTTAATATTGTTCTAAATGACTTCTCTTATCAATTACATATGTACTTCCAGGTATTGTTTTTGCTAAATGTTTTACTTGTGCACCAGCTTCTCCTATTTCTAATATATTCTTAAACCTATTTTTATTTACTTCCACAATTCCAACTGATATTGATACAATTGGAAATTGCTCTATAATTCCTTTTCTATTTTCTACCTCAATATATCCTCTTATTACATCTTCTTCATTATAATAATTTATTACATTTTTATCAAATTCTGCAATAATATTTTGGCATGTATCTTCGCAATTAATTCCTGAAACAATTGCCACAAAATCATCTCCACCTATATGTCCTACAAAACTCGATTCAAGTTCCACATTATGAATATTTTTTAGTATAGTTTTAGCTGTAAATTTAATAATTTCATCACCTTTGAAAAAACCATATACATCATTATATGCTTTAAAATTGTCTAAATCAAAGTAGATCATAGCAAAATTTTCTTCATTAAGAAGCCTTTTTTTCATTTCTGTTTGAATTTGTATATTTCCAGGAAGTCCGAGTTAATGGGCTTACTCTTCTATTAACATCTAATAAATTTAAAAGATTTACTATAGTATAGTAAAAATATTCTTCATCTATTGGAGAAATAATATAATGTTCAACACAAGTCTTTAATATCTGTATCCTATGTTTTTTATCTCTATTAGATGAAACCACAATTACAGGAGTTATAATATTATCATCATTTTGCTTTATCTTTTTACAGATACTAATAATATCTTCTTTTACATTATCTTCATTTATAATTATTAATGATGGTATATTTTTTAAAGCAATATCTATTTGTTTTGTAATAACCTTTTTAAACCTATACTTCTTATCATCTTTAAAAATATTAGCTGTAATATTTTTTAAATTATTATCATCATCTATTATATAAATATCTTGAATCATTATTATATCTCCTTATTTTCTTTTGCTCGCCTTACTTTTTATTTTTTCTTTTAATGCTTTAAAATCGATTTTTTGATTTAAAATCAAAGCTATATTATCAGATTTTATTGTAGGAAATGCCTTTTTTAATCTTCTTACTCTTTTATATACTCTAAATTTAAGTACCTCTTGCTTTAATTTTAAATCTTCTATTATTATCTCTATATCTTTTATTTTTTCTATAGCATCTGATTTTGTATTTTTTAATTCTTTTAATTTTTCTTTTATTATTTCTCCTATATCTTTTATATTTTCTATTGTATTATTAAGAGCTTTTAATTTTATTACAGTAATAATACAATCTGTAATTATTGCTATTCCTAATATTATATCAATATATATTAAAGATTCTTTGTTTAAAAATAAAATATATTTTTCTATAAAAGGATGTATATAAATTGTAAATAATACTCCTAAAATCCCCCAGAAGATAGAATTTATTAAGCAAACTCTTCCTTTAATATTCATAAAATTTTCTGAATAATCCCAATATTTAGTATTAAATTTTTTCTCTAATATTACACCCACAATATATTCCCAGATTGAAAGTACAATAAATCCTGTAATAAATAATAATAAAATATTATCTTTAAATGTGCTTAGAAACAATAACATTATAATCGCGCCAAAACCATATATTGGGCATAGCGGACCATATAAAAAACCACTATTTACAAACTTTCTTTGGAGTATAGATTTAAAAATCGACTCTAATACCCATCCAAAGAAAGAATATATAATAAAATATAATAACAATCTTAAAATCTGTATAGAGTCAATATTCATACTTTTCTCCTTATTTTTCAGTAATTATGGTTGATACGTAGTTTTACCAGCAAATTCTTGTACTAAACCACTTTTGTTATATGCTTTTATTACTATAATGTTTTCTCCCTGTTGCATTGTTTCCTTAAATTCAAATTCCTTTTTATTCTCACCTGTGTTTTCCTTCGTATAAGTTGTTCCATTAAAATTGTATTCTACCTTAGTAACTTCTTCTTCATCTGTTACTTTTATTACTAAATCTGCTCCTGATTTTCTAACAGAAATATTAGGTTTAGAAGCACCTAATATGTCTCTTGAATCTTGTTTTGTGTTTCCTACCTTATCTTGTGCTACTATGTTAAGTGTATTAGATCCCTTTTTAACTTCTATCTCTTGTACTATTTTTGTACGGTCATCTCCTGATGCTTCTACTTTAACTTCTTGTTCATCATTCCATTTATATATTATATATGCCATTTCGACATTATCTTTCGCCTCTATAGTAATTTTACCTGGAACTGCAGATATATTTATCTCTGGTGCCACAACATCTGCACTAGGATCAGATTTAATTTCAAATTGTTTTTTATATTCTACTCCATTTAAATCTATAATTGAAATATTAAGTGTACAATCTCCATTTGGCATAACCACTTTTTCACTAATCTCTGTTTTATTTTGTGCATCTATTTCCATTGGTTCACCATTATCCCATGAATACAAAACTTTATTTATATTTTTATTATGCTTAATATTGATTATAGCACTTCCACCTTGTGAATCTACTGTTATATTAGGTTCATCCCCTTTAGCTACAGTTTTTTCATCTTTATTTTTTACTAATGCATATGTTCCTTGCACTATAAAAAATATCGAAAAAACTATAATAATTATGCAAAAAAATCTAATTATATTATTTATATTTGATTTTTCCTGTTTATCTCCTGTAGAAAGTATTTGATTCATTCTTTCACCTCTTAATATTATTGGAAAATTTTACAATTTCCTATTATACAAAAATTATAGCATAACGCTTATTTAAAGTAAACCATATTTATTCAAAAATTTAAAACTTGACCCAGAGGTGACAGGGAATTTGAGTCGGTCGATTTTATCCAACCCATGGGGACGGTCCTTTTGGATCAAATCACCTTGGACCTAAAGGACCGTCCCCATGGGTCATTTGGTCAAATCCTCCGTCCCTCTGGTTCAAAAAGAAGAACCCAAATTTTGGATTCTTCTTTAAGTAACTATTCTATTTTATTACAAACTTCTTTATTCCAATTGTTCCTCCTACTAGTATTCCTAATACTGCAATTGTTATTCCTATATACATTACTGTCTGTCCTGTTGTTACTGCCAGCATTACTGGTGCATCATCTATATCATCTTCTCCTGGTACTTTATTATTTGGTGTTGAATCTATATCTGGTGAACCATATTCGTTATAATCTTTACTTATTTCTGCTACATTTACTTTTAATCCCATATTATCTTCTCTATTTATCCATGTTAGCAATATTGTTACTTCTTTACTTTCTCCTGGTTGCATAATTTGTCCTGCTAGCTGGTCTGTTACTACTTTTCCTTCTACTTCTTCCCATTCTGGATTATCTGCTGCTACAAATTTTAGTCCTTCTGGTATGTAATCTGATATTTCTTCTACACTTCCTGCTATTTTTCCTTCGTTTGTTACTCTTATTTGATATTCGAATTTTACTACTACTTTGTCTAATTTACTTTTCTTTAAGTCTACTTTTACTACTTCTTCTGGATCATCTTCTGCTTTATGTCCTGTTTCATGTACTGTCTCTTGTCCATTTTCTATTACTATTGCTTTTGTTACCCATTTTCTTAAGGCTAAATCAAAGTATTGTACTTTTATTTTTTCTATATCTTGGTCGTCTTCTCCTTCTACCCATTCATTTGGTGTGGAGTCTTTATCTGTTACTTCATTTCCGTCTTTATCACTATCATCTGATATTTGTGCTTGGTTAATTATTATTTCGTCTGATGTGTTTGGCATTGTTACTTTAAATGCTACTTTTACTTCTTTATAATCTGGCTCTTTTATTGCTCCTGCTTCATAGTCTTCTTCATTAAATGCTTTTAATAAGTTTTCTCCTTCTATTTTTTCATTTTCTTTTGATAAATAATCTGTTGTTATATATTTTGCTTCATTTGCATCATCTGTTTCGTTTCCTTCTTCATCTATCATTATCCATCTATATTCTTTATTTAATTCTTCATCTGGTAAGAATTCTAATCCTTCTGGTATATCGTCTTTTATTTCTTTTGCATATCCTACAATTGATCCTTCATTGTATACTCTGATTGTGTATTCTACTACATTTTGATTTGCAACTAATACTGGTTCTTTTGTATGTTCATATATGTAATTTCCATTTTCGTCTACTTTAAATACTGGTATTCTTGTTGTTACTTCTTCTTTTTCTCCATATCCATTTGTTACTCCTGTTATGAATTTTCTTAAAGCTAAATCAAATTGTCCATTTTGCACTGTAATTGTCACCTTATTATTAGTAGAATCTAACTCTGCAACTCCTGCTATTTTTGCATCTTTAATTACATATTTATAATTATCTATTACTGTATTTAGAGTTAAATATATCGGATCTTTAATCATTGTATACCCTTCTGGTACTTCTTTTTCTACTATTTCATATGTGTATGTTGCTTCTTCTGTTATTTTTATCACTGGTAAATCAATTCTACCATTTTCATCTGTAACTAATCCTTTTAGATTAATCTCTTTTCCTTCTAAATCGTATAAAGTAACTTCTTTTCCATCTTTCTTTACTGTAATATTAAATTTTACTCCTGGAAGTGGTGTTTTACCATCTTTTTGATCCACTTTAATTAACCCTACCTCATATTGTCCTTCAATTGAATTATTTGGTATTGTAATTTTAACTGTTCCGTTATCTACACTTGCAGTTATTGTAACTTTCTTTCCATCTTGTAATGTAACTAATTTTGATTTTACTTCTTTATCCTCTTCAAAAGAAACTTTACTTGCGACATATTTTTCATCAACAATTTCTTTTGTTACATATACATCAATGTCATCTTTTACACTAATGTATGGATTATCATTTAAAACAACCTCTGTAATTGTATATTTATCTACTCCTACAGCTTCAATTTTTTTATTGTTAAATATAGTTACTTTCCCATCTGCACCTGTAGGTCCATATGTTTTTTCTTGCATTGTTCCTTCTTTTACTTTAAAACTTATACCTGATAAAGGCTCATTATTTTCTTTTGTTTTTAGAATTTCCATACTGTATGAACCTTCTAATTCTTCAAATTCTACTATAACATTTTCAAAATCATCATCATCTTGTACACCTTCAAAATATGTTTTTTCTACATCATTAATATTTTGATAGCTAAAATATCTATCTATATTAGTAATTCTTTTTGTTATATTATTTTTTTGATTATTAAATACATTATTTTCTTCTGAGTCTCTATCTACTCCTTCTTTATTAGCATCTACATATGTTCCATCCTCATTGTTATATCCATAATTTGTAATCTCAGAAACATTTGCTAATACTTTACCATTTATTTCACAGTTAACTTTACACTCAATTTCAACATCTGCCCAGAAAATTTCATCTTCACTTAGTTCTCTATCTCCACTTGTAGCAGCATATACATTAAGAAATCCTTCTGCACCATTTGCAGGTTTTATAAGTGTATTGGCAAGTTTATTAGTTACTACTGTTGTTGTTCCATCTTCATTTTTACTTGCTATCCATCCATTATCTTTATTTATTTGACTATCCTCTACAAACTCTAGTCCTACTGGCAAATAATCTGTTATTTCTTTTGCATATCCTTCTTTATAACCTTCATTATATACTCTTATTGTATATGTTACTGTATCCCCATTTGAAACTTTTACAGATGATTTTGGATGATAATAAATAGCTGTTCCTTTAGATAGGTATGTTGATGCTGAGATATCATTTAGTACAGGCACTCTGCTTTGTTCTACATCTTTTTTATTTACTTTTGTAATAAATTTTCTTAAAGCTAAATCAAAAGGCTCTACTTCAACATTTTCAAAGTCATCATCATCTTGTAAACCTTTATACTCATTTTCTGATGTTAATTGAATATTGTGTTTTTCTACATCTTTTTGATAATTATAATATCCTACTGTACTTGCTTCTTGCTCATTTTCTTGTAATTTAGACAATACATTATCTTCTTCTGAATCTGTATCCACTCCAGTAGCTTTTGCTTCAACAAAAGTAGTTACATTATCTTCTATTACTTCACCAGATTCGTCCGAATTAATTAAATTATAACCATATTGTGAAATTTCTGAAACATTAGTTAATATTCCATTATCTTCTCCTGGTGCAATTACTGTACACTCTACTTTTACTAATCTGCTAAATTCAGGTTCTTTTACATCTGAGCCTGATTGTTGTAACAAATATTTTCCAAATCCTTCTGCACCATTCGCAGCTGGTATTAATTCATCTTTTAACTTACTAGTCGCTATTTTAGTTATTCCATCACTCTCTTCTACTACTTCCCATCCATACTCTGCATTAATTTCACTATCTTCTTTAAGTTCTAATCCATTTGGCAAATAGTCTACAATTTGTTTCGCATATCCATCTTGATATCCTTCATTATATACCCTAATCGTATATGTAACAGTATCTCCTAGTTTAACTTTAATTGGTGCTTTAGTATGATAATATATTCCTGTTCCTGTAGTTAGATATGCAGAAACTGATCTAATTGTTATCTCTGGATCTCTGCTTTCGGAAAGTTCTTTTCCATTTATACTTGATATATTCTTTCTAAGAGCCATATCAAAATTACCAACTTTTACTTGTTCAAAGTCATCATCATCTTGTAAACTCATAACGTTTTTATCTAAATTATCAATTGATATACTACTAAGATCATTTATTATTTTTTTAACTCTTTCTAGATTTGCATCATAAGTCTCTTTAGAAGTAACATTACTACTAGAACCATTTAATACATTATTTTCTTCTGAATCTATATCTACTCCAGTTTTATTAGCTTCTATATATGTGCCATGAAAATCAGTGTATCCATATCGACTTATTTCAGCTACATTTGTTAATAATTGTCCTTGTTTTGCATCAGTTGTTACTTTACATTCAACATATTGTTCACTATAACTTAAATCGTCTCCTCCAGAATATTTAGTTAATTCCCTTCCATGTGATGTTGAAGAACCATATGTAAATTTTACAATATTATCAGATTTATTATATGAATCATAGTCTAATATATTTAGAGACTTATTAGAAGAATTGTACCTTCCATAATTCGTCGCTTCTTCTGATATTAAAAGTTCCATTCCTTCTGGCAAATAATCTGTTATTTCTTTTATATATCCATCTACATTTCCTTCATTATAAGCCACTATTTTATATCTAATTATATCTCCTGGCAGAACTGTAATTGCTTCTTTATCCATCATATATTTTGCATTACCAGACTCTTCTATTGTGCTAGTATCTATACTTTTTAATCTGTTAGCATATTTTATTTCTTCACTTTTGTCATTCCAATCATTTGCGTCATCGTTTTCATCACACTCTGAATCATAAACTCTTAGATATTTTTGTGCTTCAAGATCATATCTATATATTTGTGCAATTTGTTTTGTAAGAGCTACATCAAAATACTCTTCTGGTGGATTGTATTTAAATGTTACATCTTTACTATCTCCGCCTGATGCAAATGTTTTATTTATTTCAAGAATTGGTTGTCTACCTTCTCTATAATATACATTACCTGTAACACTTTTTAATCTTGTTTTAAAACTAGCTGAACATGTATATTTTATATTTTTACTATTTCCCATATCAGTTGTTGTTACGAATTTAATATAAAATTCTTTATTTACTAAATCAATTAGATTTTGTGATGATAATTCTTTTCCATTTGCATCTGTATATTTTCTACTTGTTGTACTTATGTTAATTGAATCACTAATACCTGTTAATACAGATTTGTTATTCACATTTATTTTGATAGGTCCCATTATATATGTATTAGCCTGATTTTCTACAGGAACTACATTTTGTTTATTAGGTGCTGTTATAGATATCTTATAATCAGTATCATTGTTTTTAGGCATATCCATACTTGTATCATCTTTAGCATAAGTTCTAGCCCCTTCATACAATGCTTGATATATAGCAAAGCCTATTCTTTGTCCTGATTCTTCATCATATGCCCATCCTTCAGATCCCCATGTAATATTTCCCATAGAATTTGGCCCAGTTATACTTCCTTGATAATAACTCGAATCATTAGCTGGATTAACAAATTGCCAAATAACAAATTGCTGAATAGCAGAAATATATTCATCATTCTCTAGACTATAAGAATTACAATCACTATATGATGGTGCATATTTCTTAATAAGCTCATTTAAATGATCTTTCATTATGTTATTATCCTTTTCTGATTTGTCAGATGATATTGTATACATATTTCTTATCAACCATTGTACTGCTTTTAGAGATTGAGTTTCAGTTAATCCATTATCTGATCTAAAAACACCACTTAATCCTTGTGGCACAGATGTCGCATTAATTATATCTACTCTGTTTTCATATACTCCATATCCATTACCATCATCTACTGGAATTCCTCCCTTTAAACAATAATAGTCATTTACAGAACTATTGTTTAAGGCATAATCATATATCGTATAATCTCCATAATAGTAAACATCACCATCAAACCTATGCTTTTTTACATATATATTATATGCATATGTTACCGCTTGGCTACTACTTATTAATATAAGTAGTATAGCAATTATTGATGATAATAATTTTTTCATAATCCTTTTCATAAAAACCTCCTGCTTTTATATCTAATAAATATTATCTATAATTCACTTTACTTTTTTACTTATAAATTGTCAATATGTATTTTTTTCTATCAAAAATGTACTACCTTTTTTGCCTTACGGAAGGTATTTATAGCAATTTCTCATTTCAAATATTACGTTATTATTACATTTTTGTAATATTTCAATTTTTGACCCACAGAGACGGAGGACTTGGGTCGCTTGATTTTAAGCGACCCAAATCCTCCGTCCCTGTGGGTCATCTCTGGGCCATTTATTTATTTACTACAAATCTCTTTATTCCGTAAGTTCCTCCAGCTAATATCACTAATACTGCAATTGTCATTCCTATATACATTATTGTCTGTCCTGTTGTTATTGCCAGCATTACTGGTGCATCATCTATATCATCTTCTCCTGGTACTTTATTATTTGGTGTTGAATCTATATCTGGTGAACCATATTCGTTATAATCTTTACTTATTTCTGCTACATTTACTTTTAATCCCATATTATCTTCTCTATTTATCCATGTTAGCAATATTGTTACTTCTTTACTTTCTCCTGGTTGCATAATTTGTCCTGCTAGCTGGTCTGTTACTACTTTTCCTTCTACTTCTTCCCATTCTGGATTATCTGCTGCTACAAATTTTAGTCCTTCTGGTATGTAATCTGATATTTCTTCTACACTTCCTGCTATTTTTCCTTCGTTTGTTACTCTTATTTGATATTCGAATTTTACTACTACTTTGTCTAATTTACTTTTCTTTAAGTCTACTTTTACTACTTCTTCTGGATCATCTTCTGCTTTATGTCCTGTTTCATGTACTGTCTCTTGTCCATTTTCTATTACTATTGCTTTTGTTACCCATTTTCTTAAGGCTAAATCAAAGTATTGTACTTTTATTTTTTCTATATCTTGGTCGTCTTCTCCTTCTACCCATTCATTTGGTGTGGAGTCTTTATCTGTTACTTCATTTCCGTCTTTATCACTATCATCTGATATTTGTGCTTGGTTAATTATTATTTCGTCTGATGTGTTTGGCATTGTTACTTTAAATGCTACTTTTACTTCTTTATAATCTGGCTCTTTTATTAAACCTACTTCATAGCTTTCTTTATCAAATGCTTTTAATAAGTTTTCTCTTGCCACTTTCTCTTGCTCTTTTGATAGATAATCTGTTGTTATATATTTTGCTTTATTTACATCATCTGTTTCGTTTCCTTCTTCATCTAGCATTATCCATCTATATTCTTTATTTAATTCTTCATCTGGTAAAAATTCTAATCCTTCTGGTATATCATCTTTTATCTTACTTGCATATCCATCTACTGAACCTTCATTATATACCCTAATTGTATATTCTACTATATTTTCATTTCCTACTAATAAAGGCTCTTTTGTATGTTCATATACATAGTTATCTTGTTCATCTACTTTGAATACTGGTATTCTTGTTGTTACTTCTTGTTTATCACCATATCCATTTGTTACACTTGTTATGAATTTTCTTAATGCCAAGTCAAATTCTTCTACAATAATCTTTTCAAAGTCATCATCATCTTGTTGCCCTGGTACATAAGCTTTTGATATTTCATCATCTTTATATACTGGTAAATCTGCATCATGTGGTATACTAATATTATTTTCTTTTGAATCTCTATCAACTACTATTCTTCCATTTTCACCAATGAATCTAGTTATTTCTGCTAAATTTGTTAACTTAAATCTATATGGTGCTGTTTCTTTTACTTTACATTTAATCTGTATTTCTTTGTAATCTATCTCTCCTGTTTCTTTATTAAAACTTAGAATCAAATTATCTTTTGCATTTATTTCTTTTGATAAACAATTTGTTTTAACTGTTCTTAAAGATTTGTCATTTTCGTCTAATAACCATCCATACTTACTATTAAATTCATCATTCACAAATTCCAAGTATTCTGGTAAATAATCTGTTACTTCTTCTGCATAGCCTGCTATGTCTCCTTCATTGTATACTCTTATTGTATAAATAACTATATCATTTCTATATACGCTTACAGGTTGTTTTGTATGATTATATATCGCAGTATATTGAGTTCCATCTTGTAAATATTCTGTATTAGAAGTAGGTACTCTATTTGATAAATCTTGTACTCTTTCGTTATCTTTACCTTCATTTGTTATTACCTTTGTAGCAAATTTTCTTAAAGCTAAATCAAACTGCTCATTTTTCAAAGATACAATTAAACTTTCTTTTGAAGATTGAATACTTGCAAGTTCATTTTGACTTCCACTTACAATTTCTGCACTATCTAATACATATTTTGTATTTATTCCTTCGCCTTCCACTTTTGTGCTTACTTTTATTTCTACTGGTTCTTCTAATTTCACAAATTTTTCTGGTGCTACGATTTCTTCTATTCTAATAATGTAGCTTTCTGGTTTCTCAATTCTAATATTTTCTATGGTAATCTTTCCATCTGTTATTTCTAACTCGGTAGGAATAATTACATCTTTAGAAGTAACATCATCATTTGCTTGATATAATGTAGATTCCCTATTTTCCCTTATAACAGACAATTTTACTTTTGCTCCATCTAAATAGTTTTCTCTTAAGTCTGTTTTACTAATCTCTAAATCATAAGAACCTTTAATTCTTTCATTAAGAATTCCTATTTGTACAATTTGTAATTTTAAATCATCTTCATCTATTACTTGTGTTTCATTAGAATTAACAAAATCTTTACCTTGCGTTATTTCTATATTTGTAATATTATATTTTCTATTTATTAATTCTATATAAACTTGTGCATAAATATCTGGTATTTGTTTATATCCATCAATTTGCTGTTCTTGTATCTTTAATGTATATACTCCTGTTTTTTCAAATAATATATTATTTATTTCTATTATTCCATTTTTTCCATTTATCAAACTAGTTTTAACATTAGTTAAATCTTTATTATTTAAAGTATTTGCATCTTTTAAACTTACCTCATATCCTTCCTCATCTAAAACAGTTATATTAAATAATACATCATTCATAGCTAAATTAGTATCTATATCTTCTTTATAAAGCTTTAAACTGTATTTTTGTGGATCTTTAACCTTAATATCCAAAACCGGTATATCATTCTCTTTTTTACTAGTATCTATTTCTATATATTCTTCTATATTAGTGTTATCAAATTCTATCTTAGTATATGTATCACCTTCTAATTTATAGATTTCATATGTATTTATTGTTTCTACTCCATTACTGTCTACTGTTGTCATTGTTCCATCAGATTTTACTTTTATTCTAACTTTAATATAATAATTATCTAAAATATTAATAACACCTTCACCTGGAACTTCTAATTCTCTAATATCATATTCATATACTGTATCAATATTAATTAATTCATCTTCAAATCCTATATTACCATTATAATCCGTAATAAAATCTTTTTTACCACTATTAGAACTATTAATTTCAAATTTTACATTGTATAAATCCACATTTTCTTCACCAAATAGCTTTTTATTTAACTTTACTTTCAATCTATTTGGATTTTGTAATTTAACTTTCACTGTATTATTTTCAATTGTAATATCTACATACTCATAATATTTTGAATCGGCTTCACCTGTTTCATTTTTAATCATACATTTTCTGCCATTTGCATAATTTTCTAAACTAATTGTTCCATCTTGTGCAACATTTACTTTTATAAATAATTCATAGTCTTCTAAAATATTTACATACTGTGCTCCTGGCGTTTGAGTCTCTTTTATTATATACTCATATGTTTTACCAGTAGATACATATGTTTCTCCAAAAGATACTCTAGAATTATATGCTGTTCCATAAACAGTACCAGTTATTGAATCTAAAGCATCTACTCCTACTTTTGAAACAGTATTAAAATATCTTCCTTCTTGTTCTTGAATAATTGGACTAATAATTTCAAATTTTGCATTAGTTAGCGCATTTTCTTTTGTATCTACTTTATACAATTCAAAATTAAAACTAATTGGATTTTTAATTTTTATTTCTAGTGCTGCTATTCCTAGTTCTCCTTCTGGTATATTAATAGGTTCTATACTAATATATTTTTTAAATATTTCATCATTAGCTCCAGTAATCTTATTATTCGTCTTATCTTGTAGATAATAATAAACTCTATCTATATTACCTTTGTAACCAATATCTGCAAAAACTATTAGTTTTTTTCCTTCTAAAATATTAACATGTCCATTTGCAGAATCAATTTCTTCAATTTCAAATTTTTTAGTACTATGGCCTTGCACTTCCAAATACGTTGTCTCATATATACTCTCTCCATTTTGAATAACTATTTCTCCATTTACCTTTAATGTTGCACCTACAAGTGGAGTATAATTATCATCTGCTTCAGTTTTTACTAGTTTAATTTGAAATTGTAAAGGATTTTTTAAAGTTATATTTAATATATCAATTCCATCTTCTTTTACAAAGTTAACTTGTTTAATATAATTTTTTAAATTATATAATTCTTCTTGTGTTATATCTGAGCCATCTTCTTTTTTTATTGTATAACTTTGTACTGAAAGTACCCCTACATCGTTCATTTGTACAGTTACTTCAATATATTTTTTATCAAATACATTTTGATACGGTAGGTTTACTGTTCTTTCATAAACTTTCCAAATTTGTGTCTCACCAGGTTTTATTGGTATGAATTCTTCGGATATATGACTAGATTCACCTGTCACTTCATATTCTTGTTTTGTTCCTTCTATTTGATAAATTCCATTTATTGCACACTTTCTTATATATTGTCCAGATTCTTCTATATATGCCTCTACTCTCGCTGTTGTTATAGGATTATTTACTGTGTCTTCTTTACTTAATCTAACTTTATATCCTGTTGAATTTTTAATTCTTAAAACAACCTTTTCCTCCGCTTCATCTTTATATATATCAAGATACTCTCCATATTTTGTTTTAAATGATTCAGTAACATATTTATTATGGTCATTTTTATCAATTACCTGATATTCAACACTTGATATTTTACTTTCATCATTTGTTTGCACATTTATAATTAATCCATAACCATCTAATATATTCATATATCCAGATTTGGCAAAAACTTCATCTACCCTAAAGATATATTTCAAATTACTATACGCAACTATGTTTCCAGAAATAACTCCATCTTTTAATATATCATTAAAGGTTATTCCTCCAAAATCTTCATAATTGATTCCATCTGGTACATTCGTATTGCCTGTAGCAATAATATTGGTTAAAGATACATTGAACTTTGGTCCATCTATATTTCCATTTTCTAAAACATCTGCTTGAATTTTATTCCCTGCAAAATCTTCTTTTATAAGTTCAAATTTAAATAAATTTGCTTCATTCGGAATATATATTTGTATCGTCGGAATATCACCATTCGTAAATACTTTCTTTAGTCCTGTAAGTGTAGTTTCTAATCCATTTTCTATATACTTACAAGTAATGTTTTCATCTAATAACTCACCATTGTCTGTAAATTCAACTCCTACTTCCACATTTCCTAATAGTTTAGTATATCCTGTTGGCTCTTTTGTTTCTTTAATAACATACTTATGTGTATATCCAGACTCTATTGTTAGTCCAGAAACAATATCTAACATTCCTTTATTTGTAGGTTTACCTTTATCTTCTGTTCCTATAAAAAAACCTTCTGTATCTGGATTAGTACTTGTTTGTGAAATATAAAATTCCGTTTCTTTTGTTTCAATCGTTTTTCCTGTTTCATCTACTTTAATTAATTGCAAACTATAATAGTTCTTTGGCATATTTGCAATGTAAAAATTAATATCATTTCCATCTATATGCATTTTTATCAAACTAGATAATTTTAATATTTGTTCTTCTGTTAAATTTAATTCAGAATCAAATTCCCAATTTGAACCTTCATACGATTCTTCCTTAATATTGCCATCTCTGTCTGTTCTCACTGTAACTATAATTGGTTTATTTACTAAAGTATCATAATAGTCGTCAGAAACATTTGTTTCTGTAATTTTATATTTATAAGTTGAATTTGCTTTCGCTTCTATATTTTCCAAATTTAATTGTGCATTAGTCAAGTTAGTATTATGTTTTATTGGCTCATCTATACTTGGGTAGATCTGTTCTACTTTAAAGCTAACTGTTCCACCAAATGGTTCACAGTCTTTAATATCTTTATTGCCAACATAATCTTTTTTATATAAATTAAAATTATATATTATTGGGTTTTCTAAACTAA
Organism: Clostridiales bacterium; assembly: GCA_019417465.1. Taxonomy (GTDB): domain Bacteria; phylum Bacillota; class Clostridia; order TANB77; family CAG-508; genus CAG-492. Next base: position 78,267 of record DXVF01000005.1, read on the forward strand.
TTTTTCCCGTATTTTCATCTATTGTAATTACTTCTTTATCAGATTCTATATAATTATACCATATATTATTTTTATACACTTTTTCTACACTATATTTTACTATTTTATCTTCTCCAAGATAAACTTTAATTAAAGCTTTTTTAAAAACGGCAACATAATTTTCTGGAACAGTCTCTTCTTCTAAAATATAATAATATGTTGTTCCTATTGTTAATCCATCTTTACTATACAATGCTTGAGTTTCTGGTAAAGAATTTTGCGAATTAGTTTTAATTGTACTTACTTTTTCAAGCTGATTTGCATTTGCATCAGAATTATATAAATTAAATACTGCACCATTAACTCCATATGAATTATTATGTTTATATAAAGATAATTGCATCGTTTTTACTGTTTTATCATTTTTTATAATTAATTTAGCATTATTTGTCTTATCATCTATAAATAATTGCACACTGCTTAAAGCTTTGTCTAACATTGTAGAATCTTCTGTAGTCCCCTCTTTTGGTATAACACTTACACTACTTCTACTTTCTTCAATTTTTCCAACTGAATTTACGTATAAATTAACTTTTATTTTGTAACCAGCAAAAATATTTTCATAATTAGTTTGTGCTGACGTTTCTTCTATTGTATATTCGTAATTTGTATCCAATGTAACATTTTTATTTGCAATCTCTAATTTTCCATTTGGTAAATTTTGCTCTGTCTGAATATTTCCGTCTGGTCCATCTATAGTAAACTGTGCTTCAGATAGTTCTGTTCCATCTTCTGAATCCACTTTTTCCAAATTTAATGTATATCCTAATGATTTATTATTTGTAATTTCTAGATTAATTTGTTTATCTCCTACATTACAATTTGCTTTTACTGTCACTATATTACCATTTTCATCTTTTAATTTAATTTGATTTTCCCCCATGATATATGGGTCTCTACTTAATGATTCTTTGTTTCTCCTTAAATAGTATCCTGTAATTTCATAGTTTATTTCATCTTTTAATTCTTTCCTTACACCTAGCTCAAATGTATCTTCTAATTTTACATACCCATCATTATCTCCAACATTTATTTCTTCAAAAATATATATATCAGTTCCTTCATTATCTAATTTTACTACAGGTAATTCGATTATTCCTTCGTCATTGGTTATATATCGTATTGGACTCTTATCATTTATAGTAACACCAAATTGAACACCTTGTAATTTTTTATTTTTGTCAGAAGAATCTACTTTATTAACTATAACTTTGTACTCTTCTTCTACTTCAATCTTTTCAAAATCGTCATCATCTTTATTTTGTGCACCATAATCTATAAAGCTTGTACTAACTTTTTTGTCATTTGAATAATTTCTCCAATATATATTGCCCCTATTAGAGCTCACGTTATATTCTCTAGTTCCATTAGGACTCTTCCAGTTTGCAACTTTAGAATCTCTATCTGAAAGTACCTTACTTAAATCGGTCTCATTAGTTACTTCTTTTTTACTATCTCCATCTTGATACTTATATTTTGTAATTTCAGAAACGTTTGTCAATATTCCTTTTGCATCATCTTTTACTTTACATCTTACATAAACTGTTTTACTATGATACATTAATCCTTTCTCTTTATCATAGGCAGATATTAATTGTTTATTACTTAAACATGTTATCTTTACAGTATCAGCCCCAGTTATGTTATTATGTTCTAAAATAAAGCCGTTATCAGATGATTCCCCATAATTTGTTTCACCATATCTTACTGGATATAAATCTGTATCTAAATCTAATTCTAATCCTTCTGGTAAATAATCTGTTATTTCTGAAGCAATAGCAGGTATATTTCCTTCATTAAAAATTGTAATAGAATATATTACTATATCTCCTTTTTTTACTTTTATAGGAGCCTTTTGCATTTTATATTCTGCTGTTGTAGCTGAACTATTATCTAAACCTGAAGAATTAATTTGGAAGAATCTAGATCTAATAGTACCATCATCATTTTTATATCCTAAAAAATTATTCTTTTCATCTTTAAAATATTTAGAATATATACTTTCACCATCTCTTTTAACTTCTACAATTGCTTTCTTTAAAGCTAAATCTACATCTACTTTATTTTCATATTCTGCTGTAACTGTAATATTTTCAGACTTTTTTTCCCTTTCTAACATCAAAAATGGTTGAGGATTATATTTATTTCCATCTTTATCATATGTAATATGGCTTGTAGTATAGTACCAAGCTTTAGTAGTATACGCTTTGTTGTCAAACGTAAATTTTATTGTATATTTTTTATTATCTTCTAATGTTTTATTTAACTTAATATAAAATGTTCCATTATATGTATTTAAATTATCTAATTTTGTAGTCTTGTTTTCTTCATATACTGTAGTGGTACAAGTCGCACTATTTAAAAGAGTCGAAAAGGTTATTTTACTTTTACTATTATTTTCACTTATTTTCAAAGGTCCTACCCAACCATCTTTAGTTACTGTATATCCACTTGCTTTTTCTATCTTTACCTTATTATTTCCTTCTTTTATACTTCCATCACCACTATACCCACCTTGTTTATCTGCTGCTTCTTTCAATTTCTTATATAGATTATTATTATTACTTCCAGTTACAGTGGTCGAGTCATTTTGTGTATATGACCATAAAACATATTGTTGTGCTTTAAAAATTGTATCATCACTATATTTGTTAGAATCAGTAACTTCTTTAATACCTGTAATATCCGCTAAATTTTGTCTATATACATTTTTTTCATCAGCTGTTACGCCTGTACCAAATCTTACCATGTTATCAAATAGCCATTTCATTTTATTTGCATTACTAGAATTTGTTGCATTACTATTGCCATATGCATTAGATTTACTTTGTATTATGGAATCGTTTACTGTTCCGCTTCCTTTATACGTATAACCTAATCCATATATACCAGCACCTTTTTTTAAGCACCAACCAGTATTTGTTTTATCTGCGACAGAATCCCAACTACTTCTTAAATAAATTTTATCAATCTCATTCATCCCATCTGTACTTTTAGAATTTGTCTCACCAATATTTACATATTTTGGGCCATCATATGCTAAATAATTATCACTACTAGCATTCTTAAAAAATTCCGTTACTTGCTTATTTAAAAAACTTACTAGTATTATAACCATTGTTAAAATTGAAACAATTAAAATTCCAATTGTAATTTTCTTTTTTGCCTTCTTCATACATCTTGTCTCCTTCACTAATACATTTATTACTATTTATGCTACAATAATTAATTTTTCCATTCAAGTAGTTAAATTTCTATGAAATTCATTCTAAAGTTTAAAATATTACGGACTTTTGAGTTTACAGCAATGTGTTACAATTTTTAATTTTATATTACATTTATGAAATACATACTATGTATTAAAAATATCAAAATTTAATTTGTAATATTTTTGTAATATTGGTTTCACAATAAATAAAGAAGACGTATTATTTTGTTAATACATCTTCTTCATAATTAATGCTATACCTTACTTCTTAACAGCAGTTTTTCTTTTTCTAATTATTATACATACACTTGTTGTAATAATTACTGCCAATAATACTATATATATAACTTTCGCTTGTCCTGTTTTTGGAATTCCAATCTTTGCTATTAGTCGAACTGGTGCATCATCTATATCATCTTCTCCTTCTACTTTATTATTAGGTGTAGAATCTATATCTGGTGTTTCATATTGATTGTAATCTTTGCTAATCTCAGCTACATTTACTTTTAATCCCATATTGTCTTCTCTATTAATCCATGTTAATAAAATGCTTACTTCTGTAGACTCTCCCGGAGATAATAATGTATTTGCTAACTTATCTGTTACTATTTTACCATCTTTTTCTTCCCAATCCGGATTCTCTACTGCAACAAATCTTAATCCTTCTGGAATGTAATCTGTTATTTCTTTTACATATCCTGCTACTTCACCTTCATTTGTTACTCTTATTTTGTATTCAAATTTTACAACCACTCTATCTAATTTACTCTTTTCTAATTCTACTTTAACAACTTCTTCTGGATTGTCTTCTGCTTGATGTCCTGTTTCGGTAACTTGTTCTTTTCCATCTTCTATAACTATCGTTTTTGTTACCCACTTTCTTAAAGCTAAATCAAAAGATTGTACTTTAATTTTTTCAATATCTTGGTCATCTTCACCATCAATCCATTTATCTGGAGTTGAATCTATATCTTCTACAGCTCCTCCATTCTCATTTGAATCGTCTGTTATCTGTGCATTGTTTATTACAATATTATCTGATGTATTTGGAATTACTACTTTAAATGCTACTTTTACATCTTTATAGTCTGGCTGTTTTATGCTACCAGATTCATACAATTCACTATCAAATGCTTTTAGTAAATTTTTTCCATATGTTTTTTCTTGTTCTTTAGATAAATAATCTGTTGTTATATATTTCGCTTTATTTACATCATCTGTTTCGTTTCCTTCTTCATCTAGCATTATCCATCTATATTCTTTATTTAATTCTTCATCTGGTAAAAATTCTAATCCTTCTGGTATATCATCTTTTATCTTACTTGCATATCCATCTACTGAACCTTCATTATATACCCTAATTGTGTATTCTACTATATTTTCATTTCCTACTAATAAAGGCTCTTTAGTATGATTATAAACAAATTTTCCATTATCTAATTTAAATCTTGGTACTCTATCTGTTACTACATCAGTATTAACTTTTGTAATAAATTTTCTTAATGCTAAATCAAATTCTTCTACTATTACTTTTTCAAAATCATCATCATCTTCCTGTCCAGGTACATATTTTTTTTCAATTTCGTTTTCTTTGTAATCTGGTAGTTCTTCATCTGTTGGCAATTTTGCAAGTATTTTAGAATCTCTATCTATGACTTCTCTTCCATTTTCACCAACAAACTTAGTTATCTCTGCAATATTTGTTAGTTTTTCTTTCAATTTTGCATCTTCTTTAACCTTACATTTTATCTGTACTTCTCTGTAATCTAATTCACCTGTATTTTGATTAAATGCTTTGATCAAATTGTTCTTTTCATTCTCTGCTCTAGATAAGTAGTTTGTTTTGACTGTTCTTAAAGAAGAATCTGTTTCATCTAATATCCAACCAAATTTTTTATTAAATTCATCATTAACAAATTCCAAATTTGATGGTAAATGGTCTATAATTTCTTCTGCATATCCAGAAACTTGCCCTTCGTTATATACTCTTATTGTATAAATTACTGTATCTCCAGCATATACCTTTACAGTATCCTTTGAATGATAGTACTCTGCAGTAGTAGCTTTATTTTCTTTTAATTTTTGAACATTTACATTTGGAATACGTTCCTTCATATCATATACTCTTTGGTTATCTTTACCTTCATTTGAAATTACCTTTGTAGTAAATTTTCTTAAAGATAAGTCGAACTGCTCATTTTCTACTGTTAATATAATTTTATTATCTTCGTATTTATGGCTAACTAAACCATTATTTTCTCCAGAAACTAATTCTACATTTTCAAGTATGAACCTTTCTTCTTTTCCTTCACCTTTTAGATTTGTTGTTACTTTAAGTTCTATTACTTCTTGCAAATCTAAATAAGTATCTGGTGCTTTAATCTCTTCTAGTCTAATTATATAATTCTCTGGCTCTTCAATTCTAATATTTTTAATTGTAATTGTTCCATTTGTCACTTCCACTTCTTGTGGTAAAATAATATTCTTAGATGTGACATCCCCATTAGACTCATAAACTTCGGATTCTTTGCCATCTCTTAAAACTGTTACTTTAAATTTAGCACCATCAATTTTATTTTTAGTTAAGCTATCTAGTTTTTCTATATTTAAATCGTATTTACCCTTAACTCTCTCATTATTTATTTCAATTTGTACTGTTGTACTATTTTCATCATAAATAATTTTAGAATTTTCATTATTAGTTTCTTCTGTCCCTTTAAGTACTTTCATATTTTTTACTATATATTGTCCATTTTCTACTTCTATATTAACTAGTACAAAAATGTCATTTACTTGCTTCCATAAGTATGGCTTTGTTTCTTGTAATCTTAATATATATTTTCCTGATTTTTCAATCAAAATATCATCTATTAAAATTACCCCATTTTCTCCGTTTACTTCTTTTGTTACTAATTTACTTAGATCGATTGTTTTACTTTGGTCTGAAGCTTTCTTTAAAGTAAGGTGTTCACCTTTTTCATTATATACAGACACATTAAATTCTACATTATTTAGCCTTAAATTTGTATCTATATCTGTTTTAATTAATTTTAAGCTATACCTTTGTGGATTTGAAATATATAGTTTAACAACTGCTATATCATCTTCTTTTGCAGTAGTATCAAGTATTATATTTTCATCTATAGTAGATAATTCTTTATTTACTAGGTTATTATTTTCATCATATATTTCATATCCATTTTGTTTAATAGTTCCGTCACCTGCTACATTAATAGTAAACTTAATATATGTGTTTTCTAAAACATTCGCAAAATTATTATTTGGAACTTGTTTTTCTCTCAAGACATACTCGTAGTCTCCAGCAGAAACAAAGCTTTCTTCAATTTCCACTTCTCCTTCATCATCTGTTGTTAAAATATTAGAACCACTAATTTCGCTTATTAATTCAAATTTTGCATTTGCAAGATAAGAGCTTTCTATTCCTATTACTTTCTTATATATTCTTACTTTAAATCTTACAGGGTTTTCTATCTTTAATCCCAAAACAGCTTTTAATGTATTATTTTCTACAGAAATATGAACATATTTAGCTAATTTATTATATGTATCATTATCTACCTGTTCTCCTGTTTTTGTTTCTATATAGAATTTTTCTCTTCCTATTTCTCCATTTTTATTTACCACTTTTATTTTTCCATTAGCTTCAATTTTTACATATATTCTAACTTGATATCCTTCTAATACATTCACATATTGATTTCCTGGTGACTGTATTTCTCTTAATACATATTCATAAATTCCAGAGTCTACCCATGTCTCTTCGAACTTGATATCTCCTTTTTCTGTAGTAGTTCCAGAAATTTTCCCCTCTTCAGTAATAGCATTTACTCCTTCAGTAGCTATTTCTTCTTTATGCATAGCTTGTTGCTCTTTTAGTATTTGACTTTCAATTTCAAAATTAGCACCTGGTAATACATTCTGTTTCTCCCCATCTTCTGTATCTACTTTTGTTAGCTGTACTTTAAATGTGGTTGGGTTTTTAATTGTAACATTTAATACATATACTCCTTTTTCATCTTGCTCTATACTTATGCTAATATATTTATAAATTTTACAATCTTCTCTACTTAATGGATTATTGTCATCATCGTCTCTATAAATTTCGTAATATTCATTATTAATGTTTCCATCATGGTCTAACACATCTAATGTTCCATTACCACTTACTTTAACTTTAGCTTTAATATAGTATCCTTCTAAAATATTAACATATCTGTCACTTGCAGATCTTACTTCACTAATTTTATATTCTTGAATTCCTTTATCTACTCCTACTTCATTAATAAATGTTTCACCATTTACTCTAGTAAATAAATTTTCATGTTCTCCACTAAATGTACTTTTAATATAAATTTCAGTCCTATCAATAGGTGTATTAGCCATATTAGTTTTTAATACCTTTACTTTATATCTTACTGGGTTTCTTATTTTTACTTTTAGGCTATATACTCCATCTTCTCCTGCTTCTACTTTCACACTTACATATTCATATATTTTACAGTTTTCTCTATTCATTAAAATGTCTTCGCCATCTTCATTTGATTTATAGATTTCATAATAATCTAATTTCTTATGTGCTTCTTCATCTAGTGTTCTTATTAATCCATCTGCTCTAACATCTAATTTTACTTTTATATAATATCCTTCTAATATATTAACATATCTTTCATTTGCTGACGCTATCTCTTTTATAAAGTATGTATATGTTCCTTCTCTTACTCCTTCTTCTGTAAATTCTATTTTTCCAGCTGTATTCGTTAATGCTTTTTCGTCTTTGTGCTCTTTACTAAATTCACTATATACATATAATTGTGTTCCTGGTATTTTGTTTTCTGCTGTATCTTCTTTTTCTACCATTACTTTATATCTTACTGGGTTTTCTACTTGTACCCCTAAGCTTGCTTTTAAGCCATTATTCTGTATACTAATTTGTACATAACCTTTTAGCTTCTCGTAAGTTTCATTATCTACTTCTTCTCCATTTTCTTTTATAATATAGAATTTTCCATCTGATACTTTTCCTTCTTTGTCTACTATTTGTATGCTTCCATTTCCATTTACTTTTACCCTTACTTTTACTAAGTATCCTTCTAACATATTTACATATTGTGCTTCTGGTGTTTTTGTTTCTTTTATTGTGTATTCATATATTCCCTCATTTACCCATGTTTCTTCAAATTTGATTTTTCCTTCTTCTTCTGTTGTTGTTCCTGTTATTGTTCCATCTTCTCTTATTTCTTCTACTCCTTCTTTTTCTACTATATCTTTATTTTCTGCTTGTTGTTCTTTTACTATATCACTTGTTATCTCAAACTCTGCTCCCTCTAAAGATGTATTACTTGAGTCTACTTTATCTACTTCTACTTTAAATGTTACTGGATTTTTTATTTTTACTTTTAGGCTATATACTCCATCTTCTCCTGCTTCTACTTTCACACT
>DXVF01000005.1:87073-98841 GCA_019417465.1 Clostridiales bacterium
TATACATATAATTGTGTTCCTGGTATTTTGTTTTCTGCTGTATCTTCTTTTTCTATTATTACATTATATTTCATTGGATTTTTTATTCTAACTTCAATTGTTGGAATTCCTTGATAGTTTGTTTGTTGTATATTAATGTAATTATATATTGGATGACTCTTTGGCAAAATTGCACTTCCACTTGCACTTATTTCTCTAATTTGTGTTATAACTTCAAGCCTATTTTCATCTACTGGAACAACAATTAATTCTAATTGTCTATAAAAATCTTCTCCCTTAAAAATATTTATATATGGGCTTTGCACACTATCTTCTTTAATTGTAAATGTATATGGCTTTTCTAATTGTGCCTCTTTAGTATCTACAGTATATACAGACTCACCTTGTGTCTTTTTTCCATTAATATCAAATATTGCACCACTTAATTCATTTCCTTCTATATCTGTTTTTTGTAGTTCTAATTTAAATTGTGTTGGATTTTTTATATTAACGTTTACTATCTGCACACCATCTTCTTCTGTTATATTATAATTTACTAAATTTTCTTCAACATCTTTTCCATTTTCTACAACTTGGCACCTTACTACTGCAATTTCTTTATTTGGATTCATTCTTACTATTAAATTAATATATCTATTCTTTAAAATATTAACATAAGGTTTTTCTGTCGATATTTCTGTAATATTAAATTCTATTTGATCACCAATCTTTATATCTTCTTTTGTAATTTCATAACTTGATTCTCCATTAGATGACCAAACATTTCTACCCTCCATTATTTGTAAAATAGCACCTTCTAATGGATTACCCAATGTGTCAGTTTTATTTAATCTTACTTTGTATTGCATTGGATTTTGTATCTTTACTTCAAATACAGGTATTCCATCTTCTATCTTTTTTTCAAGGCTTATATATGGAAATTCATCTATTGTTCCTATATTAAAATTATCTACATTATTTAAATTATCTGTATTCATTTTAGCAATCGTTTCATTTGTATTTAAATCAATTATGCTACAATAAACAACGGATACATCCAAACTTTCATGTAGTCTTGTAACTATTTGAAGCATCTTATCATCTAAAATATTAACATATTTTTCTGGTGTTGATACTTCTTTAATATTAAATACACGCATATCTCCAACAGTTTCTTTATCATATGTTTTATCATAGCTTACTTCTCCTTGTGTACGAGTACCATTAATATCAAATACTGCTCCTGATAAATCATTTCCACTTGCATCTGTTTTATGTACCCTTAATTTATACTGCATTGGATTTGTCATTTTAATATTAAGCATAGCTATTCCATTTTCTTCTGTAATATCATAATCAATATATTTATATATTGAGTTACTCTTATCTAATATTTCTGTTGTATTTTGTTCTCCAATTTGTATATCTACTACGCTAAATTTTCCTTCTTTATTTAATTTTACTTTTAAATATACTATTTTATCTTTAAAAACATTAGTATGATCATTTGTTGTGCTTATTTCCCTTATAGAAAATGTATTTATTGCTAAAACATCTGTTACATATATATTTTCATAACTTGTTTCTCCATCTTGAATAACCGTAGCCCCGTTTAGCACTATTTTTGCTCCAGGTAACTCTGTTTTTCCATTAGCATCCATTTTGGTTAATTTAAATTTAAACTGCATTGGATTTTTTAGTGTTATATTTAATGTTTGTACACCATTTATATTTACAAACTCTGGTTTTTGTACATACAAGTTTTTTAGAGTTACATTTTCATTACCTGCCTCATCTTTTACTTTATAGTTTACTACATTAAGTAAACCTACTGTATTCATTTGTACTGTTACTTCAATATATTTTCCTTCAAATACATTTTTGTATGGGGTATTTACCCCGCTTTCATAAATTTTCCAAACTTGTGTTTCTCCAGGATTTATCTGTATTGTTTCTTCCGATGTAGAAGTAGATTGTCCAGATTCTTTATATTGAATTGTAGTCCCTTCTATAGTGTACCAACCATTTATTGCACATTTTCTTTCATATTCTCCAGCATTTTCTATATATGCATCTATAGTTGCAACTGTAACTGGGTCATTATTTGTATCTACTTTATTTAATTTTACTTTATAACCTGTAGGGTTTTTCATATTTAATGTAATCTTTTGAATTCCATTTTCCCAACTAATAACCGGTACAGAAATAAATTCTTCAAATTTTGATGTAACAGTAGACTGTATAGGATTATCTATTGAAGGCAACCTAATCACACTATAAGTAATATTATCTGCTGAAATCTGTCCATTTTCGTCTGTTCTAATTGTTAATGTTATTATATGATTATCAAAAACATTAACATACCCTGTTTTTGTAGTATATTCATGAATGACATATGTATATGTAGTATTTGGTAAACAATTTACTATATCTATAATCTGACCAGACTCAATTATTCCACTATAGTAAAAACCATAGTTAGAACTTATACTCATATCCACACCATCTAATGTTCCATTAGATTTTCTTTGTGCAGAAATTAGAGTTCCATTCATGTCTGTCTTATTTAATTCAAACATAAATTGATTTGGCTCATTTGGAATAACTACATTAATAACTCCATCATTTCCAACATAACAAGATACATAATCTTCTGGATAAGTAGTTGAACTTCCCCAATTATAGAATGACACTGAAATTTTATCATTATTAATTTGAGACGCATCAGTAACTCCTTCTAAATCAACTTTAACACTAATACGAAGATTTGTCTGACTTTTATATCCATCTGGAATATTAACTTCTGTTATTTCATATATATCTGTTGCACCAGTTATTAATTTCATATCCTTAATATAAGCAATACCATCTTCTCCACATTGTCCAGTTATTGGATTTTGTCTTCCATTATCTGGATTTCCATCAGCATCATAACCTACTCTATCATAACCATTATTAGTTACTAAAACAGAAAATTCTACATCATTAATTTTCTTTTGCTCATTATCTCTATCAACTTTTACAAGTCTCAAACTATATTTTTCTGGTTCTATTTCTGTTTTTGTATCTTTTAATTTTATTTCTATATTATTTTGATTTGTATTTTCATTTATATTTTTGCTAGTAATATTCAATTCGCATTTTCCAGCCAATAAAGCTTTTTCATTACTGCTTAAAATCGTTCCATCAATAGATTCAAAGTCTATTTTGGTTCCATCTGTTCCTTCTGCCATTATACTTCCATTTTTATCAGTCTTTATGGTTAAAATAATTCTTATACCATAAAAATCATTATTAAATCCATCTGGACTATTTAATTCATAAATATGATATACATATGTTGAATTTGGATTTATCTCTGTTTCTAGTACATCACTTGATACATTTGTTGAAAAAGTTTCATGTAATATTTCCTGTTCTATCCCTTCTATTACCTTAAATATTTTAAACTCTCCCCCAGATGGACTATCTGATGGATTTGTGCCTACTTTCCTTAATGACATTGTGTATGAAATACTATTACTCATTATTAGTACAAAAGAGTTTCCACTCTTATATAATTTTATATAATCTCCATGTTTTTCTTCATTATATGCTATCATACTGCTTGAATTTTCTTCTTGTACATTTATAATGCTTCCAGAAATTGTTCCAGCCTTCGAAACTTTAATTTCTATCTCTGCTTTTTTTATTTTTCTTATATAATTACTATTTGGTACATCTGTTTCTTCTATCATATAGTAATAAGTTTTATCTAGAGCAGAGTTTGTAACTGACTCTATTAACTCTAGAGTTTCTGTGCTAGTAAATTGTTTTAAACTATTATATGCTCCTGAATCATCTTTCTTTTGAACTTCTATTTTTGCACCTTTTACTGGTGTAGCTTGATCTAATTGTGTCTTTGCTAAAAGAAAATTAAAGTCTCTTGTCTCTTTTGGATTTTTTATAATCAATTTAGCAATATTATTATCTGAGTCAATATCTAATTTTAATAACTGATTAATTTTCGTAAATTCTATTAATCCTGGATACTTATCCCAATCTGTAATCTGTAAATATACTTCACTATTACTCTTATCTATTTTTCCTTCATCGTTTATAACTATATTTACATTTATACTAGTATAGTTAAAAACATTCTGGTATAAATGTGCTGCTTCTGTTTCAACTATTGTATATGTATATGTTTGTCCTGTCTTTACACCATTTTCTTCTTTTACAAATATTCCAGTTGCTTGCCCATTTTGTTTTAAAGTATCATTAGTCTGTATATTTCCATTTGGTCCACTAATTGTAAATCTTGCATCTTTTAAGTATTCACTTTCATTATTTTCATCTATTTTATGAATCTCAAATTTATAATTTGCATATGACTCATTTGTAACTTTTACAATAATTGTTTGTACTCCATTTACTTCCTTAAATTCTACATTCACATAATTATATAATTCATTTGTAGTTGGTAATATATTACCATTTGTATCTACAATATTATATTTCTTTCCATTAGAACCAGATGAATATGTAAAATATCCATTTGGAGCCATCTTAACTTTTATTTGAATTTTATTATCACGTAAAATATTATTATATAACCCTTCTACACTTCTTTCCTTAAACTCATATGTATATGTTTTATTATACTCAATATTCTTATCTAAATATTCTTTATTACCTGTAATTAATTCATTATTCCATTTAGATTCACCATTTCTGATTAAATCAAATCTTGCATTTATCTGATTCTCTTTTTCATCTTGTTTTATTAGCTGTATATTAATATCTTTTCTCTTATAGTTTGCAATCTTTAATAACACTCCATTTTCATTAGTATATTTAATAGTAACATATTTTTTATGTACATTATTATATTCTTTTCCATCTACTGTTTCTATTATAGGTGTTATAATACCACCTTCTGAAACTGTAATCTTAACAACAATTGTTTTATAAATTATTTGATGGTCTGCACTTGCTTCTGTTTCTTCTATTAAATAACGATATGATGTTCCAGTTCTTACATTTACTTTTTCGTCAATTTGTACTGTTCCAGTAATCCATTCATCATTTTTTAATGGTTCTCCTATTGTATTACCATTTTCGTCAATTTGTTTTACAATAAATTTACCACTTGTATCACCCATATTAGTTATCGAAGCACCATTCAAATCCACAGAAACTTTGTTTAGTTTAAACTTGTAGTCTTTAACAGAAACTAATTTAACTGTTTCAAAATCATCATCATCTTGCACCCCTGGATAATAATCTCCGTTTTCATCTTGTAAAACATTTTGTTCATAATAATTTTCTAAATTTAAAGAATTTTTAATAGTATCTGCTGTAGAATCCCTATCTGTATTTTGGTATCTTTTATAATAATCACCATACTTATTTCCTCTTATATCCTCCTGTGCTGTTATTTCTGCTCTATTTGTTAAATACAGAGTATTTTGGCTTGCTGTAGCAGTAACTTTACACTTTACCTTTACATCTGCATACCAAGTAGTAGTATCTTTCAATGAAACTTCATCCAATAATTGATTCTTATTTAATAAAATATCTTTCAAAAAATTAGTTTTTATTTCTTTTCCATTTACTTGCCAACCGTAATCTATATTATCAACAGTAGAAGAATAAAATTCTAATCCTTCTGGTAAGTAATCTTTTATCTCTGATGCTCTTCCAGCTATGTCCCCTTCATTATATACACGAATAGTATATGTAACAATATCTCCATTTTCAACTTCTATAGCTTTTTTAGTATGACGGTAATCAATTGTTCCAGTCATATTAAGATATGTAACATGATTAATTGATAGAATATCTGGCTCTCTATTTCCTACATCTATTTTTGTACCATTTCTTTCTACTCCTGTAATAAACTTTCTTAAAGCCAAATCGAATTTAGCATTTGTATTTTTATTTGCAATACTTATTCTAACTGTATCATTAGTATTATCTAAAGATAACCATCTTGCATTATTACCAGTTGGAGTTCCCATATAACTTGTTGTATCTATTGTATAATTAGTGATCTCTATTTTCTTTGTATTATTTACATTTAAGGTTACTTTTAGGTTAAATTTTTTAACTACAATATCATAATTTTCTGGTGCCTTCACTTCTTCTACTTTAAATTGATATTCCATTTGGCTATTTTTCATTATATTTCCAATAGATTTTACAATTACAATACCATCTTCTGGCATAGTAAATGTTGTACCATTTTCCAAGATAGATTCATTTTTCGTATTAACAACATCAGTAATTTTTGCTACTCCGCCATTTGTTGCACTAATACCAGTAATAGAAAACTTAGCACCTGCAAGCTTTTTATCTGTCAAATCATCGAATTTAGTAATTTTAAATTCATAATCTCTTACTGGATATACTTTTAAAACTTCATAATCATCATCATCTTCAAAACCTGGATAATAAGTTTCACTATTATATATCTTGTTAGAATCATATAAAAACATATCTGTAGAATGTTCTGTTTTTACATTATTAGCAGTAGAATCTCTATCATTTAAATATATTATCTCTGCCTCTTGCGTTGTTATTTCAGCTCTATTTACCAAATATGTTGCTTCAGACTTTTGTGTTAAATCTAAATTTACTTTGCATAGTACTTTTACATCTGCATACCATCCACTATTTGTTCCAGAACCATTTACTTGCTCTTCTATTTTACAAGAATCAAGTAAAGTATTTTCTAAATAGTTTGTTTTTATATTTTTACCATTTACTTGCCAATTATAGTTTACTCCATCAACTACAGAAGAATAAAATTCCAATCCTTCTGGTAAATAATCCGTTATCTCTTTAGCATATCCTTTTGCTTCTCCTTCGTTATATACTCTAATTGTATATTCTACAATATCTCCATAATTAACAGTATATGCTTCTTTTGTATGATAGTAATCTGCAGTATTATTTTTCTTCCAAGCTTCTACAGATAATCTATTTAACTCTGGTATTCTATCATTTATCTTATTTCCATTTACACTTGTAATAAATTTTCTTAAGGCTAAATCAAATATTTTATCTTTTGGATTTTTTATTAATAGTTTTATTTCATTATTTTCCTTTTCTACTTCAACAGAAATTTTATCATATAACTCTTTATATTTTGTTTTATCTAATGGATCTCCTGTTGGTGCATGTATAAATAACTCCGTATTACTTACTTTTCCTTCATTAAAATAAACTACTAATCTTATGCTATTATTTCCAAACACATTTTCATATCCAGATTGTGATTCTCTCTCTTTAAACCAGTATGTCTTGCTAGAACCTGTAATTATATCATCTATTTCTAATATACCAGTTGCTACTCCGTTTTGTTTAAGAGTATCATTTTGTAAAATAGATGCATTTATGCCTTCTCCTACACCTATATCAAACTTGGTATCTGGTAAAGTTTTATTTACATTATCTGCATCCACCTTTTTTACTTCAAGTTTATATTTATTTGGTGGATTTAAATAAGTTAATTGAATACTTGTCTCATCATGTTTAACTCTTAAAATTCCTTCATATTCCAACTGCCCATTTTTTACTACTTCTTCACTAAGCTCATAATCATGGTTTATTTTTGCGATAATAGATACAAATACTTTATCAATTATATATTTATTCTTATCGTTATTTAACTTTTTAGTTACTTTTAATTTTAAATCTTTATCATTAAAATAAGAATTTAATGTAAACCCATCTGGAGCTTTAGTTTCTCTTATAATATACTCATCTGCTGTAGAAATATCTGTTATTTTCACTCCATCATCATACACATTTTCTTCACCTTTAGAATTTGTTGTAATTATACTACTAAATTCATCATTACTATTTCCATTCAAAGTTTGTATTATTTCAAATTCAGCATTTCCTAACGCATCACTATTTGTAGATTCAGTGGATTTTTTTACAATATTCAAATAATATTTTCCTTCTATTGGTGGATCTTTAAACATTGTTATTATTTCATTATCTCCAACTAAAATACTAAATGGTGTGTTACCTAAATTATAATAAGGTTCTCCTTTTGTTATTTCAAAACCTTTTACTTTCACTCCAGCATCTGTATATATTGTTACTTCTACTGTATCTATTACATACTTACTGTTTTTTTCAGTTTTTTTAACGGTCAACCCAAAATAAATATCTTTTAAAGAATCGGCAATATTGTATCCTTGTGGTGCCTGTGTTTCTTTTATTGTATATTTATCTGAATCATTTACATTATTTTCTGTTATATTAAAACTATTAGAATAAGATAATACTCCATCTTCTGTTGTAATCTCTTCTCCAATATTAGTACCACCATATTTTATATCAAATTTTGCACCACCAATTGCACCAATAGTTGATAAAATATTGTCTGCTGATTCTGAAGATTTTTTCATTAATGCAATAGAATAATTTCCAGTTAACGCTTCATAATATTTAAAATCGGCATCAATATTATTTTCTTCTATTTCTCTTTCTAACATCAAAAATGGTTGAGGTGGAATATTACCATCATCAACATTGTTTGTAGTTATGTAACAATAAGCTTTTGTATTATATGATTTAACTTTAAAATCAAATTCTATTTTATATTCAGTTCCGGCTTCAAAATTCTCATTTACTTTTATATAAAAAGTTCCATTGTAGTGCTCAATATCACTAATACTGTTTTTACATTCTTTATCTTCATACAGACCAAATGAATATTTTTGTTTATTAGAAATACTAATAGTATTTTTTACATTATTTCCACTTATTGTTATAGGTCCTATTACACCATCTTTTGTAATATTAGCTTTACTTTTATCAATAGTTATTTTACTAGAACCGTTACCATTGTAAGTGCTATTCTCTCCTGCTTTCTTTTTTAATTCCACATATAATTTATCTGTTGGGTATTCTATTCCTGTATCATTTTGATTGTTATTATGAGTAAAAGACCATAAAACATATTGTTGTACTTTAAAAATTGTATCATCACTATATTTGTTAGAATCAGTAACTTCTTTAATACCTGTAATATCCGCTAAATTTTGTCTATATGCCTTTTTTTCATCATTTGTTACATCTGTACCAAATCTTAACATATTATCATATAACCACTTTAAGCTTCCAGTTTTATCAGACCTTGCATAATCCATATATGTATAAGCATTTTTTCTATCTGTTATAGTCGATTCTCCGTCCTTCATAACCTATACCATATAATCCAGCATTTTTCATCAAACACCAACCTACATTTGATCTATCTTCGACTACATATTTACTTTCTCTTAAATAAATTTTATCCACTGATCCCACTTGCTCAAGCTTAACATATTTCAATGTACCAGTTGCTAAATAATTATCACTACCACCATTTTTAAAAAACTCTGTTATCTCTTCTTTACAGTATATAGCTAATATTATGATAATTGCAAAAATAAAAATAATTGCTCCGCCTATAATAAGTTTCTTCTTTCCTTTCTTCATAATATCTTCTCCTTGTAAAATATATAATATTATTATTTATATTCTACAATATTTAATTTTTTTCTTCAAACCGTCAAAGTACTACAAATTTCACTTTCATTCTCAAATATTTACGGATTCTCATATTCCAGCAAATATGTTACTGTTTTAATTTTGTATTACATTTTTGAAATATTTTTTCTCCTATATATTCTTGTAATATATTCGTAACATTTATACATTTTTGTCTAAGATCTTATACGAACAAAAAGAGAGGAAAAATCTATATTTATAAATTATTCCTCTCTTTTCAATTCTATCTTTATAGTTATATATTATTTGTATTCTTTATCTCCAATCTTAACTTTCATTGTAATACTGTTCTCTTCTGGTGGTTCTCCTCCAGAAGCCACATCATCGTTCTCGATTCCCTCCTTTAAATCTGTTACTTCATTATTTGCTGATGCACTATTAGTTACAATTTTTTCTGCTGTTTGATTTATTGATGCTAAACTACTTCCTAAACTAAATGCTTCCGCACTTAGAGAAGTGGTTGTTGCCGAAGCTGTTAATCTTGCTTGAAAACCATTTGTATTATATATTGAAGTTGTTATCGTATAACCATTTCTAGCTTCAATATCCCCAGAACACCATGTTGTTGTTATTGTTGTTCTTATAATTCCTGCATTAAATGTAAATCGTCCTAGATTTTCAACAGTTATGTTGCCTTTTTGCATTATCGGATAAACATTAGTTGCACTTGCACTTGTACTTCCAAATAAAACAGTATCATAATTTAAACAACCTCCCTCATAATATCCACTATCAATAAATACACTTCCACCATAATTTGCAATTGCCCAATTATCACTTGAAATTAATCTTGGCTTAGCTGAATTATAACCACTTGAAGAACTTAAGTATATCTCTGACAATCCATCGTCACCATGTGTACCATTATATATACACATCATATTAGTATTAATTGTACCATCACTATAATCTACCATTATCCCTTGATTATATATACCAATTCCTTCGTTTGAAGTTAAATTAACATCTTGTATTTGTACCATTCCATTATTTAAGCTAGATTCCTGATCTTCTATTTTTATACAAGCTGGATATCCTTCTACTACAGCTTTCGTATGCACTATACTACCATTCTTTATTGTAGGCCTATAAGGATTAATTATCTCTATTACATTGTCCGCAGAACTTGTAATTGTATATCCACCTAAATCCAATATGAAGTATGAGTATTCTTTTGCTTTTACTGTACTAGTATATGTTACATTTCTTAATAAGTTTATTGTTTCTTGCAAACCTCCCGCTGCATCAACTGCATCTTGTAGTGTTAAATAATATGTATCTCCTATTTTTGCATCATATGGTGTCCATTTTGCATATAGTGTTCTTGTTGATGTTGGAGTATAAACATTAGCAGTTGTATTACTTACCGGTGTACCTGTACCATTATTATCCGATTCATTTAGACACCATCCATCAAATCTATATCCTTCTCTTGTTGGAGTTGGCAAATCTATTTTTCCACCAGACCATATAGCATATAAAGTAGACGCACTTGCAGTTGTTGTAGAAAAGTTAGTTGTGATATATCCATTTGCATCTATATATTGTGGACTATAACTACTATTTGTTGCATAATATCCTTTAAATGAATATGTTGATGTTACACTACTACAAGTAGTTCCTCCATTTGAATCGAATGTTATTGTATACTGTCTTTTTGGTATCGTTATTGGATTCTTGGTTGTCGTCATTTCATTTGTACAGCTACTTTCTTTATATATTCCTGTTGCATATTTTTCGTATATTGCTGTGCTTCCTGCTGTTGTCGCACTTTGATTATTTAATGTTATTGTATATACATTTGCTGTCCAATGTGCATACAATGTTTGACTTGACTTTATTTGTGTACTTGATGTTACTTGCGTTCCTCCACTTGCTGCTGTATACCATCCTGCAAATGTATATCCTGTCCTTGTTGGACTTGGCAAACTTACTGTTCCTCCTGTCCATTTTGCATATAATGTTGCGTTTGCTGTATATGTTGTGTTTGTTAAGTTTGTTGTTATATATCCATTTGCTCCTATTCTTTGTGTTCCTCCTCCTCCTGTTGCTGTATAATATCCTCCAAATGTCCATGTTGCTGTTGCTGTTGTATTTGCTGTTCCATTTCCATTATAATTAAATGTTACTGTATATGCTCTTGATGGTACTGTTATTGCATTTGCACTTGTTGTCATTGCTGTTGTACAGCTACTTTCTTTATATATTCCTGTTGCATATTTTTCGTATATTGCTGT
>DXVF01000005.1:98941-119886 GCA_019417465.1 Clostridiales bacterium
GCTTCCTGCTGTTGTCGCACTTTGATTATTTAATGTTATTGTATATACATTTGCCGTCCAATGTGCAGTATATTGTAAGCTTCTTCTATAGTTTGCAGATATTGTTCCAGATTTAGTGGTTCCTCCAATAGTTACTGTTGTTGCATTTAACTCTTCTGTAGTTGGAGCTTCATAAAATAATATCCTTACATAACAATTACTTGTTGGTGTATATGTGTTTGCATTACTTACATTTCCGATATAATTTCCATTTAAATCATAAGCTCTCCACCTTATTCCACCTGTATAGTTTGTGTTAATTGTATATATTACTCCACTTTCTAAGTACATACAACTACTATACTTAGACCCAGAATTCACTTCAACTTTTCCTGTATTCAAATTAATAAAGCCTGAACTCCATGTAGTAATATACTTTCTACTCCATCCTGCAAATGTATATCCTGTTCTTGTTGGTGCATTTATAGTTGTTTCTATTCCACTTGTATATTTAGTCGGATTGCTACTTACACTTCCAGAATTCAAGTTATATGTTATATCATAGTCATATGTAGCTGTTTTTATTGTAGTTTCATCAGATTCACTACTATTCCCTACATTATCTGTTGTTTTTGTTTTTACAATATATGTTATACCACAAAATATTCCACCATCTAACTTATCGAAAATATTGCTACTTTGCCATTCGCTCCATGTATCACCTTTTTTTATTGCATATTGAACTGTTTTTATACCACTTCCACTATCAGCTTGTTTATTTGTAACTGTTATACTATTAGTCGTTGCTGTGACTGTCGGAGCTGTAGTTGTTGGTGGTGTTACATCTAATTTAACCGTCATTGTAGTACAAATATCTGAAATATTTCCAGCTTTATCTATTGTATTTACACTGTAATCTGTTCCCGACTCTGTTGCTGTAAAAGTTACTTTATTTGCTATTGATGTTGATAATAAGTTCCCTTCTGAACTTGCTGTATATTTATATGATTGCACCCCACTTTCACTATCTACACCATTAGAAAATTCTAAGTATGATGATGACGTATTTGTATATACGGTTCCGCTTGTATTAGTGCTAGAACCACTTATTATCCCTTTAACTTCACCAGTACTATCAACAGCTTTTAAAGTTAAATCTGGTCCTCTGATTGGCAAAATTCTATCTATCGTAAGTGTTTTTTCTTCGCTTGCTATATTATTATTATCCTGTTTATCTTTGCAAACATCTTTTGGTACATTTAAACTTATTTGTGTATTATCTTCTGCACTAACATCTAATGTATAAACCTTCTTTTCTTCTATTTCTGTAAATGTTCCTTTAGTTGCATTTGTAACTTTTATATCATCAACTAAAAAGTCATCGACTTCTTCATCCCAAAAAAATGTATATTTTAAGTTATTCCCATTTGTTATTCCATTTACTAATATTTGATCTGATATATAATTCGTCTTTACTTCGTCTTCTGTTAATCCTCTATCATAAATTCTAGCTGAATATACTCTACCATTAAACCATCTTAAAGAGTTTGATGGTTGTCTTCCTATTGCCATTACTTCAGAAGTTTGTTTTATAACTCCTGAAATTTCTTTTTCTGAATTTAATATTCCATTAATATATAATTTTACTTTATTACCATCGTAAGTAAGTGATACTGTATATTTATTATTAGGTTCTATATCCATTTGACTAATTACATTATGGTAAGTACCATCAATGTAGTATTGCCCTGCAATCCTTTTTGTTTTAGAATTAAAAAGTATTCCTCCTCCTCCACTCTGCCAATTACCAATTATATATTGATTTTCTGTTGTATCTAATTTATTAAAAGCAAATGTTACCTCTATTGTTTTATAATCTGTATTACTTTTATCACAATTTACCCAATCATTTTGTCCATCAAAATTCAAACTATTTTCTTGCCATGTTGCCCCTTTAATAGTTCCATTTTTCTTATTTCCAGATAGATCTGTCCAAATATCTGT
The DNA here is from genome assembly GCA_019417465.1 of Clostridiales bacterium. Taxonomy (GTDB): domain Bacteria; phylum Bacillota; class Clostridia; order TANB77; family CAG-508; genus CAG-492. Next base: position 100,925 of record DXVF01000005.1, read on the forward strand.
ATCTTTATAATTCCCTTCTCCTGTATTATTTGCACCATCCAATTGCATTAATAATCCATTTTTTACAATCATATCTTGTGCATTAATTGTTACTCTCGGTTCTTGAATAATGCTATCTATTTTCTTAACTGTTATAGGTCCCTCTCCATCTGAGAAAACTAATTTTGCATATAAATTATCATTATTAAATACTTCAAATTCTTGTGTATAATCTGTCCATGTTCCATCTTCTCCAATTTTATATTGAATTTTTCCTGAATCTTCATTTTCAATTGTTACTTTTACTGATTTAGCATTTGTAGTTGGTTTATATATTATATTTTCTTCTTCTATTACTGCCTTTTTAAATTTTAAATCTACTGTATTTTGATCTTCTTTTGTAAACTTAGCCATAGCAAATAAACCTATCACACTACATATTAGAATAAGCAACAAATATAATAATAAAATACTAAATTTGTTATTCTGTTTTTTTACTCTTTGGTCTTTCATGTGTATTTGCTCCTCCCTATATTTAGAAAAATTTTTCTTTTTCGCATTATATATTAATTTTATTTTAAACAACCTAAATATATTTTTGCAATACACTTTAAACTTACATTTTAACTACCAATTCATAATCATTTACGGATGTTAAGAGCATGTTCTGTTTTATTTTTTCATTACATTTTTGTAATATTTTTGTATTATTTTTAATGCCTCTTTTATACAATTAACCTCTTTCTCCACGTTCCCTAATGATTTCAATGTTAAGATATTCTGATAAAAACAAAAAGAACATGATTAAAATACTTTGACCTAAAAAACTTACATGCCCCATCTCTGCTCGCGTGCGAATTTTATAAAGTAAAATTATGAGCAATGCTTTATATTATAGGAACTTCATAGAACTTTCCTATAATAGAACAATAGCGGGCTTTTTTGAACATTTTCTCTGTTTAGAACATTTTAAAGCCCGCGTTTAATTGTTCGTGTGCCAATTTTTGATAAAAAATTGTGTACAATTATTTTTATATAATAGGAAAGACATGTTAGTTAAATTTTACTCTATAATAGAACTTTCCTATTATATAAAAAAGTGGCTTTATAACCACTTAAAAACCTTGTACTAATATCTCTATTTTATGATAATTAGGTTCCTAATTACCTTTTCACTACTCAAATATCAAATCAATTTCTACTTATTATATAATCAACTTTTCCTCAGCTTATCAATTTTGATTTGTTGTAGTAACAATTTTTATATTTCTTGTTATTTCCTCACTTGCTGCATTTATAAAAGTTACTTTATATTTCTTTTCTTCTTTTGTGGTACATCCAAATTCTCCTTTTGCTATTGTACCTAAATTATTTCCATCTAAATCACTAAAATAATATTCTGGTAATTCAGCTTCATCTGTAGAGATTACATCTAGTTCATAAGTTAATGATGTTTGTGTTATCTCATCACTATTATTGTAGTTTTTTACAGTAACCATAACATATGGATTTAATTCATTTTCTCCAGCTTCATAACTCTCTACACCGAGTTTCTAATATTATTTTTCCTATTTTTGCACTTCCAACACCAGTTATATCATGTGAAAACCTAGCAGATGCAAAATATATAATTAAAACCAATAATAAAATAAATAATAGTACAATTATTATGTCTCTAATTAATATAATTTTATCTTTAGAATGTGTCATATTTCTCACTCTACTTCCTCTAATAAAAATTACTATTTGCTTTTTTATAAAATTTTATTTAAAAAACTTATATATCATAATTATTAATAGAATAATAATTATAAATATGAAATTATTATATATAAACATAAATATATTTCCAACTTTAGGAATTTTAAATTGATACATCCCCTCTACATGCGTCGATTCTATTAAATTTCTGTCTGGCGCATTGTTATTATCGCCTTTAGTTTGATATTTAGTTTTTCCATCAATTTGCATCACTTGATGGATTCTATGTACAATTACTGTATTTCCTTCCCTAAAAGCTATAACATCTCCGAACTTTAAATGGTTCGTTTACTACTTTTACTATAACCATATCACCAATATTTATATTTGGTTCCATACTTCCAGATACAATAACAAATGTCTTTATTCCAAGAAAATCTGGTATTTTATTAGGATTTTTAACTGCCTTTGTAATAAATATTAAATTAAATGCAACCATAAAAAATATTATTATATACTGCAAGATGACAATAAATCTACTCTTCTTTTTTTTATTCTTTTCTTCCTTCTTTTGTTTATTTTTATCGTTTTTCATATGTTTTTTACTCCTCAACTACTACAGAGTTTACTTCGATATTTATTCTATAACTCGCATCCTTATCTTGACCTATTGCAGTATCTCTATCAGAATCCTTCCAAAACCATTCTAATTCATAATTTTCTTTAGATTTACCAGTTAATATATAATTATTTGTTGTTTTATTATCTATATATATCCATTCATCATCATTTCCAAAAATATATTCATTATTTTTCTTTAATCTATACATTAGATTTATTTGTTTATTATTTTCTTCTTTAAATTTAATAAAATATATTATTTTTTTATTTGATTCATTCTGAATATCAAAATTATATCTATGCTTCATACCTGGTGCTATAACATTATTATCACTACTGTAAGGATTAGAAAAAATATCTAAACTAGCAAGTTGGGTCCACTCTTTTCCATTTTGTAAAACTTTTATAACTACTGGCTCTGGATTTTCTAATATTTCATTATTATTACTACTGCTAAAATTATTGTTTAATAAAGAATTGCTAATTATATTATTCTGCATTTCAGACCCATTATTTTTATTTATATCATTTGAATTTGTAATAGTATCTTCATATACATTATTTTTAGAAATTTCATTTTTATTTATATCTATCTTATCTATTAGTGGAAAGAAAGCAATTTTATCAATTAAAAATATTAATATATAACTTAAAACAAATAAAATGAAGAATAAAGCAATATTAAGTTTCTTTATTTTATTTTTTTTCGTATATTTTTTTTCAGCCACCTTTATCACTCCATTTATTTAGATATATAACCTTCATGAAAGGATATATTGCTAAATAATATATCCTTTTATGAGGGTTAGTACCCTCATTTAAATATTAAATTTATTATTATTGAGCTGTAGTAGGATTTGATTGCCATCCTGTTACAGTAATATCAAATGTAATATCTTTTCCAGCATCTTGAGTATCTTGTACATTATTTGCTGCTATAGCTTCAGCATCATCTCCTGTTTCGTAAGGCCAAGACCAGTAAATTGTAGTTGTCTTTACCATAGCATTTTCTGTAGCATTATAAGGAATATATCCAGATACTATATATGAATCACTAGAAACTGTTATTTCATTTTGCATAGCTGCATCAGTATAGAAGTGTAAGTTTTGTGGTAAATTTGTAAAGTTACTTAATACAACATTATATTCTACTGCAACTTCGCTTCCTGTTGCATCTATTGAAATATCAAAATTTCCATTTGTTCCTGGTGCCATATGTTTTGGGGCAACTTTACCATTTACTTCAGACATTGTAGCTAAAAGGTCAACATTTTGTGATAAAGTTTGTGTTTCTCCATTTGCTTTAAAGCTCCAAGTTGCTACTACTGCTGTTCCAGAACCAGTAATTGTGCTAGTATATCTTGCAAAAGCCCAAATTCCTATAAGTAAAATTACTATTGTTAAAATTGCTAATGCAATAATAATTTTGTTTTTATTATCTGTTTTTTGCTCCATAATTTCACCCCCTTTTTAATATATATACATAAATTTTATTTACGTATTTTATATATAATAATTAGTAGTAAATCTACTTATTATTAACAAGTTATTATTGAACTCTACTTTTTGGGGTATAGTTCATTATCTACCTTCTTTTTTTATTGCTTGTATCATTTTGTATTCTTGTTTATCATCTTTTACTTCTTTATCTGAATTTTTTTAGATTCTACATTTATATTATCACTTTTTATCTCTTGTATATCTTCTTTATTAGAGTTAGAACTAATAATTCTAATAATAAGCACAATATATATAAATATTGAAAATAATACAATTCCTCCCATTGGTGTTTGTAAAAACAGCATTACATTTCCTAATCCTACTATTTTAAACATATACTTACCTTCAATAAAAGAATTTATTGATTCATTTTTTATTACAGAATCATCTTCAATTACAATTTTAATTTCTCCATCTTTGTTTTTGATATCTTTAACCTTTTTTATTGCTCCATTATTACCTCTTCTATATACTATTATATCTCCTGGCTTTATATCTTCTAATTTGATTTCTTTAATTATCACCATATCTCCAGTATTAACGCCAGCTTCTATTGAATCAGATGCTACGATAAAAGGTTTCCAGTGGAAGAAATTTAGAGTAACCTCTTTTTTAGTGATAGTATTAAATAAAATAACTACGTACATAAATAATGCTATTAATAGTACAATTAATACAATAATATTAAAACTCATTTTTAACTTAGACTTTTTTTTCATCTTTTTCTCCCTTTTGTCCTTGTTTAACTTGATTATAGCATCACAAACAAAATTCTACAATATCTTTTATTAAAGTAATATCTTTTTAATATTCCTGTAATATATATGTAACAAAAAAGTTACTGCTACATCCACCTTTACCTCCATTGGCAATTCTAAAAAAACAATTTAGTTTTTTCTCAATACATAGAGCAATAGCGGGCTTTAATTATATTTCATACTTAATTAATTCTCTTACAGCCCGCATTAATTGTTCGTGCGCCAATTTTTTAAAAAAATTGTGTGCAATTATTTTATAAATAAGAAATCTCTCTATTAGTTAAATTTTACTTTATACCAGAAATTTGGTACCATACATATAAGTATAAAAAATCATTTATTGATTTCTATACTTTTTTCCTATTATATAAAAAAAGAAGAGCTATTCTAAACTCTACTTTTTAGTATAGTCCATTTAAGCTCTTCTATATCTTTTATTTAATATTTACAATATTAAAGTACAAATTTCTTAATTGTTACAAGTCCCACAGCAAGTATTCCAAGAATTGATATTGTAAGAAATACATATACTGGTTCTTCTCCTGTTGTTACTGTTAACATCACCGGTGCATCATCTATATCATCTTCTCCTGGTACTTGATTGTTTGGTGTTGAATCTATATCTGGTGTACCATATTCATTATAATCTTTACTTATTTCTGCTGTATTTACTTTTAATCCCATATTATCTTCACTATTTATCCATGTTAATAAAATGGTAACTTCTGCTGTTTCTCCTGGTTGTAACAATGTATCTTTCAATTGATCTGTAACTACTTTCCCATCTACTTCTTTCCATAATGGATTATCTTCTTTAACAAACTTTAACCCTTCTGGTATATAGTCAGATATTTCTTTTGCATATCCTGCAATCTTTCCTTGATTTTCTATTCTTATTTTGTATTCAAATTTTACAGTTACATTATTAATATCTGATTTTTTCAAATCTACTTTTACTACTTCTTCTGGATCATCTTCTGCTTTATGTCCTGTTTCATAAACTGTCTCTACACCACTTTCTGTAACTAATGCTTTTGTTACCCATTTTCTTAAAGCTAAATCAAAATATTGTATTTTGATTTTTTCTATATCTTGGTCATCTTCTCCATCTATCCATTCATTTGGTGTAGAATCTATATCTGTTACTTCATTTCCATCTTCATCACTGTCATCTGAAATTTGTGCTTGATTTATAATTATTTCCTCTGATTTATCTGGCATATTTACCTTAAATGCTACTTTTACTTCTTTATAATCTGGCTGGTTTATTGCTCCCGCTTCATAACTTTCCACATCAAACGGTTTCAATAAATTTGAACCTTCTGTCTTTTCTTGCTTTTTTGATAAATAGTCTGTTGTTATATATTTTGCATTATCTACATCATCTGTTTCTTTTCCATATTTATCAAGCATTATCCATCTATATTCTTTATTTAAATCATTATCTGGTAAAAACTCTAATCCTTCTGGTATATCATCTTTAATTTCGTTAGCATATCCTACTACTTCACCTTCATTATATACTCTTAGAGTATAAGTTACTATATTACTATTTGCAACTAATACAGGTTCTTTATCATGATTATATACATAGTCTCCATTTTCATCTATTTTAAATACTGGTATTCTGCTAGTTACTTCTTTATCATTTACTCCTGTAATAAATTTTCTTAGTGCTAAATCGAAATCTTTCTCTTCTGGTTTATTAGGTATTGTAATTGTTATTGTATTTCCACTTATAGTCTTACTTAATCCTTTTTCTAGCATTTCTTTTTCTTCTGCTGTTTCTTGTGAACCGTCTTTTTGTGAAATACTTACCTCCACATCCTTCAATTCATAGTTTTTCTTATCAGAAGTTAATCCTGTAGTTACTCTAACTATAATTTGATGATCTTTAATTAAGACATATCCTTCTGGTACTGATTTTTCTGTAATTACATAATTATCTATTGCTGTTTTTCCTTCTTCTGTTTTAATTATTTCAACATTACTTGCAACTGTTGCTATTCCGTTTGAACCTGTTGTTATGTCTGTTGCTATTTCATTTCTATCTAATACTGTAAATACAGCATTTTGTAATGTTTTACTTGGGTCATTTGCATCTACCTTTTTAATTTGTATATTATATTTTCCTGAAACCACTTCTTTTTCATCTGGTTGTACAATTATATTTTCAAAGTCATCATCATCTTGTACACCTTTATAGAAATTATTATCTTCTTTATATTGTGGTTTTATATTATTTTCGTAATACTCATCAATATTTTTGATGTTATCTTTATTTTTAAATACATTATCTTCCTCAGAATCTATATCCACACCATCTTTATTAGCTTCTATATAATTTCCTTGTTCATCATTATATCCATAGTTTGTAATTTCTGCTACATTTACTAATAATTTACCGTCTTGTACATCTTCTTTCACTTTACATTCTATTTGTACTGCCTTACTAAATGAAGGTTCTAGCTTTTGCTCACTTTTAGATTGTTCTAATTGGTGTTCTGCAAACCCTTTACTACCGTCAGCTGCTAGTATTAATTCATCTTTTAATTTATCTGTCTTTACAGTTGTTGTTCCATCTTCGTTTTTAGTAATAGTCCAGCCATTATTTTTATTAATTTCACTATCTTCTATATATTCTAATCCTGCTGGTAAATAGTCTGTTATTTGTTTCGCATATCCATTAATATATCCTTCATTGTATACTCTTATTGTATATAATATTGTATCTCCTGTTTTAACTGTTATAGGATTTTTGGTATGGTAATATGCTGCTGTTTTATTTTTTGAATATTCTATGGCAGATTGTAAGTTTATAGAAGGTGTTCTATCTACGCCAATATCCACTTCTCGTCCATCTCTTTTTACTTGTGAAATATTTTTTCTTAATGCCATATCAAATTCTCTTGGTTTGTTTGGAATAGTAATCTTTACTATATTATCAGATATAGTTGCTGTTACATCTACATCTGTGCCATCTTCTAATTTTACTTGCTTGTTTATTACTGTTTTATCCTTTTCAAATGATACTTTTGAAGCAACAAATTTATCACTTGTTTTTGATTTTGTAACATATACTTTAATTTCATCTTTTATTTTTATATATTCATTTTTTCCTAAATCAACTTCTGTAATTGTATATTCATCAATACCTTCTTGTGAAATTGATTTTGCCTGGAATATTTTTACTATTCCATCAGATCCTGTTGGTCCGTAAGCTTTTGCTTCTCCATTGCCATCTTTTACTTTAAAAGTAACTCCTGATATTTTTTCGTTTATATCATTTAAATGTACTTTTTCTATTTCTAAACCATAATTACCATTCAGTTTTTCTTCTACTGTTATGTCTGTTTTTGTACTTGTATTAACTGCTTCTTTTCTTATTGTTACTAACGGTTGGTTATAAGCATTTGGTGTATCTAACAATGTAGCAAATGTTCTATATCCTGATAATCCTACATTAATTCCAATTTTGTATTCTGTCCCTTTTGCAAACCCTTTATTGTATGTAACTTTTACATAAAATTCTCCTCCGAGTTTCTGTAACACTAACCCCTTTTCCTTCTGCATTTACTGTTTCTACTTTATCTGCTTTATCAGAATTAATTGTTGCACTAAAAGATTTTGATAATGCAGAATGATTATTTTTTAATTTATATGGTCCAACTAGAACAGATTTGCTATCATTTGAAATAGTAGCTTTTGTATTTGATTGTTTCTCAATTTTAATATCAAATTTACGTCCTGAATTATTTGGTGACTTGTAACCATTCTTTTGTGCTTCTGACGCTAATTCATTTAATGTAATATATAAAGCTGTATAATGTGTTTTTGATGCTTTTGCTCCTGGTAACGCATTATAACTTCCATCAGAGTTTTGCATTGTGTTTTTATATGCTGAATTATCAGTATTTTTTACATAATTCCAAATTACATATTGCTGAACAGCGTATAATGTTTCTTTATCTTTTAATACATCATCAACCGCTTTAGTTATCCAATCATTATCAATTCCATTTACATTTAACTTCTTTTTTAATAAACTATTTCCTTTAGAATCTTTGTATGTATTATATTTCTTCATTATATTAATAAGATTTTGTCTCATTACTTTTTGTGTTTCAGAATTTGTTGCTTCTGTTAAATACATATTATCCAATAACCATTGCATTGCACTTGAGTCTGATACTACTTCTCCTGTTGTTGTATATAAACTTAAGCCATCGTCATTAAGTTGCATCCCTGTTTTTAAAGATGCTCCACCTCTTACACAATATAAATTACTATAACCTTTAATGTCTACAGTAAATATAGAAGTATTACCAATACCTCGTCCTGTATCGTTCATATTAGAAACAACTACTGTAGCTGATTTTACAAAATTTGGTATAAAAATCATAGCAAACATGCAAATGATTATTAATGTACAAACAATTTTTTCTATTATTTTATTTTTCATACAAATAAACACTCCTTAAATTTTATTTATCTTAAATAACAAAAATCAAATACCATATTCATTTATATGATATTTACATCGTTTTTATTTATCTTTTGTAAAATTTTGCTTTTAAAACTCATATTACAATTATATTACATTTTCATTACAAAATCAACTATTTTATGTATGTTTTTTTAATTTTTTCCAATTTCCGTAGTATTGTACAATTTTTATATATTATTATTTTTATGATGACTATATCCTACTTTTTTATATTTTTCTATAGTTGTTTATAAACTACTATACCTCTATTGCTAAATTAATTTATTCAATTTCCAACCGCTTAAGGCTTTGTAAATACCGTATTTTCTTTGAATGAAAGACACATAAAAGAATTCAACTGTTAGGAAATTTCCAACAGTTCAAATTGAAGGAAATCGTAAGGTTAATAGAAATATAGACTATTATAATTTAGATTTAATAATAGCAGTTTTTTGCCTAAAATTTTCAACCAATTAAAAAAGCTGAGACGAGAATACTTTTCAGGTATCTCACCCCAACTATTGACATTGAACCATAAAAAAATACCCCTAAATAGGGGATAATTGGAGGCAGTAACCGTATAGACTAGCCTCTGTAATCGGCTTTAATAGTGAATTTATTTAATTTGATGAATTTATTTTGTCTTATTTTTATCACATCTATTTTAATTATTTTATTTAAACTTCAATTGAAAAGCAAAGAAGAAATGTTTGTTTGCAAAAATATTGAACAGTATTATTTTATATGATAAAATAACTATTATTAAATTGCACTAAATATAATGAGGTATAAAATACCAAGAAAAAATAAAATAACAGAAAAGGAGACAGCTTATATGCAAGATTTAATAAAAGGCGATTTAATTATTTATGAAGATGAAAATGATAAAATAGAAATAGAGGCTTTTTTATATAATGAAACAATTTGGTTACCGCTTAATAAAATAGCAGAATTGTTTGAAAAAGATAAATCTGTTATTTCAAGACATATTTCAAATATTTTTGAAGAACAAGAATTAACTCAAAATTCAACTGTTGCAAATTTTGCAACAGTTCAACTCGAAGGTAATCGTAAAGTTAATAGAAATATTGACTATTACAATTTAGATATGATAATAGCAGTTCGGATACAGGACAAATTCTAAAAAAGCAACTAAGTTTAGACAATGGGCAACTGAAGTTTTAAAATCATATATTATAAAAGGATACAGTATAAACAAAGAAAAATTAAAAAATCCTAATAAATATGGGAAAGATTATTTTGATGAATTACTAGAAATTATAAAAGAAATTAGAACAAGTGAAAGAATGGCTTATCAAAAAATAACAGATTTATTTATAGCAACAGCAGTTGACTATAATCCAAAGTCAGAAGAAGCATATACTTTCTTTAAAATTGTACAAAACAAGTTACATTCAAGTTACATGCTATTACAAATGAAACAGCAGCAGAAATAATCTATCATAGGGCTAATAGTAAAAAAGAACATATGGGATTAACCTCTTGGAAACATTCACCTGATGGAAAAGTCTTAAAAAGTGATGTAAGCATTGCTAAAAATTATTTAACAAATAAAGAACTGGAATTTTTACAAGATATTGTTAATATGTATTTAGATATAGCAGAAAACCGTGCTAAAAGACAGATACCTATGAAAATGAAAGATTGGGTAGAAGAATTAGATACAATGCTTACAACGAATAGATATGAAGTTTTACAAAGTAAAGGCAGTATAACAGCTGAACAAGCAAAGCAATTTGCAGAAAATGAATTTGAAAAATTTAGAATAGAACAAGATAAAAAATATATTTCAGATTTTGATAAAATAATTGATGATTGTAAAAAACGAAAATAAAATTTTGGCACATTTTTATACATACGCATTAATTTTTTTGTTACATTTTTGTCACATCTAAATTGATTTATTGCATTTCCAAGCTCTGAAAGCCTTGAAAATGCTACATTCTTATTTTGTATTCAAAAGTATACAAAAAACGAGAAAACATTGATATTTCAACATTTTCTCGTTTTTTCCTTGGAGCGAACGTCGTAGTTATTTACAACTTTTTCTCTCTTAACGATTGATACAAATATCAATCAATTTATTAAAGTATATAATATTTTTAATAAAATACAATAAAAATGCAATAAAATTTATAGAAAATTTCTATCAATAAACATATTTTTTATTTTTTAACAAACTTCTTAAAATTTGCTATGTTGACATAATTAGAGAATTTTAGTATAATACTAATGTGTTTGGTCTGATCCAAATATAGGTAAATAGTAAACTTTAAATAATTATTTAAGGAGGAATCACTATGGGAAAACAGTTTACTAACGATCCCTATGCAGAACTTGGGGTGTCTTCAAAGAAGACAGGTGTACACAAAGCGACAAAGGGCTTATCAAAAGGATTATATCCTGGTGCTTTTTGTCAAATAGTTCCAATGTCACGGAATTTACCTGATGAAGTTATAAGTAGCTATGCACAGGTAATTCATTCTGATGGTGTCGGAACAAAAAGTAATGTAGCGTATTTAGCTATGAAAGAAGGAGTAAGTGAGGATTTTCTGTATAATCTTGCACAGGACGCTATAGTCATGAATACCGATGATATGGCTTGCGTAGGTATTACAAATGATATCTATATCTCAAACCATATTGCTCGTAACTCTAACAGAGTAAATGACGAAGCGTTGGCAAAGGTTATTCAGGGCTATTCTAACTTCTTCCGCAAGATGCAGGAATTAGGTATTAACTTGTATAATGCTGGAGGAGAGACAGCTGATGTCGGAAGTTATACAACTACTATGGGCATTGATGTTACAGCAAGTGCAGTCATTGTCAAAGAAAAAATAATTGATTGCGGTAATATTGCTCCTGGTGAGTACATTGTTGGTCTTGCATCAAATGGTAAAAGTAGTTACGAAGACAAAGAAAACTCTGGTATAAGAAGCAATGGTCTGACTTTGGCGATTAATACACTCTTGTGTCCTTATTATCGCAAATACCAGGAAACTATGGATGCCACAATTGAAGAAGAAAAGCTATTCTGTGGCAAATATCGCCTGGAAGACAAGTTGGATGGTACTTCACTCACGATAGCTGAAGCGATTTTATCTCCTACAAGAACGTATCTTCCCGTGATAAATGACATATTACAGGAAGACATTTCAGTAAGCGGTATAATCCATTGTTCTGGCGGTGGTCTTACTAAATCGATTAACTTTGGTCAAAGCATTACATATGTAAAAGACGAAGTTTACAATTTATCTGTTCCACCAATTTTCAAGGCAATTCAGGAAATTCGAGGTATCGATGATTACCACATGTACCAAACCTTTAATATGGGAATAGGTATGGAAGTAATTGTAAAGAGCTTGGCGGATGCAGAAAAAGTAATTTCCAATGCAAACAAATATGATATTTCAGCTTCCATTATCGGTCATACTGAAACATCAGAAGATGGTAAAAACAGCGTCTTGATTGGAGAAAATGTTTACAACAAATAAGAAAACATCTTAAAGTTCGTAACAGCGGAAATTCAACTGAATTTCCGCTGTTTCTCTTAAATTTTATATGTTATTTCTTTAACATTTTCTTATTTTCTTTTTCAAGTTGTTTTAAACTTTTTTTAGGAGTTGGCAAACCTTCTGGCATAGTTCCACCAAGTTCTTTTATTGTTTTTCTTATCTTTGAACCAACTTGATAATGAGCCTTATTGGCATCTTTTTCTGTTTGAATATTATCCCTTTTCAGTTTTTGTTCCGTTTGGGATATTCTAAATAAGTTAGCAATAAGTTCATCACTTCCCATATTATCTAAAATATCTTCTCTATATCTTAATCCTTTTCTTTTAGCAATATCATCAGCAGTTTCTCCATTATATAAACCTTTATAACCAGAATTATGAAATTTATCAAAATTTTTAACACCTGCATTTTTTGCAGTTTGATTAAGTGAATAATTGCCTTTTTTAGTTAGATTTCTTTGATAAAATCTCTTTTCATCTTCTGTTAATTCATTATATTCTTTTTCGCTAATTTCTTGTTTTCTAGTTTGAACAGCAAAATATGTTTGTGCAAGTGCAATCACTTTTTTTCTACTATCTCCATTCTGTGCTATCAAATAACAAGCATAACGAGTAAGTTTATAATCTTTTTGTTTTCTTTCAGCTCCTGAACCGATTTTGACCATTTTGTCGACCTCGCCAAAATGGTCAAACACAGATATATTACTATTTTTACAACTTTCTTTTGCTTTTTTTATTACGTTTTCAAATTTTCTCCATTCTGTATAATTTAATACATTTTTTAATTCTCTAGCATACCAAAATTCGATTCCACTTTTATCAATATGTTTAATGTCTTCAAATGTTTTATTGTTGTTTTCTATTTCTTGCATTTGCATCATCTCCATTTTTATATATTTATTTTTATACTCTTCATTATAAAACAATTGTTTGTGTAAGTCAATGATATTTTAAATTTTTACATATAATTTTTTCTCCTTTAGAATTTGCTTTTGAACATAGAACTTCGTCTTGACGGAAGTCCTAACCCAGTAAGACTAAATTAAGTACACTTTATAAAATTTTATATTTATAAGACAGCTAAGCAGATATAAAATTATAGTTCTAAAAGTAGTGAAATTAAATTTTAGGAGGATTTTATTATGGTAGAGATAACTTATCATAAAGAAGAGGATTATTTTGTTCCTGACTTATATTTAGAAAAAGAAGATTATAAAAATGACTATATTATTGGAAAATATGGGCATTTAAGATTAGAGTATTTAAAAAATAATAAAAAAGCTGAATATACAATAATGTTTATAAACAAAACATTAAGAAAACATATTGTAGAAACTGATAAGCAAGCTAAAATAAGATTTAAAATACTTATGAAACAAATGCTAGAAAAAAATTCTATTGATGAAAACTTGAAAAATACTGCCCCTTTAAAATGGATTGGGCTTATGAATAATTATAAAAATTCAGTTGAAGAAATTATATTAGAAGAATTAATTTATGCATAAAATATAAGCAACACCAGCAATCGTTCAATGAACAATTGCTGGTGCCTTTTAGTTCGTGGTATGAATTACTTAATTTCTGAAACTCTTTTTGCCATTTCTGAGTAGGCTTCTGCAACATCTCCCATATCCTTGCGGAATCTGTCTTTATCAAGACTTTTTCCTGTTTCCTTGTCCAAGATTCTGCAGGTATCAGGAGAAATCTCATCAATTACAATAATCTGACCATTAGGCAGTCTGCCAAATTCAATTTTGAAATCGATAAGGTCTCCATTACACTGTGCAAAGAAATCTTTGATAACAAGTGCCACCTGCTCAGTTACATACTCTACATAGCCAAGTTCTCTTTTAGTCAAGAGACCTTTTGCAATGATAGCAGCTTCGCAGATTGGCGGATCACCTGATGCATCAGATTTGTATGTGTATTCGATATATACCCCATCAAAAGGCATCATATCAGGCACATCATATCTCTTTACATAGCTTCCAGTTGCTTTGAATCTTCCAATAACTTCAAGAAGAATTGGAGTGGTTTTCTTAACAATCTTTGAAGCTTCGTTTGAACCAGGTCCAACATAGTGTGTATGGATTCCATGTTCTTCCAGCTTAGTAAAAATTGCTTTAGAAATAACATTGTTTGCAATTCCCTTGCCACTGATTACATCCGTTTTCGCACCGTTTCCAGCAGAAATTCTGTCTGATGCTTCCAGTTCAAGATACTCAGGGTTGTCGGTTAAATAGACATTATTAGCTTTTCCTGAGTGATAAAGCTCTGTCCGTTTGATTGTGTCTGCAAGTTTCATTTTGCATACCTCCATATAAAAATGTATTTACAAAGCCTTGCTTTGTATGTTTATTATTTTAACACAATTATGTAAATTTTTCAATATATTTCCGCGAAAATAGCAAATTTTGTTGACTTTTAGCGAAAACCATGATATATATTATGTGTATTCTAATTAGGAATACAGGAATATTGATGTCTTCTTGGGAATTTTACAATTCCTCAGATGCCAGGCGAAAACGAGTCGCATAAAGGATTGCGAGCTGGTTATTAGAAAGTGTGAAAAATTTAAAATAATAGTAAACTTGTCCAGTATTTATAAGTAATTAAGGAAGCCATGAGTGCAAAGTTCAATATTCTATTTACATACACACTAAAAAAGAGTACATATTTATAACTCAAATTTATTTGAGTTTATTAAATTTGTATTCGTAGTAGGTAAATAGAGTATTGGTATATCGCTTATGGTCTTTTTGTTGTGTATAAATTCTTGCCCTCTCTATTTATACAGAACAAAAAGAGCTTAACAATTTATTTTTGGTATGTAAATAAATTGTTAAGATAAGCAAAAGAATATATGAACGATATTAAATATATTCTTTTGCTTTGGCGAAGCCAAGCATAAATTATCTATCGTAAGATTAGATGATTTATGAGCCCTCCGCTAGGAGCCCACCGACATCTTTGCAAAACGAAGTTTTGAAAGTGTCATAGTGGGTTACATACTTTCGCAAGAAAGTTATGTAACAGCTCCCTTCGGTCGCTTGCTTAGCTACCTACAGAAAGGAAATATATTGGACAAGAACAAAACAAATTATTCAGTAGCTAGAGTAGAAACTTATACTAAAACAAGTATTACTAAAGCTGAAAGACACAACGAAAGAAAAAATAAATCATATTCTAATACAAATGTTGATTTATCTCAAACACCAAACAATATATATTACAAAAGATGTGAAACTACCTACAATGAAAAGTTAAAAGAGCTAATTGATAGTGGACAAGTATCATTAAGAGGACTAAAAAAGGATGCAAAACTATTTGATGAACTTATATTTGATATTAACTCTGACTATTTTGAAAGACACGGAGGATATGAATTTGCAAAAGAGTTTTACGAAAGAGCTTTTCACTTTGCTGAACAAGAAATGGGAACTGATAATATTATATCAGCAGTTATGCATGCAGATGAATTAAATACAGCTTTAACAGAAGAATATGGAAAACCTATATATCATTATCACTTGCATGTTGTAGCACTTCCTGTTGTAAGAAAAGAAGTAAAATGGACTAAAAAATGTAAAGATAAATCTTTGGTAGGAACTACAAAAGAAGTAATTAATCAAGTAAGCCATAGTAACAAATGGAAATCAGAACAAGTATTAGATAATCAAGGAAAACCTGTATACGATAAAAAAGGCAATGCAGTTCTAATAAAATCGTATAGCTTATTACAAGATAGATTTTTTAAGTATATGTCTGATAGTGGTTATAAAGACTTTATTCGTGGTGTAAAAGGTAGTAATCAAGAGCATTTAAACGATTTGCAATTTAAAATAAAGAAAGATACTGAAAGACTAGAAAGAATTACAAATAAAGTTGAAGAAAAAGAATCTTCTTATAATTCCTATATAAAATATGATAAGCAGATTGAAGATATTTCAAATTTAGGAAAACAAAAACGATTCTCCAAAAAAATTGAACTAGAGCCACAAGACTATAATAATTTAGTTAATTATGCTAAAAAAGGCATTGTTGCAGATAAAGAAATTTATGAACTCAATAACAGAATTGATAATTTAAGAAATGCAGTAAACAAGTGGAAATCTCTATATGATGATATAGTAGAAAAAACAAAGGACTACTTCCATGCTATAAAACTTGCACCTCAAAAAGTTATAAATTTCTTTAAAAGCCTATTTGATAAAGAAAAACAAGATGAATTAGAAAAGCAAAGACTTGAACAAGAAAAAATACAAGCTGAAAGAAAAGCTCGTGAAGAAGCAAAGGAAAAAGAAAGACTTGAAAAACAGAAATTAAGGAACTCTCCTGAATATAAGAAGAAAAGGAGGGCTGATAGAGATGCAAGATAATGAAAAAATAGTTATAACAGGTCTTACAGATGAAGAATTTGAATTTATCGAAAATATAAGAAAAGAAAATGCAGAAAGATTAAGTAAAATGAGCAAAGAAGAATTGCTAAATTATATAAAAACTCTTTGCCCTGAACAAGAATTGAACTTTGAAAAGCAAATAAAAGGAGCAACTTATAAAGTAAACACTTACTTTAGTAATACTTCCGAATATACCATATTACAGAGTCTTTTAAAAATTTTTGAAAAATAAAAATTTATTATTGCAATCTCAGTTTGGAATATGGTATATTATGACTACTACTTAAAATAGTAACTATAATTTTATATCGTATTTCAAGCTGTCAAATGAAAGGAGTAAAAATTATATGAAACAGCTAGAAAACGATAAAATAACTGCTTTATACTGTCGTTTATCAAGAGATGATGAACTTTCAGGAGAAAGCAATAGTATAACAAATCAAAAATCAATTTTAAGTAAATATGCACAAGATAATAATTTTCAAAATATTAAATTCTTTGTAGATGATGGGTATTCTGGAACAACTTTTACAAGACTTGCATTTATGGAAATTATGGATTTAGCAGAGCAAGGGAAAATTAGTACAATTATTGTAAAAGACCATTCAAGGCTTGGAAGAAATAGACTTGTTGTAGGACAACTTTTAGAAGAAGATTTCGTAAGATTAGGTATTAGATATATTGCAATAATGGATAATATTGATAGTAGTAAAGGTTTAAATGACTTCTTGCCTATTCAGGACTGGTTTAATGAAATGCACGCTAAAAATACAAGTCAAAAAGTTAGAGCAGTTCTTAAAAATAAAGGAGAGTCTGGTATTTCACTTGCAAACAATGTACCTTATGGATATAAAAAAGATGAAATAGACAAAAATAAATGGGTTATTGATGAACAGGCTTCCAAAGTTGTAAAAGAGATATATAATCTTTTTATTCAAGGACATGGAACTTTTGAAATTGCAAGAATACTTACTGAAAGAAACATTATGACACCAGCTGAATATTTTGCAAGTATTGGAAGAACATTTCCTGCTAAACTACAAACCTTTAAGCATCAATGGAATGCTACAACAGTTGCAAGTATTTTAGATAGACAAGAATATATTGGTAATACTGTAAATTTCAAATATACAATTCGCTCTTATAAAGATAAAACTAAAGTTGCACTCCCAAAAGAAGATTGGCAAATATTTAAAAATACTCATGAGCCAATAATTGATGAATATATTTGGAATATTGCTCAAGAGTTAAGAAATAACAGGAAAAAGCCAACTCGTTCAGGTAAGAAAAGTATATTTTCAGGATTACTATTCTGTTATGATTGTGGTAAAAAACTATATTTCCAATCTCCTGTAACTGACACAAAAGCAAAACACCATTATAGATGTTCCAGTTATAAGAAAAATACTTCTTTATGTACTTCGCATTGGATTACAGATGAAGTATTACAAAGCCTTGTTTTAGAAAATATACAAAAAGTAATTTCTTATATGAAAGATTACGAAGATTTATTTATACAAGAACAATTAGATAAAAGCTCTAAAGAAGAAGCAAAAACATTATCTCAAAATAAAAAAGAACTTGAAAGAGCAAAAAGCAGAATAATTGAAATTGATAACTTGTTTCAGCATATTTATGAAGATAATATTTCAGGAAAACTAACAGATGAAAGATTTAGAAATTTATCTTTTAATTATGATAAGGAACAACAAGAATTAAAAACAAAAATTGAACAATTATCAAAACAAATAAACAATACTGAAAAGAAAACAGTTGATTTAACACAATTTGTAAACAATGTTAAAAAATATACTGAAATAACTAAATTAACTCCAGAGATTTTAAATGAACTAATTGAAAAGATACTTGTTCATCAAGCAAAAATAGTAAATGGCAAAAAAGTTCAAGAAATAGATATTTATTATAGATGTTAATGTCAATAAGAAAATGTACAAAATTTTGAATTTAGTTATGTACAATTT
>DXVF01000006.1 GCA_019417465.1 Clostridiales bacterium
AAATTGTACATAACTAAATTCAAAATTTTGTACATTTTCTTATTGACATTAACAGTAACCTTGAAAAATGTGTTAATATAAATTTTATATTGAAAATTCATTAATAGCATGATATATTGCTAGTTATAGGAGTGATAAAATGGAATATAATATTGGAGATATTGTAAGAACAAAAAAACAACATCCATGTGGAAGTAAAATGTGGGAAATAACAAGAGTTGGAGTAGACTTTAAATTAAAGTGTTTAGGTTGTGGACATGTTGTTATGTTAGAGAGACAAAAAGCACTTAAGGCAATAACTAAAAAAGAAGATAAAAAATAGAAAATGAAAAAAGGCATATAGTATAATTCTATATGCCTTGAAAATAACAAAAATTAATCAATCATTTCAGAACATTTTTCATTAAGCTTTCTACTCTTAAATCATAAATTAGTGATTTAGTAGATTCAACAAAAAGTGAAAAAACTTCTACACCAGTATGATTTGAAGAAGAGATAGTTGTTCGAAGATTTGGATACTGTTTGGAAATATTTTTTTCCGCACTATCACGATCTTCTTTGCTTAAGAATTGGTACCGAATCATTTTTGTCATTTGAGCCATGTGAAGGGCCCTCCTTAAAATAAAAATTTCGCTTCCGCGATGCTTAAGAATGTTAATATTATAACATGAATGAATACATAGAGTCAATAGATTTAGTATATAAAATTCGACAAAATATTCCATACATTTTCTGTATAAATCTTTCTTTCACTAGAGAATGGTAAAAATGTAAAGTCTCCAAGAGGATTTAATTCTTTTTGGAGCTCTTTTACTGCACTATCTACTTTAGTAACAGCAATTTTATCAGCTTTATTTGCAATTACTATAAAGGGTAATCCAGAACGAATTATATAATCATACATTAATCTATCATTATTACCTGGTTTATGTCTTATATCTATTAATAGTACAATTAAAGAAATATTTTTTCTAATATGTAAATATTCATCAATAAATCCATTAACTTTAATTTGTTCTTGTTTTGACATTTTGCTATATCCGTAACCTGGTAAATCTACAAAATAAAATTTATTATCCATATTATAAAAATTAATTTGTCTTGTTTTTCCAGGTTCACTACTAGTTCGTGCTAGTTTTTTTCTATTAATCATAGTATTAATAAAAGAAGATTTTCCAACATTGGATTTTCCAACTAATACTATTTCTGGTAATCCGATTTCTTGGATACTGTTTCTGACTTACTGCTGATACTTCAAATTTTGGTTCTTTAATTTGCATAGTTTATCTCCTAATTAATAAATTTTAAATAAATACAGAATCTATAGATTTTGTAAGATAATATATGAATATATTAGCTTTTTTTAGGGGTTATTTTTTCAAGTCCTCCCATATAAGGTCTTAAAACTTCTGGAACATTTATACTTCCATCAGGATTGTAATTATTTTCTAATAAAGCAATTAGCATACGAGGTGGAGCGACTACAGTATTATTTAAAGTATGTGCATAATAATTTCCTTTTTCGCCTTTTATACGAATTCCAAGACGTCTACTTTGTGCATCTGTCAAGTTAGAACAGCTTCCAACTTCAAAGTATTTTTGCTGTCTAGGGCTCCAAGCTTCAATATCAACACTTTTAGCTTTTAAGTCTGCTAAATCTCCACTACAACATTCTAATGTATGAACTGGAATGTTTAAACTTCTAAATAATTCTACAGTATAAGACCACATTTTATCATACCACTCATAACTTTCTTCAGGTTCACAAACAACAATCATTTCTTGTTTTTCGAATTGATGAATACGATAAACTCCGGCGTTCTTCAATACCATGGGCACCTTTTTCTTTTCTAAAACATGGAGAGTAAGATGTCATTAAGTAAGGTAATTCAGATTTTTTTAGAATTTGGTCTTTAAATTTACCAATCATAGAATGTTCGCTTGTTCCAATTAAATATAAATCTTCACCTTCGATTTTATACATCATCGCATCCATTTCTTCAAAACTCATAACTCCAGTAACTACGTCAGAACGAATCATATATGGTGGAATACAATAAGTAAAACCTTTATTAATCATAAAGTCCCTTGCATATGATAAAATGCTAGAGTGAAGTCTTGCAATATCTCCTATTAAATAGTAAAAGCCATTTCCAGCAACACGACGAGCAGAATCTAGATCAAGCCCAGATAAGTTTTCCATAATTTCAGCATGATATGGAATTTCGTAATCTGGAACTACAGGTTCTCCATATTTTTTTACTTCTACATTTTTACTATCATCTTCTCCTATAGGAACAGATTCATCCATAATGTTAGGTATTTTCATCATTCTAGATTTTATTTCTTCTGCAAATTCAGCTTCTAATTTTTCATTTTTTACAAGTTCTTCATTTATTTTTTGAACTTCTAGTTTTATATTTTCTGCTTCATCTTTTTTACCATCCTTCATTAAAGTACCAATCTTACTACTTAATGAATTTCTTTTACTTCTTAATTCATCGCCATTTAGTTTGACTTCGCGATTTTTTTTATCTAAATCAATAACTTCATCTACTAAAACAAGTTTGTGATCTTGAAATTTTTTTCTAATATTTTCTTTTACAATATCTGGATTTTCTCTTAAAAATTTAATATCTATCATAAATTGTCCTCCTTAATTATAAATGAATAGATCATCTAAATATATCTTCATTTTTATTTTAATTAACAATATCTAAAATTTTCAGCAAATAATTAAATTAGTTTGTGTTATAAATAGTTCTTTTCAATATCTTCTGCAATTTCAAATCTATGTGTTTGACCTGTTATGTTATCTTTCCTTTCCGAGATTGACGATAAAAACATTTTCTCTGGTCTAACCCATATTTTTTTATTGTCTTCTCTATTGTAAAGAGGTTTATATACAACCATTCTTTCTTGGGTTTCACTATCATAAGCAATATTTTCTACAAAATAATAATTTCCTTTAAAGTGTCTATACACTTTTCCTATTTTTACTTCTTTGCCCATAAATTTTTCCTCCTAACAAAATATAAATAGTAAATAAAGCGAAATGCTAGTAGTAAAACAAAAACGTCCTTATGAAAACATAAGGACGAGAAGTTTCGTGGTGCCACCTTAATTTATACATATAATAAAATATATATAACTTAATAATGCTTATAACCTAGCATAACTTGGTTTAGCTTTCACTAAAAGCTTCAAGAGGAGATTCTTAAATTATTTTAAACTATTTCCACCAAACATAGTCTCTCTATATAAAATTTAATTTAATACTAGTCTCTTGTTAAACGCTTAATATTGTAAAATATTGTACCATAAAATAAATTAAAATGCAATATAAATATAAAGAAAAAACAGTAGGTAATAGATACCTACTGCATTGAGGTTAAATAACTTTATCTACAATACCTGTAGATAAAAAATCGAAATACAAAGTTGTTGTCATATCTGACTTTTCTTTGTTGTTTGGTACAAGAAAAACATTAAATGTTATATT
The DNA here is from genome assembly GCA_019417465.1 of Clostridiales bacterium. GTDB lineage: Bacteria > Bacillota > Clostridia > TANB77 > CAG-508 > CAG-492. Next base: position 3,503 of record DXVF01000006.1, read on the forward strand.
TTGCTCACTATCTGTAACCATACTGAATTTCATAAATTTTCTAATTTCATGAAACCAGATGTTTTTTCCAGAATAATTTTTTCTGGAGTAATTAAGATATAGTATTTTTTGTTTCAAATCAAAATGAAAAACCTCATTAATATTGGTTCCAAATCTGCTTTGGGTAGAAACAGAGAAGTTTTCCTTGTGATTAATTTTTTCTAAAAGAATATCAGATAATGATAGTTCTAACTGTAGCCGATTTTTCATGGTAATCCTCCTAAATATAATATTATCGCTAATGCGATTAATTGTATTATAACATATATTTACATAATGTTCAAATTTATATACTTTAGAAAAGAATGTATTGTATTTAGGAAGTATTTGTGATATATATTTTAATATTAAAATGCTATAATATTTTAATCATAATTAAGAAATTTTTGGATTAATATGATTTAATTAATAATAAAAATTAGATTTTAGAAAGGAGAAAAGATGAAAGATAAATTTATAAACTTGTTAAGAAGTACTAATAGAGAAGGAATGGAAGAGTTAATTAAGTTTATGGAAGAAAAAACAGATTTTTTTATAGCTCCTGCAAGTACAAGATTTCATGGTAGTCATGAAGGAGGATTGCTTGAGCATAGTATGAAAGTGTATGAAATATTAAACTATAAAATGAAAAATAATGTAATAGATTTATATGCTCCAGATGATACTATAATTATAGTTAGTTTATTACATGATATATGTAAAGCAAATTTTTATAAAGTAGATTATAGAAATGCTAAAAATGCAAGAGGTGAATGGGAGAAGGTTCCATATTATACAGTTGAAGATACTATACCATATGGTCATGGAGAAAAGTCTGTAATGATGCTAACAGAGTATATAAAATTAACACCTGAGGAAAAATATTGTATACGTTGGCATATGGGATTTTCTGAACCAAAAGAAAGCTATACAACACTTGGACTTGCATACAAAAAATATCCACTGGCTTTATTAGTAAATGAGGCTGATTTAGAAGCAAGTTATTTTTATGATTTATAGTGAAAATATTATATATGTTTATCTGAAAGTATCTAGATAGGGATGTATAAAAAATACATTTTGTTAACTTTTTTATAAAAAATGGAATAGTATATATTAGGAGGAAAAGATATGTTTTATCTTGGTTTATTTATTCGGTTTAATTATCGGTTCTAATATAGGACTATTCTATTTTGCCATGTGCAAAAGTGCCTCGAGAAGTTAATAGTGTAAAGATATTATGGTATAAGTTTATTTAAATATTGAAAAGTTATGTAAAGTGTGATAAAATTAAATAGCATTCTGCAATATTTGAATGAAAGGGAGCTGATAATAAGGTTCACAAAATTTGGTAGAATAAATTAAATAATTTGAATGGAGGTATTACAAATGCAAACTTTGTATGAAAAGTCTCGAAATATTCGGAGGTTAATCGACGAAGGAAAGACAACAAAGCAAATAAAGAAAATAATGCAGATTAAAAAGTCTGACCTGTATCAGATAGTAAAATCTGAATATAGTGAAAGATTTAGTGAAATTCTTTTTAAGAAGCTAAAACAAAATGATTACTTTGATAAAACTAAGATACTTGTTGACACATCTGCTCTTGAAGTTGAAGGTATTGTGGACTATTTATGGAAATACCACAAAATTTTACTTCATATAGATGTGATTAGAGAAATGGATGATCACAAATTTGGAAAGAAAAAAGTTTTCGTAGTTAATATTCGGGATTTATTAAAGCGTTCGGCTGAAGATTATGATAGTCTGAAAGTTAAAATCATAACTTCGAAGAGAGTTAGCTTATATACCGACGAAAATATCATTCATTATCTTAAGAAAAAGGTAAAAAAGGACAGAAATATTGTCTTAATCACTGATGATAATGCATTTGCATCTCTTGCCAGAGGATATGGAGTAAAATATATTCTTGCAAGATCTCTCGAAAGGGAGCTTACTAAGACTGATGTATCTGAAAGTGAAAAAGATACAGATAAAGAGGTAGTAAATGATAACAATAATGAGAAAGTTAATGCAAAAATCAAAAAGGATAAAGGGTCATCAAAAAGTGCAATTAATACACAGAAAAGAACTAGCTTGCAATTTGTAGAATTTGTAGGAGAAACATTGTTTTTGTGTCCACCAATAGGTAAAGAAGCTTCATTTATTGTACTTGAAGGAGGAGAAATAAAGAGAAGTGTTACCAAAGATATTCCTCTTAGGAGTGGAAATAAAATTTTATATTTATTTTACACTGAAAAAAGGAAGTTAAAGATTCAGACATTTAAAATCACAGATATTCATAGAAAGAAATTTGCTGAAGATTTAGGTGTTGAAATCTTTAAATCTGTGGAAGACATTAAAGAACTTTCATACTCAGATGCAGTAAAATCAAAGATAAGATATTTCTTTAATTTAAATAAGAGATTGTAATACCATATTTCTACCAAAAGAGAGTTCTTTTGAACTCTCTTTGAAATTTATAAAAAATGTGTGGAAAATAAATAAAAAGTGATATATAATATATGCATTATGAAAAAGGGAGGAATAGGATTAATATGAATCCTAATATGTCAGATTTACGTATAGGAATAGTTTTTTCAGGTGGATTTGCAAAAGGTGCTTATGAAATAGGTTTTTGCAAAGCTATTTTAGAATATATAGAAATGAATAATATAAAAGCTGTAAGTGGCGCATCAATTGGAGCAATAAATGCATATGGTTTTATAAATAATAGATTTGAATATTTGTTTGAGGTATGGAGAAAATTAGAATTTAAATCGGCAAAGGAATTTTTAGTGAAGTCTGATAAAAGAAAAGTTATTTATAATTATATAGAAGATATGCAAGCAGAGGTGACAGAAGAAAATCAAACACCTTGTTATATAAATTATATAAAAGTACCCAATATCTCATTATGTTACAAAAATATTAATAAAGAACATAATAAAATTCAAAATGATTTTTTAAAGGCTAGTATTTCTGTTCCAGGATTATATAATCCAATTTTAGTAAAAGAGGATTATTATGTAGATGGAGCTTTCCTAGATAATACACCAATATCTCCATTAGAAAATGAAGACTTAGATTTGATTTTTGTTCTAAGATTTGACCATGCTAGTGAACAATATGAAGAATTGAAAACAGATGCAGCAATAATTGAAATTGTATTTGAAGATGATAAAAAATTGAAAGACTATTTCTACTTTAATAGTAGTTTAACAACTAGACTAATAGAGCAAGGGTATAGCAAATCAAAAGATATTTTGGATATTGTTTTTAGATATGGTGAAGATATAGAGTATATAAAATCAATCGCTAGAATTTATAATCAAGAATCTAGAAAAAACATTATACCAAAGAGTGGAGAAGAGATTGTTAATAAAATGAATAAACTTAGAAAAATATTTAAAAATGAATATTTGGATGAATTAAAAGATAGTTCATTAGATTTGGAAGAAGATAATGAGGTTGTGATGTAAAATTTGATACAATCTATATTAATATTAAAGTGAGAAAGAGAAGTTTTAGAATTATATTGAAACTTCTCTTTTCATATAATAGGAAATTTATAGTATAGAGTGAAACTTAATTAATAGAAAGATTTCCTATGTATTAAATAATTGCACACAATTTTTTATGAAAATTGGCACACGAACAACTAAATGCGGGCTTTAAAATGTTCTAAAAAGAGAAAATGTTCAAAAAAGCCCGCTATTGTTCTATATAAATATTGATTACTGGCTCAATATTTAAAACCTCTAGTGATCTTTGAATAAAGATTAACAATAAATATTATATAAAAGAAGTCTGAATTTGTCAGTAAAAAATAACGAAAAATATTACATATAATCGACACAAAACGACAAAAAAGTTCAATAAGTTATGATATTATACAAAATATTAGGAGGTGAAATAATGAGATATAAGTTATTTTTTGAACTAGAAAATAAAGAAATATCAATCCAATACCGTAAGAGTATATTAAGTTTTTTTAAGAAGTCATTAAGTGAGTATGATATGGCAAAGTACGAAAAGTTATATCATGCAAAAGACCCAATTATTAAGCCATATACCTTTGCGGTATTTTTTAGAGATTCTGAATTTAAAGAAAATAAGATAATTGTAAATTCGAAAGAGATGGAGTTAAATATATCAATTGCAGATTATGAAATAGCTATTATTTTATATAATGCATTTAATCATCAAAGAAACAAACTATTTCATTTAGAACATAACTCAATGACATTAAAAAATATTGTATTAGTTCCAGAAAAACAAATTAATACAGATGAGGTAACAATAAAATTTATGTCTCCATTAATTGTAAGACAAAGAGAAAATGAGAAAGATTACTACTATTCTATTGAAGGTGAAAAATTTTTAGAAACATTAAAGATCAATATAAAAGAACAATTAAAATTAACAAATTATCCTACAGAAATTATAGACACTATTAAACTTGAAAAGATTAATGGAAGAAAAACAGTAATAAAATTTTACGAAAAACAGATGGAGGGAACTATAGGAACATTTAAATTATATGGAAACAAAGATTTACTAAGTTATTTATATAAATCAGGAATAGGAAGTAGAAGATCAAGTGGATTTGGAATGTTCGAAGTGGTATAAAAGTGAGGTGAGGATGTGAAGATAAAAGTATATTTAAATGAATGGTTTATAAATGCTGGGATTGTAGGTTTCATGAATATAATGAAAGAAAATAATTCAAAGTCTATTAGAGAACAGGACAATTATATTGAATTTGAGACAGAAGAGTTAAGAGATTTTCATAAATATTATTTTGAATACTTTTTTAATATATACAATATAGCAGCAAAAATGGAAAATAGAATGGATAATTCATTTAAACAGATAAAACAACTATTAATGAGTGTAGATGAAGATAAAAACAAACAAAAACAAGAAAAAATAAAATCAGTAAAAAAATATATAAAATTAGTAATAAAGGGTCAGTTAGATAAAATTAAAAAAGTTGATGAAGATATCTATAATGAGATGTTTGAGCTATATAGCAGGATAGATGAAGTAAAAGAAAAGGAAGATATATCTAAATTAGATGATATATTTACAGGATTGAATACTAATTTTTATAAAGAAAAAATAAATAAAAGGTTAACAATGAATCTCTTTAAAAGTATATTAAGTAAAAGTTATTTTGGACAACCAAGTTTTTTAAATGTAGTTAAAAGTGCCTTAAGTTATGAAGAACAATGCCAGCTAATGTATAAAGATTATATATCTAATATTGTAGAAGTAGGATATTTAAATAATCTAGTAAATGATAAATATACATTAGAAGAAATAAAAGAATATATACAAGAAAGATTAACTGATGACAGAATTACAAAAGAATTACAAAGTGTATATTCTAATATTAATAAAAAATATATTGAAAAAGAAAAATCTATAGAGGATATAAAAAAATATTTAAAAGAAAAAGTATTTACTAGTTGTTCTATTTGTGAAAATGAGAATATTATTGCTAATAATTATTCTGAAAGTAGATTTGTACCGTTAGCAATTAGTAGTGAAAATATGGAAAACTTTTTTTGGAACAAAAAGGCAAAATTTCCAATATGTGATGTTTGTAAATTAATGTTATTTTGTACACCAGCTGGAATTACTTCAATTACTAAAACTGTAAAAGAAAATGAGAATGGAAATGCAGTTTACAAGGAAAAACAGGTGTATAGCTTTGTGAATTATGATACGAATATAAGACAACTTTTGCAAATAAATAGAAATTTTTCAAACCAAGCAAAGCTTGATAAAAGTTCAGAAAATCCATATCAAGAATTAATTTTAGACATAGTAAAACAAGAAAAACAAGTAAGCAAGTGGCAATTGGAAAATATATTTGTGGTTGAATTTGAAGCGGAGTATTTAGCTTATAGTAGAATGGAATATTTTAATATAAAAAGACATGTGGCAGAGTTTTTTAAAAATTATTCTGAAAAGAGCTTAGATAAAATTAAAAATTATCGTTTCAAATTGCAAATAGTAGATTATATTTTAAAAAATAAAGAATTAAAATATGTAATTAATGACAGAATTAGGCAAGAATTAACAAAGGAAAATTCATATGGTTATGAATGCTTTTTAGCTACTAGAGTTAGACTTGAGTTAAATTTATTAAGGAAAGGAGAGTTAGAAGTGAAAAGTATAATTGAAAAAAATAATAATAAATTAAAAGTATTATATAGTTTAGGAATGCAAATACATGAGGAGTTAAAAGGAAAAGGTGAAGATAATAAATTAAATGGATATACATATAAAATGCTAAATAGTATAAAAGCTGGCAATAAAGCTGAATTTATGGATATTGTAATTAGATTACATATGTTTATGGGAAAAGATGTATCACCTATTTTTCTAGAAGTAATGCAAGATACTAATTTAGATTTTGAATCAATAGGACATAGTTTTATGTCTGGATTAATTTCAAATAAATTTGAAAAAGAAGACGCAAACAATAACAATCAAACTGTAGAAGAATAATAGTTTTATTAAAAATAAAGAGGAGGAGAATAATGATGAATAAAAAAGGGTTAACATTAAGTATTGTTTTTAAAGCTCAAAGTTTAAATTATGGAGAAGGAATTGGAAATATATCAGAACTAAAAAAATTATCAAGAGGAAATGGTAATGTATATACTTTTGCATCAAGACAAGCTATTAGATATGATATTGCAAGATTAGGAAAAGAGTTATTTGGGTGGAATTTAGAAGTCGTGGATAAAACAAAAGGTACAGTCCAATTTAGAGATGATTTAAGTATTAAAGATTCTGAAGAAATGGATTTGTTTGGATATATGAAAACTTCTAAAAAGTCAGATAATAAAGATGGAGGTTCTGATATAAGAAGTGCAGCAGTCAGATTAAGTCATGCAATTTCGTTAGAAGATTATAAAAGTGATATGGAATTTTTAAATAATAAAGGATTAGCAGATAGAATTAAAGAATTTCCAAATTTAGCTAATATAGAACAACATTTAAGCTATTATACTTATACGATATCTATTGATTTGGATAAAATTGGAAAAGATGGGGGAATTGAATTAGAAAATAAAGAAAAAATAAAAAGAGTAAATGAGTTATTGGAAATTATAAAAGTATTAAATAGGGAGATAAGAGGAAGACAAGAGAATTTAAGTCCTGTTTTTGTAATTGGAGGAATTTACAAAATAAATACACCATTTTTCTTAGGAAGAATTAATATTAATTCAAAAAATGGAAAGTTTGCTATAGATGCAGATATGTTGAAAGATGTTGTTTCTTTAAAAATAGGAAATGAAAATATAGCTCAAGATACAAATGTTGGTTTAGTAAAAGATATGTTCTGCAATGAAGATGAAATAGCAGAAGTGTTTGAAGGAAAAACAACTAATGTACAAGACTTTTTTGAAAATTTAGAAAGACAAGTAGAAGAATATTATAAATAGAAAAAGGGTGAATGAATTTGAAAATAATGAGATTAAAATTATTTCAAGAATCAGCATGTTATAAAAAGCCATTTGCATTTAAAGTGGCAGAAACATATCCACTTCCACCATATTCCACTATAATTGGAATGTTTCATAAAATATTACAAGCACAGCCTGGAGAATATTATCCAATGAATATTTCGGTTCAAGGAGAATATGAAAGTATATTTAGTAATTATCAAAATTTAAGAATGTATAAGGGAAAAGGTGAAGTTACAGCGATGCCACGAAATGTGCATCAGTTATTAAATATAAATTTAATAATTCATGTTAAAGCAGATGATGAAGTGATTGACAAGATATATAATAATATAATTAATGGAGAAGAAACATTTACATTGGGTAGAAATGAGGATTTAGTAAGAGTAGATGAAATTAAAATTATTCAAAAGATAAATAAGATTGATGATTTTATGTGGATGAATCATAATGCTTATATTCCAACTTATATGCTAGATGTTACAGGAATTAATTATAGATTAAATACAAAGTATACAATTGTTGATGAATTAAGAAAATGGGAAAAAGTAGATGTAAAATATGTTGAAAAAGATTCAGAGATTGATGACGGATATATAGATGAAGATGGTGAAGTAATATTTTGGTGTTATGAAAATGAGGTGAACTAATATGCTATATGCAAAATCTATTCCAGAGGAAAGTATTAAAGAACATACAAATCAATTATTAGATAGATTAAAGGTTTTGCGTGTTTTGTATGGTGATGAAATTACAAAAAATATAAGTATAGACACAGAACGATTTTGGAAATTACTTGAGGTAATATGCACTTATCATGATATTGGTAAGTGCTATACACCTTTTCAGAATGAAATATTAAGAAAATTAGGAAAACAAGTAATAGACACGAATTTTAATTATATAGATGTTAAACATGAGCAATTGTCACCTATGTTTATAGATAGCAAATATTTTGGACTTACAAAGGAAGAAAGAAAGATTGTAATACAATCTATATTTTATCATCATGAAAGAAATAATGATATGGTTATAAGAGAGCTTATAGAAAAAATTATACAAGAAGATATAGTTCCTAAATTAGAAAATTTTGAAAGTGAATTAGGTATAAATTTAAATAAAACTCCTAATAGCATGTATTTAGGTTGTATAGGATATTCAAAAAGAGTTAGAGAACAAGATGAATATTATAAAGAATATTGCTTATTAAAGGGATTGTTACATAGATTAGATTATAGTTCATCTGCGCATGTAAAAGTGGAAGATGAAACACAAGAAAAAATATCAGATTATACAAAAAGATTTATGAAACAAAAGAATTATGATAAAAATGAACTTCAATTATTTTGTGAGGAAAATTCTGATAAAAATATTGTTGTAATTGGTTCTACTGGAATGGGAAAAACAGAAGCGGCACTACTTTGGAGTAATTCTTCAAAAACATTTTTTACTTTACCAATTAGAATTAGTATTAATGCAATATATGACAGGATTTGTAAACTATTAGGATACGAGCATGTTGGATTATTGCATTCAACGGCATTAGATTATTTGCAAGAAAATGTAAAAGATGAATCAGAAATTAAGCAAACATTTAAAGATTATGCAGAGACAATTAACTTATCTAGTAAAATAACTACTTGCACAATAGACCAGATTTTTAAGTTTGTGTTTAAGTATAGAGGATATGAAAGAGAATATGCTACTTTGTCATATTCAAAAATAGTGATTGACGAAATACAAGGGTATTCTCCAGAGATAGTTGCGATACTTTTAAAAGGCATTGAGATGATTTATAAAATAGGTGGAAAGTTTATGATTATGACAGCAACACTTCCAGGTATTTATAAACAAGAATTAGAAAAAATGGGTGTTAAGTTTAAGTATAACCAGTTTTTAAAAGAAACCAAAAGACACAAAATAAAGATTAGAAATAGCGAAATAATAAGTGATATAGAAATGATAAAACAAAAAGGCATGACAAATAAAGTATTAATAATTGTGAATACTATTAATAAAGCAATAGAGCTATATAAAAAGATACAAGATGAAAATGTAAAAATGTTACATTCAAGATTTATTTTAAAAGATAGAAATTTGTTAGAAAGTGAAATTAAAGATTTTTCAAAATCGACTAAAAAAGGAATTTGGATTACGACTCAAATAGTAGAGGCTTCATTGGATATTGATTTTGATTATTTATTTACAGAGATGTCAACATTAGATAGTTTATTTCAGAGATTTGGAAGATGTTACAGAAGTAGAGAATATAATGATGAAGAGTGTAATGTGTATGTATATACAAAAGAGGTATCAGGAATAGATAGTGTTTATGATAAGGACATTTCTAGATTAAGTGAAGAAATTCTACAAGTTTATGATGGTCAAATATTGGATGAAAAAGAAAAAGTAGATATGGTAGAAAAATTATATTCAAAGGAAAATTTAAAAGGAACTAAGTTTTTAAAGAAGTTCGAAGATGGAATGAATGTATTAAATAATATTGTAGATTATGAGGTGAGTAAATCAGAAGCGCAATCATTACTTAGAAATATAGATAATATCAAAGTAATTCCTAAAGTTGTATATGATGATAATTTAAATTTATTTGATGAATATAAACAAGCAAAAAATAATATGGAGAAGTATAAATTAAGAAGAAAAATTGAAGTATTAACAACATCAATAAGAGTATCACAAGCAAGAAAATTAAAAGATAGAATTAATTCTGTTAAATATGTAGAAGATATATTTTGTATTGATATGAAATATGATGAAAAAATGGGACTAGTTTTAGAGAAAGATGAGGAATATGAGTTGAATTCGAGATTTTGTTAGGAGGTACTTATGAAGATTACGGGTGTTATGATTTATTATTATTTTGTTTGCCACAGAAAATTATGGTATTTTGGTAATGAAATAAACATGGAACAAAATAGTGAATTAGTATCTATTGGAAAAATATTAGATGAAATTACATATAAAAGGGAAAATAAAAGTATACTAATTGATGATACTATTAATATAGATTTTATAAAAGATGGTGCAGTATTACATGAAGTTAAGAAAACAAAATCTATGGAAGAAGCTGGAATATGGCAATTAAAATACTATATGTATTATTTGGAACAAAGAGGAGTAAAGAATATATTTGGGAAAATAGATTATCCATTAATTAGAGAAACTCAAGATATATATTTAGAAGAGGATGATAGAAGAGTATTGGAAAATGTTGAAAAGAATATAGAAGAAATAATAAAAAAGGATAAACCTCCTAAGGTGATAAATGAGAAGATGTGTAAAAAGTGTTCATATTTTGATTTATGTTATGTATAGGAGGGAAAAATGAAACAATCATATTATTTATATAGAAGTGGGAGATTGCAGAGAAAAGATAATACATTAGAAATTGTATACAAAGATAATACAAAAAAGTCAATTCCAATAGAAAGAGTAGATGATATATATGTAATGACAGAGTTTGATTTTAATACAAGTCTATTAAATTTTATTTCAAAGTTTGGAGTAAGTGTTCATTATTTTAATTATTATGGATTTTATACAGGTACATATTACCCCAAAGAACAATTAGTGTCTGGGAAGTTATTAATAAAACAAGTAGAACACTATGTAGATGCAAATAAAAGAATAATAATAGCACAAGCTTTTATTGAAGCAGCGTCTTACAATATATATAGGAATCTAAAATATTATAATAATAGAGGAAAAGACTTAGAACAATATATATTGCAAATCGAATCATTAAGAAAACAAATAAAATTGTGCAGTAATGTGCAAGAATTGATGGGAATTGAAGGAAATATAAGAAAAGTGTATTATGATTCTTGGAATAATATAATAAATCAGGATATAGCTTTTGAAAAAAGAGTGAAAAATCCGCCAGATAATGCTATAAATTCACTTATTTCTTATGTTAATACGATGATTTATACAAGAGTTTTAAGTGAGATATATAAAACACAATTAAATCCAACAATCAGTTATTTACATGAGCCATCAGAAAGAAGATTTTCTCTTTGTTTGGATATAGCAGAAATTTTTAAACCAATTATAGCAGATAGATTAATTTTTTCTATGCTTAATAAAAAGCAAATAACAGAAAAAGACTTTGAACAGGGATTAAACTTTTTATACATAAAAGAATCTGCTAGGAAAGAAATTACCAAGGAGCTTGATTCTAGATTGCAAACAACGATTAAACATAGAAACTTAGGAAGAGAAGTAAGTTATGAATATTTAATCCGTCTAGAAGTATATAAATTAATTAAATATTTGACAGAAGATATTCCATATGAAGGGTTTAAAATGTGGTGGTGATTTATGTATGTTATTTTAGTATATGATATAAATTTAGAAGAAAAAGAAGGGCAAAGAGTGCTAAGAAAGGTATTTAAGACTTGTAAACAATATTTAGTTCATATACAGAATTCAGTGTTTGAAGGAGAATTATTAGAATCACAATTACTAAAGTTACAAAAGGAATTAGATAAATATATAAGAAATGATTTGGATTCTGTAATTTTGTTTAAAAGTAGAAATCAGAAATGGTTAGAGAAAGAGTTTTTAGGAAAAGTAGAGGATGATAAAACTTCAAATTTTTTATAATCTGTCGACTGTAAATAATGTAAAAAAGTAGATAGTTTGACAGAGTCAATTTTTCTTGAAAAAATGCACTGTTTAAGTATTTAGGATTGAATAGATAATAAGCAATAGGTATAATAAATAATATATCGACAGAATATAGTACAGAGATTAGATAAAATAAGGCGTTAGACACTGACCAGTATTAATTTAAATATAGTAGAATGTAAATTTTATATTTCCATTCTCGATTTTACTTTGCTTTAAAGTATTAATTTAAATATAGTAGAATGTAAATAATAAGAAAGATATTTAGCAAGTAGAAAGTGAGTTAGTATTAATTTAAATATAGTAGAATGTAAATAAAACTAAATATATTAAAGTTGCATACAGAAACGATAGTATTAATTTAAATATAGTAGAATGTAAATGACACTTTACAAGCTAAAGCTTAATAAATAATGAAGTATTAATTTAAATATAGTAGAATGTAAATATTCTTGTCGAATATGAAATTTCGTTTCTTGACGTAGTATTAATTTAAATATAGTAGAATGTAAATAGTGGAATAGAAATATTTTCTTTTGGTCTAAGTTGGGTATTAATTTAAATATAGTAGAATGTAAATATTGTAACAGCTTTAAAACAGGGATTTTCTGATTTTGTATTAATTTAAATATAGTAGAATGTAAATATTTTTGCAAGATTTAATATATCGTCTGACTTTTCTGTATTAATTTAAATATAGTAGAATGTAAATACCCTTAACTCTTTTTTTAATGTTCTAGCTTCTGGTATTAATTTAAATATAGTAGAATGTAAATTTATCTCATCTTTCTTCTTGTTCTCCTCTTCTAGCGTATTAATTTAAATATAGTAGAATGTAAATAACTTTATTAGTTTTTTTACTATATCACTCATTATAGTATTAATTTAAATATAGTAGAATGTAAATAGGTAATTATATAAATAAAAAATTAAAAAGTAAAGGTATTAATTTAAATATAGTAGAATGTAAATGCATATAAGTTAAATTGCAAGCATAACTCATAGTAGGTATTAATTTAAATATAGTAGAATGTAAATATTTTTAAAAAAAGCAAAAAAAGTCTTGACATATAAGTATTAATTTAAATATAGTAGAATGTAAATACACCTATAAGTGATAGTACACTACAAAGATTGTTAAGTATTAATTTAAATATAGTAGAATGTAAATAGAGCAGAAAAAGACCAAAAACTTTTTAATGCTATCGTATTAATTTAAATATAGTAGAATGTAAATATTTTATTAGAAAATTCTTGTTGTGAAAGATTTAAAGTATTAATTTAAATATAGTAGAATGTAAATTCTTCAAAAAAGAAAAAGTTTAAGTGGGTTTTATATGCGTATTAATTTAAATATAGTAGAATGTAAATTCTTCTTGAACCTCCTGTTTAATATTTTGTAATAAAGTATTAATTTAAATATAGTAGAATGTAAATTTGTATAAAGAATTTGTTAAAGCTGTAATATATTCTGTATTAATTTAAATATAGTAGAATGTAAATCTTGTTATTGTCTTGCATTTCTTTTATATCTTCTTTATGTATTAATTTAAATATAGTAGAATGTAAATCCATATTGGAGAAATGACTATAGAGAAATTTGTATTGGTATTAATTTAAATATAGTAGAATGTAAATTATGGAATAGGATGTGGAATTGCCAACGGAGACTGGGTATTAATTTAAATATAGTAGAATGTAAATATATTAGAAATAGGTTATGAAATATTAGATACTATATGTATTAATTTAAATATAGTAGAATGTAAATCATTGTCACAAAGTCTTTTTATTACATTTAAATCAGTATTAATTTAAATATAGTAGAATGTAAATGTATTTCTATTATAAGTTTTAGTATGTTTTCCTAGGTATTAATTTAAATATAGTAGAATGTAAATGGGCAAGCAACAACAGAAGTAATAGTAAATAGATATGTATTAATTTAAATATAGTAGAATGTAAATATTTTATTTAATGTATCCTAACGCCCTCGCAAAACAGTATTAATTTAAATATAGTAGAATGTAAATATGCTGGAAAAAGGCAAAACGGCAACAGACTACGAACGTATTAATTTAAATATAGTAGAATGTAAATAAATATTATTGGAATATTCTGCATGTACAACTTAAAGTATTAATTTAAATATAGTAGAATGTAAATAATATTCTTGAATAAGTTTGTTGATTTATTCTGTAAGTATTAATTTAAATATAGTAGAATGTAAATGCATATTGTGTGAATAGAGAATATCCAGGTATTGGCGTATTAATTTAAATATAATAGAATGTAAATTCAAGTGGGAATGTAATAGCAAATAAAGTTGAGTAGAATGTAGCTAAAATAAAAAAAGATAACAAACAAATAAAACAACAAAAAAATGCCAATACTAAGAGAAAACTAAAAATGGAGGAAAGTACTTATGAATTTAATTTTAGAGATATTTAAATTTATAATATATTCATTATTAATTGTAGCAATTTCAAAATATATTTTAGTAAAACTTTTAAGAAAATTTGCAGAAAGTTTAGAATTATCTCCAAAGGCTGTAGGAAATATAGCAGGTATAGCCACATCAGTGCCAGAACTTTTAACAGTATCTTTTTCAGCATTTGCTGGATTTATTGGGACAAGTGCATATAATATACTGAGTTCTAATATAATTAATTTACTACAATATGTTTTTTCTATTTTCCTTAATAAAAATCAAAAAAGTATAAAAAATAGAGCTATAAAAATTGATCTAATTATTGTAGTAATTACGATAATTATTCCGATATTAATGCTAGCTACAGATTTAGAATTTAATATTAGTATAGTACCAATATTTATCTTACTTTTTATATTCTTTTATTATATTAATTCAAATGTTCATAGATTATATTTAAAAAAAGAAGACAATGAATTATCAGAAGAAATAGTAAAAGAAACAAAAAAGATAGGAGGAAAGAAATTAATAATAGTAAAATATGTTATATACTTATTAGTTACAGCTATAGGATTATATATAGGTGGAAATTTATTAAGTAATACGTTAACTAATTTAAGTAATATATTTAATATACCAGAGGTTATATTAGGAATAGCACTAGGTGTTATAACAAGTATTCCAGAATTAATTACTTTTTTCGAATCACAAAAACATTATAGAAATGAAGATTCAAGTGAACTAGGTGTTATAGAAGCAACTAATAATTTATTAACATCAAATGTTTTGAATTTGTTTGCAATACAGAGTATTGGAATTATAATATATACAATTTTTGGATAAATAAGAATATTTTGTGTTTTCCCTGAATATAATAGTAATAATATATTTTTTATAATAGAATTTTTATTGTGTTTAGGAGAGTAGTCTATGGAAGAACAATATATAAAAGAAACAAAAATTAAAGAAAAAACAGATAGAGAAAAGGAATTAGAACTAATAACTAGCATTATAAAAACAAAAAGAGAGGTAGAAGATGCAAGACATAATTTTGAATTTGCAGATGGTGAATTAATAGATTATTATTTATATTGTATTAAGGCCAATCAAGCAAAATTGAATTATCTATTAAAAAAAGCAAAAAAGCAAGGAATAGCTTTAGATATGATTAATGAAATGTATCTAAGAAAAGCATAAAGTTTTAGTAATATTTGTCCAAGTTTAATCATAATAATGAAATAAAGGTAGGGTGATTAAACTTGGGAACAGATACAATCATAACTTTTTTTGCTTGTATTATTATATTATTTTTAGTAGGTAGGATTTTTATATTACCATTAAAGAAAATATTGAAACTAGTTATTAATTCTATTTTGGGTGGTGTTTTAATATATATTATTAATTTAGTGGGAGTAGCATTTCAGTTTCATATAGGACTAAATATAGGTACTTCTATTTTTGTTGGGATTTTAGGATTGCCAGGAGCGGTTTTTCTTATTATATTAAAATTGATGATATGAGGTTTGGTAAGTATCTTTGACTCAGACCGTTTAATTAATATAGGCAAATACCAAAGAAATATTATGTGTACTAACATTACAAAATGATTACCAAAATACAACAAAATAATAGTCATTTCGTAATAAAAATGTAAAAATATAAATAAGGAATGGTAAATTGCCATTATTGTTGTTTATTTGACGTAGCTCTTAATGAGCAACAATAAAACAAAAGAAAAGAGCTCAGAGAGGAAGAAAATGGAACAGATGTCAGTTGAAGTCACACAAATTGGCAAGAATGTCTTTCAGGTAATAGGCAAAGCTAATTTAGATTGTGACTTTGCTAGAGGTTTCTTGCTAGGAAAAGTAGTAGAATATGCAGAAAAGGCTGAGAGAAACCATGGTATTTCACAACTAGAGTATGTTGCACATACTATGCCAGCTAATCTCGTAGTTCATGCAACATACATGTTCTTATCGGGTGCTGATATCGAAGCATTCTTAAACGAGTGCAAAGATATTTAAGTGCCACAAACAAGGTCTTAGATTGGATGGCGTATCTGATTTGAGACCTTGTTCTATGTGATTATTTAGAACAAATACATAAGATTACAAAAAGTGAATAAGAATAAATAATTTACCGAATTTAATATTTATAAAATATTGCAATTTATATAGTAAAATAAAATGTAATAAAAGAGAATGGACGGAATATACTATTTCCGTCCATTTGCTATAAAAATTGATGTACGAATGATTAAACAAACGCAGGCTGTAAGAAAATTAATGAAGTATGAAGTATAATTTTGAAGCCCTCTATTGTTCTTATTCTACTGTAACAGATTTTGCTAAGTTTCTTGGTTTATCAACATCTAACCCTTTGTTTTTTGCTATATAGTAAGAAATTAATTGTAAAGGTATAACAGAAAGAATAGGTGAGATAAGTGGATTTGTTTTTGGTATATTAATTACAAAATCAAAGTTACTATTTGGCAAAGTTTGATTTGAAATAACTAATGTTCTAGCTCCACGAGTAATTACTTCTTGTATATTACTAATAGATTTTTCTACTAACTTTTCATCTGTAATTATACTAATAACTGTAATACCATTTTCAATTAAAGCAATAGGTCCATGTTTTAACTCACCAGCAGCATATGCTTCAGAGTGAATATAAGAAATTTCTTTTAATTTTAAAGAACCTTCTAATGCAACATTATAATCTGTTCCTCTACCTAAGAAAAACATATCTTTTCCGAGTATATACTTTTTTAGCAAATTCTTTTAATTCTTCTTGATTATCTAATATTGTATCTATTTTAGATGGTAAGTCTAAAATATCCTCTTTTAGTTCTTCTAAAACTTTTGAATCTGTAGAACCTAAACTTTCAGCAAAATATATAGCTAGAATAGCAAGAAGTACTACTTGTGATGTATATGCTTTTGTAGAAGCTACTGCGATTTCAGGTCCGGCGTGTGTATAAATAGTAAAGTCAGCTTCTCTAGTAATAGAACTTCCAATAACATTAGAAATTGCTAAAGTTTTTGCTCCTTTTGATTTTGATAATTTAAGAGCAGCAATAGTATCTGCTGTTTCACCAGATTGACTAACATAAATACATAAAGTTTTTTCATCAATAATAGGGTCTCTATATCTAAATTCTGATGCTATATCTACAGTAACAGGGATATTACAAAGTTTTTCTATTAAGTTTTTACCAACTAAGCCAGCATGCATAGCAGTACCACAAGCTACTATATATATTTTGTTAATAGTAGATAAATATTCTTTTGAAATATCTATATCATCAAAACTGCATGGTTCTCCAAGTTTAAATCTAGAGCCGACAGTTTCTCTAATTGAATTTGGTTGTTCATAAATTTCTTTAAGCATATAGTCTTCAAATCCACATTTTTCGGCAGCTCCAGCATCCCATTCGATGTTTTTTATTGGTTTGTTATGTTCTTGTAAATTACCATCATAAAATTTAATATGGTCATTATATATAACTGCATATTCATTGTCATTTAGTAAATAAAAATCTTTTGTAAATTTAAGAAGAGCAGGAATATCTGAGGCAATATGATTTTCTTTTTCACCTTTACCAATAACAAGTGGACTATCTTTTCTAACTACAATTACTCTATCAGGGTAAAGAGGAGAAATAACCTCAATTGCATAACTTCCTTTTAAATCGCTAGTTGCTGATTTTACAGCTCTTAAAAATTTTTCGTCATCCGTTTTTTCATCTTTAGAAAAATAATAATGAATTAAATTAGGGATGACTTCTGTATCTGTTTGAGATAAAAATGTGTATCCATTATCTGTTAAAAATTTTCTTAAATCGCTATAGTTTTCTATAATCCCATTATGAACAACAGCAAAAGAGTTACTATTATCCATATGAGGATGTGAATTTTCTTTAGAAGGCTTGCCGTGTGTTGCCCATCTTGTATGAGCAATACCGATAGTTCCTTCCAATTTATCTAAACCATCTAAATCGTATAAGTTTTTAACTCTACCTTTATCTTTCATTACTTTGATTTCATTTTCTTCTAATGAAGCAATTCCAGCTGAGTCGTAACCTCTATATTCCAAACATAAAAGTCCATCAATTAAAATTGGATAAGCTTTATTTTTTCCAATATATCCAACAATTCCGCACATAAAAAATACCTCCATAAATTTATTTTTAAATAATATTATAAGGTACGCAAAATAAATGTTACAGATATTTGCTTTGTTCTAATATTACTATTAGGTTTTAACTAATATCTAATGACAGTAACTTTTGCCATAGAGCCATCCGCCGAATATTTCGATAAGCTCTAACCTCGTCAACAATGTAAAATTGTCCAGGCGCTTTTGTTTTTTTAAAATAAATTTCTCCTTTCTTAATATTTTCTTTTGCGTAAATTATAATTACTGTATTATATTACATTAAATGTTAAAATGTTGCAAGTTTTTTGAAAAATTTGTGTTTAGATGGTTTATGGTAAGTCGTCTATAGTCCGGTCTGGAAGGTCTTATATATTATAATAAAAAATGAGTTTTCCAAGGCGCTTTAGTTTTGTGTGGATTCATATTTTTGAGACACACTATAAACAGATACAAGAATGGCGACTCATGCTCAAACTCATTTTTTATTATAATATATAAGACCTTCCAGACCTACTTTGGGAGATAAAGTTATTAAATAGTAAGGGAGTGGTTTCTGAAGATGGGATATTGATATTGTGAATGTGAGTTGTAAATGATATAATATGTAGAGATAAAATAATAGAAAGAGGATATAAGTATGTTTGATATAGAAGCGGAATTAAAAAAGCTACCACATAAACCAGGTGTATATATTATGCATGATAAAGATGATAAAATTATTTATGTTGGAAAAGCTATATCTTTAAGAAATAGAGTAAGACAATATTTTAGAAAAAATAATAAAACAAAAAGAATAGAAAATATGGTTTCTTTAGTAGACCATTTCGAATATATAGTTACAGATAATGAGGCAGAAGCTTTAATTTTAGAGTGTAATTTAATAAAAAAGAATATGCCAAAATTTAATGTACTTTTAAAAGATGATAAAACATACCCATATATAAAAATAAATGTGAAATCTGATTATCCAGATGTGTATATAACAAGAAGAATTTTAAATGATGGAGCAAAATATTTTGGACCGTATGCAAGTGCTAGAGTAGCAAAAGAGATGGTAGATTTTATAAAAACGAAATTTAAAATTAGACAATGTAAAAGTTTTAAATATAAAGATAGACCATGTTTGAATTATCATATAAAAAAGTGTCTAGCACCATGTATGGGATATGTATCTAAAGAAGAATATAGAGAGCAAATAAATGAGATTATAGAGCTATTAGATGGAAGAACAGAAAAAATAATAAAACAGTTAGAAGAACAAATGAAAGAAGCAGCTCAAAAACAAGAATATGAAAAAGCTGCATATTTAAGAGATAAAAAAATTGCAGTAGAGAGAATATCAGAAAGACAAAAAGTATCTAATATATCTGAAAATGATATTGATGTAATTGGAGTTGCGAGAAATGAATTAGAAGTTTGTATAGAGATTTTTTTCATAAGAGGAAGTAAAATGATAGGAAGAGAGCATTTCTTTTTTGAAGGATTGAATGATGAAGCAAATAGTGAAATATTATCAAGTTTTATAAAACAATTTTATATGAATAGGCCAATACTTCCAAATAAGATCATGATAAAAGAAGAAATAGAGGATAGAGAAATTATAGAATATTTATTAACAAGTAGCATAGATAGAAAAGTAGAAATAAAAAGCCCTAAAAAGGGAGAAAAATTAAGATTAGTAGAAATGGCAGAAAAAAATGCAAAAATTACGCTAGATAATAAAGAAAAAGATAAATATAGTGTAATAAATGAATTAAAAGAAATTTTAAAAATGGAAAAAGTTCCAAGAAAGATAGAATGTTATGATATTTCAAATATATCTGGAACATATATGGTTGCTGGTATGTGTGTTATGTTAGATGGAATAATAAAAAGGAATTTATCTAAGAGATTTAAGATAAAGACAGTTATAGGACAAGATGATCCAGCTTGTATGAAAGAAGTAATTGAAAGAAGATTAAAACATTCTATAGAAAATGATAAAAGTGCATTTGGAAGAATTCCGGATGTAATATTTGTAGATGGCGGAATAACACAAATAAGAGCAGCAGAAGAAGTAATAAAAAGGTTAAGCTTAGATATTCCAATCTTTGGAATGGTTAAGAACGATAAGCATCAGACAAGAGCTTTGATGGATAACAATAGAAAAGAATTAGAATTATCTGAAAAATTGATGAACACAATAACAATGTTTCAAGATACAGTTCATGATACTGCAATTGGATATCATAAAAAATTAAGAGACGCATCAATAACAAAATCTGAATTAGACGAAATACCAGGAATAGGGACAATGAAGAAAGCAAGTTTACTTAAAACTTTTGGGAGTGTAGAAAAAATAAAAGAGGCAGAAGTAGAAGAAATTGCAAAAGTGAAGGGAATAAATTTAAAGCTGGCTAAAATTATTAAGGAAAAATTATTATAGGTTAGGCAGATATATTAAAATTATAATAACTTGAAAAATTTGGAATTTTTTGTTATAATAAAATACGTAATTTTATTCATAAAACTCTAAAAATGTGAATATATATTTAATATTAACAAATACATAAAGGGGGAGTTTTATGGAATATACAAAAGATATCATCTTTAGTGTAAAATACAATAAAGAAAAAGACAGTTTAGAACTAGAAAATAATAGAATTAATAAGTTCTATAATGTAATAAAGAAAAATAAAGCGATTTCTATAATTACAATAATAAGTACATTTTTGATAATATGGGACATAGTATTAATAAATAATTTTATAAATTTATTAAATGAACTTTAATAAAAGAGAGGTAGAAGAATGAATATAGCAAATAATTGGAAAGATTATGAAATATTAGATATGGCAAATGGCGAAAAATTAGAAAGATGGAAAAATGTAATACTAGTTAGACCAGATCCACAAATAATATGGAAGGACAAGTCTTTTAAAGAGAAATGGAATAAAGTAAATGCAAAGTACATTAGAAGTAATACTGGAGGTGGTAGATGGGAATATAATAAAGAAGTTCCAGCTTCTTGGCAAATTAAATATAAAAATTTAACGTTTAATATAAAACCTATGGGATTTAAACATACAGGTCTTTTTCCAGAGCAAGCTGTTAACTGGGATTGGATGATGGAAAAAATAAAAAATGCTAAAAGAGATATTAAAGTGTTAAATTTATTTGCATATACAGGAGGGGCGACAGTTGCTTGTCTATCTGCAGGTGCTAGTGTTTGCCATGTAGATAGCTCAAAAGGTATGGTATCATGGGCAAAAGAAAATGTTATTTCTTCAGGATTGCAAGATAGGAAAGTAAGATACATTATTGATGATGTAGTAAAATTTGTAAATAGAGAAATTAGAAGAGGAAACAAATATGATGCCATTATAATGGATCCACCTTCTTATGGAAGAGGAGCAAATGGTGAAGTATGGCAATTTGAAGAGAACATATATGATTTAGTAAATTTGTGTACAAAAGTGTTATCTGATAATCCATTATTTTTCTTAATAAATTCATATACTACAGGAATATCGAGTACAGTTTTAAAAAATATATTAAGAATAAATATGGGTGAAAAATATAAAGGTACTTTTAGTAATGGAGAAATAGGACTTCCTATGACAAATTCTAACTTAATATTACCATGTGGAATATATGGGAAATGGGAGAAATAAAATGCAAAATTTAAATGTAATATATGAAGATAATCACATTATAGTGGTAGAAAAACCAGTTAATATTCCTTCACAAGGTGATAAAACTGGAGATAAAGATATGTTGACTATAGTGAAAGAATATATAAAAGAAAAGTATAATAAACCAGGTAATGTATATTTAGGTTTAGTACATAGATTAGATAGACCTGTTGGTGGTGTAATGGTTTTTGCAAAAACATCAAAAGCAGCGGGTAGGCTAAGTGAACAAGTAAGAGTTAAAGATTTTAAGAAAACATATCTAGTAATTGTAGATGGCAAATTTGAAAAAGATAAAGATACATTAGAAGACTACTTATTAAAAAATGAGAAAAATAATATAAGTAAAGTTGTAAAAGAAGGAACTAAAAATTCTAAATTTGCTAGCCTCGATTATGAAGTTCTTAAATATAATGAAGAAATTAACTTATCTGTATTAAAAATTAATTTACATACAGGAAGACATCATCAAATAAGAGTACAACTTTCTAGTAGAGGTCATAGCATTTATGGTGACCAAAAATATGGTGGAAGAGGACATGGAAAACAAATAGCACTTTGGGCATATAAATTATGCATAAAACATCCAATTACAAAAGAAAGAATGGAATTTACATGTATACCTAAATGTGAAGGTAGTTGGAAAATTTTAGAAGATATTACAGTTTAAATATGAGTTAGATATTCTAGGAGAGTAAAAGATTTTAGAAAAATAATAGAAAAGAAACAGTTTAATGCAAGATTGACTTTTTATGTAAATTGAAATATAATATAAATAGTTCCTAGCGTAAAGGATGCTAGAACCCTTCGAAAGAAGGTCGTTTATCAACCATATGTTTTTTACAGGAGGTAGTTATGAGACTAAATATTGAATCAGCAAAAAAGATAAAAGGGGAGCTTGGAGACAAAACAAAACTGTCTTATAGGCAGATAGCTGAACTTGAAGCAACAGATCCAATAGGAAATTTCTTTGTTCCAGAAGATTATGAAGTTTATATAAAGAAAGTTCAGTTGATCCGGATATCTAAGAATATAAAGGTGTATTTTATACCTTTAGCTTCGAAGCCACAAGATCCACCAGATATTATGTGGATCATAGAGGAAATATAAAAATAGTCTCGAATCCCATCAAGACGATGCATTGCGATGTATTGTTCTGATGGGATAATATTATTGAATGATATAATTAACTATTGAAAAACATTTAAGATAGGTTAAGTTATGTAAATTTTATAAAAGTGCTAAAAAACGATACGAAAATCGAAAAATGATTTTTCGTGTCGTTTTTTAGTTGTTTTATAAATAAATTATAGAAGGTTAAAAATTTAAGTGTAATATTAATACAGAAATAAGTGAGGTGACAAAATGATTGATAAATTTTGTACATATCTAACTAATAAAATTAGAAAAGAAATGTCAGAAGTAGATGATGAAAGAGCAGAAGTAATAAATTATGGAATACAGTTAATTATAGGTGAGATGCCTAAAATATTATTACTTTTTGCACTAGCTTTTATATTAAAAATTGGTTGGCTTACAATATTTGCTTTTTTTGCAATATTGCCATACAAAAAATATTCTGGAGGATTTCATTTAAAAACTCATTTAGGTTGTATAATAGGAACTTGCTTATTTTATTTTCTAACAGTATATATGAGTAAATATATTGTGTTTGAACAGGCATATATAAAATATATTATAATATTAGCAGTATGGATATTTTCCATGATAATGATAAAATTATATGCACCAGCGGATACAGAAAATTTGCCAATACTAAGTAAAAAAGAAAGAAAATATAAAAAGATAATGTCATATGTGACTTTAACTATTACATTAATATTGGCAATAATCATAACTAATAATATAATATCAAACATTCTCATAATAGGAACTTTTTTACAAACTATATCAATAACAAAGATTGCTTATAAATTATCAAGAAATAAATATGGATATGAAGTTACTGCATAAGTGTAGAAAATAAATAAACTAAAAATATATGTGTTAATAATTACATTGCCGGCAAAATGTATTATTATATAGATGATTTTAGGGGGGGATTTTATGTTCAAATTTCTAGCAAAAGTAGCAGAAAAATATGCTAAAACTACAAATACTGCATGTTTTTTAATGGGAATATTACATCAACCAAAAATGCCAGCATCTTTAATAAAAAAAGACTAATAAGACTTATAATAATTCTTAAAACTACACAAAAAGAAGGCTTTTAGCCTTCTTTTGAATTATTATAATACATTTCGAATTGTTGTCTAAAATATTCGTTATTTTTAGTTGTAAATAAATTTAAATTTTCATTTTTCTTTAGAATTTCTCTCACCTTCCATAAACCAAGACCTGTATTTCCAGGTTTTGATGTAACTCCTTTATCAAAAATCAAATCTAAATTAACATCTTTATTCTTATATGTATTTTCTATAATTACAACTTGTCTATTTTTATTTTGTTCATTTCTTATAATTAAATTTATTACCTTTTCATCACATTCTTTTGTTGCTTCAATAGCATTATCCATTAAGATTCCTAATATTCTAGTAAAATCATAAATTTTTATTTTTAAAGTATTTAGATCTAGAAATACTTCTAAGTTTATTTTTATTCCTTGTTCATCTGCTTTATGATATTTTGTAGCAAGCACATTATAAATTGCAGGATTATTAATTAATTCTGGTGTTAATGCAGATAAATTGTTAGTGTTTTGGCAATCTTCTAATAGTTGAGAATAGTAGTTTTTTAGTCCTTCTAAGTCGTTTGTCTGAACATATCCACCAATACCAGATACAATATTTGCAAAATCATGCCTAAATGAACGTATATTATCATGTAGAATTGTTAATGTTTTATTATATAGTTTTGTTTCCTGAAGATTCATTTCTGTTTCTTCTAATTGATTTATTTTAGTAAAACTAATGAAACTTATAATAAAATAAGCAATTAAGATGAAGATATTTAGTAATGTAACTATTAAAGGTAAATTAGTGCTATAAAAATTAATTAAATAAAATTGTGAAACAATAACAATAATTGCTAAAATGCAATTAGTTAGTACAATAGTTTTACTCTTTTTATTCATTGTCTCAAATAGTGCAATATTAAAGTTAAAATGTTTGCATATTTTTGATATTGAATATACACATAAATATATTAGAGATGTTATTGTTATTCTAAATATAGGAATATTTAATAAGGTATCCCATGTTGTTCCAAATAAGACATAATAGACTTTACTAAATATATATTCTAATAAAATAGTAGTAGAATATTGCAAGATTATCGCAAGTAATGCTTTGGTAAAGTCTGTTTTGAATACTTTTATTATTAAAAATAATTTAAAAAGCATAATTAAATAAGTTGCTAATGGATTTCCGAAAATAATTCTAATAATAAAACCAATTATAGATAAAAATAATACATATTGTAGATTTTGCTTTTTTGAGCCTTTGAAATTTAATATAGTTGTAAATAACAACATGCCAATATAAGCATCAATAAAATAAATTGGTATAGATATAATATTAATTAATTCCTCATTTGTGCTAGTTAGCGCAGTCCATACTGCATTTAATGTTTCCATCATGATTTAAAACCTCCATTAATTCGTTTTTATATTTAGGACCAATAAAACATTTGCTGCTTGAGCTGTTAAACAATATCGTGTTATTACTAGTCTGTAAATCGGTTATTTTGTGAATATTTGCTATATAAGATTTATGACATCTTACAAAATTTGCTGGAAGTAAATTAGCAATTTTATTAAAAGAGCTATAAACTTCATACTCACGATAATCAGTATGAAAAACTAATTTCATACCATCTTTTTTTATATAGCTAATTGTATCTAAATTAATAATAGTATTTTTATTATCGATTTTTATAAAATTATTTGGCTTTAGTGAAATGTCTTCAAATAATCGTAGTACAGTAGCTTCTAATCTTTCTAGTGTTATAGGTTTAGACAAATAATCGAAGGTTTTGTATTTATATGCAACTAAGCCATATTCTAAATGACCAGTTGTAAAAATAAAATAAATCGACTTATTTTTCTTTCTAATTATATCTGCTACTTCTAATCCAGACATATTAGATTTCAAATCGATATCTAATAATAAGACATCAACTTTATTATTAGATACATATTCAACTATCTTGTCAGACTTTGTAGAAGTAAAGATAACTTGAGCATCTAAATCATTTTTTATAAAAATAGATTCTAATATTCTGTTTAACTTTGATAGAATAATATTGTTGTCATCGCATAAAACGAAATTTAACATATAACTCTCCTGTATATAAAAATTTATCAAATGAAAATACTTAAAAATTCGACAAAAGACAAAAAATTACCTGATATTTCCAATTAACTTTAAACAATATAATCTAAAAATGTCAAATTGTCAAGGTTAATTTTATTAACGACCACAAAATGTCGAAATGTGAAAAGGCTGCAATGCATAGATATAGCTGTTTTTGACGTGAAAAATAAAAATTAATAATTTTATATAAACTATTGTAATAAAATGGTAAAATATGATATTATCATATAAAATAAATTAAGGAGGAAAATTATGCCTACTAATGTAAATGTTAAATTAATAAAAAAAGAACAATTAAAGCCAGATATTTTAAAATTTACATGTGAATCAAAAGAAATATCTAATAGTGCAAAGCCAGGTCAATTTGTAGAAATAAAGGTTTCTGAGAGCTATGAACCTTTTTTAAGAAGACCAATAAGTATCTATAATGTAGATAAAGATAACAATTTATTTGAATTTATTTTTCAAATAAAAGGAAGGGGAACTAACTTCTTATCTAATATAAAAGAAGGCTGGTTTATAGATATAATAGGTCCGATTGGAAATGGTGTTTTTGAAATAAAGGATTATAAAAATATAGCTATTATAGGTGGAGGTATAGGAATATTTCCTTTGTATGAATTAACAAAAGAGGCAAAAGGACATGCAAATACAAATGTATATTTAGGATTTAGAAATAAGGATTTTGTTGTTTTAGAAGATAAATTTAGAGAAGTATCTACAAATTTAACTATAACTACAGATGATGGTAGTTATGGAGAAAGTGGATTTGCAATTAATTATTTAGAAAAAGATTTAGAAGCAAAAAATATAGATGCAATTTATGCTTGTGGTCCACTTCCAATGCTAAAGGCAATAAAAAAGCTTGCAGAAGATAAAAAAATATTTTGCCAAATATCTTTAGAACAAAGAATGGCATGTGGAGTTGGAGCATGTATGGGATGTTCAGTAAAATTAGCTACAGAGCAAGTTAATTATGCGAGAGTATGTAAAGATGGTCCTGTATTTGATAGTGATGCAGTAGAAATATAAGATAATAAAGGAGGTAGATTATTTTGAATACTGAAGTTGATTTTGCAGGAATAAAAATGAAAAATCCAGTTACAGTTGCTTCTGGAACTTTTGGATACGGAATGGAATATTCAGAATTTTTTGATTTAAATAAATTAGGTGGTATAATTACAAAAGGTACATCTTTAAAACCAAGACCAGGAAACAAACCACCAAGAGTTTGTGAAACATCAGGTGGAATGATAAATGCTATAGGACTTCAAAATCCAGGTGTTGAATATGCTATGGAATATTTATTACCAAATCTTAGAAAATATGATACAGCAATAATTGTAAATGCTATTGGAAGTTCATTAGATGAATATGTAGAATTAGCAAGAATATTAAATAAAGCAGATATTGATGGGGTAGAACTTAATTTGTCTTGTCCAAATGTAAAGCAAGGATGTTTAGCTTTTGGTACAACATATGAAGGTGTAAAGGAAGTAACAAGTGCTGCTAGAAAAGTTTTAGATAAACCACTTATAGTAAAATTAAGCCCAAATGTTACAGATATAACTCTTACTGCAAAAGGTGCAGAAGATGCTGGTGCAGATGCTATATCTTTAATTAATACTTTTACAGCAATGGTTATAGATATAAATACAAGGAAACCAGTTTTAGGAAATAATACAGGAGGATTATCAGGACCAGCTATAAAACCAATTGCTGTTAGAATGGTATATCAAGCTGCAAATGCAGTAAAAATACCAGTTATGGGACTTGGTGGAATAATGACAGGTGATGATGCAATTGAATTTATGTTAGCAGGAGCAAAAACGGTTTCTGTTGGAACAGGTAATTTTTATACTCCAGATACAAGTATAAAAGTTGTTGAAGGAATAGAAGATTATATGAGAAGAAAAAATATAAATGATATAAATGAAATAATTGGAACTGTTCAAATGAATTAAAACAATAAAAAATAAAGAAACATTTTTATAAAAATGTTTCTTTATTTTTTATCTATCATCCCTATCAAATCCAGTTGCTTCTTTTTGCTTTGGTTGGGATTTGTTAGTATATTTTATTTTGCTTCTATTTTTAGAATAATTGGTACTAGTAGTAGGTTGATCTAATAAATTAATAGCTTCTGCAGCGTATTTGTGTAAGTCATAATCAGGTGGAATTGTTTTATTATCAATAGGAATATCGATATTATCATCAATATCAATATGTTGTGGTTGTGGTCTAGGTTGCTGTTTAGGTGTGACTGGCTTTGATTGTTGCTTTACTTTACTGTCTTTAGTCTTTTTGTTTGGTGAAGTATTTTCGGTAGGTGAATCGTTTAATAAAGCAAGCGCTTCACGAATATCTTTATTTACTTGTTTTGCTTTTTTTTCTGCCTCAATTTTTTCTGCTTCAGCTTTTTGAGCATCTTGTTGTTGCTTCTTTTCTACTGTAACAATCTCTCCATCATCTGATCTAGTTAATTTATTTTTTCCTTGTCCTCTAAAATTATCTAAAAAATCTCTTATACCCATAATCTTAATCTCCTTTAAATATTATACTTAATTATACCATATTTACATAAAAATGTAAATATATTACAAAAAAATTCAAGAAGATTTTCTGTAAAAAAGTTATAATTTACAGCCTGTTTTTAAGTAAAGTTAAAATGTTACCGCATAGCCAATTGTTTGATATATATTTTTTAAAATCAATCTTGAAGCGTGGCGGGTGAGTGGTAGGAATTAGTTTTATACCACGCAGTTTAGGTAGAAAAGTAAGATAGTGTGTACCATCGGCGATTGGTTTTAAAAAATATATATCAAACAATTGGCTATGCTAGTATGTGTTTTTTAATGACTGTGAATTGTAACATAAAAAACTTTGCATTATGCGATACATATATTTATATAAATAGTAATATATATTTATTATGAGTTAGAAGATAAAGGAGAATGTTAAAATGAGAAGAATTCATAAAATTATTATCTATACAATAAGTATTACTTGTATATTTGTATTTACATTTAGTGTAGCAAACTTAAATAAAATTAGAGATACTAATCAAGTTATACAAACAAGTTCTACAATTCAAAATATAGATGGGTTAAGTAATAAAAAAATTGGTTGGGGAATAAAAAGAAACGATAATCATGACCAACCAGATGTGGGAACTACTAATAAACAGATATTAGATAAATATGAAGGATATTCTATAGGTAATAAAGATTCAAAAAAAGTATATTTAACATTTGATGAAGGATATGAAGCAGGATATACAGAAAAAATATTGGAGGTATTAAAACAAAATGAGGTAAAGGCTACTTTTTTTATTACAGCACATTATGTAAACACACAGCCGGAATTAGTACAAAAAATGATAGATGATGGACATATAATAGGAAACCATACAGTAAATCATAAAAGTATGCCAGATTTAGATATAGACACTATAAAAAAAGAAGTTATGAATTTGCATACATCAATTTTTGAAAAATATAATTATGAAATGAAATATCTAAGACCACCAATGGGGGAATATAGTGAAAAAACAGTAGCATATACAAAAAGTTTAGGATATACAACCGTAATGTGGAGTTTTGCTTATGATGATTGGGATGAACAAAAGCAAGGAAGAGAAGATTATGCAAAACAAAAAATATTAGATAATGTGCATAATGGTGCAATTATTTTGCTACATGGAAATTCTAAAGACAATACTAAGGTATTAGATTATTGTATAAAAGAAATAAAGAAAATGGGATATGAATTTAAAAGTTTAGATGAATTTGAAAAATAGTTAGGTGATAAAACAGGTTTCAAAGAGATAAATTTGTAGTTTATATTAATCTAATTATAAATAAATTTGATATTCAATTAATTTACAAAAAAGGAGAGTAAAAATTTGAGACAGAATAAGAAGAAAAATAAAACTAGTAGACTAGATAAGGTTTTAGAAATGCCAAAAGAAATTACTTCAAATGAACCTAAAATTACAATTTTAGGTTTTAATCAGATGTTAATTGAAAATTATAAAGGTATATTAGAATATCAAGAATTTTTTATTAGACTTAATACATATATTGGAATTATAAATATTAATGGTTTTAATTTAAACTTAAGTGAAATGACTACAGATGATATCTTAATAACTGGCAAGATAGAAAGTGTAGATTTTGAAAGCATTGAAGATGAGGATTAACCCAGGTAGGAACGGAAAATTTGGGTCGATTCATTAGTAAAGTTAATAAATTAAATTTTATGATATGCCCCAAATTATCTGTCCGTGCTTGGGCTAAAGGAGGAATAAACTTGTATATAAAGATATTACTAAATTATATATTAGGATATGTTAATATTGTTGTAGAGGGATTTTTTACAGAAAGATTTATAAATATATGTATGAGTAAAGATATATTCTTATTTAATATAAAAAGAGATAAATCGACTATTATCTATGCAAATGTAGGAATACATGATTTTAAAAATGTAGCTCGCATTGCTAAACAAACAAAATGCAAGTTAAAGATAAAAAAGAAAAGTGGTTTGCCTTTTATTTTTAATAGATACAGGAAAAGAAAATTTTTTGTGGGAGCTTTGGCTATAATTATATGTATGGTAATATATTTATCTAATTTCATATGGAATATAGAAATTGAAGGAACAGATAAAATTGATTCAAATGAGCTTATGCAAACAATTAATAATGAAGGGTTAACTATAGGAAAATTAAAGAGTAAAGTAGATTTAAAAAGTATAATAAATAAGATAAGATTAGATAGACCAGATATTGCATGGATAGGTATTGATTTAAAAGGGACAAATGCAATTGTAAGAGTTGTAACAGCTGATTCTAAACCAGAAATTATAGAAGAAGATGAATATTGTAATATTATTTCTGATAAGGATGCATGTATAATAAAAGTTAATGCACAAAATGGAACACCATTAGTAAAAGAAGGGGATGTTATAAAATCAGGAACACCACTAATCGGAGGATGGATGGAAGGAAAATATACAGGAACTAGATATGTACATGCAGAAGGCACAGTAGAAGCGAAAGTATGGTATTCTCATAAAGAAAGGGTTTATTTAAAACAGATAGAAAGAGTAAGAACAGGAAATGAAGAGAAAAAATTAACAATAAATATAAATAATTTTGAAATAAATTTATATAAAAAGCTTTCAAAATTTGAAAATTATGATACAATAAAGGAGGAAAAAAAATTGAAACTATTTTCCAATCTTTATTTACCAGCAGGAATTACATTAAGTAATAATTATGAAGTAGTAAATAATGATGTGATTTATAGCCTAGATGAAGCAAAGGAAATAGGTATTAATAAATCAAAACAAGAATTAGATAAAAACTTAGAAAATAAAGAAAATTTATTAAATACATATATTAATACATATCCAGGAGAGGAATATGTTGATATAGAAGTTATATATGAAGTAAGAGAAACAATTGGTACTAAAGAAAAAATAGTATTCTGAAAGGATGGGGTATATGGAAGGAAGAAGTCTTAGAGTATATAATACAGAAAGAACATTTTTTTCTAAAATTACAAATACTATAACAAAATTATTAATGCCTACTAAAGTAGGTATTAATGGAGTTTTAATTTCAATAAAAAGAAATAACTTATTAAAAGCATATGAAAATTTTGCGTTAAATAGCAATTTAGAAGAAGAAAAAAGAGAAACTCTTTCAAAAAAGTATGAAGATGTTTATACTTTATATTTAGATGCAATTGATAGAAATATTGTGGATTCTATATATAAAAAAGTTAAAAATAATACAGCTACAGATTTTGAAAAAGATGCACTTTCCAGATATTATTTAATAGTTCATTTAAAAGAAAATGACTATACAGAATATAAATATAGAAAACAAAAATATTTATTAGAATTAGATTATCAAACTGTTTTAGATTCTGATAAAGAAAAATTAACTCAAAAGTATAAGAAGTTTTATTGTTATAAAATGGAAAATATTTATAAAGGTATATTAAAATATTATTCAATAAGACTTGCAGATAATTTAACACCAGGGGCAAAAGATGAAATATATAACAAAATATTTGCAACACTTGAAGAATATATAGTAAATATTTTGCCACTTAAATTTAAAGACAATAGTACAGAATTATATAAAGAAATTATTGAGGAATATGAAGGATTTGAAAAATATACAGTTGGTAAATTAGATCAAAATGAAATAATAGAAAAAAATATGATTTTATTAGGAATAAGCAGAAGACTATTTACACATAGTTTGCCATTAATAGTAGCAGAACAATGCTATATTAAATTATTAAAAGATGTTAGAAGTTTGATTGTAGATACAAGAATTATAAAAAAACAAGAAAAAGCTTATAGTCTATTAATAAAATTAATTGAAGAATATAATGTAAAATTATTATCTACAAAAGTGTATTGGGACAAGCCAAGCTTAAGACAAGAATATAGAAAATTCTGGGATAAATACAAGCAATTAGAATATTTAAAAAATGAAGATGAAGAAAAATATCTTAAAGAAAAAGAAAGTTTATTTATCACAAGTGATTTGAAACAAGTATTAAAAAATGAAAATAAATATTTTAAGATAATCAAGTTTTATAAAAATAAATTAGTAGAATTAGGAGTTATGAGAGAATTAAAAAATTCTTGTACTTCCTATGTAGGAACATTTATAAAACAAAGAGTTCGTTAAATACGAAAGGAAACAATATGAATGATTTTGTTCAAATAAACTATAATAATATTGAAGAAAATGAAGAATATAATCAAATTATATATACAGTTATAAAAAAATGTTTTGAAGAAGAAGGATTAAATAAATTAAGAATATATATAAATATTATTTTAACTAATCCAGAAGAAATAAGAAAAATAAATAAAGAGTATAGAAATATTGATAAAGAAACTGATTGTTTATCATTTCCAATGTTTGAAAAAGAAGAAATACAAGAGTTAATGAAAGACCAAGGAAAAACTTGCTTAGATATTTTAGGAGATGTAGTAGTTTCTATACCAAGAGTATATGATCAGGCAAAAGAATATAATCATAGTTTTGAAAGAGAACTTGCATATATGGTTGTTCATGGATTTTATCATTTAATGGGATATGACCATATGGAAGAAGAAGAGAAAAATATTATGAGGGAAAAAGAAGAAAATATATTACAAAAGTTAAATATAACTAGATAAGGTAGGTTATATGGAAAAAAAAGAAAAGAATAGTGAACAAAAGTTATCAAATAGTAATTTCATAGATTCATTCAAAAATGCAATCGAAGGATTAATATACAGTGTAACAACTCAAAGTAATATAAAAAAACAATTAGTTATTGCAGTAGTAGTTATGATACTTAGTTTGTTCTATAATTTTACTACAACAGAATTTTTGTGTTTAATGTTTGCAGTTGTTTTTGTAATATTTGCAGAAATGATAAATACTGCTATAGAAACTGTAGTAGATTTATATACAGATTTATATCATCCTAAAGCTAAAATTGCGAAAGATGTAGGTGCTGGTAGTGTTTTACTTATGTCTATAAATTCTGTAATAGTTGCATATTTTCTGTTTTTAAGGGAGACAGATCTTAGTAAATTTGGAGAAAGTATCTTTAATAATATGATAAATTCTCCAGTGCATCTGGCTTTTGTGGGAATTATGATAACTGTAATAGCTGTTATTGCACTAAATGCTTATCTAAGATCTAAAAGGCAAAAAGGACAAACTTCAAAATTCTTTCCAAGTGGACAATCTGCTATTAGTTTTGCTATTTTGACTGCAATAGGATTAAATACAAAAAGTCTTCTTATATTTGTTTTATCTTTAATACTGGCTTTATTGGTGCTAGAAAATAGAGTTGAAAGTAAAGCAAAAACTATAGCAGAAGTAATATTTGGATCATGTATGGGGATTTTAATTGTATTACTAGTATATGGATTAACCGTCTTTAAGGTATAAAGTGGGTAATATTGTAAGGCTTAAATGTACTATTTTAGATGCAAAAGGTGTGTGCCGTTAAGTTGATAGAATTAATAAGCTGAGAGGGGAATAACATGGAAAATAAGAGTACAAAAATATTAATAGCAATAGTTATTATATTAGTTATTGCTACAGGAGTATTATTTGTAATTAAAGTAATAAAAGAGAAAAATGGAGGTTCTAATGAAGTTATTTCTTTAGGAACAGCGATTTTAGGCAAAGGAAAAAAAGCAGATAATGAAGAAGAAAAGAGTATATCTACATTTAATGGAACAGATAGGCCAATAGCTGTTATGATAGATAATCACAAAAGTGCTCTTCCACAAGCTGGTTTAAATGATGCATATATTGTTTATGAAATGATAGTAGAAGGTGGAGAAACAAGACTTATGGCACTATTTAAAGGAAAAACATTAGATAAAATAGGGCCAATTAGGAGTGCAAGACATTATTATTTAGATTATGCATTAGAAAATGATGCAATATATGTTCACTATGGATGGAGTCCTCAAGCACAAAGTGACATTAGTAAGTTAGGAGTAAATAACGTAAATGGTCTAGTTCAAAGCTCAAGTGACTTTTGGAGAGTAAAAGATAAATCTGCTCCACATAATGCTGTGACATCAACATCCAATATTTTAAAAATTGCTGAAAATAAAGGGTATAGCACGACATCTGATAAAAAAAGTGTATTAAATTATGTTACAGAAGATGTTAATTTAGATAGTGAGCAAGTAGCAAATAAATTTTCTATTAAATATTCTGATTATAATACTGTAAGTTATACTTACAATAGTGAAACAAAAAGATATTTGAGATATACAAGAAATATTAAACAAGTTGATTGGGATACTAAAGAAGATGTAGAAGCTAAGAATATAATAATAACTTTTGTAAAAAATACAACATTAAATGATGGTGAGAATAAAGGTAGACAGACATTAGATAATATTGGGACACGTGATGGATATTATATTACAAATGGAAAAGCTATAAAAATAAAATGCGAAAAGAAAGCTAGAGCGGAACAAACTGTATATAAAGATTTGCAAGGTAATGAGATACAAGTGAATGATGGAAATACTTTTATTCAGATTTGTCCAATAGATGCAAAAGTTACTTTTGAATAAAATTGATAATTAAAAGAAGCCCCGAGAGGCTTTTTTTCTGTACATCTTTTATATTACAGATGCAAAAAATATTTAGAAAAGCCTTGTATATTACTTTGACTTTAATATTTTGATATGTTAGAATAATCTTGTAAAAATAATGTATTACGGTACTATTTTTTACAAATTTAGCAGATAATAAGATGTATAATATAACAAAGAGCTTTGGAGGAATTATGGAAGAAAAATTTAAATCAGGATTTGTTTCTATGGTTGGTAGGACTAATGTAGGTAAATCTAGTATTATAAATGCTTTGGTGGGAGAAAAAGTAGCTGCAATAGCTAATAAACCACAAACAACAAGAAATGCTATAAGAGCTATTGTAAATAAGGAAAATTTGCAAGTTATTTTTATAGATACACCTGGAATTCATAAACCAAAATCAAAGCTTGGAAATACTATGGTAGAAACAGCTTTTGGAACAATTGGAGATGTGGATGTAATATTATTTGTAGTAGATGCTACATCGGATGAGATTGGAAAAGGTGATAGAATAATATTAGATAAAATAAAGAAAGCTAAATGTAAAACTATTTTAATAATTAATAAGATAGATTTAGTAGATAGAGAGAAATTAGCTAAACTAATAGAGTTATACAAAGATGAATATAATTTTGAAGCAATTATTCCTGTTTCTGTAACAAAAAACAAGAATATTGATGTTATAATTGATGAAATAGGAAAGAACTTAAATGAAGGTCCAGCATATTATGATATAGAGGAATATACAGATCAAACTATGAGACAATTGGTAGAAGAAACTGTTAGAGAAAAAGCTCTTAAACTTTTAAATGATGAGGTTCCTCATGGTTTATATATAGAAACAGAAAAAATGAAAAAAAGAAAAACGATAGAAAAAAAGCCAATTTATGATGTGGAAGTAACAATATATTGTTTAAAAAATTCTCATAAGGGTATTATAATAGGAAAAGATGGTAATATGTTAAAAAGAATAGGAACATATGCAAGACAAGATTTAGAAAAGATGTTAGATACAAAAATTAACCTAAAGTTATGGGTTAAAATTAAAGAAGATTGGCTTAATGATGATAAAATCGTCAAAAAATTTAAATTAGAATCATAGTTTTCAAATTAAACAATACAAAAGTGAAAAAGAATTTATAATTTGTACAGAATTGTTATTATTCACAGTCTTTTTATTATAGTGACAATGTTACCGCCTAGCTAATTGTTTTATATCATTTTTTTTAACCAATCTTGAAGCGTGGCGGGCGAGAGAAGATAATTAGTTTTATACCACGCAGTTTAGGTAGCAAAGTAAGATAGTATGTGCCATCGGCGATTAGTTAAAAAAAATGATATAAAACAATTAGCTAGGCTAGAATGAGCTTTTAAATAATTGTGGATTGTAACCAAAAATTGTAAGAATAAATTTTAAAAAAAGGCAAATGATAAGACTAAAGTTAATTTATTGCTTTATGATAAGGAGTGATTGCACATGATAAAACAATTAGCATGGAATACTTTTAAAAATACAGGAAGTATAGATACATTTCTAGAACTAGTTGAAGTAGAAAACATAGAAAAAAATTTAAAGGTGAATGAATATGGGGATAATAAAGACGAAGGGAATAATTATTTTGGAGAACAACATGTCTGATTTTGACAAAATGGTGACTATTTTAACCCCAACAGGAAAGATTGGGTGTGCTGCCAAACGGTGCGAGAAGACCAAAAAGCTTGCTTATGGCAGGCACTCAATATTTATGTTTTGGGGAATATATGTTATATAAAGGGACAAGTTCATATCGTATTAATTCTTGTGATACAATAGAGATTTTTTATCCAATTAGAATCGATTTAGATAAATTAAAATATGCAGCACATATTACTAAAATTATAAATGATGTTACTGATGAAAATCAAAATACATATAAAATTTTACAATTAGTTTTAAATACATTATATACAATATCTGAGACTGATAAAAATTTAATCTTAGTTTTATCTGTATTTAAATTAAGACTATTATGTTATTTAGGATTTACGCCTAGAATAAAAGAATGTACAAATTGTAAAAGAACAGATAATATATATTTTTTTAGTTTATATGATAATGGATTTAAATGCAAGGAGTGCGGAAGAATAGATAAGTCTTGTATTGAGATAAGTGAAGCGACAGTAAATGCTATAAAATATATAGTTATGGCTCCAGATAAGAAAATATTTTCTTTTAATCTATCTGAAAGTTCATTAAAAGAACTAGAACTTGTAGTTAAATTGTATATGAATGATAAATTAGAGAAAGAATATAAATTAGAAGATTTGTTTTAAAGTAATAACCTGTATACTAGAATCGTATATAGGTTATTATTTTTTCTGAAAATTAACATATAAACTATCAAACGCGGACTGTAAGAGAATTAATTAACTACAAAATATGATTAAAGCTCACTATTTTTATGTAATATGTAATTAAATTATATTAAAATGAAATTGAAGAAAATTAAAGAAAACAAGAGAAATGATGAGTATATCGAAATAATTGCGCGCATGGTTAAATCTATTGAAAAAATTTGACAATATTTGTAATATATGGTAAAATAAAAATATTATGTAGAGTAAGAAAGAAGGCGCAAAATGTCTAAACTTTATAATTGGAAAAATGTAATAGAGAATAATGAATTAGATGAGGTAGTAGATATAATAAAACGAGATGGAATTGTTGTTTTTCCAACAGAAACAGTTTATGGAATTGGGGGAAATGCATTATCGGAAAGTGTTATAAAAAAAATTTACAATATAAAGAAAAGACCACAAGAAAAAGCACTTAATATATTAGTAAAAAATAAAGAAGAGATAGAAAAATATGCTTATATAAGCAATGAATTAGAAGAAAAGATAATAGATAGTTTCATGCCAGGACCAATTACTATAATATTAAAAAAGAGAAAAAGTCAAATATCAGATTTATTAACTGCAAATAATGATACTATAGGAATTAGAATATCAGATAATAACATTGTAAAAAGAATATTAGAAAAATGTAATTTACCTATAGCAGCCCCGAGTGCAAATGTTTCTGGAAAACCAAGCTCAATAAGATTGGAAGAAATTAAACCAGATTTTGACAATAAAGTTGAAGCTTTCATAGATGGCGGAGTATGTTCAGAAAATATTCCTTCTACTATAGTTAAAGTAGTTGATGGACAAGTTAAGATATTAAGAGAAGGAGTTATCTCTATAGAAGATATAAATGAGAAAATAATGTAAAACAGGAGGTACATATGGCAAATAAATTAAGTGTAATTATACCAGCGTATAATGAGGAAGAGAATATAGTAAAAGTAATAAATATGTTAAAAAGTGATAAAAGTGAAATTATAAATGAGATTATTGTTGTTGATAATGCAAGTACTGATAATACAAATAAACTTGCTACAAGTACTGGTATTAAAGTATTGGGGTGTGATAACAAGGGAAAAGGATACGCCATGGAAATGGGAATTAAATATACGAATAATGAAATAATAGTATTTCTAGATGCTGACATAAATAATTATGCAAATGATTTGGTTGAAATATTAACAGCACCAATATTAAACGAAAAGGCAGATTTCGTTAAATCTATGTTTGAAAGAATAGGTGGAAGGGTTACTGAATTAGTAGCTAAGCCTTTATTAGATATTTTATTTCCAGATATATATAAATTTTCACAGCCATTAAGTGGAATGATAGCTGGGAAAAAAGACTATTTTGAAAAGATTAAATTTGAAAAGGATTATGGAGTAGATATCGGAATTTTATTAGATATGATTAATTTAGGAGCAAAAATTGAAGAAGTGTATATAGGGAAAATTAACAATTCGTCACATTCATGGTTAAGTTTAGAAAAAATGTCAAGAGAGGTAATGACTGCAATATTAAAAAGAAAAAATATTATATTAGGAGGTGTTGAGAATGAATAGAGCATATGTTACATTATTAAATAGTGAAAATTATTTGAAGGGTGTGTTATGTCTAAATGAATCTCTAAAACGAGTTAATTCACAATACCCATTAATTGTAGCTATAACACGAGAGATTTCAGAAAAGAGTAGACAGATTTTAAATAATAATAATATAAAAACAGTAGTAATAGAAAAAATGGATGTTCCAAAATGTATTAAGGACAAAAATTCAAAAGGTATGTTTTCTCATTGGAGCAATACTTTTGATAAATTGCAGATTTTTGAAATGACACAGTTTGAAAAAATAGTCTTTTTAGATAGTGATATGTATGTTAGAAAAAATATAGATAATTTATTTGATTGTAAGAATTTATCTGCTGTTATAGATAGAAGAGAGCCAAATGTTATTAATGAATGGAAAAAGTTAACATCAGGGACACTTGTAATTGAACCAAAAGAGGGCATTGTAGAGAAATTTGTAGAGATTATGAAAGAAATATCCGAAAAAAGAGAGTCAATAGGAGATCAAGATGTTTTACAGGAATATGATGAAAATTGGGGAGAAAAAGAAGAATTACATTTAGATGTATTATATAATACTTTTTTTATTTATTTAGATTATTATATAAAAGTAAATGGTTATAATTTAGAAGATATCTCGGTTATACATTTTATATTAAAAACAAAACCATGGGAGTTAACTAAAGATGATATAGATAAATATCTAGAGTTTTTAGAAAGTAGATTAAAATATAATTATGAAATTACTAATAAAGATGTATATAAGAAATGTTTAGATATTGGATGTGAAAATAAAAGAAAAATTTTATGTGAATATTTAGATTTATTAGATGAGATTAATAAAATAAATTGTTTTGAATAAGTTATATAAAATATATTAAATAAACTAAATATTTTATTAAATCTAAATGTTTTGAATGGGGGTAGGAAAATGAAAATTTTTTTTGTAAGACATGGAGAAACATCATGGAATGTAGAAGGGAGACTACAAGGGCAAATAGATGAAATACAGCTTACTAAAAAAGGAATAGACCAAGCTGAAGAGATAGCAAAAAAATTACAACAAGTAGATTTTGATGTTATATTATCTTCCCCTTTTTTTAGAACAATACAGACTGCTGAAATTATTAATAAATTACATAAAAATAAAATAATATTATGTGATGAATTAAAAGAAAGAGGCTATGGAGAATTAGAAGGTGAATATGCAAAGAATGGAAAATATAATATAAAACAAATGTGGAATATAGATGATATATATGATATGAATGGAGTAGAAAGAGTTGATTCTTTTATAAAAAGAATATACATATTTATGGATAATTTAATAAAACAAGATAAATATAAGAACATATTGTTAGTTTCTCATAGTGGTGTTTCTATTGCATTAAAGACTTACTTTCAAGGAATACCAGATGATAGAGATTTATTAAAATTGGGCATCGGAAATTGTGAAATTGTAACATTTGAAAGAGAGAAGAATAAAGTAGAAAACGATTTCAAACATTAAAGCATTTGATTATACATTCATTAATAAGTTTTTTTAGTAATTTTACTTGTATAGCTAAATAAAACATGCTAATATTTATCTAAAAAAGGAGATAAAAATATGTATTTAATTATAGGACTTGGAAATCCAGAAGAAGATTATTCTAAAACAAGACATAATATGGGATTTGAAGTTATTAATAAGATTAGTGAAAGTTATGATATAAAAGTTAATAAATCTAAGTTCAATAGTTTATATGGAACAGGAATAATAGAAGGAGAAAAGGTAGTATTAGTAAAACCTCAAACTTTTATGAATTTAAGTGGTGAAGCGGTTATAGAATTTATTAATTTTTATAAAATAGATTTGAATAAACTTATTATTATCTATGATGATATAGATACAAATCCAGGAATTATAAGAATTAGAAAAGTGGGAGGACCAGGTACCCATAATGGGATGAAGTCTGTTGTGAATATGTTGAAAACTGGTGACTTTCCTAGAATAAGAGTAGGAATTGGAATGCCAGAAAGAAAGTCAGACTTGATTAATTATGTTATAGGACATATTAATGAGGAAGAATATAATGAATTATTAAAAGGTGTTGATAAAGCAGAAAATGCTATTATTGAAATTTTTAAAAGTGGAATTGATAAAGCTATGAATAAATTTAATAATATATAATTCAAAATTGGTTTATCTAAACATAATAAATTTAAGTGTACTACTGTGAAAGCATGTATTTTTTGTATTAGTAAAAGTTAAAGGATAATAAAATAAAAGACTAAAGGAGATATTAATTTTAAAAAATGAGAGAGATTATTATTAAAAGTACAGATGAAAAGAATATAGTAACTTTACTAGAGGATTATAATGTAGTAGAAAAATATGAAGAAGATAAGAAGAAACAGAGAATAGAGGGTAATATATATTTAGGAAAAATTCAAAGAGTACTTCCAGGTTTACAAGCAGTTTTTGTAGA
The DNA here is from genome assembly GCA_019417465.1 of Clostridiales bacterium. GTDB lineage: Bacteria > Bacillota > Clostridia > TANB77 > CAG-508 > CAG-492. Next base: position 45,827 of record DXVF01000006.1, read on the forward strand.
TATAGGAAATAATAAAAATGCTTTTTTACATATTAAAGATATTATGCCAAAAGCTAGCAATTGTACAGGAAATAAAAACGAAAACTTTGATGATGTTGATATTAATAAATATGTTAAAGTCGGTATGCCTGTTATAGTACAAGTAAAAAAAGATCAAGTTATGCAAAAAGGACCAAGAGTATCTACTCATATTAATTTACCTGGTAGATTTATTGTTGCAATGCCAGAAACCAAATTTATAACAATATCACAAAAGATTGAAGATGTAAATGAAATAAAAAGATTAAAAAACATTGTAGAAAAAAATTTAAATAAAGATTTGGGTATAATAATTAGAACATCTGCTATTGGAAAAAGTGAAGAAGACATAAAAAAAGATATGAGGGAGGTTATTTTAAAATTAGATGATATATATTCTAATTTTAAAGAGATAGAAAAGAAAAAACAATTTACACCCAAGTTATTATATACAAATAATAAGGTGATAGATAGATTATTAGTAGATATGTTAGATAAAGGAATTAATAGAATTATTGTAAATAATAATTCTATGTATGAATATGTGCTTAAAATACTAAAAACAATGGGGAAAGAAGAGAGTATAAAACTTGAGATAAAGACTAATGTTTTAAATATTTATGATATAAGAAAGCAACTAGAAAAGCTTGAAAATAGAAAAATCTGGCTTAAATGTGGAGGATTTATAACTATAGATAAAACAGAAGCTTTAACTGCAATAGATGTAAATACTGGAAAATATGTAGGTAAAGGGGATTTAGATAATACTATTCTTACTGTAAATAAAGAAGCAACGATTGAGATTGCTAAACAGCTTAAGGTAAGAGATATTGGTGGAATAATTATAATTGATTATATAGATATGAATGAAGAAAATAGAGAGAAAATATTAGAACTTTTTAAGGAATGTCTTAAATATGATAGGTCAAAAGTACAAATAGTAGGATTTACACCTCTTAATTTATTAGAGTTAACAAGAAAACATATGTGGAGTTAAAGTGCACTATTTTGGACGTAAAAGATGTGTAAAAAAACATGAAAAATTCTCTTGTTTTACATTTTTGTGTATGATAAAATCGAAAAAAATGTAAAGGAGAATTTTTTTATGGATGTATTAAATTTAGATAACTATACAGATAACGAGATTAATTACATATTGGACCAAGCACAAGCTTTTAAAGACGGAAAACAAGTTAATTATGAAGGAAAAAAGGTAATCGCAAATTTATTTTTTGAGCCATCTACAAGAACTCATTATAGTTTTGATATGGCAGCATTAAAATTAGGATGTAAAACTCAAAACTTTAATGCAGGTGATTCAAGCCTAAAAAAAGGTGAAAGTTTGTATGATACAGTTAAAACTTTTGAGATGTTTGGAGTAGATGCTGTTGTAATAAGACATAAAGAAAATGAATATTATAAACAATTAACGGGAAAATTAAATATACCGATATTAAATGCAGGAGATGGAACAGGAAATCATCCATCACAATCTTTATTGGATTTATTAACAATAAGACAAGAATTTGAAAAATTTGAAGGTTTAAAAATTGTTATAGTTGGAGATATTAAACATTCTAGAGTAGCACATACTAATATGAAAATAATGAAAAAGTTAGGTATGGAAGTATATACATCAGGTCCAGAAGAGTATAAAGAAGAAGGATATGACTATATTAATTTAGATGAAGTAATTGATAAAGTAGATGTAGTAATGCTTCTTAGAGTTCAACATGAAAGACATGAAAACCAAATGCAATTAACAGAAGAAGAATATAATAAAAGTTATGGATTAAATGAAGAACGTGTTAAAAAGATGAAAAAACAATCTATAATAATGCATCCAGCACCATTTAACAGAAATGTAGAAATTACAGATGATGTAGTCCAATGTGAAAAATCAAGAATATTTAAACAAGTACAAAATGGAGTTTTTGTTAGAATGGCATTGATAAATATGGTATTAGGAGAACAGGATTAAAAAGACGGTTTAACCAAAAAGGAGAGAGAGATGAATATTTTAGAATTTGTTTTAAATAATAAAGAATATTTAGAAGATTTAATTACACGAAGTACTTATCATTCAAATGCTATTGAAGGAAGTACTCTTACTTATGCAGAGACCTATGCTATTCTTTATAATGATAATAGTTTTAAAATCGAGGGAAAAGAGCCAAGAGAAATATATGAAGCTATTAACCATAAAAGTGCCTTAGAATTAGTTTTTACAAATTTAAAAAATGATGAAGGATTTGATGAAAGATTTATAAAGAGGTTAAATGAGACAATTAATAGGAATATTAAAGAAACAGAAGGATTTAGGACTGTGCAAGTATTTATTCGAGGTAGTGAATATATTCCACCTGAACCTGAAAAAATCCCCAATTTAATGAATTATTATGTATATAATTATAATCATGACGAACAAGATATATTTACTAAAATAGCTAGATACCATATTGAGTTTGAAAAAATACATCCTTTTGAAGATGGTAATGGTAGAACTGGTAGATTACTTTTAAATTATGAATTATTAAAAAATAATTTACCACCTGTTGTAATAGCTAAAGATGATAGAGTAAAGTATTTTGAATTTCTTAAAAATAATGATAATATGGGACTTGCTAAATGGCTTAAAGAATTATCTGCTAAAGAAAAAGAAAGAATAGATAGATTTGGATATAAGAGATAAAAAATAAAAAGGTTAAGAGAATTGTTTTAAATTTTTCTTGACCTTTTTTATTTCGTTGTTATGGCAAAAAGAAATGAAGAATTTAGGTATCTCAAATCTTTTTTTGAAATTAAATTTCAGCAATTAAGTCATATCCATTTACACCTGTAATTTTGCATTTTATAAATTTTCCTTCTAAGCTTGTTTCTTTATTATTTTTTATATAAATTAAGCCGTCAATATCAGGTACATCCATATAACTTCTTCCTACGAAGTATTTAGAATCAAAAGTTTTAGTTTCTACTAATATTTCTATCTCTTTTCCAATTTGATTATTTAATTTATTTGTCATAATTTCTTGCTGAAGTTTCATTACTTTATTATATCTACTTTTTTTTGTCATAGGATGTATTTGGTCTGGTAATCTGCTAGCTGGAGTACCATCTTCTTTAGAATAAGCAAATGCTCCTAATCTGTCAAATTTAGTATCTTCTATAAATTTATATAATTCTTCAAAGTTTTCTTTAGTTTCACCAGGAAATCCGCACTATTACAGTTGTTCTTAATATTACATCTGGAATTTCTTTTCGAATTTTTGTAATTAAATTTTTAATAGTTTCTCCATCACTTTTTCTATTCATTCTTTTTAGAACCTGGTCTTGTATATGTTGAATAGGTATATCAAAGTAATTACAAATTTTTTCATTGTTTTTTACTGTTTCAATTAATTCATCTGTAATTGTTTCTGGATAAGCATATAAAAATCTAATCCATTTTACATTTTTTATTTTACAAAGTTCTTGTAATAGTTTTGCAAGCATTGGTTTTCCATAAATATCTATTCCATATTTAGTAGTATCTTGTGCAATAACAATTAATTCTTTTATTCCATTATCTACTAATTTATTTGCTTCTTCTAAAATATCTTCTATTTTTCTACTTATAAATGGACCACGAATAGATGGAATAGCACAATATGTGCAATGATTACTACAGCCTTCTGCTATTCTAAGATATGCAAAGTTTTTACCTGTTGTAATTACTCTATCTAAAAAATTAAGTTCTGATGGACAATCTAATTTATATTTAGTATTTATAGATGATAATAAATTTTCTATTTGTTCACAAATATTATTATATTCATCATATTTTATCCATAAATCAACTTCAGGAATGACTTTTTCAAGTTCATCTTTATATCTTTGTACAAGGCATCCCATTACAATTAAATATTTGCATTTATTTTTTTTGTATTCTGCCATTTCTAAAATTGTATTTATTGCTTCTTCTTTGGCTGATTCTATAAATCCACAAGTATTAATAACTATAATGTCAGCTGTTCCGAGGGGTATTTACTATATTGTAATTATGATTTTTAAAAAGTCCAATTGTCATTTCTGTATCTACTAAATTTTTACTACATCCAAGTGATATAAATCCTACATTCATTTTATATAAATCCTTTCAAAATTATGTTAATAGAAATATTTTAGCATCTTTTTATAAATTATTCAATGATATATGTAAATTTTAATTAATATTTGGTTGTAGTATGATTACTATTCAGCCTTAGTAACAGATGTTGTTTTATAATGAGTGCTTTAAAATTGCCCGTCCAGACACCTTAGATGTAAATGTTTTTGATATTATAATTGTTTCCATACATAATTTAAGAGATTCTAAGCCCTCGCATTTGGCACCCTTTCTATGCTTTTTTAGAAAAGCCATGAACGATTTCCAAATGCGCGGCTTAAGAATTTCTAAAATTATTCCTGTCAAACATTATAATATCAAAAACATTTACATCTAAGGTGTCTGGACTACTCTAAAATGTTAAAGTCTTACTAAGGCTGACTTGTTCGACACTGTAATAGAAAAAGATGAAACTTGCTTATAAAGTTTCATCTTAAAATATAAATTAAGTAAATATTCATTATTTAATAACTAGACATTTGTATTTTCAGTATTTACTTCATTTAATTTTCCTATTCTATCTTCATAGAAGATTGCAATTGAAATTTGAATATAAGGCATTAGGAATATTATACCAATACCAAATGTAAGCATAGTAAGTAGTATCCAACCAAAGAATGATAGTTCTAAACCAAAATATTTTCCTCTTTGTCCCTTCATTATTCTTTCGCTTTCTTCTACTATTTGTTTAGCAGTCATATTAGGATTATCATACATTATATAATATGAAAGAACATATAAAAGGTCTTTTACAAATAAGTATATAAGAGATGCAATATATCCAATATATCCAATGATTAAAAATATGATTGCTAAAATTGCAAAAATAGTACCAGAATCTGATGATGTATTAGTAGCTATGACAGATGATGTATTAGCAGCTATGGCAATAAATACAAATCCTCCAATTAAAATAAAAATAGAAACAGCTACTAATATGATTGGAACTATTAATTTTAATAATTGATTTCCTACAACTTTCCATACTTTAGCAAAATTGTTAAAAGCAGATGTGAATAAGTCTCCATATGAATATTCTTCGTTTCTGTATATTTTTATGAAGCTATAAATTAATCCGTATTGTAATGGTACAGTTATTATTAATAGTGCTATGCCTATGAAAGGTACGAAATTTGATGCACAGCTAATTGCAAATGAAATAGCAATATAAATTAAAGAGACTAATACAGCTGTACTCCATTTTCCTTGTAAGTTAGTTCGTGCTTGTTTTCTTATTTCTGATGCTGATAACATAAAAAAATCCTCCTTTTATTAATAAGTATATGTATTGATATACAAATTTATTATAGACAAAAGTCGACAAGAAATCAAGATGTATTTTATGGCTAATTATGTAATTGTTACTAGATAGTTACAATTCACAGCATATTTTTAAGTAAATATACAATGGTACCGCCTAGCTAATTGATTGATATATATTTTTTAAAACCAATCTTGAAGCGTGGCGGGCGAGAGAAGATAATTATTTTATACCACGCAGTTTAGGTAGCAAAGTAAGATAGTGTGTGCCATCGGCGATTTATTTTAAAAAATATATATCAATCAATTAGCTAGACTACTATGTTTTTTTAATAACTGTGAATAGTAACACTAGATAATGGGCGGTTAAAAATTAGCCATCCCATACCTTAGATGTAAATGTTGTTTTAAAGTATTATTCTGTAACTGTACTTTTAAGTAAAATGAGAGTTGTAAGTGTGGGTATTATCTTTTTTGTGTGTAAAGTGTTAGTAGAAAGTCATTTAGATTTGATTTGAATTAAAAGATTTTAAAAAATAAACTTCTTTCGACAAAATAAGACAAGTTTTGCAAAAGTAATGTATTAGAATATTAAAAAGTTAAGAAGAGAGGGATATGTATGGATATAATAAGTGAAACTAAAAGTAAAATTAAAGATGTTTTAAACATACTTGGATATGAAGATGATTTAGTATTAATACATTCTTCTAGTAGACCAGAACTCGGGCAATTTCAATATAATGGTGCTATGCAAATAGCAAAAAACATGAAATTAAATCCAGTGGAAATAGCAAAGAAGATAGTAGAGAAATTAAATAGATATGATTGTTTTGAAAATTTAAATATAGCAGGTCCTGGATTTATAAATATATCATTTAATTCTAAATATTTAATCCAATATCTAAATAAAATACAACAAGATATTTCTTTAAATATAAAAAAATATCCTAAAAAGAAAGTCTTTATCGATTATGGAGGACCTAATGTAGCTAAAGCATTACATGTTGGTCATTTAAGAAGTAGTAATATTGGTGAAGCCTTAAAAAGACTTGCAAAGCTTGTTGGAAATGATGTTATAAGTGATGTTCATTTAGGAGATATAGGAAGACAATCTGGAATGGTTATTTATGGAATAAGAGAGAGATTCCCAAATCTTGTTTATTTTGATGATAAATATATAGGTGAATATCCTAAAGAATCACCTGTTACAAATGAGGACTTAGAAAAGATATATCCAGAAATTAGTTTAAGGGCAAAAGAAGATGAAGCAGTAATGGAAGAAGTAAGAAACATTACAGCAGAGCTCGATAGAGGAAATAAAGGATATAATCATTTATGGAATCATATTAAAAAAGTATCTATAGATAATATAAAGAAAACTTTTGACAAGATTAATGTTAGTTTTGATTTATGGGAAGGTGAGAGTGACTGTTATCCATATATAAATGATGTTATAAAATTATTACAAAACAATAATTGTTTAGAAGAAAGTGAAGGTGCATATGTAGTATATGTAGGGGAAGATAATGATAAATTTGAAATACCACCATTAATAGTTTTAAAGTCTGATGGAACAAGTTTATATGCAACAAGAGAACTTGCAACTGTTTATTCTAGAATTAAAAGATTCAATCCAGATGAAATTTGGTATGTTGTAGATAATAGGCAATGTATGTATTTTACACAAGTATTTAGAAGCTTATATAAATCTGGTATAGTAGATAATAAGACAAAATTAGAATTCATCGGTTTTGGTACAATGAATGGAAAAGATGGAAAGCCATTTAAAACAAGAGATGGTGGAGTTATGAAACTGGAAAATTTACTTGATGAAATAAAGAAAGAGTCAAATCAGTATCTAGAAAAAGAGGGGATAGAAGAAACTGAAAAAGAAGAAATAGCAAATAAGGTTTCTGTTGCTGCACTAAAATATGCAGATTTATTACCAAATCGTGAAAAGGATTATGTATTTGATTTGAAAAAATTTAGTTCTTTAGAAGGAAAAACAGGACCATATATTATTTATTCATGCATTAGAATTAAATCATTACTTAAAAAAAGTGGTGAAGATAACTATAAAGTAGCCAGTATTTATAGCAAAACAGAAAAAGATATTATTACAAAAATATTAGAAATGTCTATAGTAATAGATTCAAGTTATAGAAATAAGACTTTAAGTGATATTACAGAATATTTATATGAGTTAGATAGTTTGTATAATAAATTTTACTCAGAAAATAGAATTATAACAGAGTTAAATGAAGATAAAAGAAAGTCTTGGATTGCTATTTCTGAGTTAGTATATAAAGTAAATAAAATACTTTTAGATACTTTGGCTATTGAGATTCCAGAGAAGATGTAAAAAGCAGGAGGAATATAGGTACAGATGTAAACATTAATAAATATTTAAATCCGTTTACAATGTTCGAATTTTAATAAAATTATGAAGAAAAATGTGATTTTATATAAAAATATAACTGGATTTTTGTGATAAATCATCATTGATTAAATACGAATTTTGTGGTACACTAAATTTGAGGTGATAAATATATGGAAAGATTGAAGAGAAAAATTGACCAATATTTAATAGACTGGAAAAACGATGAATATAAAATGCCTTTAATAGTGAAAGGCGCAAGACAAATAGGAAAGACAGATGCAATAGAAAATTTTGCTAAAAATAATTATAAAAGTATAATAGAAATTAACTTTGCTATCCAAAAACAATATCATGATATATTTGATGATGGATATGAAGTTGATAGCATATTAAAAAACATTTCACTAAAAAATCCGAATTTTAAATTCATACCAGGAGAAACATTAATTTTCTTTGATGAACTACAAGCATGTATTAATTGCGCGACATCTTTAAAATCGTTCAATCAAGATGGTAGATTTGATGTGATTTGCTCTGTTTCTTTAAAGGGAATAAACTATAAAGAAATAGAGTCAAATAGTGTTGGAAACAAAATCGATTATAACATGTATTCAATGGATTTCGAGGAATTTTTATGGGCTAAAGGATATAAAAAAGAACAGATTGAAGATTTATATAACTGTATGTTAGAGATAAAACCATTAAGTAATATACAATATGATGTTATGATGTCTAATTTTAAAGAATATATGATAATAGGTGGAATGCCAGCAATTGTAAATAAATTTATTACTCAAAAAAATTATAGTGGAACTTTAGAAATGCAAAAACAAATATTATTAGATTATGAAGAAGATATTACAAAGTATGCAAATGGATTAGGTCAAGGAAAAATATTAAGTGTATATAGAAAAATTCCTACATTTCTGGGAAATGAAAATAAAAAATTTCAAATTTCAAAAGTTGAAGATGGTGCTAGAAGTAGAGAATATATAGGTACAGTAGAATGGTTAGATAATGCAGGAATAATAAATATTTCTTACTGTATGGATAAACCAGAACTACCATTAGGTGGTAACTATAATCCAGATAATTTCAGATTATATTTTGGAGATACTGGAATGTTAATAGGTTCTCTTGATGAGGAGGTACAAGAGGATTTAAGGTATAATAAAAATTTTAACACTTATAAAGGTGCAATTTATGAAAATATTGTTGGAGATATGTTAGTAAAGCAAGGTTATAAATTGTATTTTTATAAAAATGAAAAAGGAACAATTGAAATGGATTTCTTTATAAGAGATAAGGACTATTTAATTCCAGTTGAAGTAAAAGCAAATGATAATGCAACAGTTTCTTTAAATAATTTAATAGATAGCGAAAAATATAAAGATATTAAATATGGGATAAAGTTGTGTAATAAAAATATAGGATTTAATGGAAAATTTTATACTTTTCCATATTTCTTGACATTTTTGTTAAAGAGATATTTAAAAGAAAAATAAAAAAATGTTATATTGCTAAAAATAATACTAGAGACTTAGCAGCAATAAGCATAGAATTATATAAATAAAACGTTAAAGTTTATTGAAAATTGGGAGGTATATACCATGAACATTAGGAACAAGATTAAATGTCACCTAAAGTTCATGGTGCCTCGATGTGTCTGAAATATCAAGACTCTGTTCATCATTTGCCAATAAACATCTGCACATACATTTTTCCGTATTTAGGACTAGAAACAACACCAATACCAGTATAGTTAAATCCACTATTTAAAATATTTGCTTTATGTCCAGAAGAATTCATCCATGCATTTACAGCTGCGCTATTACTAGAATTTCCAGCGATATTTTCACCAGCAGTTTTATATGATATTTTGAAACTTTTTAACATATCAAATGGTGATCCATAAGTAGGAGAGGTATGTGAAAAATAGTTATTATCTACCATATCTTGTGCTTTTATTCTTGCTACTCTTTGTACTTCTGAATCTATTGTTAAAGCTGATAATCCATTATTTGTTCTTTGCTTATTTATTAAATCAAATACTTCTTTTTCATCAGTATTTAAAGTAGATGTAGTAGTGCTACCAGAACCAGAGCTAGAATCAGTTCCAGTTGTATTACTACTTGGATAAATTGCTTTTACATATTTTTTACTAACAGCACCAACATAGTCACCTTCTACTTGAACGATATACCAATCTCCAACGCCAGCAAATACACGTATATATTCGTTTTTATCAACTGTAGTAACAATGCTATATCCAGTTCCAGGGCCACTACGTACGTTTAATTTTGTTGCTGTAACTAGACCAGTTGAGAAGTCTAATTTATAGTAGTGTTGCATTCCAAATGATGTAGAAAAAGTAAAAAATGTAATTATAAAAGTTAAAATTATGCTACTTAAAATAAGTAGTTTATTTTTTTTTATACGAATAACCTTCATAAAAAATCCCCCTAATTTGTTTATAGTTCAAGTTTATACAGCAGGAGTGTCCAATATTACAGAAAAATGAAGAAATGATAAACAATTTGAAAATAAAGTTGTCTTAATTTGGAGAATATGGTAATATTGAATTAATAGGTAGAGGTGGAGTAAAATGAAAAATAGAATGAAGAAGTTGACTGCCGGAATTGTGGGATTTTTTATAATGTTAAAAGATAATGTTGTGAAAGCAGATGATAGTTTGATAATTGAGATGAAAGAAAATGATAATAAATGGCAATTTCAATCATTGTATGGAGTAAAAGAACCTTATGAACCTCTAATACTGGAAGATAGTTATATGCCTATAGGGAAAATTATATCATTAATACTAGTTCCAAGTATCTTAATTATAGGATTAGTAATATATTTAAAAAAAGAGTAAAAAAAGTAAAAAGAAAAGTATTATAGTAATAATTATTATTGCAATAATAAGTGTATATATTTTTTTGATGGTTTGAATTAAAATTATTTAAAAAATATTGAAATCAAGAAAGTGAGAAAATATGTTAAAAGAAATTTACAAATTAGGTGAAATAGAATTATTAAAAAATACAAAGAAAGAGAACTAAAAAATCATACATTAATAGATTTGTTTTGGGAGTGTACATTAACGTGTAATGCTAAATGTAAACATTGTGGAAGTAGCACAGAAAAGAAAAAATACGAAGGAGAGTTAACTACTAGAGAAATAAAAGATGCATTTAAACAAATTGCAAATGATATGGATGCAAGCAAAATTTTAATTAATGTAACAGGTGGGGAGCCTCTAGTAAGAAACGACCTTTGTGAAGTAATGCAATATGCAACTTGTGATTTAGGGTTTCATTGGGGAATGACTACAAATGGAATATTGTTAAATGATACTAATATAGAAAAATTAAAGAAGGCTAATATGGAAACCATTTCTATTAGTATTGATGGTTTGGAAAAAACACATGATGAATTTAGAGGTGTGCAAGGTTCATATAAAATAATAACAGATAATATAAAAAAACTAAGAAAAGCAGGTTTTGTAAAACATCTACAAGTAACTACTGTATTTAATAAAACAAATATAAATGAAATAGAAGAATTATATAAAATCATGTTAGATTTAGGATTAGATTCATGGAGACTAGGTGTGATGGATCCAATAGGTAGAGCAAACGAAAATAAAGATTTATTATTAAATGGAGAAGAAATAAAAAGAGTTCTAGATTTTATAATGGCAAATAGAAAAAATAAAAAGTTGGAATTAGATTATGCATGTCCTGGATTTTTAGGATTAAAGTATGAGAAAGAAGTAAGACCATGCTATTTTTATTGTAGAACAGGTATTAATGTAGCAAGCATTTTATATAATGGAGATTTATTTGTATGTCCTAATGTACCAAGAAGAAAAGAATTAATTCAAGGAAATATAAGAAAAGATAATTTTAAAGATGTATGGGATAATAAATATATAGAGTTTCGTAAGAAAGATAGAACAAAATGTGATGAATGTGCTAAATGTGAAAATTGGGAAGAGTGCTTAGGTGGAGCATATCATACTTGGAATTTTGAAGCAAATAAACAAAATCAATGTATATAAATATGATTTATAGAAAGTAGGTATAATGAAGATATTAATAAAAAATACTAAAATAAATAGTAAAATCTAAGATTTTATGGTAAAATAAATAGAAAGAGGAGATGATTAGATGAGTGATAAGCAAATTATTTTAAATAGAGTACAAAGTATAGATGATACTAAAAGCTATGAAGAAATATTATATGATTTATTTATGCAATTTGAAATACAAAAAGGAATAAAGGATATGGAAGAAGGAAACACAAAAACAAGTGATGAAGTAAAGGAGATTATAAACAAATGGTAATTTGGACTGACAATGCTATATCACATATTACTGATTTTATAGATGATTCAAAATATAATGTAGAAGAAAATTCAAAATTATATATGAGAAAACTTGTAGATTATGCAGATACATTAGATGCAATGCCTGATTTAGGAAAAAAAGTAGATAATAATATTTTTAGATATCAAATTAATCAACTTATATATAAAAAACACAAAATAATATATCATAAAAAGGAAAATGATATTGTAATATTAGCAGTATTGCATACTAGACTAGATATAAATAGAGCATTAAAAAAATTAAAAAGAGATATAAGTTGAAAAAATAACTTATTTAAAGTATAGAAAAATAAGTTATAAGTGAAAGATGAATAAAAAAAGAAATAACATAAACTTCCTAAGATAAGCATAAAATTAAATAGCTTATTTTAGGGGGTTTTTATGTTTATAGTATTTAATAAAGAAAAGATATATTCATATGTTATAGCTTTAAGCACAATTGTAATTTTATTTATTATGGCATCTACTATAATTAATAGAAGAGATGGGATAATTGCTACATCAGCGTCCAGCAAGCAACTACCAGTATATAGTGTAGATACTAAAGAAAACAAGGTTGCATTAACAATGAATTGTGCATGGTAACAATTACTTTTGTGATAGAAATCAAAAATAAGTTATTTTAGAATTTTGATAAGGATTACTAATTATAAAGTTAGTAGTTCTTTTTTTTGTTTAAGAAAATTAGAAATTATGAGAGCATAGTTTCAAAAAGAATAGAGGTGAAAATTGAAATATATAAACATAAATCAAGAATTAAAATTTAAGTTTTGTCAAGTGCCAAGAAAAATTTTATACACAGAACCGTACAAATCGATTTTGTGCCCTTTATCTCAGCTAGGTTATATCTTTATACTAGATAGATTAAATTTATCGAGAATAAATAATAAAGTAGATGAACAAGGAAATATATATGTTTTTATAACTAGAAAAGAAATGGGAGAATTTTTGAAAGCAAGTAGTAAGACAGTAATAAAAGTTTTTAAGGAACTTGAAAGTGCAAAATTAATAAAACAAGAAAATCAAGGAAAAGGTAAGGCATATAAAATATATGTTTTGGACATTTATTCGGAAGATGAACAGAAGGAAAATTTACATACGACTAGTGTAAAAAAAGAAACTAAAGTATTGGAATTTTTACAACCAAATAAAATATATAAAAATAATATAAATAAAAGTTATAGTAATGAAAGAGATTATAGTAATTTTGACTGGACAAGTTTATATGCAAATAAATATTAGAGAATATAATATTTTGGGCTTAAAAATGAGATATCCATTTGATATTGCAAAAATACATATGTAATATCGATAAAAGCTACACTTTTAGGCAGTTGCCGGGAGATGAGATATCTCCCTGATCCTGCAAATTGCTTAAAGGCAATTTGGAAAAGAAAAAAGTAAGAAAGAATGGAGGATAAAATTTGAAGGAAAATAAATATGAAGAATTAGTAACAATGGTAATAAGAATACCTAAATATAAAAAAGAAATGATAAAAAATATTGCTAAAGCACAAGGAAGATATGAGGCTGATGTTATAAGAAGTGGAATAGATAAAGAATTAAATATAGATTTATACCAAGACAATTTGGAAGAATTAATAAAAAAGGTTTTAAAACCAATTGAAGAAAAAATAGATAAGTTCTTAAAATCACAAAGAAAAATAAATGCAAAGTTTTTAAGAACTACAGCTATAAGTACATATTTAAATTGTGAAGTCATGAAGAATTTATTAGATGATGAATATTACGAACAATTTAAGATGATGTTAAATGATGCTAGAAAGAAAGCAAATTATTATGTAAGTAAAGATACTGAAGGAATGAGTAAGACAGATTTATATGATTTTTATAATATAGGGGATATTTATAGAGATGAATATAGAAATGAATAATATAAGAAAATTTTAAGTTTACATTTCGGGGGTATTGCAGAATGAACATCGTAAAAAAGGTAAAAATGAAATAATTTTGACAAAATTGTAAAAAAGTGGTAAAATATAGGCTAAAGTTGTATTTATGGAGAAAAAATGAAGATAGATAATGAAGAATTAAGTAGGTTATATCAAGAAGAAAGTGGAAAGTTACTATTAGGATTAAATAGTAATAGATTTAATCAATATGTTCAAATTATTAATAATACAAAATCATATAGGCAGGTTATCGATTCAATACCACCAGATTTAAGTAATCTAGAAAAAGCCTATTATATTTATAACAAATTAGGAATTCTATTATATGAAAATAACAGTTTAGTATATAACCACATTGAAAATTTGGGGATGTATTATTCCACAATAAGACATAATGGGATTGGTAATTGTAGGCAAATGAGTGAACTATATGTTACAATGCTTACTATGTCTGATGTTATTGAAAGATTTTACTTAACAAGAAAGCCAGTAGGAGTTGAAGGGTTGGATTTAAGACATATTGATGCAATTATTCAAGTTGATGGTAAATTATATATGACCGATATTATAAGAGATACAGTAAATATGAGAGCTGGAATTAAGAATATGAAATTTGGCTATATAGATACTGCTGAAAAAAGAATACATGAGCTTGTTAAATTCATTAATGCAAACAGAATAATCAATTCAAACCAAAAGAATAGATTAATAGAACTTATTAAACAAAAAGATTTTGAAGAATTCGTAAGATATTTTGGAGAACTTGAAAAAGAATATGCAACTGATTTAGGTCTGGAATTTATGAAGAGAAAATTACCTAAAATAGAATTTGCTTCCCAAATAAAAGAACAAATAGGGGAATTGACAGAAGTTCCTAAAAGTGCAGAAGATGGTCAAATATCAATAGATTATTTAGATAAAAAACTCGGTTTTACAAGAAATTATAATGATATAGGATTTCCTTTTAATATAAAACTGGGAAAATACCATTATTTCGAAGAAATTTTAGATGAGGCTTTTATACCGCAAATGGCTAATAATGATTCATATATAAGGAGAGGTTGGAGTTATAGTAATAATATTTTACCTAGTAATTCCCTAGATGAAAATATAGAATTAGATATAGATATCATTTTGGACTTTTTTTATAAAGTTGCGCCTGAAATGGATTCTGAAATATGTTTAAAATATTTAAAATATGTTTTATGGAAGATTTATTCTACAAGAGATTACAATGGAAGAACAATAGATAAAGAATGGATAAATAAAAATATTAAACTATATAAAACAATAAAAGAAAGTGACATAAAGAATAATAGTGATGAATTTCCATTGCAAACAATGATAGTTGTAAGAAAAAGTGAAGTACAGAAGCAAAAATATATTTTCTATAAAATAGAAGATAGGCTGAAACATAAAAAAGTGCCATATAGAGAAATGCTTGAAGAAATGAAAGGTGAAAAAACTAAAGTTTGTTCAAAGTTTTCTACTACGAGAAGAAAAAATTTTGTTGAAGAATTAGAAATATAATATTTTGAGGAAAGGAAAATAAAAATGTTTGAAATAAGTAATTATTACAAAAAAATTTCTTTAAAAATACCAGCTAGATTGCATCTCGATGTTATGAATATTCAAAAATTACATGAAGGAAAAATCGGTGGTGGGGGAATAGGAATTGCTATAAGATGTAATTTATATATAACTGTTGAAGTTATAAGAGTTGAAAGAGATATTATAGAATCAATTAAACCTAATTTAGTGAAGTTTTATTTAGATTTAATTAGAGAATATTTAAATATAGATAAAAGATTTCGTGTTATTTGCAAAGTTGATAAAGAATTAAAGGCTCATGGAGGAATGGGTTCAAATGCTTTAGTACAACTAGGAGTTGTATATTCCATAAATTGTTTATTTAATAACCCGCTAAATGAAGTTCAGCTGATAGATTTTCTTCATCAAAATTATTATGAAGATGATAATGGAATAGTTACTAATAAGGTTTTTTGTTCAGGAGTAGCTCATAATACAATGTTATATGGTGGAGTTTGTTTTGTGTCAGAAGACGGAAAAATAATATATCATAAAGAATTACCAAGCGATGTTAAAGTTGGATTGATAAATGTTAATTTGGATGAAATTTTTGAACGAGAAAATATTGGTAAAGACAAATTAGTAGTAAAAATTAGAAAACAAAGAGATATAGAAAAAGGCTTAAAGAACAAAGAAAATATTATAAGAGAAATAATCATAAAAAATTTAAAAGATAATAAATATAAAGCTTTTATAAATGGTATGAAAATGTTTTCAAGGGAGGACGATTCTGTAGCATTAAGCAAAAACTGCAAAATAAAGAACTTGAAATATGAAAGTTTTTGTGAAATAATAGAGAATATAGGCAATACATTTGTTAGAATATCTAGTAATTCGCCATACATATATATAGTTACAAATGAACTAGAAAAAATTAAAGAAAAATGCAGAGAATATGGGATTTATATTAAAGAATATGAAATAGCTAATAATGGAATTGAAATCATTGAAAGGATATAAAAAGTGAAAAGTGGAAAAGTTGTAATAATATTAGGAGTATCTGCTTCGGGTAAATCATACTATAAAGAGAGGGTGACTAAAAAATTTGATTTATATCAGTTAAGAAGAGTAATAACCAGACCTATAAGAAAAAGTGAAAATAATAGTATAGATATTAATGTATCTAAAGAACAATTTAAAATAATGAAAAAAAGAAAAGACTTTTTTATTTATACAAAGATTAATAAAGATTATTATGGTTATTTAAAGGAAGATTTAAAGATAGTTGAAGATGGAACAAATAGCATAGGCGATTGCTATTATAAATTAATAAAAAAATTAAGAAAAATTATGAAAGATAGGCTTGTTATAATATGTTTACAACCTTATAATCTAGAAAAAACCATAGAAAAAATAGTAAGAGAGAGAATTGATTATAAAAAAAGAGTAAAAGATGCTGAAAGAGAGTATAAGTTCTATGAGAAGAATAAAGATAAAATAGATTTTATGGTTTATACTGACTATTCTACAAAAACTGATGAAAAGGTTGATGAAATAATTAATAGAATCCTAAGAAATTAGAAAGGAAAATTATGAACGCAGAATTAATTGAATTTTATGCTAAAGATGGTGTTATATTAAATGGATATAGAATGAAAAGTAAAAAGAAAACAAAGACTGTTTTAATTGAAATTCATGGTATGACAAGTAATTGTTTTAAAAAGAGAGAAAGAGTAATATCAGAAGTTGCCAAAGGGGCTAATATAGATACTATATGTATAAATACAAGAGGGAGTGAAATATCAAGATATATTAAAAATTTAAAAGGAGAGAAAATATTAGCTGGAACAGCATTCGAAGATATAGAAGAATCATATTATGATATATTAGGAATAATTGAATATGCTCTAAAATTGGGGTATACATCGATATACTTACAAGGACATAGTTTAGGAGCTACAAAGATAGTTTATTCATATATCAGAATGATAGAAAAAAATATTAAAGAAATAAAAAGCATAAAAGGTATTTTGCTATTATCTTTAGTAGATATACCAGATGTGTTTAGAAAATGTTCTTGTGAAAAATTTTTACCGTTTGCGGAAGAAAAGGAAAAAGAAGGAAAGATATTAACATTAATGCCAGAAGAAGCATTTATCCATCCGATTTCTGTAAAAACATATTTAAAATATACTAAATATAATAAAAATATTGACTTTGCACAGTATAATAAAAAGGAGTATAAGTTTGAAGAAATTAATAGAATTAAAATTCCTATTTTTATGAGATGGGGAAATGATAAAGAATTGGTTAGTATAAAGACAGAAGAACTTGTAGAATTAATGAATAATGCGATAAAAAATAAAAAAACAGACATAAGTTTTATTGAAGGTGCTAACCATACTTATACAGATAAAGAGGATGTTTTAGCTAATGAGATAGTAAATTTTATAAAAAAGATAGATAAATAATTCTTTGACAGTGATTTAAAAATTAATTCAAAATAAAATTTGCAAAGGTATTGACAGATTAAAATATCAAGCATATAATAATTAAAAATAAATTAAAGAAGTACAATAGAAATTTATCTACTGTACAGTCTGTTTGTGACATAAAACTGTTGACAAAAAGTTGCATAGTACAATATTATATTAATATTGTATAGTATGATTATGAAATAAGAGTGTTAGCAAAAATTCTACTTATGCAGTATTTATATTAATAGTGCAGTATATATTGTGCAATAAAATTGTGATACAAAATTTAACCAAAATAAAATTTGAGTTTAGCAAAAAAGCTAGACTCTTTTTTATATGAATATAACCGTCGGCACGAAATTAAAAGTTTCGACGACGGTTTATTTGAAGTAATAAATTATATGTTGGGACATATACATTTAAAAAGAAAGAGGTGGAAATGAATGTAACGCGAACTTTTTTACACGAAGGAAAAACATTACAAGAAATGATGGAAATACTATTACCAATATACATACAAGAAAAGACTTGCAATATAAATGAAGAAGAGTTAGAATACGACAAACAAAAAATTCTAAAATAACTTGTTATCAATTAAACATAGAAAGGGGCAAAGAACATGAATGTAGATACAAGTATATTAGACAATAAAATATATAAAGTACGGACTGTATTTAAGACTTTCAAGAGATGATGAAGGAAGTCGGAACTTCAGAAAGTATAATAAACCAAAAAGAATTTCTAACAAAATATGTAGCCAAAAAACCTAATTGGTTATTAATAGATATATATGTAGACGATGGATTTACAGGGACAAACTTTAATAGACCATCATTTATAAGATTAAAACAAGACATTGAACAAGGCAAAATCGACATGGTAATAACCAAAGATCTATCTCGTTTAGGCAGAGATTATATAGATACAGGTTATTATTTAGAAAAATACTTTCCAGCAAAAAATGTAAGATATATTGCGGTAAATGATGGAATAGACACATTTTCAAAAAATAGTAATAATGATATTGGACCTTTTATGTCTGTTGTAAATGATATGTATGCAAAAGATATTTCTAAAAAAGTAAGAACAGTAAAAAGAACAAAAGCTGAAAAAGGTGAATTTATAGGAGCGTTTGCACCGTATGGCTATAAAAAACATCCAAACGATATAACAAAGTTAGTAATAGATGATGAAGCAGCAGAAATAGTAAAATATATATTTAATGAATATGTAAATGGTAATGGATTAGCATATATAGCTCATAGATTAAATGAAAGAAAAATACCTTGTCCATCTGTGTACAAGCAACAAAGTTGCAATTATCATTGTAAAACGATATCTGGTTTGTGGGGGCATAATACAATAAAAAAGATTCTTACAAATAAAGTTTATACAGGAGATTTAATTCAACATCAAGGAGAAATGGTAAGTTATAAGGTTAAAAAATATAGATTACTGCCAAAATCAGAACACTTGATAAAAGAAAAAGCACATGAGCCAATTATAGACAATCAAACATTTGAATTGGCACAAGATATATTAAAAAGAAAAGCACATAACATACATAAAAAAGAAAATACAGAACATTTATTAGCAGGACTTTTATATTGTCCAAGATGTAATAACAAATATACATATCAAGTTCAAAGTGGACTAAAAAATGACATGGTAGCAATTTGTAGTATGTATAATCGATATGGAAAAGATTATTGCACAAGAATAGCAGTAAGAGAAAGTATTTTAAATGAATTTGTAGTTCAAGATTTAAGAAAAATCCTGCAAGAAAAAATAGATAAAGAAAAATTAATAAATTCAATTGATAAAACTAAAATTAATAATGATAAAAAAATGTTACAAAAGAAAATAGCTGATAATAACAGAAGAATAGAAGAAATAACAAGAATAATAAAAACAGCTTATGAAGACAGAGTAAATGGATTACTCAATACAGAAGAATTTGTTTCATTTACGGAAAGTTACAAAAAAGAAAAACAAGAATTAATGGAAAAAACAGAAAAACTAAATATTAAATTAAGTGATTTTGAAAACAATAAAGAAAATGAATTGATGAAATATATCAAGGAAATAGTTAGTTTCAAAGAAATTAATAGAAATATAATACTTAATTTAATAGATAGTATAGAAATCATAAATAAAGAAAATATAAAAATAAATTATAAATTTACAGTATAGTGTTAAGTAGATAAAAATCTGCTTTTAATTTTTAGTATAATCTATCACAAAAGGAATTGTTACTGGAATGCAGATGATATAGATAGTATTTTAGATACTTTATCAAAAAATAAAGTACATATTACATTTTTCATGGTTGGGGATTGGGTAGATAAATATCCAGAATATGTGAAAAAGATATCTGATAACGGTCATGAAATTGCAAATCACTCAAATACTCATCCACATGTTAATCAATTAAATATAGATAAAAATATGGAAGAAATAAAACTTTGCAGTGAGAAAATTGAAAAAATTACTGGAAATAAAACTACTTTATATAGAGGACCATATGGCGAATATAATGACACTGTAATTAATGCAGCAAAAGCTCAGAATCATATAACGATACAATGGAATTTAGATACTCTTGATTATACAGGATTAACTGGAGAGGAAATGTGGAAAAGGCTAGATTCAAAACTATCAAATGGAAGTATTATATTATCACATAATGGAACAAAACATACAGCTGATAGCTTAGAATTATTGCTTCACAATATAAAAGAAAAAGGATATGAAATAGTAACTGTATCTGAATTAATATATAAAGATAATTATACTATTGATGTAAATGGTATGCAAAAACAAATTAAAAATGAATAAATTAATAATAAATAGATATAATAAATATGTACAAGGAGAAGACTGATGATATTTATTGGGATTGTTACGAATACAAAAAGCGAAAATTATATAAAGAAAATTCAGAATAATAATGATATTTTTAATAAATATCATATAATTTTTATAAAAGAAAAAAGTATTGATAATATTAAAAATATAAAATTTGAGACAATAATTATTAATAGAGAATTTAATGATGAGGATTCTTTAAATAAATTAATTGCAAAATCAAAATATATTATAGTTAATGAAGATATAGATATGGCAATTAGTTTATTAAATGATGTTAGTTCTAATATAATAACATATGGTTTTAATTCAAAATCTACAATTACAATGTCTAGTTTAACAGAAGATAGTATTCTAATTTGTGTGCAAAGAAATATCTTAAGCAAACAAAATGAAATTGAA
Source organism: Clostridiales bacterium (assembly GCA_019417465.1). Taxonomy (GTDB): domain Bacteria; phylum Bacillota; class Clostridia; order TANB77; family CAG-508; genus CAG-492. Next base: position 67,212 of record DXVF01000006.1, read on the forward strand.
CAACAGGAAATTAGTTTAAGTAAAGAAGCTGAAACAGAAGTTTATGATATTATGTTATTAATATCTATGCTTTTAATATATAATAAAAATGATATAAAACAAGTAAAATTCTAGAAAAATAAGAAAAAAATAGTAATAAAATTACAAAAAAATAGAAAAAAATAACTTTTTATGTAGACAAAACCAAAAAAGTAGAGTATAATATAAATTATGAAATATATTCTAAAGTGATAACATTATGAATAAGATACTATTAGATAAACAAATAAGGGGAGGAAAATAAATTGAATACAAATTATTCGGATAATAACCACATTATTTTAGTGGGAAAGGTAACAAGTGACAAAAGATTTAGTCATGAAATTTATGGAGAAAAGTTTTACATATTTGACTTAAGTGTACCACGTTTAAGTGGAAATGCAGACATTATACCAGTAACAGTGTCAGAAAGACTTTTAACAATTGATGAATTAACAATCGATAAAAAAATAATAGTTGAAGGACAATTCAGATCATATAATAGTTATGAAAATGAGAAAAATAGATTGGTATTAACTGTATTTGCAAAAGATGTTAAATTTGTAGAAAACCAAGAAGAAGAACTTCAAGTAAGTAAAGACTTTATCTCAAATGAAGTAACTTTAAATGGTTATATATGTAAAAAACCAATTTACAGACAAACACCATTTGGAAGAGAAATATCTGATATATTATTAGCTGTAAATAGAGCATATAATAAATCTGATTATATTCCTTGTATAGCATGGGGAAGAAATGCTAGATTTTGCGAAAATATGCAAGTAGGTACAGAAGTAAAAATTATTGGTAGAGTTCAATCTAGAACTTACGAAAAGAAATATGAAGATGGAACAGCCCAAACAAAAATTGCTTATGAAGTATCAGTTTCAAGCTTAGAAATAGTAAATCAAGAAGATAATGAAAATGAAAAAATAGAAGAAAGTCAAGAAGCGATATAAAAGGAAGCAAATGGACGGAGAATTTAATTAAAATTCTCCGTCCATTTTATCATAATTTTATTTCTTTTCTTCTGGAATGATAATATTTTTTTTCTTTTCTTCAATTTTGGGTTTTTCAACTTGTAAATGGTTGTAGACAGGGGAGATATCTATTTTTCCATTACCAGAAACAACTTTTATTTTTTTATTCTTGTTTTCTTTTTCTTTATTTTTTTCATCAGACATAAAATAACACATCCTAACTATTTTTTTATTAATATTAGCATAAAGATACTTATAATTCAATATAAATTTGAAAAATAAAGCAAAATTGGTTGCTGGATAGGTTTTATATTAAAGGTCTTTTAATCTACTTTAGAAGATAAAACTGGTAACGGTGAAAAGTAAAATGAATTAAAGTGTAGGCTTGACATTAAAAAGAATGAATGTAATAATATATGCATATTAAGAAAGAGGTTAAAATAATGGAAATAGACAAAATGAAAGCAATTATTGAAGCAATATTATTTTCTGCAGGTAGACCTGTTGAAACTAAAGAATTTATGTCTGCTCTTGAAATTAGTTTCGAAGCAGTACAAGATGTTATGGAAGATATGAGAAATGAATATAAAGATAGAAAAAGAGGGATTGAATTAGTTAAGACTGATGATTCATATCAATTGTGTACTAAAACAGAATATTATGAATATATCTATCCAGTATTTGATAAGAGAAGTAAACCTAACTTATCACAAGCAGCATTAGAGGTTTTGTCAATTATTGCATATAATCCTAAAATCACAAGAGCAGAAATAGAACAGATTCGTGGAGTAAATTCAGATGGAACTATATATAAACTTTTAGAATATGAATTAATACAGGATGTTGGGAAGTTAGATGCACCTGGTAGACCAACAATATATTCAACTACAAATAACTTTTTAAAAATGTTTGGGATTACAAATTTAGATGAATTACCAGAATTACCAAGATATAAAATTGATGAAAATGAGCAAATAGTAATAGAGGATTTAGTAGAGGAGAAAGAAGGAGCTGAATTAGAAGTAGAAAATGAGCCTGAAACAAATGAAAATAAATTAAAAGATGAAGAAAATTAAATTATGAAGGTTTCATATATATTAGGAGACCTTTTTTGTTTTAATCCTTTTTGGAAAAATTGTTTTTTGATAGATAATATGCACAATCAAAGCTAGGGGTAGCCTTTTGGGTAACAATATTTTCATATGAACATTTACCGTCTTTTTGATAAATGCAGTCAGAAGAACAGTTTATGTTAGTCAAAATAAATCACCTCTAAAACATGTGTAAAATTTGTAAATCTATTTAATTATATTATGTATAATCTTATATATAATTATACATTTTTAGAAAAATTTTTACAAAAACTATTTATTACACAATCTTCACATTTTGGATTTCTTGCTGTACAAATATTACGACCATGATAAATGAAAATATGATTAATATCTTTATAATATTCCTTTGGAAAAATTTTTAATAAATCTTCTTCTATTTTAGATGGGTCAGCTTTTTTTGATAGACCTATTCTGTTAGAAAGTCTTTTTGCATGTGTGTCTACAGCAATTCCTTGAGGTAGATTAAATGCTTCTAACATTATTACATTTGCTGTTTTTCTTCCTACACCAGGTAATTTCATTAATTCTTCCATAGTTTTGGGTACATTACTATTATATTGTTTTACTAATATATTAGCTGTGGCTTTTATGTTTTTTGCTTTAGTTTTATAAAATCCGCAAGGATGAATTAATTCTTCTAGTTTAGATAGTTCGATATTTGCAAAATCTTCTGGAGTGTTGTATTTTGAAAATATTGATGGTGTTACTTTATTTACTCTTTCGTCTGTACATTGAGCAGATAATATAACTGCAATTAATAATTCAAAAGGGCTTGTAAAGTCTAAACTGCATTCTGCATTTGGGTAAGCTTTCTTTAATTTTTCTATAAGATTTATTGCATCATTTTTTTTCATATTAATATCACCATAAAAAATATATTTACAATCATTTATATTTTCGAAATTACCTTTAGTTTACTAGATTCATATAAAGTTTTATAAAAAAGAGCATAAAAAATTTATGGTTTAGATTGTTATAAATATAGTAATACTATCAATTGTCTGCTTTAGTTGTAGACTACTTAATTAACATTAAATAAATGATTGTATAAGAAAATTTAATGTTATTTAAGTAACGATTCCATAATAATGTTAATATAATATACCAATAGGAGGTAATATATTATGTTTTGTGTATTAAAAAAGACTTTAGGTGTATGTTTAATAGGTCTAGGACTTGGAATATTACTTGTATTATTACTTCCATTAACTGGTTGGCTATTTGCCATAGGTCTAGCTGTCGTTTGCATAGGATTTATGTGGCTTGCGTGTTAAATGTTAATAAAAAGAGGAGTGAAGTAAAATGACAATAGTAGTAAAAAAAGTGCCAAAATTTTTAAGAGGATTTGTAAAAATGATATTTGGCATAAAAGAATAATACATAAGAAAAAAAGAAAAGTAGGCTGCTAACCTACTTTTCTTTCTATATATAATAGGAGATTTCTAGTATAAAATAAAAATTTAACTAGTAGAGAGATTTCCTATTATATAATAAGCTTTGCTAAACATTATACAGAAAAATTTATAACATAACATAACATAAATTTTTCACATGCTAACAAAAAAGGCATAAAAGTAATCTAAAAGTTTAAAAAATTGTAATTATGCCTATTTTGTTTTTTCTTTTTGAGATTAAGCTCTTTTAACTTTTCCAGAACGTAAGCATTTAGCACATACAGAGATTCTTTTTGTTTCTCCATTTATAATAGCTTTAATTGTTCTTAAATTTGGTTTCCATGTTCTAGTAGCTCTTCTACTTACATGTGAACGAGCGATACTAATTTTATTACCATGAGATAATGATTTCTCACAAATTTCGCATTTTGCCATAATTAATTGCACCTCCTATATGCATAATAAAATTGACTAAGTATAAGTTTATCATAACTTTTATAAAAAAACAAGTGCTTTTAAGGGATTTTTAATAAAATTTAATATAAGTATTCACGAGAAAAAGATTTTATGATATAGTAAAAAAAGATTTTTTAAAGGAGTTTTTGCAAATGATGAAAGAAAAAATAGAAAAAAAGAAAAATAATTTTATAAAAAATATTTTTATAGTGTGTGTAATAATGGCTATAGCCTTATTTATATTAAAAGTTGCACCAAATTATATAAAGAAAGTAGATAATAAAATAAGTCTAATTGTAAATTATACAGATGTAACATATAGTTTGAAGCAAGAAGTATATATTGATGAAAAAGGAATCTTATATTTAAGTAAAGATGATATTAAAAATTTTTATGATGAATATATTTATTATGATGAAAAATATAATCAAATTATTACAGGTTCAGATACAAAAATTGCAACTATGGTAGTAGGAGAAAATCAGAAAACTGTTAATGGAGAAACATCTTCAATGAATGCAGAAGTGAAGGAAATCGAAGGAAAGTATTATATTCCTTTCTCTGAATTAGAAGATGTGTATAATGTAAAAGCAACATATATAGAAGAGTCTAATACAGTAGTTTTAGATTCTTTAGATAAGAAGTTAGAAATAGCAAACAGTTTAGAAAAAAATAAAGTTAAATATAAACCTACATATTTTTCAAAAACAGTTGATGAATTAGAAGAGGGAGAAGAAGTTTATATAGTTCAGACAAAATCTGATGATTCAGAAATTACATCAAAAAATTATATAAAAGTTAGGACTAAAGCAGGAAAAATCGGATATGTAAAACAAGATTCTATTTCTGAAAAAGTTACAGTAAGAGAGGAAAAAGTAGAAAATAAACAAATAGAAGGAAAGGTTAGCCTAGTTTGGGAGTATTTTTCTGAATATGGACAAGCACCTAATAGAACGGGAACTAATATTGAAGGGGTAAATGTTGTTTCACCAGCGTTTTTTACTTTGGAGAAACTAGGAAAAGGTAACATTATAGAAAATGTTGGAACAAGTGGAGAAGAGTATATAAAATGGGCACATTCAAATGGATATAAAGTATGGCCACTAGTTTCTAATAATTCAATGAAAGAGACAACATCGGAAATAATGAATGATTACAAATTAAGAGAAAATTTAATTAATCAAATTGTAGATTATGTTAAAAAATATGATTTAGATGGTGTGAATATAGATTTTGAATATATGAAAGAAGAAGATAGAGATCTGTTTTCTAGATTTATAATAGAACTTACACCAAGAATAAAAGAATTAGGAAAGGTTGTATCTGTTGATGTAACAGCACCTGATGGATCACCAGACTGGTCTTTATGTTTTAATAGAAATGTTTTAGGAGATGTTACAGATTATGTTATGTTCATGGCATATGATCAACATGGAGTATCTTCTAAAGAAGAAGGAACTGTTGCAGGATTTGATTGGGTAGAACTAAATGTAAATAAGTTTTTAAAACAAGAAGAAGTACCATCAGAAAAATTAGTCTTAGGAATACCTTTTTATACAAGACTTTGGAAGGAGACAGATGGAGAAATAACAAGTTCTGTAGTAACTATGAAAAATATAGAAAAGTCCATTCCTGAGGGAGTTACAAAAGTATGGGATGATATATTGAAACAGAATTACATACAATATGAAAAAGATGGAAGTATATATAAGATGTGGATAGAAGATGAAGAATCAATTAAAGAAAAGTTATCATTAGTAGATAAATATAATTTAGCTGGAGCATCTTATTGGGTAAAAGACTATGAACATGAAAATATATGGAATATAATAAAACAAGAATTAAATATGGAATAATTTTAAATTACCTAAATATAATATAAAACAAATTATATTTAGGTGATTTTTTATGAAAGAAAAAAGTGTTAAGTTCTATTTGAAAGAATATACAAGTAAATTAGAGTTTTGGGAGAATAAAAAATTAATAAAATTACATAATAAAATAAAACTAAGAAAAATAAAAATTATATACAATTTTTTTCTTCGAATTCTTATCTGTATTAATTTTAGTTTTAAAAAATTTAGTGCAAAGTTAGAAATAGAAAAGATTAAAGAAGAAAGTTTTTTGTGTATAATTCCATTAGATATAGACAAAATAAAATATACAAATAGTAATAAATTTGTTAACTATTTGTATAAAAAATGTGTTAATAATATTGAAAAAACTGTTAATAGATATGATGTGAAGTTTATTATTTTATCTAAGAAAGTAAAGGGATTAGAAGAGATAAAGAATATGTGCATATGTAATAATATAAATATTTTAAATGGGAAGTATTTATTTAAAATAATGATAATAAATGTATTAGAACATATTCTGAATATTAGAAATGAAAAATTAGAAAACCAAAATATACATATAGTAGTAAATCAAAATAGTGAAATGAATATTAATTTGATAGAATATATTTCTGGAAAAGTTAAAAGCGCAAATATTGTAACAAAACAAATAAGGAATTTTCGGAAGACTAGAGAAGTATCTATATGAAAAAAATGGAATTATGTTAGTTTTATCAAATAATAAAAAGAAAAGTCTTAAAAGAGCTAAAATAGTTATTAATTTTGATATGAAACAAGATATGTTTTCTAATTACCAAATAAATCGCAATGCAATGATCATAAATTTAAGTGAGAGTATTATAGAAATGGAGAAGTCTTTTAATGGAATAGTTATTAATTCTATGCAGATTAATGATATTAATTATAAAATAAGAAACTATTATCTATTTGAATATATAGATTTATATGAAAGTGATATAATAGAAGAGAGTAAGTTTGGTAAAATTTTAGAAAAAATAAAAGAGGATAATATTATGATTAAAGATTTAATAGGAAAAAGAGGGAAAATCCAAAATATGGAATATACAAAAATTGCTTGACAAATCTAATAAACTGGATTAATATATGTAAGAATTTAAAGTGTCGGATTACATAAACACCACTTTTTTATACACAAGGAGGAAAAATATGGGAGATAAAGAAGTAATATTAACAGAAGAAGGTTATAAAAATCTAGAGAAAGAATTAGATTATTTAAAAACTGAAAAAAGAGCTGAGATAGCAGAAAGAATAAAAGTTGCTTTAGGGTTTGGAGATTTGTCTGAAAATTCAGAATATGATGAGGCAAAAAGTGCTCAAGCAGAAAATGAGAATAAAATTATAGAATTGGAAAATAAATTAAGACATGCAAAGATTATTGATGAATCAGAAATAGACACAAAAACTGTTCAAGTTGGAAATACAGTAAAATTATTTGATATGGAATTTGAAGAAGAAGTTTGCTATACTATAGTAGGATCTACAGAAGTTGATTTAAGCTTAAATAGAATATCAAACGAATCGCCAATTGGTATTGCATTATTAGGGGCTAAAAAGAATCAGACAATTGAAGTTCAAGCTCCAGCAGGAACTATTAGATATAAAGTTTTAGCTATTACTAAATAGATTAAATGTAAATAATTAAAGTTAAAATCTTAACTATAAAATAAAAATAAACCTTAGAAATTCTTAAAAATTCTAGGGTTTATTTCTTAATATACTGAAAGAAATATAAAATTAATAAATAATTTTTATGCTTGTATGTTTAAAAAAAGATGGTAGTAAAAATTTTAAAACTCTATATTAAGTTAATTTAAATTTTTAAAGAACTTTCTAATGCAAGTAATATCATGTCATTTAAAGATTTTTCTCTTTCATCTGATGAGATTTCTTGCTTTTTATAGTGGGAATCTACAACTGTTAATAAACAAGAAGCTTTTTTATTTAAATATTTAGCTGTATAGAATAGAGCAAACGCTTCCATTTCAGCACCTATAATATTTAAGGTTTTTGGAAATCTTGAAATTAAATCATCTATATTTTCAACATAGTAATCAAAACATTCTGAGCAAAGTGTGTGTCCTTTTACATAAGGTATATTTATTTTTTTAGCAGTTTCTTCTATTATATTATTTGTTTTTATATCTGCTTCTGCGATATGTTCATCTTTTCCATGTAAAGCTTTAGCAAAGTTTCCTTCAGTATATGTTTTATCTACTAAAATAGTGTCAAATATATTCAAATCTTCAGTATATGCTCCGACAAGAACCTATTCTTATTATAGTATCAACATCATAAAATTTATATAATTCGTAGCAGTAAATACCAATGCTTGGCATTCCCATTCCAGAAGCAAACACTGTTATTTCTTTTCCTTTATATGTTCCTGTATAACCATAAATGTTTCTAACAGAATTAATTAATCTAGGATTTTCTAAAAAATTTTCTGCAATGTATTTTGCTCTAAGTGGGTCACCTGGCATTAATACTATTTTTGCTACATCTTCTTTTTTTGAACTAATATGTGGTGTCATAAATTACCTCCTTGAAATTTTGATAAAAATAAAATATATATATTTTTTATTATTGTCAATATTTTATTAAAAAATAATTCTTAACAATTAAAAATTTTTTGAAAGGTTTGTTATGAAAATAGTAATATTTTAGATAGTGGATAGAGGCTTTATTCAGTAACAATTGTGCTGATATAAAATGTAGATTTATGCGGAAGGATATTAAGTAAATATATTAATAAATAAAAAAATTGAATATTTTGTAACAAAATATTAACAGAAGATACTAAATAAGTGAAAGGAGGAAAATGTTATGCAGGATATGGATACAATATATAAAAAATATGCTGAAATTGTTTATAAATATGTATTCTGTTTAACTGGAAATGAAGATACAACTGAAGAAATAGTCCAAGAAACTTTTTTAATAGCTGTTAAAGATATAAATAAGTTTAGAGGTGAGTGCAAAATATCAACTTGGCTATGTCAAATTAGTAAATATATATGGTATAAGAAATTAAAAAAGAAAAATCAAAAAAAGGAAATACCATTAGATATATTGAAAAATACATTATTTATAGAAGAATCAATAGAAGAAAATCTTTGGAATAAAGAAAAAAAGATACAATTATTTAAAAAATTGCAAAATTTTGATGAAGATACTAAAAATGTAATGTATTTAAGAATATTTGGTAATTTTGAATATAATGAAATTGCTGAAATTATGAATAAAACATCGAATTGGGCAAGAGTTGTATTTTTTCGAGGTAAGCAAAAATTAAAGGAGGAATTAGAAGATGAAAAATGAATGTGATATTGTTGGCGATTTATTATTTAGCTATAATGATGGTATTCTAAGTAATACTTCTAAAGAACTAGTAGAAGAACATTTAAAAAAATGCGAGAAATGTAAAAAGATTTTAGAAGAAATAAAACAAGAAAGTGATGTAAAAAATCAAGTAAAAGAAATTGATTTTTTTAAGAGTATTAAGAAGAATATAAATAAAAAAAATATAATAATATTGCTAGTTTTTATGATTTTAATGCTTATAGTTCTATTTAATATACAAGTATATGATAATTATAATGAAATTTCATCTACAATGGAAATATATCTAAAAGATGATATAACAGATCAACAAATAGAAGATATAAAAAACAAAATAATTGAAAAAAGTGATAATATAGAGCTTGAATATGTTTCAAAAGAAAGCGCATTGGAAAGATTTAAAAGTAATTTAGGAGAAAATGAAAATTTATTAAATGATTTTAATAACCAGAATAACCCTATACCAGCTTCTATTGAAATAAAGACAGATACAAAAATTCAAATAATAGTAGAAAGCATACAAGATATGCAAGGAATATCTCACATAACAACTCATATAAATTCTAATCCATACGAATTATATATACAGAAAATTATGAAAAAATAGTATTTAATTATAAAGTGTGGGCAAAATTTTATTATAAAAGTTTAAAAGAGCATTGAAATTTAAAAAGATAGGTGATAAAATAAAAATAGATTTAAAAAAAACCGCATTTTTTGTAGGAATTTTTTAAATCTTTTTTTAATTTTTATAAAGATTCGTAAATAGTTACATTTTATATCTTTTAGAAACTAATAAAATTAAAAATCGATAAAATAGTACTACTTAGATTCAAGAATAAGTAAAATTCAGTCGAAACTAAAAATTGTGGCTATACAAAATAAGGAGGATTTTTTAGATGAATACAAAGTACATTTTTGTAACTGGTGGAGTAGTATCAGGACTTGGAAAGGGAATAACTGCAGCATCTTTAGGAAGATTATTAAAAAATAGAGGATATAAAGTTACTATTCAAAAATTTGATCCATATATAAATATAGATCCTGGAACTATGAATCCTTGTGAACATGGTGAAGTATTTGTAACAGATGATGGAGCAGAAACAGATTTAGATTTAGGGCATTATGAGAGATTTATTGATGAAAATTTAACAAAAAATTCAAGTATAACTACAGGTAGAATATATTCAGAAGTTATTGAAAAAGAAAGAAATGGAGACTATTTAGGGAAAACAGTTCAAGTAATTCCGCATATAACTAATGCTATTAAAGAAAAAGTATATAAATTTAATGAAACAGATATTGATGTTGTTATTACAGAAATTGGTGGTACTGTAGGAGATATAGAAAGTTTGCCATTCTTAGAAGCTATTAGACAAGTTGGAATCGAGCAAAATGATGAAGATGTTATATACATTCATGTTACATTACTTCCATATATAGAAGGATCTAATGAGCTTAAATCAAAACCAACACAACATTCTGTAAAAGAGCTTCAAGGATTAGGTATTAAACCTGATATATTAGTTTGCCGTTCTCAAATAAAAATACCAGAAGGAATGAAGGAAAAAATGGCTTTGTTTTGCAATGTAAAAAGAAGTCATATTATAGAAAATTCAACAGTAGAAAATTTATATGAAGTTCCATTAATGTTAGAAAGAGAAGGGTTAGCAGAAGTTGTATGCGATAAGTTAAAATTAGAAAATAAAAAACCACAAAATGCAAAATGGGAAGAAATGATCGAAAATATTAAAAGTATAAAAGATGAAGAGGTAAAAGTAGCTATAGTTGGAAAATATATTCAACTTGAAGATTCATACTTATCAGTTATAGAAAGCTTAAAACATGGAGGCTTTGCTAATAATGTTAATGTAAAAATTGATCTTATTGATTCAGAAACGATTACAGTAGAAAATGTAAAAGATATTTTAGGAAAATATAATGGAATATTAATTCCAGGAGGATTTGGAAATAGAGGAATAGAAGGAAAAATAGAAGCTATAAAATATGCAAGAGAAAATAATATACCATTTTTGGGAATATGTTTAGGAATGCAAATGGCAGTTATAGAGTTTGCAAGAAATGTTGCTAAAATTGAAGATGCAAATTCTCAAGAATTAGATGTTAAATGTAAAAATCCAGTTGTTCATATTATGGAAGATCAAAAGGATATTGAGAAAAAAGGTGGAACAATGAGACTTGGTGCATATCCTTGCATTATTAAAGAAAGAAGTTTAGCAGAAAAAATATATGGAGAAAGAGAAATTTCGGAAAGACATAGACATCGCTTTGAATTTAATAATGATTATAAAGAAAAGTTAGAAGAATATGGACTTATTGCATCTGGTACATCACCAGATGGAAGTTTAGTAGAAATTGTGGAATTAAAAAATCATCCATTCTTTATAGCAGGACAATTTCATCCAGAGTTTAAGTCTAGACCAGATAGACCAGCCCCTCTATTTAAAGAGTTTGTAAAAGCTTGTATGGATTAGTTTGAATTTGTCAAAATAAAAAATATTAGGTATTAACATAAAAAATAATTGAAAATACTAGTAAACTTTATATTATTATGATAAAATAAATATATCATACCTCTTTGTGAAAATTATGTGAAAAATTAAAATATATATTGACTTTTTAAAAAATAGGGTATAAATTATTAGCAGTCTAAATAAAAGACTGCTAATTTTCACGAATATTATTAAAAACAAAGAATATAATATAATGTTCGTAAGCAAAAAAAGAGGAGGTAATGTAAATGTTAAGACCATTAGCAGACAGAGTTATCATAAAAATGATAGAAAGTGAGGAGACAACTAAAAGCGGAATTATATTATCAGGAAGTAGTAAAGAAAAACCACAAATAGCAGAAGTTTTAGAAGTAGGACCCGGTGGAGAAGTAGATGGAAAAGAAGTGAAAATGTACATAAAAAAAGGAGATAAAGTTGTTGTAAATAAATATGCAGGAACGGAAATTAAATACGAAGGAGAAGAACTAATTATAGTTAAACAAAGTGATATTTTAGCAATAGCTGAATAGAGAGAATAAAGCTTAGTACAGTAAATAAGTTTTTCTATTTATAAAATAAGTTTATAAAGCTTAGATAAATCATAATCTATAAGAAAAAAGATATGCTCTGTAATTGTAAATAGAAATGAAGTGTACAATTAAGAATATATATTAAATAAAATTAAATTTTAAGGAGGATTTGATATATTATGGCAAAAGAAATTAAGTTTGGAGAAGATGCTAGAAAAAAATTATTAGATGGTGTTAATAAATTAGCAGATACAGTAAAAGTAACATTAGGACCAAAAGGAAGAAATGTAGTTTTGGATAAGAGTTTTGGTGCACCACTTATCACAAATGATGGTGTTACTATAGCTAAAGAAATAGAACTTGAAGATGCTTTCGAGAACATGGGAGCAAGACTTGTAAAAGAAGTTTCTACAAAGACAAACGATGTTGCAGGAGATGGAACAACAACAGCTACAGTGTTAGCTCAAAGCATGATTAAAGAAGGTGTAAAAAATGTAGCTGCAGGTGGAGACCCAATGGCTATAAAAAGAGGTATGGATAAGGCAGTTGAAACAGCAGTTAATGGATTAAAAGAAATTAGTTCTTCTATAAATGGAAAAGAAGATATTGCAAGAGTTGCAAGTATTTCTGCAAATAATGAAGAAATTGGAAAATTAATTTCAGAAGCAATGGAAAAAGTTTCTAAAGATGGTGTTATAACAATAGAAGAATCAAAAACATCAAATACAGAATTAAGTGTAGTTGAAGGTATGCAATTTGATAAAGGATATGTATCACCATATATGGTAACAGATACAGAAAAAATGGAAGCAATTATAGATAATCCATATATTTTAATTACAGATAAAAAAATTAGTAACATTCAAGAAATTTTACCATTATTAGAAAATTTAATGCAATCATCTGGAAAACTTGTAATAATTTGTGATGATATTGAAAGTGAAGCATTATCTACATTAATATTAAATAAACTAAGAGGTGTATTAAATGTAGTTGCTGTTAAAGCACCAGGTTATGGAGATAAGAGAAAAGAGATGTTACAAGATATAGCTATTTTAACAGGCGGTGAAGTTATAACATCAGATTTAGGATTAGAATTAAAAGATACATCTATAGAACAATTAGGTAGAGCAAAACAAATTAAAGTTCAAAAAGAAAATACAATAATTGTTGATGGTCTAGGTGATAAAGAAAATATAGCTGAAAGAGTAAATCAAATAAAAGCTCAACTTGTAGAAGAAAAAAGCGAATATGAAACAGAAAAATTGCAAGAACGTTTAGCAAAAATTGCTGGAGGAGTTGCAGTAATTGGAGTTGGTGCAGCAACAGAAGTTGAAATGAAAGAAAAGAAATTAAGAATAGAAGATGCATTATCTGCAACTAGAGCAGCAGTAGAAGAAGGTATTGTTGCAGGTGGAGGAACTGCATATGTAAATGTAATTCCTAAAGTAGAAAAGGTAATGGAAGATTTAAATGATGATGAAAAATTGGGTGCAAAAATTGTTTTAAGAGCATTAGAAGAACCAGTAAAACAAATTGCTGTAAATGCAGGTTTAGAACCAGCTGTTATATTGGAAAAAGTAAAACAAAGCCCAGTTGGAACAGGATTTAATGCAAAAGATGAAGTTTATGTAGATATGAAGAAGGCAGGAATAGTAGATCCTACTAAAGTATCTAGAAGTGCTCTTCAAAATGCTGCATCTATTGCTTCTATGGTACTTACAACAGAAAGTATTGTAACAGAAAAGAAAGAAGAAAAATCATGCAATTGTTCACATGAAGACCCAGCAGCTGGAATGGGAGGAATGTATTAATAAATAATAATTTTAAATGATAAGTTAAAAAGTGTTATAAAAAAACTTAATAATAACAAAATTGATATGAACTAAAAAAAGATATAAACCCAAAATGTTAGACAGAACATGGAGGGTTTTTATCATATCTAAATATAATTTTGAATTTTTAAAACAAAAATGACATTTTGACAAATTGTAAATATTAAAAAAGTTAGAAAAGAACCAGAGTAAGAAGTAAAACTATTACTCTGGTTTTAAATTATATTTTGCTATTATGATATTTGCACAAAAATCACGTTTGCAAAATGTTCAGTTTTGACACTTATATTAAATTTTACAGAAGATTGTAAAGCTTTTTTTAGTGTGTCAACATCTGGTAATTCTTTACAGCTAATGTGTAGAAATTTCCGGCTTTCTTGTATGACTATGCATGATGGACATATAGATTTACAAGTATCAAAAATTATATTTCTGAGTGTTGTTGTTAGTTTTTTACCAGAAACTTGAATTATTCCTTTCATTTGAAATCCTTTCTAAACTCACTTTGAATAAGAAGTACACTAAAAAAGTGTTCTCGTACGGAGTTTTTTATACGAGGTTCTTTAACCATATAATATATTATATGAATTTGAATCAAATATTAGAACTAATATTATATCAAAATAAAATTGGTAACATAAAAATTTATTGAAAAATAAAATTATTTTCACAATATAGACATAAAACCACTTTATAATATATAATAGCATTAATTAGAAGTGAAGGAATAGTAGTTTGAAAGAATTTAATTTTGAATAACTATGTGTAGTACCTTGAGAGCGAAGCAAGAAAGGAATGAATTTTATTATGAATGATATTACAGTATTGGTAGTAGATGATGAAGATAGAATGAGAAAATTAATTAGAGATTTTTTAGTTAAAAAAGGGTATTCTGTATTAGAAGCGGCAGATGGAGAAGAAGCTTTGCAAGTTTTTGAAGAAAATAAGAATAAAGTAGGATTAATCTTATTAGATGTAATGATGCCTAAACTAGACGGATGGTCTGTATTAAGACAGATTAGACAAAGTTCAAGCATTCCAATTATTATGCTAACAGCAAGAGGTGAAGAGCAAGATGAATTATTTGGATTTGAACTTGGTGTTGATGAATATATTTCTAAACCTTTTAGTCCTAAAATATTAGTAGCAAGAGTAGAAGCAATTTTAAAAAGAACAAAAGCAATAGAAAAACAAGTTAAAGATTATGGTGGAATAGAAATAGATTCTGATGGAAGAACAGTAAAAGTAGATGGTAAGCAGATAGAGTTAAGCTTAAGAGAATATGAGTTACTGAAATATCTAATAGATAATTCAAATATAGCACTATCTAGAGATAAAATATTAAATAATGTATGGAATTATGATTATTATGGAGATTCTAGAACAATTGATAGTCATATAAAAAAGATAAGGCACAAACTAGGAAAAAAAGGAAAATACATACAAACTATGAGAGGTGTAGGATATAAATTTGAGATTAAATAACATTTGGAGGAAACAATGAAAAAAACAAGAAAAAGCTTAAAATCTGTTAGAGTTAGACTTTTTCTAACTTTGTGTACAGTAATAATCATAGTAATTTTATTCTTAATTTTAGTTAATAATATAGTTTTAGAAACTTTTTATTTATATTCTAAAACCAACACAATTAAATCTTTGTATGAAAAGATAAATAATTATTATAACAATCCAGATCAAAGTATAGATTTAGAAGAAGAACTTAAAAATATTGCAATAAAAAATAATATAGATATATTAATAAAACAGACTGATGACATAATAGTAGTTACAACAGATAAGGAGTTTTTAGGTGCTATAGGAAAAATAAATATATCTAATATATTTAATCGCGATAATGATTCAGGAAATATTATATATGCAAGAGAAAAAATGATTATAAAAAAGTTGCAAGATGAAAAAAGCAAGATAAATTATGTTGTTTTATTTGCTACACTAGATAATAACTATAATTTATACATAAGAATTCCAATATCAGCAATAGAAGAAAGTGTAAAAATATCAAATAATCTCCTATTATTCATTGGTGGAATTGTAATCTTAATATCTGGAATAATTGCATCATTTATATCAAGAAAGTTTACCGAACCAATATTGGAACTTAATAATATTGCCAATAAAATGGCAAAGTTAGATTTTAGCCAAAAATATAGAATAAAAGACACAGAAGATGAAATTAATGATTTAGGTAAAAGTATTAATACAATGTCAGATAAGCTTGAAAAAACGATAAAACAATTAAGAGGAACAAATATAGAATTAGAAAAAGATATTGAAGAAAAATCAAAAATAGATGAGATGAGAAAACAATTTATTTCTGATGTATCTCATGAATTAAAAACGCCAATAGCATTAATACAGGGATATGCAGAAGGATTGGTAGAAAATGTTAATTCTGATGAGGAATCTAGAAAATTTTATGCAGAAGTTATATTGGATGAAACAAATAAAATGGATATATTAGTGAAACAATTATTAGAATTAATGAAGCTAGAATATGGAAAAAGAGAATTTAACAATAAAAAGTTTAATATTGTAGAACTAATAAATGAAGTTATAAGAAGATGTAATGTTATGATTCAAGAAAATAATATTAAAATAGAATTTGAAAATGATAATAACTTGTGTGTGTATGCAGATGATTTTTATATAGAACAAGTTATAACAAATTATTTAACAAATGCAATAAAACATGCAAAAGAAGTAGCTGGAGAAAGAAAAATTGTAATTAATGCAAAAATAAATGAAAAATCAAATAAAGTTAGAATTAGTGTATATAACACAGGAGATAATATTAGTCAAGAGGATTTAGATAGAATATGGGGAAGATTTTATAAGGTAGATAGTTCTAGAAATAGAAATTCTGGGGGAACTGGAATTGGTCTTGCTTTAGTAAAAGCTATTATGAATAACTATAAAAATAGTTATGGAGTAGAAAATAAAGTTGGTGGAGTAGAGTTTTTCTTTGAGATGGATTTATGTGAGGAATAAAAACAAAAATGATTTAGTAAATTCTTAACTAAATCATTTTTGTTTGTTTAATGTTTTTTACAATAATTTAGTCTGAAAGGTCTGGGATATATCAGACCTTAATTTAAAAGTTAAAATTTAATAAAGAATAATTTTTTGTATTTTTTTGTCGATCGAAAATTCTTTACAAATATGCATATATGGTGTATTCTAATTATAGTTTTATTTAAAAATTGCAATTTTTATCTATAAATTTTTTATCTGAAAAATTTCCTAATAAAAACAATAAAGATAGTGCAAAGTAGAATATAAAAAATAAAATACTAAAACATTATCTAAAATAAATAGGCAGGTGAATAATATGAATGATTAATTTTAATAAGAAAAATATACATATAATAAGCTTTATAATAACAAGTATATTATTTTTATGTATTAACTTTATATTTACAAATTACCATAATTTTAAAAGAAACGGCAATTTAAAAAATCAAAGTATTTTTATTCTAAGTAAAAATTTAAATCCAAAGGAACTAGCAAATCAGCTTTCAAAAAATAAAAATTCCAAAAATCAAAATGAAAAAATAAATAATAAAAAACAGAACTCCAATGATAAGAAATAGTTAAATTTAAATATCATAAAATGAGAAAGGAGGAAAATGAAAAAGATATTTATAATATTTTTTGTATTTATGCTAGTTGTATCAATCATACTTGTGTACTATTTTTGCAATTATTCCAATAAATTAGCAGATGTAAATAAAATAAAAACAGATTCTAAATATGAAAATATTGTTTATGAAAATATTAATTCTAATGAAATATATAGTCTAGAAGAAGACTTTCTTGGAATATTAGAAATACAAAAAATAGGATTGAAGGCAACTATAAAAGAAGGAAGTAATAACGAGATCTTAAAAAAGTATATAGGACATATTGAAGAAACTTCTAAATATGATGGAAATGTATGTTTAGTTGCTCATAATAGAGGAAATGAGTATTCATATTTTGCAAGATTAAATGAATTACAAGAAGGTGATATAGTAATATATAAAACAAGATTTTATGAAAGGCAATATAAAGTGGATAATATTGAAGCAATATTTGAAACAGATTGGAGTAAATTAGAAAATACAAAAGAAAATAAATTAACAATGATTACATGTATATCAAACAAAAGAAATCAAAGATTATGTGTACAAGCAGTAGAAATTTAATTAATAAGATTCTAATGTACAAGATATAATTTAGCTAAAATAGAGTAGTACAAGAAATTTCGAGAATATATACTACGAGATAGAAAAAAGAAAGAGAGGGCTTATGAAAAGTAAAATAAATAAAATTATAATAATTATATGTGTGTTAATAACTATTTTACCAATGCAAATGTTTCAAACGTTAGCAACTGGTATAGGAGATTCGCTATATTTAGAAAAAGGAGATTTAGGATTTTATAGTATACAATATCAAAGTAAAACTTCAGGAAATTGGTACTATATAACTTATAGTAGAACTTGGTATACAGATGAACAAGGAATTAGAAGAATTGCATATTGTGTGGATTCAGATTTAAATGGAATAGGTTGGATTGAAGGTGAACAAGATGGTTATTATGTGGATTTAAATAAACTATTGTCAGATGATAGATTATGGAGGGTATATAGGTATGGATATCCATATGTTAGCGCTAATGACTTAGGAGTAGAAACTGAAGATGATGCATATCTTGCAACAAAACAAGCAGGGTACTGGATTATAAAGGGATATAAGTTAGAAGATGTTTATACATATTTTAGACCAGGTGATACACCTATTAATGGACAAAATCTAGAAGATATTCAAAGAAGAGGAAAAAAAGTAATTGATGCAATATATCATCTAGTAAATTTAGGCTATAATGGAACAGAGACACAAGAAAATAATGGAATTATAAGAATAAATAAATCTGGAAGTTTTATTATAGATGAAAATAAGGATTATTATTCACAAAAATATACAGTTACATCTTCTACATCAATGTCTGGATATAAGGTAAAAAACATAACTAATTTCCCAGAAGGAAGCTATGTTGCAGATTTAAATGGAAATAGAAAAACTACATTTTCTATAGGAGAAAAATTTAAAGTAATGGTCCCTAAAAAAGTTATTAATGAAAATATAAAAGGAAAAATAGAAATTGAAGGGAAATGTCAAAATTATCCTGTTTATTATGGAGAATCAAGGGATAAAAATACACAAAATTATGCAGTAACAGTAGATTCATATTCAGATATAGTAGAGACTACAAATTTAGATATAAATGCATACAAATCAAATATAAAACTATCTAAAATAGATAAAGATACAAAAGAGAAAATATCAGGTGTAAAATTTAATTTTAAGTATGAAGATGGTACGAATATAGGAGATTATACTACAGATAAAAATGGAGAAATATATGTAAAAAATTTAAAACAAGGAACTGTAATTATAAAAGAGTTAGAAACTAAAAATGAATATATTTTAGATACAAAAGAAAATAAAATAAATTTAGAATATAACAATACTAAAGAAGTAACATTAGAAAATGAACATAAAAAAGGTGATTTAAAAATAATCAAGGTAGATAAAGATGATAATTCTATAATGTTAGAAGCAGTAGAGTTTGATTTAATTGATTCTAAAGGCAATGTAGTAAGACATCTTGTAACAGGAGTAGACGGAGTAGCAGAGGAAAAAAGTATTAATACAGGAGATTATACATTAAGGGAAACTTTAACAAAAAAGGAATATAAAATGGCATTAGACCAGGATGTAACAATAAATTGGAATGAAACTTATGAAATAAAAGTGGAGAATGAAAAGAAAAAAGGTCAAATAAAAATTATAAAAGTAGATAAAGACCATAATGAAATAAAATTGGAAGGTGTAGAATTTCAAATTATAGATAAGAATAATACCATAATAGAAACAGTAAAAACAGATAAAAACGGAGAGGCAACAACATCAAATCTTCCAGTGGGAGATTATAAAATAAAAGAAGTGAGCCTTGGCACTAATGAAGAATATATTCTTAATGAAGATTCTAAAATAATAACTGTTGAAGAAGATAAAATAAAGAATATTCAATTTATAAATGAGCATAAAAAAGGAAATCTAAAAATCTATAAAGTAGATTTAGATAATCAAAAGATACCAGTATCAGATGTGGAATTTGAAATTACAGATAAAGATGGATATAAATATATAGCTAAGTCAAGTAAAGATGGAATTGCTTATGTCGAAAATATTAGAACAGGAATTGTAACAATAAAAGAAACTAAAGCAAACAAAATGTACGAGTTGTCAAAAGATATATATTATGCAGAAATAAAGTGTGATGAATTATCAGAAATTACAATAAAAAATGAAAAATTAAAAGGTCAAATTGAAGTAAATAAGTTTGATGCAGAAGATAAACAATACAAGCTTGAAGGTGTAGAATTTGAAATAATAAATTCTAAAGATGAAGTAGTGGAAAAAATAAGAACAGATAAAAATGGAAAAGCAGTTACAGGTAGACTTCCAATAGGAGAATATAAACTTAAAGAAGTAAAAACAGATGAAATGCATATTTTAAATAAAGAAATTTTAAAAGTAAATGTTAAAACAGATGTAGTTTCTAAATTAAATATTACTAATGCAAGAGTAAAAGGTCAAATTAAAATTGTTAAAACAAGTGAAGATGATAATTTTATAAATGGGTTAAAATTAGGTTCACCAATTGAAAATGTTAAATTTGAAGTATATGACTCAAATAAGAATTTGGTAGATGAGATAGTTACAGATAAAGAAGGAATTGCAATTACTAAAAAATTAGATAAGGGAAGTTATACAATAAAGGAAACTCAAACTGCAAAATGGTATTTATTAAATGAAAATGAATTCTTTGCAGAGATAGGAACAAATGAAGAAGTAGTACAAGTAAATGTCACAAACGTATCAGAGAAACCTGATGTAAATATTGAAAAGACCCGGAATAATTCAAACAACTGCAAATCAAGAGATTCGTTATAATTTTAAAATAAAAAATACTGGTAATGTACAATTAGATAATTTTGTTTGGTACGATTATTTGCCAACAGATTATGTAAGAATTACGAAATTAGTAACAGGTACATATAATCAAGATTTAAAATATTCATTATATTATAAAACAAATAAAAATAATTATAGATTATTAAAAGAAAATTTAAGCTCTAAGGAAAATAATTATATCGATTTTACTGATTTACCATTAGAAAATGACGAATATATAACTGAATTTAAAGCGGATTTTGGCAAAGTAGATGTTGGCTTTGAATCAGTAATAAATCCATACATATTTACAACTGTAAATAGTACAGTAAAAAATGATGATTCATTTACAAATAAAACAAAACTTGAAGGTAGTAATAAAGGATATGTAGTTTGGGATGAAGATGAGCATATAACTAAAGTTTATAGAGAAGAAATAAAATTTAAAAAACTTCCAAGAACAGGTAAATAGGAAAATTAATTAAATATTAGCAAAAATAGTAAAATCTTCCAAATATTGCATTGACATAACTTGGATAGCAATATATAATTAAATGCGTGAAAATAGAAGTAAATATGATATACAAAGGAAGGAAGATTTTATGATATTACAGATATTATTTTTAGTGATATTAATATTATTAAATGCATATTTTGCTGCTACAGAAATAGCATTTATTTCGTTGAATGATGCAAAAATAGAAAAGATGGCGAAGGAGGGAAATAAAAAAGCAAAACAGATAGTAAAAATGTTAAAAAATCCAAGTAAATTTTTAGCTACTATACAAATAGGAATTACTTTTGCAGGATTTTTATCAAGTGCTTTTGCATCAGATACTTTTGCAGATATTTTATCACCAATGCTAAATAAAGTATTACCAATGCTTTCAGTAGATGTATGGAGAGGTATTTCGATTGTTATTATAACAATTATATTATCATTCTTTACATTAGTTTTTGGAGAATTAGTGCCAAAAAGACTTGCAATGAAATATTATGAAAAAATATCGTTTGCAACAATAGGAGTTATAAAAATTATTTCTACAGTTACTGCACCTTTTGTGAAGTTATTAACAGCATCTACAAATTTGGTATCTAAAATTTTTGGAGTATCAGAAAACGAGGAACAAGCTGTTACAGAAGAAGAAATAAAAATGATGATTGATGAAGGTGAAGAAAAAGGAACTATTAATGAAGAAGAAAAAGAGATGATAAATAATGTTTTTGAATTTAATGATACAACAGCAGTAGAAGTTATGACACATAGAACAGATATATTTGCAATAGATATTGATGAAGACATCTATAAATTATTAGATAAAATAGATGAATACAAATATAGCAGAATACCAGTGTATGACGAGACAATAGATAATATAAAAGGAATTTTATTTGTTAAAGATATTCTAAAATCATTAAGTGGAAAAAAACAAATTAAAATAAAAAATATAATAAGAGACGCATATTTTGTGCCAGAATCTAAACCTATAAATGAAATATTTAAAGAATTACAAAAAAATAAAAAACAGATGGCTATAGTAGTTGATGAATATGGAGGAACTTCTGGTTTAGTTACAATGGAAGATATTTTAGAAGAATTAGTCGGAAATATTTTTGATGAGTATGATGAAGTAGAAAACGAATATGAGAAAATAGATGAAAATACATTTTTAATTAGTGGAAGTGTATCATTATATGAATTAAAGAAAATATTAAATATAAATGTTCCAGAAGGTGATTATGATACTTTGTCGGGATATCTATTAGAAGAATTAGGACGTTTACCAGAAGAAGGAGAAGAAGCTATAGTAGAAACAAAAGACGTAACATATAAAATAGAAGAATATGAAGAAAAAAGAATAATGTGGGTAAAGGCTTGCAAAAATAATGACCAAAATGTTGGTGAAGAAACAAAAGAAAAAGAATAAAAAGAGGGTTTGATATAAATGAAATCGAAAAATAAATTAATAGTAATTTTTATAATTTTACTAATATTATTTGCATTTTTTATTTATAAAGTTTTTGCAGAAGATAATAAATATAAAATAAAATTTGAAGAAATAAACGAAAGAGATTACTTCTTAGTTTTTGATGATAAATATGGTGTTATTGATAAAAATGGAGATATAATTGTAGAAACAAATTTCGATATGATACAGATACCAAATCCAAGCAAAGATATTTTTATTTGTATGAATAATTATAATGCTGAAACAGGAAATTATGAAACTAAAGTATATAATAAAAATAAAGAAGAAATATTTAGTGAATATGAAAAAGTTGAAGCAATAAAAAGAGAAGAAAATTTAGATAATATTCCATATGAAAAAAGTGTTTTAAAGTATAAAGAAAATGGAAAATATGGTTTACTTGATTTTGATGGAAAAAAGATAACAAAACCAATATATGATAATATTGAAGCTTTAGAATTTAAAGAAGGAATGTTGTTAGTAAAAAAAGATGGAAAAACTGGTGTTATTAATATAGACGGAAAAGAGATAATTAATATAAATTATGATTCTATAGAGGCTGATAAATATTCTATAAGTGAAAATCATAATGAAAAAGCAGGTTTTATTGTATCTATAAAAACGGAAGAAGGATATAGATATGGATATATAAATTATAAAGGAAAAATAATATTAAAAACAGAATATAATGAAATTGCAAGAATTAACTATATAGATGATGATGAAAATGCATATTTAGTAGCATTTAAAAATGGACAAGCAGGACTATTTATAAATAAAAAATTAGTATTAGCACATAAATATGAAGATATACAATTTGATAATATAAATAATTTGTTAATTTTACAAGAATCAGGAAAGCAAGGTGTAGCAAACTTAAGTGGAGAAATAATAATTCCTATACAGTATAGTAATATAATAATAGCAGGTAATTTAATTAATGCACAAAATGATGATGTAGTAATAGTATTTGATAATAAGGGTCAAAAATTTAGTAATGAAAATTTTATAAGTATAATATCTACAATGAACAAAAACTATTTTATAAGTATAGATAAAAATGAGAATTTTGGAATAATAGATAAAGATAATAACATTTTAATAGAGAATAAATATACATTTATAGATTATTTGTTTAATGATTATTTTATTGCTCAGGATGAAACTTATCTTGGAATAATTGATATAAATGAAGATATAATAGTGAAATTTAATTATGATGTGTTACAAAAATTAGAAAATACAAATGTAATACAAGGAATTAAAGATAATAATATAGAATTAATTGATAATAATATGAATGTTATTGCATCAATGGAAAATGCTGAAATAGAAATAGAAAAGAATTATATTAAAATATATAATTCAAAAGATAAAAAGTTTTTTGATTTTGATGGAAAAGAGTTGTTTAATACACCAACTATGAATAACCAGAATCTAGTTGCTAAAAAGCAGAATAGTAAATGGGGATTTGTAGATAAAAATGGAAATGTTAAAGTAGAATATATATATGACATGGTAACCGATTTTAATATTTATGGTTATGCAGGAATAAAAAAAGATGGTAAATGGGGAGTAATTAATTTAGAAGGAAATATTATTTTAGAACCTACTTATGAGATAGAAGAAAATCAGCCACAATTCATAGGAAAATATTATAGAGTTGATTTAGGATATGGAGAAATTTTTTATACAATAGGAAATTTCTAGTGCAGTTTAAAATTTTACTAAAATATTTTTACTATTATATAGAATGGAAGGGAAGGAATAAGATGTATACTAAATTTGGAATTAGTAATGAAGTAATAAAATTAGCAGAAAAGGTAACAAAAGAAATAAATCCAATTTTTGAAGAAGTAGATAAAGTATGTGAATTTAATTCTTTAAAAGTATTAAATGCGTTTCAAAAATATAATATATCAGATATGCATTTTGGAAGTACTACAGGATACGGATATGGAGATATAGGAAGAGATACAATTGAAAAAGTGTATGCGGAGGTTTTAGAAACAGAAGATGCTATTGTTAGATCACAATTTATTTCAGGAACACATGCTTTAACTGTTGCATTATTCGCCTTCTTACGTCCTGGAGATACATTTTTAAGTATTTGTGGAAAACCATATGATACATTAGATGAAGTAATTGGAATTTCAAATAACTCAAGTTCGCTAAAGTCATTTGGAGTAAAATATGAGCAAATAGATTTAATTAATGATGATTTTGATTATGAAAAAATTAAACAAAGAGTGGCTCTAGGAAATATAAAATTAATAGAGATACAACGTTCTAGAGGATATGCATTAAGAAAAAGTATTAGTTTAGAAAAAATGGAAAAAGTTATAAAGTTAATAAAAAGTGTAAACAAAGATGCTATTATAATGGTAGACAATTGTTATGGAGAGTTTGTAGATGTGGTAGAGCCAAGCTCATTTCGGTGCAGATGTAATAGTAGGTTCATTAATAAAGAATCTAGGCGGAGGAATTGCTCCAAATGGAGCATATATTGCAGGAACTAAAGAATTAGTTAATTTAGCTGCTGAAAGACTAACTGCTCCTGGACTTGGAAAAGAAGTAGGACCAAGCTTAGGAATAAATAAATCTATTTTGCAAGGATTGTTTTTTGCACCAAGTGTAGTTGCAAGTAGCTTAAAAACAGCAGTATTTGCGAGCAAAATGCTAAAAGAATTAGGATATAAATTAGATCCAGAATTTGATGAAAAAAGATCAGATATTGTTCAAACAATAGAATTTGGAGATAAAGAAAAACTTATTAAATATTGTCAAGGAATTCAAATGGGGTCACCGATAGATTCAAATTCTATACCTGAACCTTGGGACATGCCAGGATATACAGATCAAGTTATTATGGCAGCAGGAGCATTTACTCGGTGGTTCATCAATAGAATTAAGTTGTGATGCTCCGATACGTGAGCCATATGTAGCATTTATGCAAGGTGGTTTAACTTATGAATATGGTAAATTAGGTGTAATGAAAGCAATACAAAATATAATATAGAGTTTATGATTATTAAGATTAAGTTTTTGCTTATGAAATATATTTAGTAAACAATATAATAAAAAATATATAAAGGTTATGTTGATGATTATTGTTAAAATTATATAAAATTAACTGCATTAAATTAAGCTAAGATATTTTAGGAGGAAAATTTGAAAGTAGTAGTAATTGGTGGAGGTCCTGCTGGTATGATGAGTGCTATTACTGCCGCTGAAAAAGGTGATAAAGTAATATTACTCGAAAAAATGAATTCTCTTGGAAGAAAATTATTAATTACAGGAAAAGGTAGATGTAATATAACAAGTGGTTTAGATATGAAAGATTTTATTTCAAATGTTCCTGGAAATGGTAAGTTTCTATATAGTAGTTTTCAAAATTATACTAATATGGATATTATTAATTTTTTAGAAAAGCAAGGTGTAAAAGTTAAAGAAGAAAGAGGGAATAGAATATTTCCTATATCTGATAAATCTAAAGATGTATTAGATGCATTTCTTAGAAGACTAAAAGAATTAAAAATAGATATTAGAACAAATAGTAAAGCAAGCAAAATAGAAGTTCAAAATGGAGCCGTAAAAGGTGTAAGATATATAAATGAAAAAGGAAATGATGTATTAGAAAATGCAGATAAAGTAATTTTAGCAACTGGTGGAAAAAGTTATCCAAATACTGGTTCAACAGGTGACGGATATAAAATGGCAAGTAGTATAGGTCATACTGTTACTAAAATAAGACCATCATTAGTACCTATTGTGGCAGCGAATAAAAATACTGAAACAGAACAAATTTTAAAAGAAAGTAGTGTACTAGACTCATTAAATCTATGTAAAAGATTACAAGGTTTAACACTAAAGAATGTTTCAATTAAAATTAAAGATTTCAAGAACAGTAAGGTAATTTATGAAGACTTTGGAGAGATGATTTTTACTCACTTTGGAGTATCGGGACCAATAATATTAAGTGCTTCAGCTCATTTATTAAGATATAATAATGTAGAAGAACTATTTAAAGAAGGAAATATAAAATTGATTATAGATTTAAAACCTGCTTTATCAGAAGAAAAATTAGATTTAAGATTAATAAGAGACTTTAAGGAACAAAGTAATAAATTATTTAAAAATTCTTTAGATAATTTATTACCTAAAAAATTAATAGATTCAATAGTAGAAATTAGTAATATTAATCCAGATAAAAAAGTAAATGAAATTACAAAAGAAGAAAGAAGAATCCTTATTAATATATTAAAAGACTTAAAAGTAACACTTAAAGAGTTTAGAACTATAGATGACGCTATAATTACAGCAGGAGGAATTGATATAAAAGAAATAAATCCTAAAACAATGGAATCGAAAAAAGTAGAAAGATTATTCTTTGCTGGAGAAATAATAGATGTTGATGCATATA
The DNA here is from genome assembly GCA_019417465.1 of Clostridiales bacterium. Taxonomy (GTDB): domain Bacteria; phylum Bacillota; class Clostridia; order TANB77; family CAG-508; genus CAG-492. The sequence continues at coordinate 94,688 of DXVF01000006.1, forward strand.
CTGGAGGTTTTAATCTTCAAATTGCCTATAGTACGGGATATACAGCAGGTCTATAAATTATAATAAAAGAGGTTTTACTATGTTTAAAACAATTAAAGAAGAAAATGTGCAAGCTGAAATTGTAGAAAAAAAATCTAAGTTTATTGCTAATGTTTTTTATGTAGAAACAAGTAGGGATGCAGAAGAAATAATAAAAAATATTAATAAAAAATATTATGATGCAAGACATAATTGTTATGCATATTCTGTAAAAAATCCAAATGAAAGTATAAAAAGATTTAGTGATGATGGTGAGCCAAGTGGAACAGCAGGTGCTCCGATGTTAAATATTATAGAAAAAAACAATATAAGTAATATATTAATTATTGTTACTAGATACTTTGGAGGAATTTTACTTGGAACAGGTGGGCTAGTTAGAGCATATTCAGAAGCAACTATTAAAGCACTAGAGAAAGTAACATATGCAAAAGAAGAATGTGGAATGGAAGTATCTATAACAATTAGTTATAGTGATTTTGAAAATTTAAAATACTTTTGTAAGAAAAACAATATTAATATTATAAGTACTGTATACAATGATTGTGTAGAATGTATAATAGAAGTTAATAATGAAGAAAAAGATAAGATACTTACTAATAATGATAAAAATAATTTTAAAATACTAAATTATAAAGTTATAAAAGCAAAAAACATCAGAAAAAACATTGAAAATTAAACTTAAAAAAAGAAAATTAGAAAAAATTTCCAGAAAAGTATTGCAAATTTTTAGAAAACGGTTTATAATTTCAATTGTAAAAAATTTACAAATCTATTAACAGGGGGAATTTAGTGTGAAAGAGAAAATTACGGTTTTAATTGCTGATGATAATAATGAATTCGCTATGACTTTAGCAAGTTATTTAGAAAAAGATGATGAAATGGAAGTAATAGGCATGGCAAAAAATGGAAATGAGGCTTTTGATATGATAGTAAGCACAAGACCAGACATAGTACTTCTAGATGTGATAATGCCACATTTAGATGGGTTAGGAGTATTAGAAAAATTAAATGCTATACATATGGAAAAATTTCCACTTTGCATTATGCTTTCAGCAGTGGGACAAGATAAGATTACTCAAAGAGCTATTAATTTAGGTGCTCAATATTATGTTGTAAAACCAATAGATATTAATCTATTAATAAAAAGAGTAAAAGACTTAAAGCATTTCCAACCATCACAAAATAAAAATAACTTTTTAAGTAGAGAAATAAAAGCTCAATATATAGAAATAGATTCAGAAAATAAAAAATCAGAAGAGAACCTAGAAGCATTAGTAACAAATATTATTCATGAAGTAGGAGTTCCAGCACACATAAAAGGATATCAATATCTAAGAGAAGCTATTATGATGGTGGTAAATGATATTGATGTAATTAATCAAATTACAAAACAATTATATCCAGATATAGCAGTAAAATATAAAACTACTCCATCAAGAGTTGAACGTGCTATTCGTCATGCTATAGAAGTAGCGTGGGGAAGAGGACAAACAGATACAGTTGAAAATATTTTTGGTTACACAGTATCTGCAAGTAAAGGAAAACCTACAAATAGTGAATTTATAGCAATGATTGCTGATAAACTTAGATTAGAATTAAAGAGTGCGTAAGATTTATGTAATTAGATAGTAAATAGAATTTTATAAATTCAATTTATAAAAACCTCATTGTATTATTAAAAATAATGAGGTTTTTATTGTGAGAAAATAGCATGTGCATTAAATGTGCACATACTGGAATAAAAATTATAACTCTGAATTAAGAATACATATATTTAAGCTAGTTATAGAATAAGGAAATTATATTGCTGGAGAATCTTGCTTATTTATGACAAGATACACTTTCACCAAATAAAAATATGAGAATAGACTTCAAATAGTAGCTGATTTTTTTGTTTTCGTTTTTTGTGTAAAAGAGTAGACATTAATAGTGAAAAATGTTACAATAAAGTATAGGATAGAAAAGGAGGAGATGTTTTTATGATTTGTAAAAATTGTAATACTAATAATGATGACGGAGCAAAGTTTTGTGTAAGTTGTGGGCAAAAATTAGAAGAACCACAAGTTGTAGTTCAAAATACACGGAAATAATCAAAATACTATAAGTTCATATAATGGAACTGAAGTACCTGAATATAAACAGACTAGTGCAATTATAGCAATAGTAGTTTCATTCCTATGTTGTGGTGGTATAATTGGAGCAATTTTCGCAATTTTATCTTTAGTTGAAGGCTCAAAAGTAAAAACTTTTGTACAACAAGGTAATATTGATGCAGCAAATGCAAGTTTAGCTCAAGCTAAAAAGTGGAATAAAATCTCTTGGATAATTATAGCAGTATGTTTAGTATTATTAGTTATTTATTGTGTATTAATGTTTGGAATTGGTATATTTAGTGCTTTAAGTGAAGCTTAGAACTCTGAATATTTAATTAAAAATTAGGAAAGAGGAAGAAAATGATTTGTAATAGATGTTATTATAATAATGATGACAATTCAATGTTTTGTGTAAAATGTGGTGAAAAATTAGAAGAAAAAAGTAAAGTGCAAACACCAAATTCACAAGTGAAAAATACTAATAATACTAACTACAATAATAATGTAATTGTTAATAATATTGGAAATGTTCCTACATATAATATGGCAAATGCTATTGTAGCTTTAGTAGTTTCATTATGTTGTTGTTCTAATGTTATAGGTGTAATTTTTGCTATATTGTCAATCGTAGAAGGTTCTAAAGTGAGTCAATTTGTAAGATTTGGTGATTTTGCATCTGCAAATGCAAGTTTAGAACAAGCTAAAAAATGGGTGAAATATGCATGGATTTCATTAGCGATATGGGTAAGTGTAATTATTATATTTTATATTGTATATTTTGTTTTTATTTTTGGCATGATTGCTATAACAGAAATGTAGGTAAAAGATGAAACTAGATAAAAAGAAAAGAGGAAGCATATCCATAGTTATTACATTATTAGTCATTGCAATAATAGGAGTAATTTTAGTTAAAATATATAATCCAGAGGAAGAAAGTTTTTTTATTCCATGCATGTTGTATAAATTAACAGGAATAAAATGTCCTGGTTGTGGAATGACAAGAAGCGTACATTACTTAGTAAATGGTAATGTAAAACAAGCACTATGGTATAATTTGATGTTAATACCTATAATAATATTAGTAATATATGCATTATATCGTTATCTACGATATTTAATAAAAGGCGAGGAAATAATTAATAAAACATTGGAAAATTCATTAAAAATTTTCTTGGTAATTTTATTAATATTTTGGGTAACAAGAAACTTAACAACATTATTTTATTAAATTTATTTTAGATAGAAGTTGATCTTAAAAAAGGTCAACTTTTTTATATAATGGGAAAGTTCAAATATACAGTAACAATCAACTTATTATATAAAATAATTGCATGCCAATTTTTTATGCAAAAAATTGGCATGCGAATAAAAACGAGAACTTTACAATAACGTAAAAAGTTACAATGTCATAAATGTCTGCTTTTGTTCTATAAATAGCTCTTTTAACGAAATAGATATTAAATTTATATGAAGTGAGTAGTTTAAATACAATTTCCGCAATTTCCACAATTAGTATTTTTAGGAATCTCTCCAAAATATTCTAGCAAGTAAGAACGTAAGCATTTTTGGGTATTACAGTAATTTATCATACAGTTTAATCTTTGATAATCTAATGTGTGAGATATGTTTTTTGAACCTTTCTCAATTAAGAATTTATTAGTAAATATATCACTAGAATTAAATAAAAGTATACATTGTGATGGATTCCCATCTCGTCCAGCACGACCGGCTTCTTGATAGTACCCTTCTATATTTTTGGGCATGTTATAATGCACAACATATCTAATGTTAGGCTTATCTATTCCCATTCCAAATGCATTTGTTGCAATCATAATTTTGCATTTATCAGATAAAAATAAGTTTTGATATTTATTTCTTTCAAATGATGTAAGACCCGCATGATATTTACTAGTATGATACCCTTTTAAAGAAAGGTAGTCATATAAAAAATCTACATTTTTTCTTGAGTTACAATATATTATACCAGAATAAAGATTGTTCTTTTCTAAAAAGTTAAGTATAAATTTATTTTTGTCAATTGGAGATTTTATGAAAAAGGATAAATTTTCTCGATTAAAAGTAGTTGTTATAGTAAATGGATTTTTTAAATCTAATATATTAATAATATCTTCTTTTACTAACAGTGTAGCTGTTGCAGTAAAGGCTGCAATAATAGGTCTTGGATTTAATAAAGAAATGAACTTACATATATTTAAATAACTTTGTCTAAAGTCGTGTCCCCATTCAGATACACAATGAGCTTCATCAATTGCAATTAGTGATATGGGAGTTTTTTTTATAATTTCTAAGAAAGCTATATTATTTAATCTTTCGGGTGAGATATATATAAGTTTGTATTTACCTAATTCCATATTTTTCATAGCTTGAGTATGTTCAAACTTAGACATATTACTATTAATACATATAGCTGAAATATTTTTTGAATTTAATTTATCAACTTGATCCTTCATAAGGGAGATTAATGGAGATATAACTATAGTTAGATGAGTAAATATAAGAGAGGGAATTTGATAACATATAGATTTTCCAGCTCCAGTTGGAAGAATTGCTAAACAGTCTTTTTTGCTTAAAATATTAGAAATAATTTCTTCTTGCCCTTTTCTAAAAGATGTGTATCCAAAGAATTGCTTTAATAATATTAATGCTTCATTCATAGTGTAGACTCCTTTTGTTATGATTAAATGAATAAAAATTAAATAATTCAGATTAAATTATATTTAAATAAAACTTATACAAATAATAACAAGATAAATATTATATTGTCAAGAGGCAACAAAAATATTATAATTTATTGTATATAATAGAAAAACAGTATAGAGTAGAATTTAACTAAAAGAGTTATAAATAATTGCACACAATTTTTCCGAAAATTAGTGCACAGACAATTAAATGAGGGGCGTAAGAAAATTAATTAAATATGAAATACAATTTATCTCCTATTGTTCTTTAAGGAAAAAATATGGTATAATAAATTATGTAAAACAAGAGAAGGTGAATATTTAAATGAATAGTATAAAATATAAAGATAAAATAATTGAATATGAAGTTGTAAAATCTAGAATAAAAAATGTATATATACATGTAAGAGATGGAAAAGTGATTGTTAAAGCACCTATTAGAATAAAAGATAAAGATATTGAAAATGTTGTAGAAGAAAAGAAGAAATGGATTTTTGAAAAATTAGAAAACTTGCATAAAGAAGAATATAAGCAAGGGAGTAAAGTTTTATTATTAGGAAAAGAGTATCCATTGAAGATAAAATTTGTAAAACAAAATACATCTAATATTTATATAGAGAATGGAAAGATGGTAGCAGAAATATCAAAAAAGGACAAAAAAGAATATACAAAAAAAATAGAAGAGCTTTTAGATGATGTATATATGAAGGTGGCAGAAAAAGAGGTTGATATGGCAATGCAGATAGTAACAAGAATTGTTGGAATTAAACCTAATAAATATCGTATAAGAAAATTAAAAACTGCATGGGGAACTTGTACATCTAATAGAAATATTACTATAAATTCTAGTTTAATGAAATATGATAGAAGTGTGATTCAATATGTAGTGTTACATGAAATATGTCATTTGAAATATATGAATCATTCAGATGAATTTTGGAATATGGTTGAAAAATACATGAAAAATTATAAAGAAATAAGAAAAAAATTAAAAAACTAAGATAATGAAAATTATTAATTTATTAGTATTATAAATAATATAAAGAAGTAGTAAAGGAGAAATTATATTATGGAACTAAAGATGTATAAAACAAAAAAAGAGTTTTGTGATGAGAATTTATTATTATTAGAAAAAGAGGAAGCTTTAAATAATATTATGATAGCTGTTATTTTAGATGCAGAAGAAAAAGATGTAAAAGATTGGGCATTAGCAAGAGTTGAAGATAAGGGATTAGTTCAAATGATAATAATTATAAATAAACCTAGAAATGGATTACTTATGTATTCTCCTACTAATAATTGTTCTGATGAGATTTGTAAGTATATTGCTTATAAAATTAAAGAATTGAAAGTTAATTTATTAGAAATAAATTCTAGGAAGGAATTGTGTGAAAAAGTAGCTAATTATTATATAGAAATGACAAATAAAAAGATTAGATGCAAGAAAGATAAATATATTTTGCAATTAACTAAATTAAATGAGAATTTAGACTTGCACAACTTAGAAATGATACAGATTAAAGATAATTGTGAGGAAATAAATAAAATTTGCAATAATATAGTAGAATTTCAGGAAGATTCACATAAAGAAATAATGACACATGAGGAAGCGAAATCACATGCTGATATACATATTAAAAAAGGATTATATTTATTTAAAAACAGTGAAAATGAAATCGTAATGCAAGCAATTACTGCTAGAAAACTAATTAATGGATATGTAATAGGAGCTGTTATTACACCTAAAGTTCATAGGGGGAATGGGTATGCTAAAACGGGAATGTATATGTTATCAAAAAAGTTACTGGATGATGGTGCAAAAGTATTAGCATTATATACAAATGCTAATAATCCTATTAGTAACCATGTTTATGAAAAAATAGGATATGAAAGAATTTCAGAAGAATTATTAATTGAATTTGAAGATTAATTTAATAGTATTGAATTTATAGAATTAGTATTATTAAAATTAAGAGCTTTATTTTGAAATTTTGAAAATTCAAAATAAGGCTCTTAACTGCTTATATAAATATATTCCAAATTAAATTTGTACACATACAAACAATAATTCCACAAACAGTAGGTAGTGCAAAAGAAATTAGACTCCATTTCCACTTACCTGTTTCTTTTTTTATAGTCATTAATGTTGTACTACAAGGAAAGTGTAGTAAAGTAAAAATCATAACATTAATTGCAGTAATTAATGTCCATCCATTATCAAGTAGAATTTGACCAATTGCAAAATTGTCTTCTAAGTTTACTAATGTTCCTGTCTGCATATAACTCATAAGTATAATAGGAAGTACAATTTCATTAGCTGGTAATCCTAAAATAAATGCTGTTAAAATGTATCCATCTAGCCCCATTAGGTTTGCAAAAGGGTCAAAGAAATTGGCAACATAAGTTAAAATACTGATATCATTAAAATTAATATTTGCAAATAACCAAATTATTATTCCAGCGGGCAATGCAGCACTAGCTGCTCTTCCTAAAACAAATAAAGTTCTATCAAATATCGAACGAACTAAAACTTTTCCTATTTGAGGCCTCCTATAAGGTGGAAGTTCTAATATAAATGAAGAGGGTACACCTTTTAATATTGTTTTAGATAAAATTTTAGATATAAATAGTGTCATTATAATTCCAAATATTACAATGGCTAAAACTACTAAAGTTGATATAAATGAAGCATTAAAGCCAGAAGTCAATCTACCAATAAATATCATAGAAACTGTTATTAAAAAAGGAAATCTGCCATTACAAGGAACAAAGCTATTAGTTAAAATTGCAATTAATTTTTCACGTGGAGAGTCAATAATTCTACATCCAATAACACCAGCTGCATTACATCCAAAACCGCATGCACATGGATAGAATGAAACCGTTAGTTATTTACGCATACAGTTTATTGCCATGCATAGCTTGGCGATTAACCGTATGCCATTTTAGTTTATATACTCTTTGGTTTCGGATTTACCGATAAAGCGAAAATAAATTTTAATTTTCTGACGTTTGATTTTTTTGTTTCCTGATTTTTCATAATGTCCTTGATATACGTCAATTCGTTCAATCAATTTAAAAAGAAGTTCTGAATTTAATTCCTTGATATCTGAATATTCGTTAAGAAGATTAAAGTATTTTTGATACGCTTGTTTTTCAAGGGATTTACTTTGTTGTATCTTTGCATTTTTCTGACATTGTTTTAGTTTTTCCGAAAGTAATTTGCTTTCATTTTCATATTTTTCAAGAAGCTTATTAAAATTGTCGTTGCTTAGTCGACCGGAAAAATTATCGTCATAAATTTTCTCAATTTTGCTGTCCGCTTGCTTTATTTTTTTCTGCAATTTTTCAATTTCGTCAACAGTTTTGTTTTGCCTTTGAGCTTTGCTGTTTTCTTTGAGAACTTCGTTCAAGATTTCCTTTTTGTCCTGTTCGGACAGACTTATTTGTTCTTTCAGCGTATCAAGGACAATTTTATAAAGTACGTCATAATCAATGAAATGATTAGTACAAGCTTTTGCACCCTTTAATTTATAAGCTCCGCATTCAAGATTGGCTGTAGAGCCTTTTTTTCTTGTACCGACAGAACTCATATTTTTACCGCAATCGGCGCATTTTGCAATTCCTGAAAAAATATTTATAAAATTGTTTTTCTTATTGTATGCTCTGTTTTGGGAATATCTCTGCACCGTTTCAAAGGTTTCCTTGTCAATAATAGGCGCATGAGTGTTTTCTACAACAAACCAATCGTCTTTGGACTTTGCAATTGTAGTTTTAAGTCTGAAAGATACCTTAGTTGTTTTTCCCTGTGCCATGTGACCTATGTATACTATATTTTTAAGCATTCGGGAAATAGTTCCGGCTCTCCATTCTCCGTCTGTTTTATATTTGTTTATATCAAGATGATATTTATTACAACGGTATGCAAGCGGAGAAGGAATATTTTTCATATTAAGATGTTTGGCTATATCCGCCGGTTTATGTCCTTTTGAAGCCATGTAAAAGATTTCTTTTACAATCGGTGCGGTTTCTTCATTAATAAGAAAATGGTTTTTGTTTTCAGTATCTTTGCAATAACCGTAAGGTGCAAAATTACCTATGTAATTGCCTTCTTTCATTTTAACGGTAAAAGAAGAACGGATTTTTTTAGAAATGTCACGCGCGTACATTTCATTAATAACATTTTTAAACGGTGCGATATCATTATTGACAGCGTTTTCAGAATCGTAACCGTCATTAATAGCAATATATCTGACTTGTTTCTGCGGAAAATACACTTCCGTATATTGTCCGGCTGTGATGTAATCACGTCCTAAACGTGATAAATCCTTTGTGATAACGGTATTGATTTTGTTTTCTTCAATATCGTTAATCATTCGGTTAAAGCTTGGTCTGTCAAAGTTTGTGCCTGTGTACCCATCGTCAATATATTCGTCATATATAATAAAGTTATTTTCTTTTGCAAAAGCTGTCAGCATTTTTCTTTGAGTTGTTATACTTGCGCTTTCGTTTTCTCCGTCTTCTCTCGATAATCTCATATATAAGGCTGCTATATAGCGTGGCTGCGGTTTCATATTTTACCTCCTAAACCCAACCTATAACTTATATTATAGGCTCATTATACCATATTTCGGTATCTGTTTCAATATGAGCATTTAACATTAATTCCTTAATTAATTCTTTTATTGGTCTTTCGCTTTTATATTCTGTTTCCACCAAATAAATATCTTTATTTTCCGTTATGTTGTTTTCATTCATATGTAAAGCACCCCCATATATAATATTTATGTTGGAAGCGCATTGCTATGTGTAAATAAATCCTTAAATTTGCTAATAGAAAAAGAATTCATAAAAAAATACTGTCAAGGGCGCGAAAGCGTGAAATTTACCCTTGACAGTATTTTATTATGAATTACAATAAGAAAGCAAAATTAAGGAATTATTGTCATATATAAACCATGAATGAATAATATATATTAAGTAAAAACGACAAAAAAACTCTCAAAGTTTATTACTTTGAGAGTTTTTACCTTTAAATCACGCAAATACGGAGTTTCTTACTTTTTTTGACCATATTTTTGACCACTAATAGAATACCGACATTTTTTCCATGTTCTTTCTTTTATGCTCCTCTGACGGGTGTACATATCTTTCAAGAGTAAATTTTACGCTTGAATGTCCCAGTATTTCGCTGAGACTTTTTATATCAAAATCTTGCTCTATTGCTCTTGTTGCAAACGTATGTCTTAACGCATGATAATTTATATCTTCTATTCCTGATTCCTTTAAATACGTTTTAAACATGTCCTGATATACCCTTGGCTCTATAAATTCTACTGTTCCTGTTAATAAATATTTTTCTTTATCCGTCTTATATTTTTTCATTAAATTCACAATAAATGACGGTATTGGTATTTCACGTATTGACTTTTGACTTTTTGGGGTATCTATTACTATTTTGGTTTTAGTTATGGCTTTTTCATCAAGATTTTTTATTCTCTGCATGGTTTTATTTATCCTTAAAGTTTCAGTTTGAAAATTTACGTCTTCCCATTTTAACGCGCATACTTCGCCTATACGAACGCCCATAAACAATGACAACAATACCCCTATTTTATTTATATCAAATGTTAGCTGAATATAATTTATAAGCTTGCTGTGTTCGTATTTACTAAGTATAGCCAGTTCTTTGTTTTTGACTTTTGGCTGACTTACATTAAAATCAAAGTATTCAATATATTTCCTTGATACTGCAAACTTTATTATCTGCTTTAATAATACGATAATGTCGTGTACTGTCTTTTCGGACAACTTCACTGCTTTTTCATTTATAAATAATTCGATGGTTTCATTTGTCAGATATCTTGCTTTTCTGTTTTTAAAATATGGAATAATATGATTGTTAATTATGCTGTAGTAATTTGTATATGTGGACTGTTTTACTTTTGATTCCTTGTTTTCAAGCCATTCTTTACAAAGATTTTCGATATTAATAATACTGCCGTTTACCGTAACCTTCTTGCGTTCTTTTAATTTGGTCTTTACATCTGAATAAGATGTACCGTAAACAGAACGGTAACAGGCTTTACCATTACTATTGTATTTTTCAATATATCGTCCCTCCCAACGTCCGTCTGTTCTTTTTCTTATATTTTCACCTCGTCTTGCCATATATCAAACCTCCGTCGTACCATAATTTTGACCATAAATAGAATTTTTTCTATTATTTCATATTGTAAATTGTACAAAAATATTGTTGAAAAATTGTAAACTTTGTAGATATTGCAATTTTAACTTATATATTTATTGACATTAATTACAAAAAACAGTATAATTAATCTATAAAAAACAGTCTTATTCGACACTCTCAAAGTAATAAACTTTGAGAGTAAAGACAAAATAATTATACATGATTAGTATGTCCTAAAAAATAGGAATTATGCAAATTTAGGGGGAATATTTATGAAAAGTAAAAAAAGGACAATTGGGATTATAATTGTTGTTATTGTTGTATTATTAGGCTTTGCAAGTTCATTGCTAATCTACAAAAATAAGTTGTCATCTGATAATATAAATAATGATTTAAATAAAGAAAATGTATTGAAAAATTATTTCTATGTTACTGAGGAAGAAAATATTGTTTATGACTCAATAAATCATATTAAATATGTAAATAATGAATTAGAAATTGTTGCAGAAAATGGAACAGATATGAATGATATACATGAATTAGCAAAAAAGTATAATGCGGAAATAGTAGGGGAAATTGAAATTCTAAATACATATCAATTTAAATTTAATGAAAATTTCACGCTGAGCCAATTAGAAGAAATAATAACCGACATCAAAGAATCTTCTTTTGTATTAGATGCAAATATAAATTATGTTTGGGATAATTTTTACAATACTTATGAAATAAACAAAGGTGATATATGGAAAAATGAAACATGGAATGAAGAAATACCAGATGGCAAAAATTGGGGAATAGAAGCTATTCAATGTATATCAGCTTGGGGTTTATTAAATAAAGAATCAATTAATCCGGTGCGGATTGGAATAATTGATAATGTGTTTGATGAAAATCATGAAGATTTAGGATTTGCGAAAACATATTATAATTGTTCGCAATCAGAACTTCTTAAATATGTTAGTGAAAATGATTCTTATGAGCATGGAACTAATGTAGCAGGAGTTATGGCTGCTAATTCAAGACTTGATAGTCATGGCTCTGACTTAGGGATTTGTGGTGTTTACCCTTTTGGATATGAAAATCTTTATGGGGTTTCATTTATAGGTGCAAGCAAGACTAATATAGCAATAGAAAGTTATTTAGTTACTTTGATTGTTGAAAATAATGTAAAAGTAATAAATATATCTTGTTTAGGTAATGTTAATTTAACATTTAGGGCAAGCCATTTAAATGAAGATTCAGCCAAAGATGAATTTAAAAAAGCTTCATTACCTATAGAAGAAAAGTTGATAGAACTAATTAGATTAAAATATGATTTTTTAATTTGTACATCTGCTGGAAATGAATCCTATGGTTGGTTTAAGGAAAATAAAGATGGTGAATACGAACAAATTAGAGATAAATGGGACGTTTTTGGAGCTACAAAAACAGATATAATAGATGCAAAATATGGTCCTTTGTTTGCAACTATAGATAATGAAGAACTAAAAAAAAGAATTGTAGTTGTTGGTGCAATTGAGCAAGAAAAAAATCATATGCAAATATGCTCATATTCAAATGGTGGAAAAAGAGTTGATATTTATGCCCCAGGAGAAAAAATAACAACAACATCAGTTGATAATAAATACTGTTATTATTTTAAAGGAACATCTGCCGCAGCTCCTTTTGTTTCTGGAACAGCAGCTATGGTATGGTCAGTAAATAATAATTTAACTGGAGAGGAAGTAAAAGAAATCTTATGTAATACTGCAAAGTGCCCAGAAAATTCAGGCTCAGAATACTTTAAAATGGTCAATGCAAAATTAGCAGTTGAAGAAGCAATACGGCGGAAGGATACTTTAGTAGTCCCAATTGAAGACGAAACGCAATTAACTGAATTTGTGGAGATTGAGGAAACAAAAAATTATGAATGGTATCTAAACCCTACCATTGAAGCAGAGGATATTATTGTGTCGGACGAATATAGTAATAATACTGATTCAATGATGGACCCTTATGATGAATGTGCTATTATTCAGCAAAACGAAAAATATGGTATCATTAAATATGACGGTTTGTACATAGCAGAATCAAAATATAATAAGTATTTTTGCGATGGTGTTTATGAAATAAGTGTATTTAATGAATATAGAAATGATGGTGCTGAAAATGTTAATGTTTTTCCAGCGGAAAATAAATTGAGTATTGAAGTAAATTATGAAGGTGGAAGAGGAAATATTGAATGTAAATATATTTATGATTCAAGTTCAAAACAGATTTACTGTTTAAGTAGCACCTCTTCAACTGCAAAAAAATATACAGAAAACTCATGTGTTCTTGTTGAATATTATGATTTCGATATTATTGGCGAATACAATAAAGAATATGACGAATATAAAATAAAAGAACGGTACGAAAAAATTGATTCTTCAAAACCCAAATATGGAATAGCCAAAGACGGAAAACTGCTTGTTCAATGTGAATATGAAGATGGATGTATGAATTTTTGTAACGGCGTAGTCGCACTAAAAAAAGATGGAAAATGGGGATATTTCGATGATAATGGAAATCAAATAATTGATTTTATTTGTGAGCCTTTTACATCTAAGATTCTTTATGGTGGTTGGTGGAAAAATACCAGTGATATTACTGAATATCCTTTCCTTTCCACAAACGGTTATATCCCCGTAAAAATCGACGGTCAATGCGGTTACTATGACACACAAGGAAACGAAGTCATCCCTTGCGGAACATTTGAAGAAGTCCGACCTGTACACAATGGACTTGCTTGGGTTAAAAAAGATGGTAAGTGGGGCGTGATTGAGTTAGAGGATATTGAACAGGAAACAGAATCCACTAATATAGATGAAACGATAGATTATGAAAAAATATATTACGACTTTATTGAGAATGAATTAGTATCTAAGTATGGATTGTCAAATTTAAATAGCATTGATTTAGATTACAGTGCTCCACCTAATTATAATGATTGGTATGGTATTATTAGTGGAGAAATTTTTAATATTAACGGTAATTGCAATTTACTAACAGTAGCATTAAAAGAAATAGATGGTATTCCTCATTTTATTTTAGATTTGTATGGATATAATGAAAAAGTGTATCTAATTGATTCTTTTGATAAACAAATGAGTGCAGATACAATTAGATTTAACACTGGTTGGAATGAAGAGTATTTTAGTATAACTTATTGGCATCATTTTAATTATGTTTCGTCAAATTATGGTATGTGTAACACTATACTGACTATAGAAAATAATGGATTTAATCCTGTATTTTCATTAAATTATAGTCATTGGATGGGTGGGGGTGTCTTTATTAACAATTCACTTTCTGAAAAAACATATTTCCAGACCGATGATGGCTCAAGTGATGGATTATCAGAAGGTATTAAATTGATAGAAGGTGATTTGTCATCAATAGGTATTTCAAATTATGAAATTAATCGTGAAATTGACCCTGAAAGTTTTTCATATAATATAAATTTTACAAAAGAAATTTGTGATTTTAGTATATATGAAGAAGATGGCAAACCAAAAGATTATACAGAACTCCGAAGTCATATAACAATTGCAGAAGAAAAACCATCAAATAAACCAACAGAAGGACAGCCATATAACGCAACTGTATCAGATAATGAAATATTAAGTGCAGTCAACAAGTATCTTGAAGAAAATCAAAATCAACTCGGTGTTTGGCTTAGTGACGGAAATCCATATTGTCCAGCTCAATATATGACTTCAACGGAAACGAAATGGTCTTGTCCGATTAATCTAAGTTGGGAAAGCTATTCTCCTAATGAAATAGCTGGCTCATATCCGTATTTCGCATTTGTTGATAAAGAAACTCTGAAATGCACAATTACAGCTAACTATGATACGGTGGTTGAGTTTGATTTATCTGATTACTTGGAATAACTTCAAATTAAAAGAAATGGAACGATATAAAAGTATCGTAACATAAAATAAAATTAAAGGAGTATTTAAAAATGAAAAAACGGTATAATAAGTTTGTTGCGTATTTACTAATGGACTTTTCAACAGTCGGCATTGGAGGAATATTAGCAGGATTAGTGTTATTAATTATGGGAAAAGCCGAGGGCGCATTTGTACTACTTGTAGGAGCAATTTCTCTGATTCCAGCTTTATTACTCACTTTGTACATAAATAGCAGAACGCCAAAAGGTGAGCGTGTAGGTACTTGGTTTCGTGCATATTGGCTTGGTTGGAAAATCGCTTGGAAAATTGCATTAAGTTGTACATTGGTTTTAATCCCAGCCATGTTAAAATGGAGTATTCAAGTTTCTGAGAATGATTCAATAGAAGAATCAAATCCACATTGGTATGACGAACGAGGTCGTGTACATGATGATAACGGAAATGAATACAAAGTTGGACGGTCAGGGGAATATGTACAAGATAAAAATGGTGATTGGAAAAGAGTAAGCAGAGATGGAAATAACGACCCGTATATAGTTTCTGATAATGATAAAATCTGGCTAAAGTAACCCCCAACAAACAAACTATTCTCAAAAAGCCCGTTATGTTCTTCCAAAACATAACGGGCTTTTTGGGAACGGAATCCACTAAGGGGTTAAGGAAAACTTTACTTCACAAGTTCGTCCAGTTCTTCCAGCTTTTTAATTCTAAGGGTAATTCTTGGATGGCTTGCAATCATCTTCTGAATTATCGTACTGTTATCGCCTAAAGAGATTTTTTCCAGCAGATACAACGCTTCAATCATATCATCGTCATATCCAAGGGCATAGGAAAACATATCCGCTTTAAACTCATTTTTCCGGCTGTTGATTGATAAAATCACTTGCAACCCAAAATTCAATATCCAAATTGAAATTTCAAAGTACAGTTTCAATAAAAACATAAGTACGGAAAGAAAACTGCGTTTTCCGCTAAATGCACATTGTATCCAATCCAATAATAACAAGAATAACCTTGCAGTCAGAACAAATACGGAAAGTATACCGTTGCCAATCATAGCATACATAGCTGACATTGTATCGCCATGTATCAGATGTGCAATTTCATGTCCGATAACTGCTTTCAATTCCTCTTCTGTGAACGTCTGTATTGCGCCTTTGGTAACGGCTATCGTTCTTCTGCCTAACGCCACAGCGTTTACCGTCATATTATCAATTACACAGATTTCAATTTTTCTTAGTCTTTTGTACTTTTCTTTTGCACGTTCATAGACTTCGTCAAATAACGGCTGTAAATATTCCGTTTCCCTTTTTGTTTCAAGCGGTCGCACTCTGTTTAGCAACCGCAAAAATTTCTCGCCCAATGAACTGAATCCAATGATAAGCGATACAGCGTAAACGACAAATACAATCAGAAAGCTTTTTGTCGTACCGCCTAAGAGCAAAGAGGAAATCACATAATAAAATACGGAGCATACAAGGTAAATCGGGTTATTTTCCCAAAACAAAAATAGAAAATGTATACTTCTTTCAATATCGTCAATTAGTCTGTCAATCATGGCAAAGCCCCCTAAAACGGCTTGTAGATACGCAGTTTACTGTGAAAATACTCATCTCTGGAAAGAAAAATGCCGTTTCCAGTCTGTAACTGCTTAATTTCGTCTGGGTGATACAAATATTCTCGTACACGTCTTGCAGATCCAAAACCGGTTTGTGTGGTGTCCAGTCCTTTTTGCTGTAATTGATAAGTCACTTCCATAGTTTGTCTTGTTCCTAAAATATTCGCCCAGTTTTCAGAATTTACCGCACTGTTCTGACGTAAAACAAGATAATTATTGCAGTTTTCAATAATCTGCTGTGTGAAATCCTCGTCTTCTGCACTTGCAAGGTCGGAAAGACTTTGCGTAGCCAATACGCAAGTCACATTTGCGCTTCTGGACTTGTTTACAAGGTCAATAAGCGTTTTTGAAGCGTATACGTTAATTTCATCGAATAAGAAAAATGTACGGTTTCGACTGTTAAAACGCTGACTAATCGCCTTTTTGCTGTCAATCAAAACCAATCGACCAAATGCCGGTGACAATTCGGGATAAATCAGCGGATTTAATATAAAAAGAATAATTGCCTTTTCTTTTAAAGCTGTTGCAATGTCAATTCCAGTGTCCGAGAAAATTTCTCCCAATTCGCTTTCTGCAATCGTTGAAAATCTGGCTATGGAATTTTCAGCGACTTTACCGGAAGTCTTTGCAATTTCCAGATTTTCTAAATGCCTTTCTTTTGAAATTTGCTTTTCCTTGACCAGTTGTGTTGATAAAAGCGTAAAATTATCAAGCTCCATAAATTTCACAATTGATTGAAACGAAAGCGGTATTTCCGCTTTGTTCATTAACGAAATCAATCGTTGTAAATAACGCTCCGCATTGACCTTGTAATGCTCCTCCGACCAGTCTGTCATATTAACAAGCATATCTTTTGCAACAGTGGGAGAAGTATTGTAAAACGGGTTATATGTATCGGATAAAGACGGATTTGTTAAATTAATGCAGTAAATTTTCTTGCGATAATGTTTATTTAACTGTGTGAGGATATCTAAAATACTGCCTTTTCCCGTGTCTCCTTTGCCGTCGATAATCAGCATAGGAAAGTCTTTTTTCATACAGTTGCGCATATAATTGCTGAGTGCAACGGTCTTTCCGCTTCCAGTTGTTCCGCAAATAAAAATATGCTTTGCATTGTCGGGAGAATAAATCGGTTTTCTGCCATTATATCCCAATAATGCGGAGTTTGTTTCATTCAGATTTTTCTGTTTCATTTTATGTTTTACCCTCTTAAAATCTCGGCGAAAATTAAACAGCTTTCGCATAAAAACGGTTTGTCTGCAACCAAGAATAATAATGCAGACCGGAACTGTAAAAATCAGAATTTTTAATATTAACTGATATTTTTGAAGTCCGGTAAAAAATATTATAAATCATAGCTTGTCACCTCCAATACAACTATATTTGACAAATAGTGTATTTATGTTAGCGGACAAGCCAATTATTTTATTTGATTAAAATAGTCTGTAATTTCTTTTAAAGGAATTATTTGAATATTGGTATAAAATTTTTGATTATCTTTTAAAATACGGTAAATCACTGATTGTGATTCTGGCACAATCCAGATTTGATTATCATAATCCATAAAATTGTCTTTGATAATATTGAAAAGACGTGTTTTGCTTTTCTGCGTCATTTCAACTTCCACACAGGTAATTTCATCATTTTTTGTAAAAGTAAAATCCGGTCTGTGTTTACGCATTCCAAAACCGTCCGACTGGTGCAACTGCTTTTCTGTCGTAATATCCTGTAAGGATAAGTTTTCTTTTTGCATAAAATAAATTGCAGAATCGAGAACGGTCATATCATGAACAATCTGTTCGACTTTCACCTTTTCCGGACGTGCATTAGATTGTATAAGCTTCTTACCTTTAGAAGTCACAAAATAGATACTGGGAACGCCGTATAAATATTTTCTGCGTTCCAGATATTCGGCTTCAATCAGAAGCTTTAATCTTCTGTCTGTCGCTCTCTGTCCTGAAAATCCGGCTAAAAATCTAATATGCCTACTTCCGCACACTCTCCATCTCTCAACTTCTCTTAAAATTAACTTATCTCGTTCTACTACTTTCATCTGTTCCACTACCCTAAAAAATAAAATAATATAATAAAAATAAATAAAAAAACAAAAATAAAATAACTCTATAATTTCAATATAATTTATTATATGTATTCCACGATGTAATAGAGGGGTCTCGTATGAAATAGGAGACCCCTCTATTACATCGGAATGAAATTATAGCGTATTTACAAGGCTTTCGCCTTTTTATTTATTTTTATGCGCTGTCTTATGTGGTTAGAACACTTTTGTCATGGGTTGGTGGAACAGGTAGAATATTAAATATGCATAATAATATAATAAGTAATTTGTACGTTTTTACAAAAATTGGAAAAATAGTTGATAATTTTTATATTTAGGTATAAAATGTAAATATAGAGTTGGAGGTGTTTATTATGAATAAAAAATTTCGGATTTTTATAGGCTCATCATCAGAACAAGAAAATTGTTCTAGGTATCTTCAAATAACACTCAATGAATGGTCACATTCTGAAATATGGTCAAATGGAACTTTTTCTCCTATGGAAACCAATATCGAAAGCATTGAAAAGAATTTTCCATTATTTGATTTATTTATTTTTATTGTTACTCCAGATGATATAATCAAATCAAGAACTAAAAAATATTATTCTCCAAGAGATAATGTTATTTTTGAAATTGGTGTAGCTATGGGTATGAAAGGAAGACACTCAACATTTATGGTAAGTCCAAAAAATATAAACATAAAACTACCAAGTGATATAAAAGATTTGCATATTATAAAATATGATAAAGATGCTCCTAATCTTAGAGCAGAATTTTCAATGGTTTCCACCTTAATTAAAGAAAGTATTTCTAATGAACATAACTCATTTGCATTAAGAACTTATGAGAATTTATATGAGGTTAATAATAAAAGACAAGATGAATTTAAAAAAATTTATGAAGATGTTCATAAAAGAATTATCGGTAAGTCAATAATAAGGAAAAATTGGATAATTGATTTACAATATAGTATTGAAAATATAGATAATGAACAAGTTATCAAAGAAAAAATTATATGGGAATATGAGATTAATAATATAACCAAAAATAATGTGGACTTTCCATTATCAATAATACAAATTCAAAATGATGTTAATCACTTATTTACGTTTTCTACAGTTGATGAATTAGGAAAACGTAAGATTATTTTTGATAATAATACTGTAAATGAAATTTATAATATCAATGGGATAAGAAAAAACCAAAAAAATATCATAATTGAACCTTATAAAAATTACTATGTCCATTTGGATTTTGAATTTTTACATTATGTTTCTAAACTTAAACCATTTATACATAATTCTTTAGCACCAACTCAAACAACATTTGGCATAACATTAAAAGTAACATTACCTGAAAATTATAATTTTAGCTTATTGGGTATAGATGGTATTTCTCCTCTTAAATGTGAGCAATTTGATAATCACAAAATATTAAATTATAAAATACCATATATTTTATTTCCCGAGCAAATTATAGAATATGTTGTAAGAAAGGAAGATAAATATGAGTAAAATTAGTTTAATAAAGGAAATTTTAAAGGAGCAGAGTGTTCCAGTATGGATTACATATTGTGACGAACACTCGGATTATGTTTTTGAAAAATATATATGTAATGACACAATTGTGGCATCATGTGCAGTGATTACTCCTCATAATTCATATTTAATCGTAAATGAATTAGATTATGATAATATTAATCAAGATGATTTTAAAGTATTAAAGTTTAATGCAAATAATAAATTAATTGATATATTAAAAGATGTTTTAGAAAAAGAATTAAATTTTCCTCGAAATATATATTTATCTTATAGTACATTAAACGATACACAAACTGATATATTGGGATATGGAACATATCAGTTTCTAACTAAAAATATAAGCAATTTATATGATATTAATTCAAAGCCGTTAACTTTTAATTCTGCTGAGAATATAATTTACTCTTTGTTTGATAGAAAAGCCCCTAAAACAATAGAAAGATTAAAAATTGCTGCCGACAGAGCTTTAAGCATATTAGAAGAAACATTTAATAATTTACATGAAAATATGACTGAATTAGATATTGTCAATTTAACTCATAATATTACCGAAAATAAAAAACATAATGAAAAGATTCCAGATGTTATAGATGAACAATATTCATGGAAAGAAGATTTATGTCCTATTGTATTAGTAGGTCCCAGCTTAGAAAAAGGAGGTCATGCAATTGCAAGCAATCAAAAACTAACTAAGGGCTTGACAATATACTTTGATTTTGGGGTTTCATTAATATTCAGTGACGGCGAAAAAGTTTCAAGTGATTTACAAAGAATGGGATATTTTTTGAAGGATAATGAAACTAGTGTGCCAAAAGAAGTAAAAGATGTTTTTGATACATTAGTAAAATCTATTGATATTGGTATTGAAATTATTAAGCCTAACTTAAAAGGATATGAAATAGACGAAAAAGTAAGAGGATATATTACTAATAAAGGATATCCAAGTTATAATCATTCAACTGGTCACTCAATTGGGGAAGAAGCTCATAACCCAGGAGCGTTAATTGGCACAAGAGAAAGTAAACTTGCCAATTTAGAAATACAAAAATTTGGAGTATATACAATAGAACCAAGAATAGCAATTAACAATGGTGGTTCAATAGAAGAAATGGTTTATGTAACAGAAAATGGAGGAGTTCCTTTATCAAGGAGGCAAAAAGAATTATATTTAGTTAAGTAAAAATTAAAATACTATATTCGTGGATTATTGATAAACTAAAACATAAATTAGAAAATGACCATATAGATTTAGCTCTATATGGTCATTTTAATTAAGAGTATAAATTTTAATATAAGTTATAAGGTCGGTATTTTTATTTTTGCAAACGGTTTTACAACATGCCATGCATAGTAAAAAAGCGACTGCCATAATTGCATCCACTTTAATTCCATACTATACATGGAAAGAAAGCGTTTGCGAAAGTAGCATCCGGTTTTTCACCAACCACATAGT
>DXVF01000007.1:0-49212 GCA_019417465.1 Clostridiales bacterium
ACTTATATATTTATTGACATTAATTACAAAAAACAGTATAATTAATCTATAAAAACAGTCTTATTCGACACTCTCAAAGTAATAAACTTTGAGAGTTTTTTTGTCGTTTTTACTTAATATATATTATTCATTCATGGTTTATATATGACAATAATTCCTTAATTTTGCTTTCTTATTGTAATTCATAAAAAAATACTGTCAAGGGTAAATTTCACGCTTTCGCGCCCTTGACAGTATTTTTTATGAATTCTTTTTCTATTAGCAAATTTAAGGAATATTCTTCCTTAAAATCAACAAAATTATGCTACAAAACCGTTTGTTTTTATCTATTTTTTCGTATGTTGCTTATACGAGATTGTAGCAATGGTAAGGCAAGTCCTATTTTTTGTGTCGGCAAACCCAGTAAATACGGCACTTTTCAGACTTGTAGCCTTTAACTGATAGTACCATCTGCAGCCAAGTTTTCCTGTAAATTTGCTATCGGATCTCCTTTTGCTGCAATATATGATGCTGTAAATGGTACCCCTGCTGCTGATTGTGGATATACATCAACCCCATGGTCTGTATAGTATGCTCCAAGTCCTGCTTTTTCTAGTTCTTCTGGACATACACCATCAGTTAATTGATGTACTATTGTTCCAACCATTTCTAAGTGTGCTAATTCTTCTGTACCACGATGTTGTCAATTATATAAAAAATTTATGACTATTGGCTGTAATATACTAAAAAGTTCACCGGGTGAACTGAAATAGGCTTAAGTAGAACTTTTCATTTATTAAACTTTATATTCAGCACTTTTTTCTTCTAATAATCTAAAATCACAACTCAAATCTTTATAAAATTTAGCCATCTTACTTTTACTATTTTTTGTAACTATACTATATAATTTTTATGTTTTGGTTTAAGAGAAAATAAAGGTGCAAAATAATAATGTCCTTCAACAACAATTACAACTCCTATATATGGTCTTTTTTGATTTTTATTATACGCAATATGTTTATCAAATTGACTTAAATAATTAATATAGTCATCATCTATAATATAAAAATTTAATTTTCCTAATTTTATTTTCTTATCGTTCTTCATTTTTCCTCCAAATACAAATATAGGAGATACTTATAAATAAGTACCCCCACAATTTTTCTGGAAACTCGTTTATAGTTAAAAACTAAAGGTTCGTTTCTAACCTAATGTTTAACTAGGATATTCGTTTATAGAATTTACATTCTAAAGGCTCATATCTAACCTAATGTTTAAATTTACACTTGTTTATGAAATTAATCAAAGGTTTGTGCAACCTAGTTTATTTGATAAATTGCTTTATCAATGTTAGTATATTCATTATACTTCATTTTATTTACAAAATCAAGAGTTTTGCTTGTTTTCGTTTAAATATCTTTGATACATTTCATCCATGCTAGAAATATATTGCATGTCTTGCTTTATTTTGAATTTTTCATATTCATTTTCAGCTTTTTCTATTGCTTCTTTATGTGATATAGATCCTGCATTATCTAGAATATTCTTTCTTCTAAATTTTAATAAATCATCTGTTGCATTAATCCAGTCTTGCATTGTCATGATATGTCTTTCCTTTGCTTCATCTTCTGCAAATACTATGAAAAAATTAGTTAAATCATTTAATCTCTTCAATTCTTCTTCATTTAAATAATTTTTAGCTATTGTTACATCATACTTATATATTAAGCCATTTGGACTATTTTTCCAGTTTGTAAGCCCCATATGTTCTTTATTAGAATCAACTCTATTATAAATAAGTTCTGCTGCTGTATGACCAGAAATAGCATAATGCAATTTATTTTGAACTATTTTAAAGAAAGTATATGCTTCTTCTGATTTTGGATTATAGTCAACTGCTGTTGCTATAAATAAATCCGTTATCTTTTGATAAGCCATTCTTTCACTTGTACGAATTGCCTTTATTCTTTCTAATAATTCATCAAAATATTGAGCATTTACTTTGCCACCTTTTAAAAACCTATCATCATCTAAAGTAAATCCTTTTATTAGATATTCTTTTATTAATTTATTTGCCCAAGTTCTAAATTTAATTGCTTTTTTAGAGTTTACTCTAAAACCTATAGAAATAATCATATCTAAATTATAGTATTTCGTTTTATAATTTTTATTATCTGATGCAGTATATTCCAAAATGGAACATACTGATTTTTCATATAATTCTTCTTCACTAAAAATATTTGAAATATGTTTATATATTGCTGGTCTTTGAACATCAAACAATTCTGCAATTGCATTTACATTCAGCCATACATCTTCATTTTGCAATATTACTTCTATTTTTGTGTTTCCTTCTTCATCAGTATAAAATACAATATTATTTTCATTGCCTATTAATTTATTATCCATATAATATCGACCTCATTTCTCATTTGTTATATATTATCAAACATTCGTTCTTTTGTCAATTACATTTTTTAAAATTACAAAAAAATAGCCATATAATTAAATAACTATATGACTAGCAATTTATACAAAACAATTCTTGATAACTTAATTTTGATTTTTTATGATACATATTCCTCTGAAATTGGGTCTTTAAAAATTCCTATTTTGGGTGCAGAATAAGTAAAAGTTATAAAACATATTCCTATCATTATTAAAACAATTATGGCTATTTTTCTTATTGCATTCAAAGATACTATTCATAAGCCTATATGCAACATATTCTCCTAAAATAGTTGCTATAAAAAACGAACTTATATCAATTATAGCAATGTTTTTCCCTAATATCCCACTGTAAGTATAAAAAAATATAACAGTAAATAGCATGGAAGTGATAATTCCTATGGTCTTTTTTTATTTTTATCCATATAAAATAAATTCCCCTTAACATTATTTGTATGTATAATGGGATTTGTACTATTCATATTTCATATATTTATTCGATATGTTATCATTTTAAACTAAACATAAATCAATTCACTAAGTGAACTAATTTAGTACACTTGGTGAACTTTTTTTAATTTTTAGTTCACCATTTTTAATTTTAAACGAAGAATAGCGGGTTTCGGCCAGTTCACTCAGTGAATTTTTACATCATATTTGCTTAAAATTTTTGTTTCTTTATTAACTCTTGAAGGCTTGCCCTTCAATGTGTATAGGCATTGTGTTAAACATGCTTTCCTGCCCTCATTTTTAATGAGGTGTTTTGCTCTTAAAATGTGCTTATGTCTACTTAATTAAATATACTTATTCTTAAAATTGTGTTTTTTTATATCATTTCTATAAACTTCATAAATACCAATTAGTAACAAAATTAAATCTCCTAAAACCATAAACCAACTTTTATAATAAATATAATATGAACCATAAAATATTCCTGTTGTTATTCCAGAAATCCTAACTAATTTCATATCTGACTGCCACAAACAATATGTCCTAATTATTGATCCTACTGTTGGTAATAGAGAAATCCAACCCGCCCATGAAAGATAACAATTTATTATAATTATTCCTTCAAAAAATAATAGAATAATTAAATATATTAATTTACTAAATTTTTCTTTATTGATGAATATAAATGTCCTTATTAAATTTATTATACTTAATATTGCTCCTGTAAAAGCTGATATAATAAAGTCATATACTGCTTCAAAAAAGCAATTTAATGATTGTACATATAGTGATTTTTTTCTATCTTTAATACATATACTTACAAATAATGCTACAAATGCTAATATACTAAATATCATTTCTATTACTCCTAAAATTCATATTCTCTTATTTCACAGTTTTTTAAATTTTCTGGCGGTAGTTCTCCATATTCATCTATTCCATAAAAATATGCTTCAATAGCCCTAGCTGTTCCGCTGTGTGTTACTAAAAGAATTATATTGTTTTTATAGTTATTCTTTATATCTTCTAATAACTTATTAATTCTGTTACATAGTTCTACTACTGGTTCAATTTTCATTTTACTTTCATTTTTATAATAATTGTAAATATCACCTTCCTCTGTTTCACAATCTTTTCCTTCAAACTCTCCTAAATCTCTTTCTATAAGTTCTTTTTTATATATTATATGTAAATTTTTATCTTGATTAATAATTTCTGCTGTTTTCTTTGTTCTTTTCAGTGGTGAACACATAATTAAATCTATATTTAACATATTAAACTTTTCTTTTGCTTCATATGCTTGTCTAATTCCTACTTCATTTAATTCAGTATCTTGCTTGCCCTGTATTTTTCTATCAACATTCCAACTTGTTTGGCCATGCCTAAGTACATATATTTTCATTTCTTTCTCCTCTTTTTATTACATTTCCATTTTTATTAATTATAAAGTTTCTATGAAATATCATATTTACAGTAATAAATTGATATAGGGATGATGTCATTTGTCCAATTCCTGTACAATAAGGAGTTTTTAATAAAGACATTATCATTCTCAATATTCCAGCAAATAATTTATTAGATGTTACTTTTATTTCATATTTTTCTAACTGTAAATAACTTGTTTTTATACTATATATTGGATAAATTATAAAGTTAATTAACTCAAAGCTTAAATAAATAGCTGTAATTTTTAAATCTAAATCATAATATTTAAAAGAAACTACAAGCATTATAAAAACAGTTGTAAGTAGAATTCCTAGTAATTTATAAGCATTCATTTTATGATTTTTATAATTAAATTTTTCTTTACTTATGTCTATTTTAGCAACTGTTTTTATAGACTCAAACGAATCCCATTGTGTGTCTGTTATTAATGCTACAAAATTTAATGCTAATATATATTTTTCTCCAAATTGTAATGCATTGCTTAATCCAAATAAAAATATTAAGAAAAATAATATATTATTACATATCTCAACTGATTCATATTTTAAACAATTTATAATATTAATTTCAAGTTTAAATCTTTTATATTGTTTTATTGTAACATAAGCAGTATATATCAATATCGCTGTCAATGTAACAACAACAATTTGCATTTTACTTTTTAATATTATTGCAGATACTATCAATACTACAAAGTTTAACAAATTTAATTGCATACAATACTTATTAGCTAATTTTTCTTTATCTTCAAAATATAATTTTTCTAATACAAAAGAAAATACTAATTGTATGTATAATTGAAAAATAGAATATAAAGTAAATTCTTTATAAATCTCATAATCCATATTCATAAACTCTATATATTTTCTTAAATTAATTGCAAATATTCCAAATACAATAAATCCTACTACCATTCCTATTGTCATTCCAGATAAAACTGCATTATTGTTTTTATCTTTTTCTTTGCTTATATTAGCCCCTGTTGCAAATATACTCTTCATTAATGCCCATATAAATTGTAAAGGATATGTTAGTGTAAATACATTTACTAAATTTTTATCTACTAGTAAACCCAACATAAACCATGAAAGTATTGGTATTAGTGAAAATATTGCTGAATTGAAACTTATTCGTAATAACCTTTTCATCATTTTCTCCTATTCTTCTATTTTATACCATAAAACAACAATTTTTCATAGTATTTTGTCAATATTTTCAAAACATATTATCCTTACATTTGCTTAATTGCCACAAAATCTCCAATAGAAATAATGTCAAGAGCGAGTGATAACAAGTTTATTTACTCTTGATATTATTTTTATTGGAGATTAGAATTGTTATTACAAATAGAAAAAAGGGAAATAAAAGGGAATTGATTTTGTATGTTACCCATCATATAATGTTATCATAGAAAATTATAAATAGCTCAAGACAAGTTATCTTGGGTATTTTTTTTATGTTTTTTTCATAAATTTTAGAGAGGCGATTTATATGATATTAGAAGAATACACTTTAGAAAATACAAAAATTAAATTTTATGATGACTGCATTGTAGAAAATATTACTAATCAAAAAAATTACATAGATAATGTTATTATTAATTTAATAAGAAAAATAAATCCTTCTTTATTGTAATTTGTTACAATTATATATATAATGAATGATGAGTTAAAGACAAATTACAAGGAAAGGAGGAATTGTGCAAGATGGCACATATGCAATATATTTAAGAAAATCAAGAGAAGATATAGAATCTGAAAAATATGGAGAGGGCGAAACTTTAGCAAGACATGAAAAAATTTTAACTACTTTAGCTGAAAAACGAAACTTAACTATTGGCAAAATCTATAGAGAAGTTGTAAGTGGTGAAACAATTAGTGAAAGAAAAGAAATGCAAAAACTTCTTAAAGATGTCGAAAATGAAAAATGGACTGGTGTTTTAGTTGTTGAAGTAGAAAGACTTGCTCGTGGTGATACTGCTGATCAAGGTAGAGTTTCAAAAGCTTTTAAATATTCTCATACAAAAATAATAACACCTGTTAAAACTTATGACCCAGATAATGAATTTGATGAAGAATATTTTGAGTTTGGCTTATTCATGTCAAGAAGAGAATATAAGACAATCAATAGACGTTTGCAAAGAGGTCGTGAAATTTCTGTTTCAGAAGGTAAATTTGTAGGTAATATTGCTCCTTTTGGCTACGATAGAATAAAGCTAAAAGATGCAAAAGGCTATACTTTAGCTATTAATCAAGATGAGGCACCTATTGTGAAAGAAATTTTTAGATTATATACTTTTGAAAGTAATACAATAAGCTCTGTTGTAAAACAATTAAATAATATAAATTTAAAACCTAGACTTTCCAATGAATGGACTATTTCTTCTGTTAAAGATATTCTTTCTAACCCTACATATATAGGAAAAATTGTGTGGAATAGGAGAAAACAAAAAAAGAAAACAAAAAATGGACATCTTATAATTAGTAGACCTCGTAACCAAGAATATTTAATTTATGATGGATTACACGAACCTCTTATTCATATTAATACTTGGGACTTAGTACAAGAAAAAAGAAAACGAAATATTCCTAAAGTAAAACATAATAATATTGTTCAAAATCCATTAGTTGGTTTAGTATTTTGTGAAAAATGTGGCAAACCTATGCAAAGGAGACCTTACACAAAAGCTGACAAACCTGCAACACTTATATGTTCTAATTCTAAATGTGATAATGTAAGTTCCAAACTTTATATTGTAGAAGATAAAATCATTGGGGCATTAAAAATTTGGCTTAAAAATTATAAAATTGATTATGATAATTTACAAAGTAATTCAAAAGCAGATAATAATAAAATGATAGAACAATCAATAACTTCTACTAAAAAAGCATTAGAAAAAGAAAATACAAAACTTAATAAAATATATGACTTTTTAGAAAACGGAGTTTATAGTAGAGATGAATTTATCAATCGTTCTAAATCTATAAAAGATAATATTCAAAGTCTAGAAGAAAAACTAAAAGAATATCAGGAGTTATTAGCTAAAAATGAAGAAATACAAACACAAAAAGAAGTAATTATTCCTAAACTAGAAAATGTAATTGATTTATATCATAAATTAGAAACTGCTGAAGATAAAAATATTTTACTAAAAAGCATTATTGCTAAAATTACATATTTGAAAGTAGAAAAGTCTATAAAAAAAGATTCAGATCCTACAAACTTTGAATTACATATATATCCTAAATTACCTAAATCATAGTTTTAAACATTATTGATTAACAAAGTTTTTTAATTTTGAATACATTATACTAAAATAAAATTAGGAAGAAGGATATTTCTATGTTTTTTATAAAATCAAACGACAATGCAAATATAGCTGTATATGAATTAAATCCAAATGGAGCAAGAACAATCGCATTAGTTCATGGTTGGCCTTTATCACATAAAATGTTTGAATATCAAATACCTACATTATTAGAAGCAAACTATAGAATAATTAGCTATGACATAAGAGGCTTTGGAGATTCGCAAGAAACAAGTAATGGGTATAATTATAATCAATTTGCTACAGATTTATATTGTATTATATACTACTTAAATTTATGGAACTTCGATTTATTGGGTTTTTCAATGGGAGGTGCTGTTGTTACTCATTATATGAAATTATATCAAGGATATGGTGTTAGGAAATTGTGCTTATTAGATGCAGCTGTTCCATCTTATTGTAAATCCTATAATAACCCTTATGGCCAGACAAAAGAAGATACAAATAAATTAATTAAACTTGGGCTTAATGATAGACCAGCATTAAATGAATATTTTGGAAGTATCTTTTTCTATCAAGAACAATCAAAACCTTTTAAAGAGTGGTTTCAAAATTTGAATAACAGTAGCTCTGGATTGGGAGAAATGAATTCTTTAATAGCTTTAAGAGATGAAAATGTATTTGATGATTTGAAATATATTAATGTTCCAACTGGTATTTTTCATGGAAAAGAAGATAAAATTTGCCCATTTGGAATGGCAGAAATAATGAATAAAAATATTCGTAATTCTATTTTATATCCTTTTGAAAAAGCAGGTCATGGAGCTTTTTATGAGGTTAAGGATAATGTAAATAAAACTTTAATACAATTTTTAAATGATAATAGAACTTTCTAAATATGAATATTTTACAGTCAATAGCCGAAGTTGTGATTAATGTCTTTAGCTATTGACAACATCATGGAACTCATTCTTCTGTACCTATATCATTCAATATAGCTTTTGCTTTTTGGTCTGGCATTCCAAATCTTTGAGACAAATATCTAATTGATGCTGCCAGCTCTCCGATCTGGTCCTCCATATTGACTAATAATAAATTTGGCCAAACGTGGATTTGGACATTTTATATTAATTGGATATTCTAAAGTTTTATTATAAGTCCACATTAATTATTCCCCCTTTCCCATGGCCATGGCTCTTCAAGCCATCTCCATTTATTACATGGGAACATAATAGTTAATGGCCCATATACTTTTTGATATTTATCTGATAAATCTTTAAATCTATTACTATATTCTTTATGCAAACAAATTGCCTTTTCATCATCAGGATGTGTATCCAAATATAAACCTAGTTCTATGATAGCAAATCTGTAACATTTTAATTGTTTAGCCATTTCTTCTCTTGTCATTTCATTGTTTACTTCACATTCATTTTTTGGCTCAAATTCAAATTTACAATTACAAGCACATTTATCTTGATTCATATTACAAGAATTGTTCATTTCGAATCCACAGCTACATCCACAATTATCATTAAAATTCATCATCATCTGTTACATCCCTCCCCTATTTCGTTTTTTGCTTTTATAAATGCATTTTCCTCTATACTTTGACATGGTACATATGGACTAACTAATTCAGGGAAAATTGTTCCCATCTTCAAACCTACACATGGCACAAAAGTTTTATCCATTTCTTGTATTGGAACATAACTTTGCCCAAACATTGGATTTTCTGGAAATAATGAAGTTTCTTCATCAAATCCACAACCACAATCGTTTTTGCTACAAATACATGAATTCATACAACCACAATTATTAGTACATTCGCACTTATATTCGGCTGTCGTTCCTACATTGTTGCATATATCTTCAATTACTTTTTCATTGTAATTTTTTTGACAGCAACATCTATTATATCTACGATTATACATATTTAACTTCCTCCTTATTTTTTCGTTATATTACATTTTATGATAAATTTACATCATCTGTTACATTTCACGAAAGAACAATAGTAAGCTTTAATTATACTTCATATTTAGTTAATTCTCTTACAACCTACGTTTAATTGTTCGTGCGCTAATTATTATATAAAAATTGTGTAAAATTTTTATATAATAAGGAAACTTCACAAATTAATTTTTACTGTATTCTTAAACTTCCTATTAGAACAATAGCGGGCTTTTTGAACATTTTTTCTGTTTAGAACATTTTAAAGCCCGCGTTTAATTGTTCGTGTGCCAATTTTTGATAAAAAATTGTGTACAATTATTTTTATATAATAGGAAAGACATGTTAGTTAAATTTTACTATATAATAGAACTTTCCTATTATATAAAAAAATAATTCGTCTAAAAAAACGAATTATTTTCTATTTTATAATACATAACTATTACTTACTAAAAAATTAAATTTTTACTACTCCACCAACAGTTCTATTCATAACATCCTCCTTATTACCTGGTAAAATTGTTTCTCCTCCAGCAATTGCAACAACATCACCTGAATTTACATATCCTGCTTGTTTCGCAACTTCAATTCCTTTAGCTACCAATTCTTTAGCAGGTAAATCCTCTTTTACGAGTATTGGTGTAACATCCCAAGCTAAAGCTAATTGTCTATATGTCTTTTCTGAAGATGTTACTGCATAAATTGGACAACATGGTAAAAAGCTTGATACAAGTTTTGGTGTATCTCCACATTCTGTATATGCAAATATTGCTTTAGCATTCATTTGTAATGCTGTTGAACAAATAGAATGTGCTAAATAAAATTCATAATTTTTAGTTTCTAAGTCATATTCTCTTCTTTTAAATCTTTTTCCATAATTTATTGAAGCTTCTACTGCTGTTGCAATTCTTGTCATTGTATCTACACACTCTACAGGATATTTACCCATTGCACTTTCTCCAGATAGCATTATAGCACCTGTTCCATCATATACTGCGTTTGCAACATCAGATATTTCTGCTCTTGTTGCTCTTGGGTTTGTTGTCATAGATTCAAGCATTTGTGTAGCTGTTATAACAAGTTTTCCTGCTCTATTACATTCTTTTATAAATCTTTTTTGAACAATTGGAACTTCTTCCATTGGAATTTCTACACCCATATCTCCACGAGCAACCATAATTCCATCTGTAACTTCCAATATTTCTTGGAAGTTATCAATTCCTTCTTGACTTTCTATTTTTGAAATTATTTTTATATCTTTTCCACCATTTTCATCTAATACTTTACGAATAGCTAAAACATCAGATGCAGATCTAATAAATGAAGCTGCTACATAATCAAAATCTACTTTACATCCATCTATTAAATCTTGAATATCTTTATCTTTTAATGCTGGTAAATTAATGTGTGTTCCAGGAACATTAATACTTTTTCTGTTTCCTAGCTCTCCACCATTCATTACTTTACATACAACATCTTTTCCTTCTATTCTATCTACTTCTATTTCTATTTTACCATCATCTATAAGTATTGTAGTTCCTGGTTTTACATCTTTATATAAGTCTTTGTAAGTTACAGAAACTCTTTTGTTATTTCCAATTATATCTTCATTTACTAATGTAAATTCTTCTTCTGCTTTTAATACAACTGGTGATTCTTCTAATTTTCCAGTTCTTATTTCAGGTCCTTGTGTATCTAGTAATAATGATACTGGCATATTAACTTCTTCTCTAGCTTTTTTAACTGCATTAATAAATCCTATTTGTTCTTCCATTCCACCATGTGAAAAGTTTATTCTTGCTACATTCATTCCTGCAAGAATCATTTTCTTTAATACTTCTACATCTGCAGTTGCTGGTCCTATTGTACATACGATTTTTGTTTTTTTCATATTATTTTCCCTCCATCTGCTTATACTTTACAAGATAATAGTAAAATATAAATATT
Organism: Clostridiales bacterium; assembly: GCA_019417465.1. GTDB lineage: Bacteria > Bacillota > Clostridia > TANB77 > CAG-508 > CAG-492. The sequence goes on from DXVF01000007.1 coordinate 11,492, forward strand.
TTTAACATAGCTTGTATTATATCACTAAAAGAGAGCATATTCAAGTACGCTCTCTTAATTTTTTATTTTTGTTTTTACTATTTAATAGTTTTCCATTACTATCGTTTAATCCATTTTACTAAATTTAAATTTTCCTGATCTAAAACCATTTCATGTTTTGGAACAACTCTAAATGTATATCCAAAATCTCCTCCTGTAGAAAGCTGAAGTCTTGCTTTATATCCATAAGTCTTATTTTCTACATCTTTTTCTACTAATTTCATTGGAATAATATTAATATTACCAACAATTCCATTTTCCATAATCTGTCCATAATATACTTGAACCTCAATATTTTCTTCTTCAATGTTTGGTAATTTTACTTTACATTTAACATCTATTGTATTACCTGCATCTAGAGTAATATTATTAGCATTATCCTCTTCACCGAGTAATTTGTATATCATTCCAATTTCTAATCAAATTTTTCTTCCATTCATCAAATTCTGTTACGATAGATAAGTCATTATAATATTTATTAGTTAGATCACATAATGGCATATATAGTTTTTTAGTATAATCTACTAACATTCTAGATGTACTAAATCTTCCACCAGTAGAAATTATAGAATTTTTCATCATTTCTACCCATTTTTTTGATATCCCACCTTGCTCTTTATTATAATACATAGGAATAATCTTCTTTTCTAAAGTCATATAAATACTTTCGCTATCATCATTATCTTGAATTTCATAATTATCATATTCCGCATTTGTTCCAATAGTCCATCCATTTTTTGTGTTATATCCTTCAGCCCACCATCCATCTAATACACTAAAGTTTATAACACCATTTACAGATGCTTTTTGTCCACTTGTTCCGAGATGCTTCCATTGGTCTTCTTGGATTATTAAGCCAAACATCAACTCCACTAATTAAATATCTAGCTATTGCTATATCATAATCTTCTAGTAAAAATATTTTTCCTTTAAATTGTGGTTTCATAGATATTTCATGAATATATTTTATTAAATCTTGTCCCTCTTTATCTGCTGGATGAGCTTTTCCTGCAAATATTAATTGTACTGGTCTTTTAGCATCATTTAATATTTGTGTAATTCTTTCTAAATCTCTAAAAATTAATGTAGCTCTTTTATATGTTGCAAATCTTCTTGCAAAACCTATTGTTAGTGCATTTTCATTTAATCCTGATACAATATTTGATACTTCATCATAACTATATCCATTTCTTTTTAATCTCTTAGTAGTATTATCTTTTACTAATTCTAGCAATTTAATTTTTCTCTTTTTGTGCTCATTCCATAATTCCTCATCTGGAATATTTTTTATATTTTCCCATACATTATCATCATGTATACTATCTTGCCAGAAAGGTATTAAATATTTATTATATAAATCTTTTAAATTTGCTGCAAGCCAAGAACATGTATGAATTCCATTTGTTACATAATCAATAGGTGATTCATTTGAAGCAATATTTGTCCAAACTTCTCCAAATAATTCTCTTGAAACTTCACCATGTAATTTACTAACTCCATTTTTCTTACCAGCTACTTTTAAAGCTAATATTCCCATATTAAAACCACTATTTTCTATAATAGCATTTGGTTTCATTCCTAATCTAAAGAATTCTTCTTTTGTTATTCCAAATCTAGTCCAATAATTTTTAAAATATTTTTCTACTAAGTCAAGTGGAAATATATCATTTCCTGCTGGAACTGGTGTATGTGTAGTAAATACAGTTTTAGCTCCTACTATATCTTTAGCAATATCAAATGATACCTTTTTTTCATTCATAATTGTTTTTATTAGTTCTAATATTAAGAAAGAAGAATGTCCTTCATTCATATGGTATACTGTTGGATTTAGACCTAAAACTCTTAACAAGCTTGTACCAGCCATTCCTAGAATAATTTCTTGCTGTATTCTCATTTCTTGGTCTCCACCATATAACGTTTTAGTAACAGCTTTATATTCTTCTAAATTTTCATCTATATCAGAATCTAATAAATATAATTTAACTTTTCCTACATTTATTTGCCATACTTTTAAATATAATTTTCCTTTTGGAAATTTTACAAATATTATTAAATCATTTCCATTTTTATCTTTAACCATTTGTATTGGAAGTGTAGTTCCATCTATAGTTTTATATTCTGTTTCTTGATCTCCATACCTATTTATTTTTTGATGGAAATACCCATTTTTATAAAACAAACCAACTGCAACAAGTGGCACTCCTAAATCACTTGCTGATTTTAAATGGTCCCCTGATAAAATCCCAAGTCCTCCAGAGTATATCGGTAAAATTTCATCCAAACCATATTCTGCTGAAAAATATGCAATTAAATCATTTTTATTATTTGGATATTCTTTAGAAAACCACGTGTTTTTACTATTCATATATCCTTCAAAATGATCATTTATCTTATCATATTCTTTCAAAAACATTTGATTTTGCGCAGCGCTCTCTAGTTTTTCTTGTGAAACTAATTTTAAAAATCTAACAGGATTTTTCTCTACTCTTTCCCATAAATCTATATCAATTTTTTTAAATAATTTTAAAAATTCAGTGTTCCATGACCACCATAAATTGTTTGCTATCTTACCTAAATTATCTATTCTTTTAGGTAGCTGTGGTGTAACAGTTATTTTATTAAAAATATACATTTTTTCCTCCTTCGTACATAAAAATTTCTCTTTTGTTTTCCCTCTATATATTATCTATTAATCAATTTAATTTGTCAAATAAATTAATTAAATAATTAATTTTTTTGAACTTGATTTGCAAAATCTGTCAAATTCTGCTATATTTATGTTTAGGAATACTTTTTAAAATTGTCAAATTTGTATGATATAAAGATTAAGGAGTAAATGGTATATGAAAAAATTTATTATTCGAATATTACTTATAATACTAATTATACTTATTATTGTTTCTGGATATATTATTGGAAGTGGTTACTTACTTTATAAAAGTGCCACAACAAAAGTTAGTATATCAGATAAAATAGAAAAAATAAAATCTTCAGAGTCTTTTGTAACATTAGATGAAGTACCCATAGATTTTAAGAATGCTGTTATCGCAGTAGAAGATCATCGTTTTGAAGAACATGGCGTAATAGATTTAATTGGAATTGCAAGAGCAATATTTTCAAATATACGTTCACAAGAGTTAAGAGAAGGTGGAAGTACAATAACACAACAAGTAGCCAAAAATATTTATTTTATTTCAGAAAAAAATGTTGTGAATAGAAAAATTGCAGAAATTTTTGTAGGATACGATTTAGAGAAAAAATATTCTAAAGATGAAATATTTGAAATTTATATGAATACTATATATTTTGGTGATGGATATTACGGAATAAAGGAAGCTGCAAATGGCTATTTAAATAAAGAACCTATAAATATGAATTTATATGAATGTACAATGCTTGCAGGTGTTCCAAATGCTCCAAGTGTATATGCTCCAACAGTAAATCCGGACTTAACAAGAAAAAGACAGGAAAAAGTAATTAATTCCATGGTTGAATATGGTTATCTTACTAAAGAGCAAGCAGATGAAATATTTTAATTAAAAACTCATTATCAATGTAAACTTAAACTAAAATCCAGAAAATATTATTTTCTAATGTTTTTATTTTTAAAGAAAAAGTAAACTATTATTGGATATTATATATTAATAATGACGATATTTCAGTCTAATAAAATTAGATATGTTATAAGTATAGATTTTTTATTAACTTCTATACTATTATTTTATATTTTACTCTATAGCAAGTATTTCCTATTAGATAAAAATAACACTAATACAAGATTCGTATTAGTGTTACTTTTACCTATATTACCCTTTTTGCTTTTTTAATTTAATCCTCAATACTATACTTATAACAATTACAATAGCAATAACTAATACCATTGTTATACCCTCACCTGTTTGAGGTAATATTTTTGGAGCAGTATTATCTTTACTTTCATAACTATCAAATTGTTCTTTATCACTCTGTTGCTGATTTTCATTTTTATTACTATTATCATTCTTATCTATTTGCGAATTATCTGGACTATTTTCATTCATTGTAACTCCATTAGTAATATAACGTCTATTTTGATTTGCATATGCATATAAAATTTGAGTGGAATCTGCTTGTGTATCTATGAATACTAACCTTTTTTCCTGTACATTATCCTTTACTTTAAAACATATCTTTATTAAATCAATTTCATTTTCATCTATTGCCATTAAAGATCTATCCTCATCAACCTTTTTTCCTAAGTAAATATTGGAACTTTGTGTATAAGTAGCATCCCAATCGTTATACTCTATGATATACGGTTTATTTGTATATTTCCCCTTTTCTCCTAAATCGAGTTCTGCATTTTCTAATTTTAAAATTTCTAAGTATTTTTCATCATAACAAACCTTAAATTTTATGCTAGATAGTGTTCCTCCAAAAGATTTTGATGATATTGTTATGACATAATAAAGTTGTCCGTCTTTTTCTATAAAACCATTACTATTTTCATCATCTTTAATGCTTAGTTCACATGTAATTGCATATACTGATTTAGTATAAAATATTATAATAAATAATAAACTAACTAAAACTAAAATATAATTTTTTATCTTTTTCATCCTCTTTTATACTCACCTTTTTCTCTTGTTTATTATAATAAACATTATTACTACTAGTAAAATAGTAATAGCAATTAATATTATATAATAAGTTGGTTCAGATTGTTTTCCTATAATCAAACAACTCTTTTCTTCATCTAATTCAATACTACTATCAATTTTAGATAAAACTATTTTATCATTTTTTAATTTTACATTTTCCTTTACTCTAAAAGTAAATTCAAATACATTATTTTCGCTTTTTCCTTTTATTGTATTTATAATAAAATTACCTTCTGAATCTGCAGTTACATTTTCTATATCTTGTCCTATTGTTATTTTTGCCATTTCCTCATATGCTTCATCTTTAATAATTTCTAATTTATTTTTGTCAAATTCTAGTTTACAATGTATAGTAGCCAAATCTTCATCTGAATTTAACTTAATTTTCACATTAAACTCTTCTCCAGGAAGTATGTTCTCTAAATCTTTATCTGAAGATATACTAATACTACTAGCATAAGTAAAACTTATTATACAAAATAGCATTAGAAAACTAAGCACAGTTACTTTTATTGTTTTTTTCATATAAACTTCTCCTTGTATTTACAGTTTCAATAATATATTTTTAATAGCTTATTGTACGTCATGCTGGTATATTTTGTAAAATTCCACAAATATAATTCATTAGTAAAGCTGAATCACTAGTATCTATTTTACCATTTCCTGTGTCTGCAACATCAGCAGCTTTTAATTGTACTTCTGTTAGTGAGTTTTGTTCTGGATTTAATAGATACATATTTATTGCAATAAGATCAGCTATATTTACAACACCATCTTGGTTAACATCCCCTGGAATGTATTCATAATCAATCTTATTTTTATTTGCCATTTCTTCATCTGTTAATCCACTAACATTTTCCTCTAAATTATTTAATTGTTCCATAACATTTATGACATCATATAAATCAACTTTTCCATTTTTATCTATATCTGCTTTACTAAGATTTAATTTAGACTCATCTTTTTTTAGTATATACTCTGCAATTAATTTTGCATCATAATAATTTATAACAGCATCATCATTTACATCACCTAAAGAATCCTCATTTGCTATTATAAAATAACTTTCTGACAATAATGCAAACTTTGCATCTACCTTACCTTCATCCTCTTGTAATGCATCTAATATCTTTGATACATCATAAATATCTACTTTTCCATTTCCATCTACATCAGCTATATCTGTATCTATATTTATATCATCTGGTTTAAGTATATATGATGATATTTTTTGTGCATCATGGTAATCTATAATTCCATCTTTATTTACATCACCTTTAGCTCCTACAAACACTTTAAAATACTTAGTTTTAGAAATATCATTTGAATATAACATTTGTGATAAAGCTATTTGGTCATAAATATTTATATTGCCATCTTTATTAATATCACCTTTATCATTTGCAGTTGCATTTTCTTTATATAAATCGGCAATTGCAAAAACATCTTTAGCATTAATTACTCCATTTTCACCTTCAGTTGTATATATATCTGCATAATTATCTCCATTCACCTTTATATATAATAAATATATTGGTGTCTGACTCGAGATTGCTTTATTTATAAACATAACATCTTCTATGTCTACTTTTCCATTCCCATTTACATCGCCTTTATCTATGCTAATTTGTGACAAATGATTTGCTAAATACTCAGAATCATGATAATTAATCACACCATCAGAAACGCCTCTTCCTGTACCATCATCTATATCGCCATGTATATATTTAAGTTCATTTACTTTTAAGTAACGAATATATTTTAAGTCTCTGTTTTCTACTGCCTTTTTTAAATCTGTTCTATCTAATTCATTAATTTTTCCATCACCATTTACATCGGCAATCTTTTTATCTTTACAGTCTGTTATTGCTCTTATATCCAGATTATCAATCCTTAAATCCTTATTGATATCTCCTATAGAATCTTCTGAAACTAAAATAAAATTTTCAACTATTCCAAGATTTTTATTGGTTAATCTACTTTCATAGTCCATTGTTGTAATTGTATTTGTTTTTTTAGATTCAACATTACCACCTTGTAATGATTCAAGTACAATACTTTTTCCACAATCATTTACATTATTTATTAATGTTTTATAAGTTAGAGAACTGTTTGTTTGAGATGTATAAGCAACTACTCTTGTTTTATCTCCAATTTTAATTTTTAATATAGGTGCTTTTTTTACTTTTATTGGCTCACTAAATGAAATATTAATATATAAATTTCCACCTTCCTTCATTTTTGATTCTATTTTTGTTGCACTTATAGTAATCTTTTCTGGTTCTGTTTGTATTTCTTCTTCATAATCGTAAGAAGTATCTTTGTATGGATTATCATAATTACTATTATTTTCTTCTTTTATTCTATAATTTCCATCATCATTATTACTAGTATTATAATAGTTCATGTCTGTATATTTAAATTGTTTAAAAACCACCCCATAATCACTTAATAATTCTTCACTTTCAAGATTATTAGCATATTTGTAATCTATATCATATTTATATGTTTCTACAATTTGATATTTTACATAGTTTGTTCCAACTCCTGAAGGGATTTTTGTTATAACTCTATATACTCTTACTTCCCTCATTATTATTGCATCATTTTTTCTTGTATGAAAATATTCTCTTGCTTGACTTTTTAAGTTTTCATCATTTAAATATGTCATTTGTGTTTCTTTTGCTTCTACTGGTCTAATATTGTATATTACAAACAGTAATATTAAAATCAGTACACAAACTCCTATTTTTTTAATTACTTTCATTTGTATCCCCTTTCTTTCACCTATATTAGTATCCTGAATAAAGTTATTATAATTTACTAAAATATCTCTATTTTAAGCTATAGAAAAAATATATCCATTTATTCAACCATGAAATCTACAATTATAATATATTCTATTATTCCTATATCAAAAGAATTTAAAATAACCCCATCCATCTGTTTTTGTCAAATCTTAATTACTATATGACAAAATAATACAATATTGTTATATTTTATTTTTTATTTAATGTAAATATTTTTTTAAAGTTATACTTATCATTTTTTAATACCTATGAAATATAATTTTCTTATTTTGAATAATGATAGCTGTTTTAAATTATAAAATCAGATAATTTTCGAATTATCTGATTTTATAATTGTATTTTGTAACCACTAAATAAGAGTTACTATTTTTTCTCATCTTTTATAATTTATTTTATATCTGATATTATCTTTTCTACTGTAATTCCGTTTTCTTCTAATAATTCACTTGCAATAAATCTATCTGGGAAACTCTTTTTAATTCCATAGTTTTTAACTTTTATATCAGTAAAACCATAGAAACTTGCTATCTTTTCTCCAAATCCTCCTTCTAATATTCCATCTTCTAATGTAATAACTATATCATGTTCTTTCTTTAATTCTTCTAGTAACACTTCATCTAATCCTGTAATATATCTTGGATTAATTAATGTTGGTTCAAAGCCTAATTTTTCTTTAATTCCATTTACTACTTCCTCTCCTAATTGATAGAAGTCTCCAAGAGCTAATATTGCTATCTTACTTCCCTTTTGCTCTACTTTATATTTATTCAAATCACTATAATCTTTTTCTATCTCCTTACTACTAGATATTACTCCATTACATGGTATACGAATAGCAACTGGAAATTTATCTTGTTCAATACTCCAATCTAGCATTGCAAAATATTCTTCTTTGCAAGTTGGTGCTAAATATACTAAATTTGGAATATTACTCATCATAGCAATATCGTATAATCCTAAATGTGTAACATCATTCATTCCATAAACTGATGCTGTATTTACTAAAATTGTTGCTGAATTATTATTTACACATAAATCTTGTGATAATTGGTCATAAGTTCTTTGCATAAAACTTGAATGTGTAGCAAATACTGGTTTTGCTCCATTTTTAGCAATTCCAGAAACCATTGCTACTGCATGTTCTTCAGCAATTCCTACATCTACAAATTGTTTTCCAGCTATGTCTCTTTTATCTTTTGTGAATCCTATATTTGTAGGAACACCAGCAACTACTACTACAACTTTTTCATCTTGTTTCATTTTATTTAATAAGTAATCACAGGTCAATTGTCCATAATCTTCACTTTCAGAAGAAATATTTGACTTTCCTGTTTCTGGATCAAAAGGCATACACCAATGCCAATTTTCTTTATTTTCTTCAGCAATTTTATAACCTTTTCCCTTTTGTGTATTAATGTGAACAACTATTGGATGGTCTATATCTTTTACATCATTAAAAGTATGGATTAATGTTTGAATATCATTTCCATCTTCCACATAAATATAATCTAAATTCATTGCTTTAAATAAATTGCAAGGATATGTTCCTTTACTTTCTCTTAATTCTTTTAAATTTCTGTATAATCCTCCATGATTTTCTGCAATACTCATATCATTATCATTTACAATAATAACAAAATTGCTCTGTAATTCACTCGCAAAATCTAATCCTTCTAGTGCTTCTCCTCCACTTAAAGAACCATCTCCTATTACTGCAATTATATTTTCTTTATCTCCTTTTAAATCTCTTGCTTTTACTAAACCAGATGCTAAACTAATAGATGTAGAAGTATGGCCTACATTAAAAAAATCATGCTCACTTTCTTCAGGATTTGTATATCCTGAAACATCATCAAAATGTTCATCATATAAATAAGCATCTTTTCTTCCTGTTAACATCTTGTGTGGATAGCTTTGATGTGATACATCAAAAACAATTTTATCTACAGGAGAATTAAATACATAGTGAAGTGCTATAATTACCTCTACCATACCAAAATTTGGTCCAAAGTGTCCTCCATGTTTACTTAACCTATTCATTAAAGCATCTCTTATTTCTGATGCTAATACCTTTAACTCTTCATTACTTAATTTTTTTACATCATATGGTGAATTTATTTTTTCTAAATACATAATTTTCCTCCTTAAATTTTATAAATTATTATATTGCTCATCTTCAACTTTTTCTAGCCATTCATTTGATGTATTTTCTCCAGGTACTTCAACAGCTAAATGGCTAAACCAAGAATCTGACTTTGCACCATGCCAATGTTTTATATTTGCAGGTATTGTTACCACATCTCCTGGTTTTAGGCTTTGTGCTTTTTTCCCTTCTTCTTGATACCAACCTTCTCCATCAACACATATTAAAATTTGCCCTCCTCCTTTACTTGCTCTGTGTATATGCCAATTATTTCTACATCCAGGTTCAAATGTAACATTTGCTATAAATATATTTTCTGTTTTCGCTAATGGTTTTAAATAAGAATTGCCTACAAAATATTGTGCAAAATTTATATTTGGTTCTCCCATTCCAAAGAAGCCACCATGTTCTTCATTTTCTTCATTTTTATATATTTCTTTTGCAATTCTAAATGCTGCCCATACATTTGGCCATCCTGCATAAAATGACAAATGTGTTAAAATTTCTGCCATTTCTGTTTTTGTTATTCCATTATTTTTTGCTGTTTGTAAATGATATTGTAATGAATTATCTACAATTCCTTTACTTACTAATGATGTAATTGTTACGATTGATCTTGTTTTTAAATCTAATTTATCTTCTCTTGACCATACCTCCCCAAATAATACATCATCATTTAACTCTGCAAATTTAGGAGCAAATTCTCCTAATGCTTCTCTACCTACTGTTTGTTTTTCCATAATTAATACTTCCTTTCCTAAAATTATAATCCTAATTTATTTACCCAGTTTTTTAATTCTTCTTTTGAAACTGAAGCTCTAAATCTTTCTCCATCAAACCATTTTGTATTATCAGAACAAGATGGTTTTAATTCATTAATTGTGTTTCCTAATCCACTTCCACCTGATGTTGCAAACGGTATAATTGTCTTGCCAGAAAAATCATAACTTTCTAAAAATGTATTTATGATAGTTGGAGCAACATACCACCAAATTGGAAATCCAATATATACAACATCATATTCTTCCATGTTTTCTACTTTACCTGTTATTGCAGGACGAAAAGATTTGTTTTTCATTTCTACCGAGCTTCTACTATTCTTATCCATCCAATTCAAATCTTCCCTTGTATATGGTTTTTCTGGTGTTATTTCATATAAATCTCCACCCACTACAGTTGCTAATTTCTCTGCAACTCTTTTTGTAACTCCACTTGCTGAAAAATAAGCTATTAAATATTTACTCATAATACCCCTCCTTATATTTAATCCATCAAACATAATTTTATATTTTCTTTTGCTGATGAAATATTATTTTTCTGTAATTTACATTTTCACTTTTAAAAAATGTTTTATCCCAATCTTTTACAGAATTTAATTCTTAATTTATTATGCTTTTCACCTTTGTTGACAGTATTAATTTCGTGTGTTATTATATTTTATATCATCTAAACCTAACTTTAGGTCAAGTGTTTTTTATAAAAATTTTTAAATTATGGGAAGTGTTAAAATGTATTCAATTGGAGAAATCTCAAAACAATTTAATTTACCTATATCTACTATTAGATATTATGATAAAGAAGGTCTGCTTTTAAACATAAAAAGAGATTCTAATGGTATTAGAAAATTTGATGAAACTGATATAAGAGCTATTCAAGTTATTGAATGTTTAAAAAAGTCTGGCATGCAACTAAAAGATATTAAAGTTTTTATGAAATGGTGTGATACTGGTGATTCTTCTCTAGAAAATAGAAAAGAAATGTTTTATAAAAGGAAAGAAGATGTAGAAAATCAGATGAAAGAACTTCAAAAAGTCCTTGATTTTGTAAATTATAAATGTTGGTATTATGAAACAGCTTGTAAGGAAAAGACAGAGAAAAGACTAAAAAATATTACTCCTCAAGATATGCCAGAAAATATTAGGATATTATATAATAACTCACATTGTTAAGAAATAATAGTACCATGAAAAAGTTTGCAAAATAAATGAAATAGATGAAACTGCTAATGAAGAAGTTGAAAATTATATGAATTTAAAACGCAGTAAATACACTGGATTTGATTTTGAATTTAAGCCTTATTCATTTGAAACTGCAAAAAAAGAAGATGTTTGGGAAATATAATAGGATTAGAAAAACAGATGAGTTGTGTCGACAATCAAAAAAACTAAAAATGACAGATGGATACTATGAATATGGTATTCCTCTGTTTATTACCTTATTTAGTTTTATAGGTTATAGTTAATTATAGATTTATAATCTTTCCTATAATTTCTATATCTTCAATTTTGTTAATTCCAAAACATTTCTTTCCTAAATCTTTTATTGAAGCACCTAAATGGTACATTTCTTTATTATCTATTATTATAAATCTATCATGAAATTTATTAGTTTTAGCTATTTTTAAGATAGGATATTCTTTATTAAATTTTTGAATATCAAGTTTTTGTATATTGCTTTTATCAGAAGTTAATAATACAACCTCTACATTTTTATTTTTCTTCGTAAGCATTTTTAAAACACTATCATCTATATAATTATCTATTATTAAAATCTTTTTATTTGATTTTTTAATAATATCAATTATTAAACTGTATGCATCATATATTTGACCTTCAAAAAATATTTTTTGTTTTATATTTTCTTCATTTTGTAATTTGTCAAATACTTTGTCAAATTTTTTATCATGTTCTAATAATTTATATTCTACATTTGTTAATCTTTCAAATAGTTGTCCATTTGTAGCTAAAAATTTTCTCATTTCTATAAATGATTTTATTATACTAATACTAACTTTTACAGCTATTTCATTTTTTAAAACACCTGCTAACATAGCAATTCCTTGTTCTGTAAAAACATATGGAAGATATCTTCTTCCTCCTCTAATTTCTTCATTTTGTTTTGAGGTTCCAATTTGGAACCTCAAAGTTTGAAATTCATTCTCTGTTAATTGAAAACAAAATTCTTCTGGAAATCTATCTATATTTCTTTTCACAGCTTTATTTATATTTTTTGTTTCATAATGATATAGCATTGCAACATCACTATCTAACATTACTTGTTTCCCTCTTATAGTATATATTAAATTTTTTATTTCTTCATTTGATATGTTATCTTGAACTACCAAACTATTTATTTCATTTTCCATAATTTCACATCCTTATACGCCAAGTTTGTATGCTCTATAACTTTTAAACAACCTTCTAATATAATTTGGTATTCAAATTTTATAGAGTTCAAACGGCAAGCCCATTCAATTTTAGAGAGTAAATCTCTGCTTATCTTGTTTTTCTTCTTTACGATATTAATCAAATCATATCACACCATCCTTTCTTTTTCAATAAAAGGCAACAAAAAATCAACCTTTTACAGTTGATTTCTTAGTTTTCGTCTGGTGCGACGATTTAATCTTTTGGTGGGCAGTCCTGGATTCGAACCAGGGAACTCAAATGAGGTCAGATTTACAGTCTGATGGTTTTAGCCACTCACCCAACTACCCATATATAATAAAAGTGGCTAAGCCACCTCTATCTGGTTTTAAACAAAATGGTGCGCCCTCAAGGATTCGAACCTTGGACCCACCGGTTATGAGCCGGTTGCTCTGACCAACTGAGCTAAGGGCGCATCTCTTCAATGCATATTTAAGTATATACTATTTTTTTTATGCTGTCAATACTTTTTTATTTATTTTTATTTAAATTTTATTATCCTTTTTCTTTTGAACAATAACTAATTTATATTTAAATCTTATGAGGTTTGGTTAATAATTTATACCAAACCTCATAAAATATAAAAAGATCTGTTATTGCTGTTCTTGTGTAGGCTCTGGCAAAGCTTCTGGAAGTTCTAACACTATTTTTATTTTCATTACATATCTTATTGCTCTTACTAATTTTGTATTTTTAAATCTTTGCCATAATGATGGTTTTACATTAATTCTAGTTTCATTAATATATTGCTCATCTGCAGAAATTTCTTGTGATTCTTGGATATTTTCTTGCTTTTCCTCTGGTACAGGTATTTCTTTAAGAGCTTCTGCTATTTCTATTCCTATAAAACTTAATGCTTTTGATCTATCTTCTATTCTTTCCATATCTATTTCTATATGTAAATTTGAATCTAGATTAGCTACTTTTGCATTAATTAATTTTATACCATCTTGATAATTTTGAGATTTTTTTGATCTAGCTCTTCCTATAGAACCTAATGTATCTATTATTTCTTCAGAAAAAACTTCTGATAGCTTTTGAATTTCATTCTTCCAATTTTCTTCTTTATTTATTACTAAATTAAGCGCCTTCTTTAATTTTGCAGCTAATGCAATGTTATTTTCTCTTTGTATAATCAATTCTTCTATTGTTTTTGTATTCTCCTCAAATTGATTTGTTGCATATTCTACTAATTCATAGGCTGCTTTATAAACACTATTTGGAAAGTTCTTTTTATTTGGATACTCTATTAAATAATCTTTAATAGATTGTACTAAATCTTTAAACATTGTATCTTCTTCTAATTGCACAATCTGCTTCTTGCTCTTTGGATTAATTAATTTTTGTATCTTATCTATATTGGATAATATTTTTTCTTCCGTGATTACCATTCTCACGTTTACTATGCCAGATTTAGACATTGTAAACCTTCCCTCCTTTGTCCTATGTATTACTTTTAACAATATCTATTATACACTGTTCAACAAAAAACTACAAGAGGATTTATAAAATTTTATATTTCGATTTTGTTACATTTTTATTACAGAAATATTACTTGTTTTTCAATTAATCTTTTTTTATCTCTTTATATCTTTTTATTTTCATAGTAGTTGTTTTCTCAAATTCATCTTCTTTTATTTCTAAATTTTTTATAGCTTTATATGATGTTAATTTTCTATTAACATTTTTTATTTCTTGCCATATTATATCATGTATTTGTTCTTTACTTAAATTTTTTCCATGTCTTGCTTCTATTTCTTCATAATTTGGAATTACCTTTACAGAAATAAGAAGTTCTTTATTTCCAGGTTCTTCTTTTCCATATACCATACACTCTGCAATCTCTGGTATATTTGCAAGCATTAACTCAATTTCTTCTGGATATATATTTTTTCCGTTTTGAGTTACAATTACATTTTTCGATCTTCCTGTTATATATAAATATCCTTCATCATCTAAATATCCAACGTCTCCTGAATGGAACCAACCATCAACAATTACTTCATCTGTTGCTTGTTTGTCTTCGTAATAGCCAAGCATTAAAGTAGAACTCTTTATTAGAACTTCTCCTTCACCATTTTCATTTGGATTATCAATTTTAATCTCTGCACAAACTACTGGCTTACCAGCAGAACCAACCTTTGGTTTAAATTCTGGTGTAAGAGCAGCAATAGGAGCTGTTTCTGTCAATCCATATCCTTGTAAGAATGTAATTCCAATATCTTCTACCCATTTACCAATTTTAGCATCAATAGGTGCTGCAGCAGAAACAATAATTCTTATCTTACCACCTAGATTTTCATATATTTCGTTAAATACTTTTCTTTTTATATCTACACCTATAGTTTTTAGAGCATTTGATACATGAATCATTGAATTTACTAATCCATCTTTTTTACTCTTCTTAATGTTAGCATTTATTTTTTTATACAAATTTTCTACAAGTAATGGTACTGTTAACATTGCTGTTGGGCTTGTTTCTTTTAGATTTGGAACAATATATTTTAACCCTTGACACACACTAATAGATGCTCCAACTGCGAAAGGAAGTAAAAATCCTATTGTAGATTCATAAGTATGATGTAATGGCAAAATAGACATCAATCTATCATCAGTAGTTAATTTTACATATGCTGAAACTGCATTAATATTTTCTGCTAAATTTCTATTACATATCATAACACCTTTTGAATTCGAAGTAGTTCCAGATGTAAATATTAATACTTTAAACTCTTCTGGATCTATTTCAATTTTCATAAAATTATCATTTCCATTATCTAAAAGTTTCTTACCTTCGTTTATTATATAGTTTAATCCTACATCTCTTCCATTTAAAGAATCATCAGAATTCATTTGAATAAAATATTTAACTTCTGGCAATTTATCTTCAATTTTCTTAATAGATTCTTTCTTTTTGGTAGAATATATAACTGCTGATGCTCTAGATCTTTTTATTACATTCTCAATCTCATTTTCTGGTAATTCTTTATCGACTGGAACTGCAATACTAGCTCCACAAAGCATTGCCATATATGAAACATACCAATGATAAGTATTTTCTCCTATAATAACAATTCTAGAATCCTTTAAATTAAACTTTTCTGTAAGACCTGTTCCTAAAGCACAAACATCTTCACAAAATTCTTTATATGTAATAGTTGTAAAATTCTCTTTTGGCTTAAATTTCTCTAGTATAAATGGTAATTCTGCATATTCTTTCATAGATCTTGTAAATACTTCTTTTATAGTTTTATAATGTGTTTGTTCATAATTTTTTACTTCTTTTTTATTTTTATTTTCTTCTGCTCTTTTTATTGCATCATAATCTACTTTAACTTCATCTATTTCTGATATTTCTTTCATTTTAAATTTTGGAAATTTAAAATTTGGTACTTTAAAATCCTTTAGTATTCTCACAATCTATTCACTCCTCATATAATATTATTGTATATTTATAATATTTCTATTATAAATGCACTATATTGCATTTATAAATGTTCACATTTGTATTTTTATAGTTATAAAAACAATTTATTTCTTTAATTTCTTTATATACACCGAGTCTATCTCTCGATATAATTTGTCAATTTCAATTTGCTTATCTCTTCTCATTTTATATATTAAACTAGAACAAGCCATTCCAAATATACCTGATGCTATAACATTAGAATCTCCTCCGAGACAATTCACCTTTTTCTATTCCTTCTTTAACTATATCTTCTATCATAGAAATATATTCAAATATGTATTTTTTACAAATTTGACTTCTTGCTCCTGTTCCCCATATTTGGCTAAGTACTATAGACATAAAATCTTCATATTTTACTAATACTTTTAACTGTATTAATACTATAGCTCTTATTTTATCTATACTATTATCTAACTTTCCAGTTTTTATTGATATACTATTTTTTAATAGTTTTACACCTTCTTCCACTAAAAAGTTAAAGATTTCCTCTTTACTAGAAAAGTGATAATATAAAGTTCCTTTTGCAACACCTACTGTTGCCGTTATTTCTTCTATGCTAGTTGCATCATATCCTTTTTCTGCAAACAATTTCATGGAGGTTTCAAATATCTTTCTTTTCGTTTTATTCATAAATTTCACCTTTATTTTATTTTTTTATTATTATATAATTATATTCTGAAATATGCAAGGATAAAATTATAGCTAACTTCCCTTGTTCTTATATAATCTCAAAGTAGCTTAAGAGTTCTTTACTATATAAGAACAATATCGAGTTCTAATTATATTTCATACTTAATTACAACCCGTGTGTGATTGTTCGTGCACTAATTTTTATGAAGAAGTTATGTGCAATTATTTTATATAATAGGAAATCTCTCTATTAGTTAAATTTTACTCTATACCACAAATTTCCTACTATATAAAATAATAGTTACTATAATGAATTGAACCCAAAAAGTGTCTAACTTTTTGGGTTCAGTTCATTTTGAAGTGCACCTATTTTTCATTTATACTCACTCAAATTTTACAATTTACTTCCTACTTTTACCTTCTAGCGCATCTAAGTTATCTAACGCTTTTCCTGTTCCTAATGCAACACACGAAACAGTATCTTGTGCTATCATAACATTTATTCCTGTTTTTTCTTGTAAAAGCTTATCTAATCCATCTACTAAACAACCCCCACCAGTCATATATATTCCTTTATCACTTATATCTGCTGCAAGCTCTGGTGGTGTTTTCTCTAGTACTGAATGAACTGCATCTACAATCATTAAAGCTGGTTCTAAAAGTGCTTCTAACATTTCACTAGAATACACTGTTATTGTTTTTGGAAGACCTGTTATTAAGTCTCTACCTCTAACATCCATTTCTGTATCTTGAATTTTTGGATAAACACATCCAATATTTATTTTTAAGTCTTCTGCTGTTCTCTCACCTATCATAACATTATGTTTTCTTTTTATATATCTAATTATAGCTTCATCAAATTTATCTCCAGCTACTTTTAAAGATGTATTTACAACAGAACCACCTAAAGAAATTACTGCTATATCTGTAGTTCCTCCACCTATATCTACAACCATATTTCCACATGGTTTAGAAATATCTATTCCTGCTCCAATTGCTGCAGCTATTGGTTCTTCAATTAAATATACTTTTCTTGCTCCTGCTTGTGATGCAGCATCTATAACAGCTTTCTTTTCTACTTCTGTTACTTGTGATGGAATACATATCATAATTCTAGGAGAAAAAACAAATTTTCCACATACTTTATTAATAAAGTATTTTAACATTTTTTCTGTTACAGTATAATTTGAAATAACTCCATCTCTTAATGGTCTAGTTGCAACTATATTTCCTGGTGTTCTACCAAGCATTCTTCTAGCTTCTTTTCCAACTGCCAATACTTCACCTGTATTGTTATCTACTGCTACTACAGATGGTTCTCTTAATACTATTCCTTTTCCTTTTACATAAGCAATAACAGTAGCTGTTCCTAAATCAATTCCAATATCTTGCCCCCAACTGAACATTTGCATCTTCCTTTCAGATATACTTGTTACATTATGTTTTCATTTTTGTTACAATTATATTACACATTTACTAAAATAGCAAACCTTTTTTGATTTTTTTTAATTTTACTGTTCCTAAACAATGGTTTCATCTCTCAAAGTAGGTCTGGAAGGCCTTATGTATTATAATAAAAAACAGTTTTGACCTTGAGCCGTAATTATTGTTTTTTGTTTATAGTGTGCCTATATAATTTGAATCTGTAAGAAACTAAAGTGCCTTGGAAAAATTGTTTTTTATTATAATATATAAGGCCTTCCAGAGCTGACTATAGGCGACTTACCATTAATTAGTAATATTTTATATTTACTATTATTAATAATTTTAGTTAAACAAGCACTGCAAAATCTATATTGCAGTGCTTGTTATTTTTAAATATATAAAAATATTAATGTTGTTAATAGTAAAAATCCTTTAGTTTTTGGATCAGATAATAATTCTGCATCAGAAATATTTTGCATTTCACTTTCATCTGCTAATGTTATTTTATAACTATCTACATTTTCAAAGTTAAACTGAATTTCAAAGTCTCTTGTTTCATTTGGAGATAAATTTTCTACTTTTATAAATTTTCTTCCTAACAATACATCTCTTTCTGAAAAGAATTCAAATTTTAAATATTGTCTTTGTATTTCTTCCTCTGCATTATTTAGTAAAGTACCTTTTATATATCCATTAATATATGTAGCTTTTGCTTCTTGTATTTTTATTTTAGGATTTGGAACATCTATAACAAACTTTGTTAAATCATTATATGCTGTTTTTATATATGCAAATGATGCAAAATCCACAAAAAAGTATAATGCTATAAATAATATTAGATATATAAGAAAAGTTTTCATTCTATCCATAAAATTTTTCTCCTTCTTTTCTTAATAATTACATCTTTCTAAAAACACCTACTACTTTTCCTAAAATTTCACAATTAGGAACTATAATTGGCTCCATTAAACTATTTTCTGGTTGTAATCTTATATGACCTTTTTCTTTATAAAAAGTTTTAACAGTTGCTTCATCTTCGATTAGAGCTACTACAATTTCTCCATTATTTGCTGTATTTTGTCTTTTTACTAGAATATAATCTCCATCTAGAATTCCAGCTTCTATCATACTTTCTCCACTTACTGTTAGCATAAAACTTTCACTATTTCCTACAAAATCTACAGGAATAGGAAATGTATCTGTTACGTTTTCTACAGCTAAAATTGGTGCTCCTGCTGTTATTTTTCCTATAACAGGAACATCTACCATTTCTCTACTTGTATATACTTCTTTAGTTTCTGGTTTCTTTTCCTCTTTTAATATACCTTTTAATAATCTTAAAGTTCTACCTTTTTGAGATTCCTTTTTTATGTATCCTTTTTGTTCTAATCTAGCTAAATATCCATGTACTGTTGCTGTTGAACTTAATCCTACAGCTTTTCCTATTTCTCTTACAGATGGTGGATAACTATTAGCTCTAATTTGTTTTTCTATAAATTTTAATATAGCTTTCTCTCTTTTATTTAAATCTTCAAATTCTTTTTTTCCCATTAACAGATTCCCCCTACAAAAAATTTGTTTTGTTAATTTTACCACATAAAAAAAGAAATGTCAAACAAAAGTTTTGATATTTCTTTTTTTATGTGTCAAAATAACAAATTTTATTTTATTCCATTATATTTTTTACATGCTAAACAAGCAATTACTCCAATGAATATAATTGAAGATATAACAATTGTCATTGTGGCAGTAGTTCCTGTTTGTGGTATATTTTTATCTGCTGTTGTATTATCACTTTTTTTAGTAACACTTACCTTGCAAGTAGCAGTAAATTCTCCATCTTCGGTTTGTACAGTTATAGTAGCTGTACCTTCTTTTACACCAACAACTTTTCCGTTTTCAACAGTTGCAACATCTTTATTATCACTACTCCATTTTATATTTTTATTTGTTGCATCATTAGGAGTTATAGTTGCTAATAAATTATAATTACTTCCTTCTTCAACAGTTATTTCTGTTTTATCTAAACTGACAGCTGTTACCTTAATATCTTCTGATTTAGTACCATTCATTGTATATATTACTTCATCATAAGACGTCTTTCCATTAAACACTAGTTTTGCCCAAACTACAAATACCTTTTCTCCAGAATAATTTGATAAGTCAACCTTAAAATTTCCATCTGTTGTTTCAGACCAATTGTTTTCTACAAATGCTGGTATTAATTCTTTTACTTTATCATTTACTTCATTTACTTTTTTATTATATTCGTCAACTTTAGAATTGTATTCTGTTACTTTATCATTATAATTTTTTAGTGCTACATCATAAGCGTCTTTTGCTGCTGATATTTCAGATTCAGTAAGTTTATCTGCAACTGCTTGATCATATTCTTTTTTCTTTTCGTCTTTAGTAGATTTTAGATTTTCACATTCTGTTTTTAAATTTTTCATTTCTGTCTCTTTATCTGTCAAGTCCTTCTTTCCTGCATCTTGTATTTCTTCAATTTTTGTATAATCGGATTTAGAGATTTCTACTAACTGCCAATATAGTTTGTAATTGGTATCAGTTAATTTTATAGAAATTTTCCCTTCTCCTCCAAAAATAAAATTAGGAAAAGAAATAAGTGAATCTGGGTCTAATTCAACTGTATGTGCTTTCGTAATATTAAAAGACAATAATGTAATTAAAGTGATTAGAATTAAAGTTACTATTAATTTAGTTGTTTTTTTCATTTTATCCTCCTCTATTTTATTAAATAATTTATAAAACAACATTTTATCCTTTGTTTTACTATTTGATAATAACATAGTAATATAAAAAAATAAAGATTTTATATTAAAATCTTTATTTTTTTATATTATTGTAACTTAATTGTAATATTCTTGAAACATTTTTACTAATCATACCATTGAAGTTCCCAATCTACTACTTTAACAGTATCACCTTCACGTACTCCAGCTTCTTTTAATTTTTGATTAACACCTAAATTATCCAAACATTTTTGGAAATAATGCATTGATTCATTATCTTCTAAATTAACTCTTCTCATAACTCTTTGTACTGCAGGACCATCCACTACCCACATATCCTTTTCTCTAGTTACTGTAAATCCTTCATCTTTTTCTTCTAATGTATATACTTTTCTTTCTTCTTGTTTTACCAATTCCTCTTTTGGCAATATTTTTAATACTTCTGAAACTCTTGTAAGTAACTCTTTCATACCTTGTCCTGATATAGCAGATATTTTATATATTTCAATATTATTCTCTTTCGCAAGATTTTCCAATTCTTTATACAAATTTTCATCTTGCATACTATCTATTTTATTTGCAACTATTATTTGTTTTCTTGTACTTAGTTTTTCACTATATTTTTTTAATTCTTCATTAATTGTTTTAAAGTCTTGTATAGGATTTCTCCCCTCTACTCCAGATACGTCTATAACATGTAATAAAAGTCTTGTTCTTTCAATATGTCTTAAAAATTGTAATCCAAGACCTGTTCCTTTGCTTGCACCTTCTATAATTCCTGGAATATCTGCTATTACAAAACTGTCTCCATATTCTGATTTAACAACACCTAAATTAGGTTCTAATGTTGTAAAATGATAATCTGCAATTTTAGGAGTGGCTGATGTAACAACAGATAAAAACGTTGATTTACCAACATTTGGAAAACCTATCAACCCTACATCTGCCAAAAGTTTTAACTCTAGAATTACCTCTTTTTCTATTCCTTTTTCTCCACCTTGTGAGAAACGTGGAGCTTGTCTTGTTGATGTTGCAAAATGAGAATTACCTTTTCCTCCTCTACCTCCCGGAAATATCTTTTCTACCTGATCTTTTTCAGATAAATCAGCTAAAATTTTTCCAGTTTCAACATCTTTAATTATAGTACCTATTGGCACTTTAATATATAAATCTTCTCCACTTCTTCCATAACGGTGATTTCCTTCTCCATTTTTTCCATTTTCTGCTTTAAACTTCTTTTTATATCTAAAATCTACTAAAGTATTTAAATCTTTATCTACTGCAAAATATATATCTCCACCTTTGCCACCATCACCACCATCAGGACCTCCAGCTGCTACATATTTTTCTCTTCTGAAGGAAACAGCTCCATCTCCGCCATCTCCAGACTTTACTAAAATTTTTGCATAATCGGTAAACATTACTTACCTCCCATAATTAAATTCTATATTATATTTTGATTTTTCTTTCTCTTGTTACTTTATTTCTTATTATTTATTAAATTACACATTTACTTTTCTTTTGTTATTTATTAATCAAAATAGTTTAATTTCATTGCTTGTTTCACTTTTTTCATTGTTTCTTTTGCAATTTTTTGTGCATGACTTGTTCCTGCCATTAATATATCTTTTACTTTATTTGGTCTTTCTTCATAATATCTTCTTTTCTCTCTTATTGGTTCTAATTCTGTATTTATATTTTTTATTAATTGCTTTTTACAAGCAACACAACCTCTCTTACCAGCTTTACATTCTTCACAAATTGTCTTTACTTGTTCTTTACTAAACAAATTATGATAATATGCAACCATACAAATATTAGGATTTCCTGGATCGTCCTTTTTTATTCTTCCTGGGTCTGTAACAGCCCTCATTACTTTCTTACTAATTTCTTCTTCTGGATCTGATAAATAGATTGCATTCCCTAATGATTTACCCATTTTTTCATTTCCATCTAATCCTT
Organism: Clostridiales bacterium; assembly: GCA_019417465.1. Classification (GTDB taxonomy): domain Bacteria; phylum Bacillota; class Clostridia; order TANB77; family CAG-508; genus CAG-492. The sequence goes on from DXVF01000007.1 coordinate 34,569, forward strand.
TTATTCTTTTTGCATCTGAAAGAAGTGCTTGTGGTTCGTATAAAGTTTCTCCATAAATACTATTAAACTTCCTAACTATTTCTCTTGCCTGTTCTATTAGTGGTAGCTGATCTTCACCGTACTGGAATAATGTTTCCTTCAAAAGCTGTTATATCTGCAGCTTGGCTTACAGGGTATCCTAAAAATCCATATGTGACGCTTTCTCCAAATATATCTCTTTTTTGTGCTATTTCTGTTTTAACTGTAGGATTTCTTTGCAATCTTGCAATAGTAACTAGATTAGAATAAAAGACCGTAAGCTCTGCAATTTCTGGTATCATAGATTGCAAGAAAAATGTTACTTTATTTGGATCAATTCCTACTGCTAATTCATCCATTACAATTTGGCTTACATTTTTTTGTACTTTCTCTGGATCATTAAAATTATCAGTCAAAGCTTGAACATCTGCAACTTCAATAAAAGTCTCACATTCATCTTGCAATTTTACTCTTGACTTTAATGAACCAAAATAATGTCCTATATGTAATTTTCCTGTAGGTCTATCACCTGTTAAAATACGTTTTTTATTTTTATCAATCATAATACACCTCTCTTTTTCACTTTTCTAACTAAGTTTTCTTATAGATTATACTTTATTTACTACAAATTTGCAATAGACGCCCAAAAAAAGAAAAATAAGTTACTAATAGTTTACAAAAGTTTTCTCCGAAAGTTATAATATATATCGTAAAAAAAGAATATGATACAAAGTATATTTGATAAAACTACACTCTATAATATCATATTCTTTTATATTTATACGTTAGTTTCCTCTACTGGATAAACACTAACTTTTTTCTTATCTCTTCCAAGTCTTTCAAATTTGACTGTACCAGTTACTTTTGCATATAATGTATCGTCACTACCAATACCTACATTTGTTCCCGGATGGATTTTTGTTCCTCTTTGTCTTATTAAGATATTTCCTGCTTGAACTAATTGTCCATCAGCTCTTTTTAACCCAAGGCGCTTTGATTCACTATCTCTACCATTCTTAACGCTACCTTGCCCTTTCTTATGAGCCATGTTTATTCACTCCTTCCATTTTGTAAATTGTTACCTTTATTATTTACGCTTCTACTGTTTCTTTTGCTTTTTTTGCAGAAGCTGTTTTTATTGTTGTTATTTCAACCTTTGTATATGGTTGTCTATGTCCTTGTGTTCTTCTGTAGTTTTTCTTAGCTTTATATTTGTAAACGATAATTTTCTTACCTTTACCATGGCTAACTACTTTTCCTTCTACTTTAATACCTTTTACATATGGAGTTCCTACTTCTACTTTACCTTCTTCAGATACTAAGATTACTTTGTCAAAAGTAACTTTTTTACCTTCTTCAGCATCTAATTTTTCGAAGAAAACTACATCTCCTTCTGTAACTTTGTATTGTTTTCCACAACTTTCGATTATTGCGTACATTTAAGTACACCTCCCTTTATATGTATACTCGCTAAGCATAAAATACTAGGTAGCTAAATAATTTTAGCATTTTAGATACCCGACTCAGGCGGCTTACAGATGTATATTTTACCATAGCACTTAAGCTTTGTCAATCACTATTTTTATATATTTCTAAGCATTATGGAAACCATTGTTACAAATCTCATTTTATTTAAAAAGTACATACTAGCCTAACAATAGTTAGGCGATAACATTGTCTTTATTTTTCATTTCTAATATTTACTATTTTAGGTTTATTAGTTATAAATCCCATCTTTAACTTTACATCAACATGAACATTTGGATATTCTTCTGTTACATTTACACTATCTGCATTTATTCCACTCCATAAATCAAATAAAACTTTATGTTCTCCAATACTTACAGGCACTTCTACTGTTCCATTATTAGAAATACTACCTACTATTTTTCCATCTACATATACCATTATATCTATTAAACAACCAACAAAACGGCCTATTCTATGAAATGTTATTTTTCCCATTTTATTATTTGCTTTTTGTATTTCTTTTTCACAACTTATGCAGAATTTACTATCATTTTGAACTTCTTTTCCACAATTTGTACAAAACATTCTTACCACCTCTAATATTACTTTAGCATATAACTATATTGGTTTACAATATATCTTTTTAACAATTTTCCTAAATTACACCGTTAATCCTACCTTCTTCTTAAAATAGGAATCTTTTTGATACTACAAAATGTGATACTTAAGCAATTAATCATTTAGTAATTATTAAACTTATTCTTATTATATTTTTATATTCATTTAAAATTTATAATTAAATATGCTTACTCAATACTTTTAAGTGATTCTATCATATCAATCTTCTTTAATGCAAAATATGTTGCTATATTTACAATAATGCTAAATAATACTGTTAATACTATTCCATAAATATAACTTGTTAGATTAACTCTTTTATCAAACATAAACATATCTAGCTCACATGTCTGCATAATGAAGAAATTCAAAAAATATCCTGATATAAGACCTAAAATCATTCCTATTATAGTTAAAATAGTAGTTTCTTTTGCTATATAATTATACACCTCTTTATCATAAAATCCTAACACTTTAAGACTTGCAAGTTCTCTTATTCTCTCACTAATATTAACATTTGATAAATTGTATAATACAACAAAATCAAGTAACCCTGCAGATATAATTAAAATCCATACAACAAAATTCATATTATCCATTACATCACTAAACAAATCTTTTGCAGTAGATGTAAATTCTATTGAAGAAATTGAATCTTTATCTTCTAAAATCTTCTTACCTAATATTTCTTCTTCTGCTTCTGTTAAATCATTTGTACTAATAATTAATTGATTAAATTTTACTTTTTCTCCATATACCTTTTCATATAGGCTTGGAGACATGTATATATAATGTTGTAAATAATTCTCTGTAATTTTTCCTACTTTAACTTCAAATTCTACATCATCTGTACCTTTTACTTTTATAATATCTCCTTGTTTTATATCTAATAAATTTGCAATCTTTTCAGTAATTACTATGGTATCATCCTCTATTTTAAATGTATTTTCTTGCTTTCTTGGTTTTAAGACAATAAAATCTTGTAATTTGCTCACATCTTCTGGAACAACTAACTGAATATCTTGATTATTAGCATTTTTTATAATTTTTACAGATTGCTTTTTTATTTTTAATACCTCTTTAATATCTTCATACCCAACTATTTCCTCTAATTTTTTATCAATTTGTTCTCTCGAAATAGAATCTTTTAATTCTATTGTAAGATTATATTTAAATATTTTTCCATATTGTGATGGTATCATATAACTTACAGAATCTCTTAATCCAAATCCTGCAACTATTAGAGCTGTACACCCGCAAACACCTATTATTGTCATTAAAAATCTTTTTTTGTATCTAAAGATATTTCTAGCAGTTACCTTTTGTGTAAACTTCATTTTTGACCAGATAAACTTTACATTTTCTAATAAAACTCTTTTTCCCATTTTAGGAGCTTTTGGCCTCATTAATACTGCTGGCATAGATATTAATTCTTTTGTGCAAGAATAAATAGTTGCACCTACTGTACAAAGTATAGCAATTCCTGTTCCTGTTATTGTATAATACAAGTTAAATTCTGCTTCTATATCTGGAAGTGTATACATCATTTTATATATATCAAAAATAATTTTAGGAAGTAAATTAAATCCTATTGTTACACCTATTAAAGAACCTATCAAAGTTGCTAAAATAGCATAAATAACATATTTACTTGCAATTTGAATTTTATTATATCCGCATTGCTTTTAATGTTCCTATTTGAACTCTTTGCTCCTCTACCATTCTTGTCATAGATGTTAAACTAATTAATGCTGCTACAACAAAAAACACAATAGGGAAAACTTTTCCTATATTCGCAATTCTATCTGTATCTTGCATATAACTTATATAACCAGCATTTTCATTTCTTGTTAACACATACCAATCCGGCTTTTTTATATCATTTATTTTATCTTTCGCATCTTGTAACTTATTTTCTGCTTCTTTTATTTTATCATCCGCTTCTTTTTTTGCATCCGCTAATCTTTGTTCATTTTCTTTTATTTCATTTTCTCCTGATGTAATTTCTTTTTTAGCTGCTTGAATTTTTGCATTTGTAGTTTGTTTTGTTTTTGCTAAAATTTGCTTTTGTTTTTGCAGTTCTAATTTAGCAGTAGTTATCTTGCTTTCAGCATTTTGCAATTCTGTTTTTGCAGTATTTAGTTGTGTATTTAAACTATCTATTGTCTCAAGCAATTTTGTAATATCAATACCTTGACTTTTTGCTTCACTTTCTATCAAACTAATTTGTTCATCTATAGTTTGTATCTGAGATTTCATAACAGATAGTTGTCCATTCAGAGTAGCCTTTTCCTCATCATCTGATGCATTTTCTATTGCTTGCAGAGTTAGGTCTATTTTTCCTTGTAATTCATTTTTACTTTTTACTATGGCATTATGTTTCTCACTTATATTTTTCAAATTACTAATTGCATCTTCTAATGTTTTTATACTATTAGAATAATTTTCTTTATTTTTATTAAATTCAGATTCTTTAGCCTCTAGTTCTTTTTCTGCATTATCAATTTTATTCTGTGCTTGTTTAAATTCTGTATTTGCTTTGTTTTCATTTTGTGTAACTTCTTTTTTTGCATTTTCTAATTTATCTTTTGCATCTTGAATTTTATCTTGTGCATCATCTATTTCTTTTTGAACTTTTTCTTTTTCATTATTTAATGTGTTTTCTGCATCTTTTAATTTATTTTCAGCTTCTTCTTTTATCTGTGTATATCTTTCTTCTTTTCTTGTACTTGCTAAAGTCTCTATTTTTTCTTTAATTTCTTCTATCTTATCATCATATTCTTTAGAACCTGTTTGTAATTCTTTCGTTCCATCTAAAGTTATATATGCCTCTGTATATATCTTACTATTAACTAATTCTCTAGGAATATATAAATAATATTGTATAACACCAGAACCAAGTTTACTTGACCCTCTTGTTCTAGATATGTATAAAGGAGATTCTATCACTCCAACAATTTTAACTTCATTTTGTTTTAGAAATGTGATATCATTTCCGTTCTTCATCTTGTATATCTTCTACTTGTAAGGAAATTGTATCTCCAATATTATATCCAGTTTTAGTTAAAAAACCTTTTTCAACTACACATTCATTTTCTTTTTTTGGCATTTCGCCATTAATTAGTTCTAATTCATTCATTTCACTTAATATTGTTTTAATTTTTACTACAACATCCATATCATTAACATGGCAAATGCTATCAGCACTAAATGATGGAACTACATTTTTAACTTGGTCTATATTTTGTAATTCTTCAATATCTTTATCATTTAACCCTATTGAAGATAAGATCTCAAAATCAAAAACATTTTTCTCATCAAAATATGTATCAATAGTCTGCTTCATATCTGGACTAGTAGCTTTAATACCTGCAAAAAATCCAACACCTAGTAAAACGATTAATAATATTGATAAAAATCGTTTAAAATTATTTTTTATTTCCCTTATTGCATCTGTTACTAAAGCTTTTTTCATCTTATATTCCTTTCTTTTTTTACAATAGCGAATCTTTGATTATTTTCAATTTACTACCCCCAGAAAAGGTTTATCTCCATAAGCTTATTCAATCTACTACCCCAAAACTCCTTATTCGCAGAGCATGGTTACCACTCTATTTCTTCAATTGAAACTGGATTTTCATTTTTTACTACTTCTGATACAGTTCCATTTTTAAAGTAAATCACTTTATCCGCCATTGGTGTTAATGCACTATTATGTGTAATTATTATAACTGTCATCATTTCTTTTCTACATGTATCTTGTAATAATTTTAAAATTTGCTTTCCTGTATTATAATCTAAGGCTCCGAGTAGGTTCATCGCAAAGCAGAATCTTAGGATTTTTAGCTAGTGCTCTAGCAATTGCTACACGTTGTTGTTCTCCACCAGATAACTGTGATGGAAAATTATTCATTCTATTTCTTAATCCTACTTTTTCTAAAACATCTTCTGCATCTAGTGGATGATTGCAAATTTGAGATGCAAGTTCTACATTTTCTTTTGCAGTTAAATTTTGCACTAAATTATAAAATTGAAATACAAATCCAATATCTTCTCTACGATATTTTACTAATTCTTTTGATTTTAATTTACTAATATCTTTTCCGTCAATAACTACTTTCCCTTTAGTTAAATTATCCATTCCTCCTAGAATATTAAGAGCTGTAGTTTTGCCTGCACCACTTGGTCCAACAATAACTGTAAGTTCTCCTTTTTCTATTTCAAAATTTGTATGATCTAAGGCTGTAATATATACCTCTCCCATTTTATATTTTTTAACTACATTTTCAAATGTTATATACGACATTTTTTCCTCCTATTTTTAGGCTATATATACTTTATTACTTTAATATAAATTAATAATATTTTACTCTATTTTTATATTTGTGTTTCCGCACAATTTCTTCTAATTCTTTTAAAATCTGATCATTTAAGAATATTCCTCCTGCCGGATCTTTTCTTTCTCCATTTATTATATAAACTTGAATATTATTTTTTTCTCCTGTAAAGAATTTTAGTGCACCTCTTAATCTATCTTTTTTATTATTGTCTAAATTTGTAATATCTATTATTAAAGATTTATTCTTTACCGCTTGTGTATTAAATTCTTTTATACTACTTGCTACAATTTTTGGTTCTTCATCTTCTCTTATACTTAATCTTCCTTCTACTAATACTACACTATCTTCCAATAATATATTAGAACAAGTTTGATAGCAATTTTCAAATACAATCACTTCTGAACTTCCATATAAATCTTCTACTGTTATAAAAGCCATTATTTTGTTAGTTTTTGTGTATTTTTTCTTAACACTATTTATAATTCCTGCAAATTTTATATTTTGTCCATCTTGATAGTTTGACCTTTCATTATTTTGAATAGCCTCTCCTGCTTCTCTTATTTGCATTGAATTAATATTAGATTGTCTCTCGATTTCTTCTCTAATTTGTTCTAACGGATGCCCAGTTATATATAATCCAAGCATTTCTTTTTCCATTGATAATAATTCTTTTTCTGAATATTCTTTTAGAGTTGTATATGTATATTTCATCTTCTCCATTTCTTTTTCATCATCTAAAGTTCCACCTAAATCAAACATAGTAATTTGACCTTTTAAACTTTTTCTAGAGCTATCGGAAATAGCATCTATAATTGATTCAAAAGATGCCATTAATGTACTTCTTGTTTGCTGGAATTCATCAAAAGCTCCTGACTTTATTAAACTTTCAATACATTTTTTGTTTACTGCTTCACCTTCCATTCTTTCGCAAAAATCAGTAAAGCTCTCAAATTTTCCTTTTGATTCACGGTTTTGTACAATAGTATCTACTACAGATGTTCCCACATTTTTTATACTACCCAAACCAAAACGAATTTTTCCATCATCTACAGTAAATTTTGTATAACTTTTATTTATATCAGGTTTTAATATAGCAATATTCATTCTTTTACATTCATCAATATACATTGGAACTTTATCTAGATTGCCTAAAAAGCTATTTAAAGTTGCTGCCATAAATTCTTCTGGATAATATGCTTTTAAATATGCTGTACGATAAGAAACTACTGCATATGCTGCTGCATGTGATTTATTAAATGCATATTTTGCAAATTCTGCCATCTCATCGAATATTTTATTAGCAGATTCTTCATCAATTCCATTTCGTATGCAACCTGGAATAATGATATTTCCTTCTTCATCCATTTGCCCATGTATAAAATATTCTCTTTCTTTTGCCATTACATCTAACTTTTTCTTACCCATAGCACGTCTTACTAAATCCGCTCTTCCGAAGTGAATATCCTGCTAAATCACGTACTATTTGCATTACTTGTTCTTGATATACCATACAACCATAAGTTACCTCTAAGATTGGCTTAAGCGCTGGATGTGTATATACAGCATGAGCTGGATCTTTTTTATTTGCAATATATCTTGGAATTTGGTCCATTGGTCCAGGACGATATAAAGAAACACCTGCTATAATATCTTCCAAACAGTCTGGTTTTAATTCCTTCATAAAGTTTGTCATACCTTGACTTTCAAACTGGAATATTCCTATGCTATCTCCATCTTGCCATAATTTATATACCTTTGGGTCATTCATATCTTTGTCGAATTTAACATCTATATTCCTTGTATGTTTTACTAAATTAATAGTATCTTGTATAACTGTTAAAGTACGAAGCCCTAAAAAATCCATTTTTAGTAGCCCAAGTTCCTCTAGTGTTGTCATGATATATTGAGTAGAAATTGTACCATCACGAACATAAAGTGGAACATAAGTATCCACTGGTTCTTTTGTTATAACTATTCCACAAGCATGAGTAGATGCCTGTCTTGGAAGCCCTTCTAAAGCCATTGCTATATCTAATAATTGTTTTATTCGACTATCATTTTCGTAAATTTCTCTTAATTCTCTGTTTTGTTCTAAAGCTTTATTAATTGTTATATGTAATTCATTTGGAATCATTTTTGCAAGCTTATCTGTTTCTGCATATGAGACATCTAACGCTCTTCCTACATCACGAATTACCATTCTAGCAGACATTGTACCAAATGTAATAATCTGTGAAACATGGTCTTCTCCATATTTTCTAGAAACATAATCTATTACTTCTTGTCTTCTTTCATAACAAAAATCTACGTCAAAATCTGGCATACTAATTCTTTCTGGATTTAAGAATCTTTCAAAAATTAAGCTATATTTAATTGGATCTATGTCTGTTATTCCAATTGCATATGCAACAATTGAACCCGCCCCAGAACCACGTCCTGGCCCCACTGGTATTCCTTGTGATTTTGCCCAGTTGATATAATCCCATACTATTAAAAAATAATCTACATATCCCATTCTTTTTATGACAGATAGTTCATATTCCGCACGTTCTAATATTTCTTTAGATGGATTTTCTCCGGTACCTTTCTATTAATCCATCATCACATAATTTTTTTATATAATCATAGTGCGACTTAAATTCTTCTGGTACATCATAATTTGGAAGAATAGTATGTCCAAATTCAAAATCCACATTACATTTTTCGGCAATTTTTACTGTATTTTCAATTGCATCTGGAATATTCCTAAAATATTCTTTCATTTCTTCTGGAGATTTTATATAAAAATCATCTGTTTGAAATTTCATTCTGTCTTCATCTGTCATTCTTTTTCCTGTTTGGATACATAATAAAACTTCATGATTATAACTGTCTTCTTTTTTTAGATAATGTGCATCATTTGTAGCAACAAGTGGAATATCTAGTTTTTTAGATAATTCTACCAGTTTTTGGTTTGCGAGTATTTGCTCTCTTAAAGAATTGCTTTGTACTTCTAAATAATAGTCTTCTCCAAAAACATTTTTATGCCATAAAGCAATTTCTTCTGCCTTTTTCATATCATCTTTTACTATTGCCTGTGCTACTTCTCCTCCCAAACAAGCACTACAGCAAATTAAACCTTCATGATATTTTTCTAATATTTCTTTATCTATACGAGGTTTATAGTAATATCCATCTACATAGCCTAAAGAAACTAGTTTGGCTAAATTTTTATATCCATCATTATTTTTTGCAAGTAATATTAAATGATAGTATTTATTATCTATATTTGGTTCTTTATCAAACCTAGTTCTAGGTGCAACATATACTTCACATCCTATAATTGGCTTTACTCCATTTTTCTTGCATGCTTTATAAAAGTCTATTGTTCCAAACATAGACCCATGATCTGTTACAGCAATTGCATCCATTCCTAATTCTTTTGCTCTTACTGGTAAATCTTTTATTCTATTTGCCCCATCTAATAAACTAAATTCACTATGCACATGTAGATGTACAAATTCTGACATTTTACTTCCTCCTATATTCAATTCTAAGATTTTTCTTAACGATTTTACATATAATATTTATTAGGAAATAATCTTAGAGTTACTTAATTTATATTCCTTTTATCTTTATAAACTCTTTTTTATATTTTTTGTTTCTTCATTATATATCAGCTTTTTTAGAATTACAACTAATTATTTACTTATATCATAAAGTTAGCTTTTTGTTGACATAACTTCAATGTTACTGTATAATATGATTATTGGTATATCCAATAATTCGTATAAACCCAGTAGCTTTTTTGCTACGCAACTTTGCAGGAGGTATAATATGCTGCGAAAAAAAATTGAGCGGATAAAGCTCGAATTCCCAAATCTTTATGAGTATCTGCAAACCAATTTGCCTGAATTAATTTCAGAGCCCACCGATGACAAGATAAATGTTTATAATGTATGGATTGCATTTTATTTCGGTAGTCAAGTAGGTATGAATCCAGAAACTTGGGATAAACACTATGGGCTTTTTCAGGAACTCATGATTCAGGAATAATTTATCTCATTTTTCTCTGAGTCGGACAAACTCTCAGTTATAAAAGACTGAGAGTTTGTTTTTTATATTGTTATTTTAAATATTCTAATAATTATTTTATAATGTACTTTATTTTTCATAAACTATATCAGATTTCTTATACTCTTCTGGCTTTAATCCTAATTTATTTTTACTATATCTATATAAGAAATACATCACCATTGTAAATAAAATTCCTGTAATAATCATTGCATATTTAATATTAAAATTATTTAATACAATTGTTCCTATAAATCCCACTAACATTCTAAGTATATTAGAAAGAATAGAATTGGCTGAATATAATTTGGTTAATATATTGGGCTTTGCAAAATTACTAATATATCTATTTTGTATGACTCCATGTATTCCACTACTTGTTGCTTCAATTATATATAATATTATAATAATAGATATTTTAAGACCAAAAGGAATTTCCATTATTGAAATAGCTCCTGCTAATAGAAAAGACATTGTTACCATTAATCCTATTATTGTTAAAGTTTTATTTTTATATTTCTCATTAACTTTATTAGATAAAGTAGACATTCTTCCAGTTATAATTGATAATATAGCTGAAATTATTCCTATATATGTTGCAGATACATTTAAATCATTTAATAATGTTATTTTGTATGTTCCAAATAATATTAAAATTCCCCAAATAAATCCTAATATTATTAATAAACATCTTAATCTACTTGATTTTAATATAAAACTAAATGCACTTTTTAAATCTTGAACATATTTGACATTTTCATTATTGCTTTTAATATCATCTATCTCAAAAAAGCGTGTAGAAATAATTGTTCCTAAAACACAAAAAATCACGCATAGCACAACTGGGATATATGGATTTATATCATACAACATTCCAGAAATAAAAGTTGATATCGCAGAAACATAATAATATTTTGAATATCCTTTCGAATGTATTTTAGTAAATATATCACTTTTATTTTTACATTCTGGAATGGAACTGTTTAATAAACTACCTTCTGTTACACTTTTTATTCCGAAAGCAATAGCATTTATACATTCTTCAATTATATAACATATAAAATTCGGACATATAATAATCATTATCATACAAAATACATTTAGTATGTTTCCTATAACTAATGCATTTCTTTTTCCCACTTTATCAACAAATAAAGAAATCGGAACTTGTACAATAACTGAAGCTAATGCATATATAGAACTTGCAAGTACAATATTTGCACTTGATATTCCTTTTACTTGTGTTAAAAATAAAACTTGTATTGCATAATAAAATATAAAATCTAATCCTATCATTTGATAAATAGGAAATAATTTCATATTACTTTTTCTTTTTTTCATTAGTACTACATCTGTCATAAATTCTCCCTAATTCCATTTTTATTAAGATACTATTATTTATATTATTTTTTTATAGACCTTTAAAATATTTATGTAATATTCTAAAGGTCTATTATTTGTATATAATTAGTATTTAATTTCTTTTAATATATCTTTTATATTATCTTTATATTTTGAATCAACTTTTACATATACAACTGTATCTTCTACTCTAGAAATAACCATATATTTATCATTTGATTGTAATGTATATTTAGAATAATTTTTCATATCATTATTAGTTTGAGCAGATGATGATGATTTAGAAGATTCGAATACTGATTTATTATGCTCATAAAACATAGTTGCATTTTCTTTGTCTGACATTTTATAAAATTCTATTTGATATTCTCCCTTATCATTCATTGCTATATAAGCATCTTGTATGTAATTATATCCATCAAATTGTTTCTTAGCATCTATAATGATATATCCTTTATTTTCCATTACTGATTTAAATTCTTGAGCTGTAATTGGATTTTTTTCTTGATTTATAATATTTTTTACAAGAAAGAATCCTCCTAAAAATAATAATAAAACAAATGCAATTATGCAAACTACGATTGTTATTATCACTGATTTTTTCATAAAAATCCTCCCTTCTTTATAAAAATAACATTATGATTATTATTATATAAACTACTTATTATGAGTTTACTATACTTTAAATTTTATTTCAATAATAACTTTTTTAAATTATACTAACCTATTGTATTTTTAGATTTTAATTTATTTCCAAGTTTCTCCATTAATATATTTAGTTAATGCCATAATAAAAGCTGATTCTGTTAAATCTATTCTTGTTACTTTTTCATGTGTTAAAATTTGAATTCCTTCACATTTATTATGTCTTTCGTCATCTTTTGTAAATACATTGTTCATTACTTCACTAAAGTTCGTATTTATTATGTCATTTACAAGTCTATCTGGTACTGGAAATGATGGACTTGTTCCATAACTTTCAAATTCATTATCATCTTCTACTACTGCAATATTAGTTATCATCCATCGTCCTAAGCTATTTGTTATTCCGGATTCTATACTTAAATACAAATCTGCTTTAATATTATTTTGTTTGCAATATTCTTTTAAATTTTTCACTCTATTTTTTGCACCTATATAAATTTCATCATTTACAGGTTGTTCACTAACATCTGAATTTACAGGAATTCCTTCTATTTGTATATCTTTAAAATAATGATTTAATGCTCTTTTTGCACCTTCTATTTTACCTTGGTTTTTTGTAGCGATTACAAATTTCATACTTTACTCCTCCATATAATTCTTTGTTTGACTATTTTACATCTATGCTCCATAATCCATGCTTATTGCAGTAAGCATATAACTTTGCTCCTGGTATATATTTAAATCTACACTCTGCATTTTGTTCTGGATATAGAGTTATAACGTGTTCTTCATTATCTGTAACCATAGCAATCCATTCTATAAAATGCTCTTTTTCCATTACATGATTAACTTTTACAAATATTTCATCTTCAACTTTTTCATATGTTGGTATATGTTTTTCTATTGCTGCATCTACTGTATTAGGTTCTATTAGTTTCATTTTTTCTCCACAACATTTAATTCCGCAATCATCACAGTTACAATCTTTTATTATTTTTACAATTGCACCACAATTTTCACATTTTTTTAGTATTAATTCTTTTTTCATAATATTCCTCCTAAATTTTTAGTTTGTTATAATTTATCATAAATATGAAGAAAAATCTATTGTTATGGAAATATTATATAAAGTTTTAATATACTTAATTTTCCAATATAAATGTTTAAGAGCTATGTTTACACATAGCCCTTGTTTATTGTTATTTGGTTGGTGTGCCCTTTCCAACATTTCTTTTGACCTATTACTAGGTGTGTAGTAGCACAATCTCTACTTCAAATAACCATTATTATTGTACTTAAATAATACCATTTTTATTCTATTTTGTAAATAGTTTTATTCTTTTCTCTTAATTTTTGTAAATTTCTATTCCTTACTATCCAAGCTGTCATAATCGAATTTTTGGGATGTTCTCTACTATTTGTTGTATTTAATTTTACAACAACATTTAGATTATTTTTGTCTAATTTATCAATTAAAAATAATGTATCTTTATTTTTTAAGTCCACTAGTACCTCTCTTGGATTTAATACTACTCTATCTATATTATTCATTATTATTTCAAAGTCTTTAGTATGCTCTTCATATATGTGTAACTTTCTTTCATCTGTTAGTACTACATCATCTGTAATAATTTTTCTACTATATATACCTATTTTATTTTTATCTATCTTTCCAATATATTGCATTTTTCCTCTTCTTTAACACTAATGAATTATCTAAGTAATTTTAACTACTTATTGCCCATTTTATATGATTCACCCAAAATCCATCTTTCTTTTGATATACCTCTATTACATCTATTCTAACAAAAGCGTCTTCTAGTTTTTTTATATATAAATAATATTTAATTGATTTAATTATATGTTTTTTCTTATAATAAGTAATTGCATCTATTGGCTCTCCATATTTTTTATTAGTTCTAGTTTTCACTTCAATAAAAACAATTTCGTCTTTATCTTTTGCTATTATATCTATCTCACCTTGTCTACAACTAAAATTCCTTTCAATTATTTTATAGTGCTTTTTTAGAAGATAAATTTCTGCTACATCTTCACCTGTTTGTCCTAAATTATGTCTTATATACATTAAATAACCTCTAGTTCTCTTTGATTTTTATTGATTTTGTATGGTGTTATGA
>DXVF01000007.1:49222-106209 GCA_019417465.1 Clostridiales bacterium
GTATATTTATTTGCACAATAAAATTTTATATTAATTTTTATATTTATTTATAAAATAAAATCTTATATTTATTTAAACAAAAAAATCTTATATTAATTAGTTAAAACTTCTTTACCTAAAGTATTTTTTATATTAAATATTTTTCATATTAAATATTTTTTAATTCTTATATTTCTAACTTAAATTCTTACATAATTATTTCCTGGCAAGCTTTTTATAAATCCTTCTAATTCAAGCATTGTTAGTTTTTGATTTATCTGTGACATTCTTAAATCACTCTTTCTTGCAAGATACTCTATATTTACAGGATAATATGGTATTAAATTATATATATCTGTATATTCATCATCGACACTTTTTAAATTCTCTTCATTCACTTCACTATCTTCTAGACTATTATTTACTTTATCTTTATAAGCTTTGTTGTTAATAATGCTATTTTCACTATCCTTAACATTTATTCTTAATTCCTCTAATATCTCATCTGGACTAGTAACTAAAATCGCACCTTTTTTTATAAGCTCATTTGTCCCTCTTCCTTTAATTTCATCTATATTTCGTGGCAAACAAAAAACTTTTTTATCTTGCTCAAATCCGATGTCTTGCAGTAATTGTACTACCACTTTTATATGCTGTCTCGATAACTAATACTCCCATAGAAATTCCACTAATGATTCTATTTCTTTTAGGAAAATTTTTTGTATCTACTTTAGTACTGTTTGGATGCTCTGATATAATACATCCATCATTTTCTAGAATCTGTTTAAAAAGTTCCTCATTTTCTTTTGGATATATGTGGTCTAATCCACATCCAACAACAGCTATTGTTCTTCCTATAGAGTTTTTTGAAAATTCATGAGCTATAGTATCTATTCCAATAGCTAGTCCACTTACAATTGTTATATTATTTTTAGAAATCTCACTTGCAAATTCCTTTGCATATTTTATTCCATAACTAGTACACTTTCTAGAACCCACTATTGCTATAGAATGATTGTTTAAAAGTTTATCATTTCCTTCTACATATAATTGTTTAGGAGGATTTTTTATATCTAATAATCTTTTTGGATATTTACTATCTGTAATTTTTATTATTTTCATAAACACCTCTAGTTTCTTAAATATCTTTTATCTAAATTTCTATATTGTATTGCTTCTGCTACATGCTTTGGTAAAATATTGTCTTCATTTTCCAAATCTGCTATAGTTCTTGCGACCTTTAAAATTCTTCCATATGCTCTTGCAGATAAGCCTAATTTATTAAAAGCTAACTCTAATAACATTTTACCTTGTTTATCTAGCTTGCAATATTTTTCTATTAATTTTGGTGTTAACTGAGAATTTGAATAGATATTTTCTTCTTTAAATCTACTTTGTTGAACTTTCCTTGCTTTATTTACTCTATTTTTTATTTCTTTAGATGTTTCGATTTTATTACTACTATCTAGGTTTTGGTACTTTACTTGAGTAGCTTCAATCTGTATATCTATTCTATCTAATAATGGTCCACTTATTTTTCCTATATATCTAGAAATTGCTTGTTCTGAACAAGTGCATTCTTTTTCTTTAGAGCCTAAATATCCACAAGGACATGGATTCATAGACGCAACAAACATAAAGTTACACGGATATGTTAGACTTGCATTAAGTCTACTTATTGTAACTATCTTATCTTCTAGAGGACCTCTTAAAACCTCTAAAGTATTTTTATTAAATTCTGGTAATTCATCTAAAAATAGTACTCCATTATGTGCTAAACTTATTTCTCCTGGCTTTGGAATTCTACCTCCTCCAATTAAAGAAATACTAGAAATAGTATGATGAGGCGCCCTAAATGGTCTTGTTACAATAAGTGAAGAA
Source organism: Clostridiales bacterium (assembly GCA_019417465.1). GTDB lineage: Bacteria > Bacillota > Clostridia > TANB77 > CAG-508 > CAG-492. The sequence continues at coordinate 51,083 of DXVF01000007.1, forward strand.
TTCTTTTCTAAATTTCCTGCTATGCTATGTATTTTTGTTGTTTCTAAAGATTCATCAAAGCTTAAGTCTGGTAAGATGCTTGGAATTCTTCTTGCCATCATTGTTTTTCCAGAACCCGGAGTTCCTATTAATAAACAATTATGACCACCTGCTGCTGCTATTTCTAAAGCTCTTTTTATATTTTCTTGACCCTTTACTTCTGAAAAATCTAATGAATTAATATTAATATCATCAAATAATTCATTTACATTAACCTTTGTACTTTCTATTTCTATATTTTTATTCAAAAATCCGAATAACTTCTTTTAAAGTTTCTACTCCAATAATATCTATTCCCTTTACTACTGCCGCTTCTACTGCATTTCCAATTGGAAGAACTACTTTTTTTATTCCTAACTTCTTAGCTTCTATGCACATTGGCAATATTCCATTTACTTCATTTACTTTTCCATCTAAAGAAAGCTCTCCTATAAATATAGTATTTTCCATGCTACTTCTATCTATATTTCCACTACATATAAGAATACCAATAGCTATAGGTAAATCAAAAAGTGAACCTTCTTTTTTTATATCTGCTGGCGACAAATTTACAACTATTTTTCTACTTTGTATATCATATCCCGAATTTTTTATTGCCGTTCTTACTCTTTCTTTCGATTCTTTAACACTTATATCAGGTAACCCGTACAATATCCCAGCAAGGAATTCCCCCTGATACATCCACTTCGATATTTACTAAATATCCTTCTAACCCTATTAAAGACATACTTTTTACAATAGATAACAAATAATATCTACCTTCTTTCATATTTATTTTTGCTTGTTTATTTTGGAAAATTTATTAGAAATTAAACATTTCACGAATTATTTTTAATCTTTTTGAATAAATTATTTTTATTTTATATAACATACTTTACATATTTTGTAAATAGCTTTTCAAAAAAAATTTTTGTTACTATTCACAGTTATTTAAAAACACATAGTAGCCTAGCTAATTGATTGATATATATTTTTTAAAATCAATCGCAGATAGGTACCTACTCGCTTACTTTTCTACCTAAACTGCGTGGTATAAAAGTAATTTCTACCACTCACCCGCCACGCTTCAAGATTGGTTTTAAAAAATATATATCAATCAATTAGCTAGGCGGTAACATTATCTTTCCATGAAAAAACAAGCTGTGAATTGTAACTTTATATTAATCATATGTTAAAATATCTAAACATAACTATTGATTTTTCTATTTATCCTTGTTATAATTCTCCACATAGAAAAGAGGTTTTACATGAATACAGCAAAAAATTTATTAAAACAATACTTTGGATACGACAATTTCAGACCACGGACAAGACTCAATCATAAGTCATATTCTAAATGACGAAGATTGTCTTCGGAATAATGCCTACTGGCGCTGGAAAATCTATATGCTATCAAATCCCCGCTATGATTTTACCAGGAATTACATTAGTTATATCACCACTTATTTCTCTTATGAAGGACCAAGTCGATAGTTTAAATCAAATTGGAATTCCAGCAACATATGTTAATAGTTTACTTTCTAATACCGAATATTCCCAAACAATAGAAAATATCTTATGTAATGTTTATAAAATCATCTATGTAGCTCCAGAAAGACTAAATTCAGAATCCTTTCTAAATATGCTTAAAAGCATAGACATTTCAATGATTACAGTAGACGAAGCTCATTGTATATCTCAGTGGGGACACGATTTTAGACCGAGTTACAGAGAAATTGCAAATGTTATTTTTAATTTAGATAAGCGTCCAATTATTTCAGCATTTACTGCAACCGCTACTCAAATTGTAGAAAAAGATATAATAGACTTATTACATCTTCAGACACCATTTACTCTAACAACTGGTTTTGATAGAACTAATTTAAGTTTTTCTGTTGAATCGCCCAGAAGTAAAAAAGACTTTATTTTAAATTTTCTAGAAAATAATAAAAATGATTCTGGAATCATTTATTGTTTAACCAGAAAGTCTGTTGATAGTTTGTATCAAACTTTATATGATTTAAACTATAATGTTTCTAAATACCATGGTGGAATGAAAGATTTAGAACGAAATAAATCACAAGAAGACTTTTTATATGATAGAACTCAAATTATGATTGCTACTAATGCATTTGGTATGGGAATAGATAAATCGAATATTAGATATGTAATTCATTATAATATGCCTAAAGATTTAGAAAGCTATTACCAAGAAGCTGGTCGTGCTGGGCGTGATGGAGACAAGTCTAAATGTGTTTTACTTTTTAATAGAGCTGATATTGTTTCAAACAAATTCTTAATTGAACAAACAGAATCCGAATCAAATCATAAAAATGAATATGCTAAGTTAAATGATATTATTGATTATTGTAATACTGATAAATGTTTAAGAAAATATATTTTAGAATATTTTGGTGAAACACCTGAATTTGATAATTGTAATAATTGCAGTAACTGTTTATCTGAAACAGAAATTACTGATATAACTATAGACGCCAAAAAGATATTATCTTGTATAGTTAGAATGAATCAAAAATATGGCACTTCACTAGTCACAGATGTATTAAAAGGTTCAAAGTCTTCTAAAATTAAATCTTTTGGATTTGATAATTTATCTACTTATGGAATTATGCAGGATTATTCTAAAGATACTATAAAGGAATTGATTTATTTTTTAATTACAGAAAATTATATAAAATCTATTGGAGATAAATATCCTGTTTTGATATTAGATCAAAATGCAAAAGAGATTCTTCATGGAGATAAGAAAGTCTTAATAAAAAGAAAGATTGAGAAGGTATCATCTACTACTGTATCTACTAATGTTGATTTTGACGAGAATTTATTTGAGATATTAAGAGGTTTAAGAAGGAGAATTGCAGAAGAAAACAATGTTCCACCTTTTATTGTATTTGGTGATGTATCATTAAAAGAAATGGCTACATATTTTCCTGTCAATAGAGTATCAATGCTTAGTATTAATGGTGTTGGTGTTAATAAGTTGGAAAATTATGGTGATATTTTTATAGAAACTATTAAACAATATATTGATGATAATAATATAAAGCTTTCAGATAAACCAATAAAGATAGCAGAAAGTAAAGAGAAAGCTTCTGCTAGAGAAGATACTAAAATTACATCTTATAATTTATTTGTAAATGATAAAAAGTCTATTGATGAAATTGCAGAGATTCGTGGACTTACAAGAAGAACTATTGAGGAACATTTATTGAAATGTTATGAAAATGGGATGGAAATTAGTTTAGATGAATATATTAATGAAGATTTTAGAGATGATGTTTATTGTGCTATAGAGCAAGTTGGATATGAAAGATTGAGGGATATAAAAGATTTGGTACCAGATATGGTAGATTATTTTAATATTAAGTATTTTGTTATTGATTATAAAAATGGTTCCTCAGATTGAGCAATTTAAATTGCTCAATCTGAGGATTTTGCTTGCAAACTTCTAAAATCAAATCTTTTATGGTCTTGCATTATTAAAGTTACAATATATAACAATATTCCTCAAATTTTCCATTATACATATTATTTTTTAAAACAAAAACATATTCATGCGACAATAAATAAAAATCCTTACTCTTATTTTTCCAATAATCTGTCTTCTTACAATTATGTTGTTCTTTTATAATTATTTCTTTTAAAGCGAAACCTGTTTGAATAAAAATATTCATGACATAAAAACCTAATGGAATAACATTTTTATTTTTTCTAATATCTCCTATTAAAACTGAACAAATTTTGTCTTTTTTTAGAACTCTAAAACATTCTTTTGAAAATAAATTTATTTGATTCAAAGTAAATTCGATCTTGATATATCTTCACTGTATTTTATAATATCTGCATATGGTGGGTGTGCAAATATAAAATCAATTTTTTCATTTGGAATAATACTTTGTAAATTAGTCGAATCAGCTTTTATTAACTTTGGCTCATAAATAGTATTATATTCAAAATTTAATCTACTTTTTGCCAATTTTAATACTTCTACATTTACATCAATTCCTATACCTTTTTTATTTAATAATTTACATTCTATCATTGATGTACCACTTCCACAAAAAGGATCTAACACTATATCATTTTCTTTTGTATATTTTAATATTAAATTTCTTGGTACTTGTGGTGAACAATTTCCTCTATAATCTCCTTTATGTGTTGCCCACTTTCCTCTTTCTTTGAAACTCCATATTGTAGTTTTTTCTAACTCAAATTCTTTTGGATTATATATCAATAAACATTCCTCCTTAATTATAAAGAGCAACCTTAATAAAAAGTTGCCCCCAAAAAAATTCTATAATATCTTTTATTTAAAATATGTTTTTACAACTTCTTCTAGCATTCCATTCTTCGCAAGATAAAAGTTCATAAGATAATTAATATTTCTAAATCCCTTTTGTAATTGATTTTTTGATTTATTATCCCAACATAAACCATCTGTTCATGATACAAATTCCATATTTAACTTATCTAAATCATGTTGTCTATTAATATAACTATCAATTATTTCTTCTGGTTTTGAGCCTCCTCTAAAGAAATAATCAACTTCTATATTTAAAGCTTTATTATCTTTTATTAATATAAAATCAGCTTTTCTATTTTCAACATCTTCAGATATACTAAAACCATATTCTTTTAATTTTTTAAATTGTTTTTGTGATAACATTGTTACATTATATTTTTCACAAATTTTCTTTATTACTGGCTCGCAAGTATCTTCAAATGCAGTTCCACCTCTATTTTTTCTGCCATTAGAATCTAAGCCAACTAATACTCCTATAACATAATCTGTCTAATCAAATACTACTTTTTAATCTTCAAATACTATCTTTCACATATTATAAATATTTACCTATTTTCTAGGCATTAATCCCAATATTCTTCCCGCAAAATCCCCAAAGTTTTGTGATTGTATAATAACTCTACCAGGACCAACTAATTTTGTTAAAAATAAGCCTTCTCCACCTAAAAATATATTTCCTAATCCTTTTATTGTTTCAATCTCATATGAAACTGTACTATCAAAACCAACTACATTACCTGTATCGACTTTTAGCACTTCACCTGGTGCTAGAATTCTTTCTACTGGATCTCCATCTACTTCTAAAAATAGCATTCCATTACCTGTAGCCTTTTGTAATATAAATCCTTCTCCACCAAATAAACCTGCTGAAAATCTCTTTGTAAATGCTATTTGAATATCAACACCTGGTTCTGCACATAAAAATGCATTTTTTTGTATTGTAAAACCATTATTTTCTCCTACATTAATTGGTACAATATCACCTGGTACAGTAGTTGCAAAAGCAACTTTTGCTCCATCTACACTTGCTGTATATGTATTCATAAAAATAGATTCTCCTGTAAACATCCTTCCAAGGCTTTTCATTACTCCACCTCTTGCATTAGTTGTCATATTAACACCTTCTGTTTGCCAAGACATTCCTCCTCTTTGTGAATACATTGATTCACCTCTATTTAAAGTAACCTCTACTACTGGTACAGTTTTTCCAATTATTTCATATCTCATTTTTATTTTCCCCTTCCTTTTTTCTTATGTTTTACATAATATTATTGCGTAATTTATATACTTAATTTAAATTTCATCCACATCTATATTCAATCTTTTAAAATTATCATATATTTTCGTCATATCACGATACTTTCCTTGTTTTAATTCATACATATAATTTTCTTTTTCAATATTTAATCTATTTGAAGCTAATTCTTTATCAATATTATATGGAACTCTAACATACTGAAATGAAATATCAGAACTATATTCCATATTTCCATATTCTCCTTCTATAATTAAGTAATTACTTCTTGTTGTTTCTAATACATTACTTTCTTTTAAAGGATTTCTTACAACATCAAAAGCATTTCCTATACTTCCTACATTTATAATTGTTTTATTATACATTTTGTCCATATATGGATGATGAATATGACCATATATAATAACATCAGCAATTTTATCAGAAATTGTATTTCTACTTGGATAAAACATATCTAATTTTGTTTTAAAGGAGTCAACATTAAGTACTACTTTCTGTATATCTTGTGGAGTTGCATGAAAAAGTCTAACTAGACTACCACTCATATAAAATTCATATGAAAATGGTAAACTTAATAAATACTCCCTGTCTTCTTTATCAAGCATAGATTTATTCCATTTTATTCTTTCTTGTTCTTGTAATGGAAATTCCTCCAAACTATGTTCTTCTGAAAAATGCCTATCACAATTACCTTGTAATACAATATCACAATTTTCTTTAACTAATCTTATACATTCTTTAGAATGAACACCTTTTGCAATAATATCTCCTAAACATATAATTTTATCTACATTTCTTTTTCTAATATCTTTTAATGTTTCATTCATAGCTTCTAAATTTCCATGTATATCTGAAATAATAGCAATTCTCATATTATACAACCTTTCTTTCATATTTGAAATTATCTTATTTTATCACGCTTACACATTTTATTAATCTTACTATATATATCATACCAACTATAACATCTAATTATATTTTCTCCCTTACATTCTTTATTATATCGAGCATCAAAACAAATTATATTGGGCAATATTTTAGATAATTCTTTTATATTTTTAGGAGAATCTTCAATCATTACATCTATTTTATTATCCTTACATACTTTTCTTTTATCTTCACCTGAAAATATAAGTCTATCATAATTAATTTTATTTTCTTTTAGCCAATTAGATACAATATTCCTCATATTTTCTCCCTCTTTTGAATCTGTGTCTGTTAAATATCTTGCTGTTATAATGAAAATTTCATTTCCTTCATTTTTTAACTTTTGTATTATCTCTCCTGAAAATTCTCTTGCTTTCTCATTTGTTGTATAATGAATTAAATACTTATCCCAAAATTTGTCATCTATTTCTTCACTCCATCCAAATATCTCATCTGAAATATATGCATTAATATTTTTTATTTCTTCTATATTATTTTCATAAGCAAATTTAGTAGAATATTCTATAATCCATCTTTCAAAATCTGTTAATACACCATCTATATCGATTCCTATTCTCATATGTGCATCTCCCCTTATCTTGCTTTTATTATATTAAAAAATATAATTCATGTAAATATTTTTATTATTCTTTTTTTACTTAACTATTGGATTTTTTACCATTTTGTATTATATTATTAATATTATAAATAATGGAGGTTAAAATGGAGAAACGTGATTTATATGATATTAATAGACATTTAACAGGAGAAACAATTTTAAAGGATGAAAAAATTCCAAAAGATAGATACATTTTAGTGGTTCTTGTATTTATCCAAAATTCAAAAGGAGAATTCTTAATTCAAAAAAGAAGTATTCAGAAAGATGGAAAATATGCTTCAACTGGTGGACACCCTAAAACTTCTGAAAATAGTATTCAAGGTATGATTACAGAAATAAAAGAAGAAATTGGTCTAGATGTTATACCAGAAGAATTACAGTTATTTTATTCCGATCGTGATGATATAGACCAAGTATTTTTTGATTTATATTATATGAAAAAGGACTTTGATATTGATAATCTCGTTTTACAACAAGAAGAAGTTGATTTTATAGAATGGGATTCTCTAGAGAAAATTTCTGAATTACGTTCAAATGGACTTTTTAAAAAAGAACATGCAGAAGCTTTTGATAGATTACTTCCCTTATTAAATAGACAAATCCATAAAATGAAACTTCTAGAAAGACCTTTTAATAATATAAAAAATGGATCAAAGAAAGTTGAATTTAGACTATACGATGATAAACGAAAAAAATTAAAAGTCGGAGACTTATACAGAAACATTTAAAGTAGAAATAACTAATTTATATAAAGCTTCTACTTTTAAAGAACTATTTGAAAAAATTTATACAGATAAAGCAGAAATTGAAAATAAAACTCAAAGAATGTATGAAATATATTCACCAGAAAAAGAAAAAGAATATGGTGTTTTAGGAATTGAAATACGATTATTATAATTAGACGACAAAGATCCATCAGACTTTCTCTGTTCTGGTGTAGTGTCTGGACAGTGCGAATTAATTGGTGGACCTTTCATTATTGAAACTATGTAATCGTCCATCTAGTGTCTGCACCCCTTACTTTGCATTATGCACAGTAAGGGGCTTTTCTTTTTATTATCTTCCATTTTACACAGTATTTTCTCATCTTTTACTATCCTACACAAATTCCTCCCAAACAATATTTGCCAAATCTAAACCCTTATCAGTTAACTTTATTCTGTTTTCATCAATCTCAATCAGTTTTTCGCATGCAAGTCTACTTAATTCTTTTTTAAAAAGATAAATTGGATTATCTACAAATTTATTTTTAAACTCTGTAATATTTACTCCATCTATCTTTCTTAATCCAAGTAGCATATACTCTTTTTTGCTATCTTCTACTGTTTGAATCTCATGAACCTTTTTATTTTGCTCTATTTTTCCTTTACTTATATTATCTATATATTCTTCTATATCTTCTATATTAGAATACCTCATAGATTTAAAATATGAATGTGCACTAGCTCCAAATCCCAAATATTCTTTTTGGCTCCAACAATTCATATTATGTTTAGATTCATATCCTTTTTTTGCAAAATTTGAAATTTCATAATGTATATAACCATTATTTTCTAATGTTTGTTTTACTTTCCAATACATATTTCTTTCGATTTCTTCTTCTGGCAGAATTAATTTTCCATTCTCTACATCTCTTGCTAGTTTTGTTCCATCTTCTACAATTAATGAATATACTGATACATGCTCTGGCTTTAAATTAATTATTCTTTTCATAGATTTATTAATATCATCTAAAGTTTGACTTGGAAGACCTAACATTAAATCTACATTAATATTTTTAAATCCTATATTCCTTGCCATATTAGAACATTTTAGAAATTCTTCATATGTATGTATTCTTCCTAACATTTTTAGCAAATCATTATTAGTTGACTGAAGTCCTATACTCACTCTATTAATTCCTTCTTCTTTATACAGTTTTAATTTTTCTTCATTTACAGTCCCAGGATTTATTTCTATTGTTATTTCCGCTTCTTTTTCTACATTAAAATTTTCTTTTATACTCTCTAAAACCTCTATAATTAATTTTACATCAATTATAGAAGGAGTTCCTCCTCCAATATAAATTGTATCAATAACAATCTCATTCTTATTTGATTTACTTTCTATTTCCTTTTTCAAACAATCTATATATCTATCTATAAATTTTGTTTTATCACAGTATGATACAAAATCACAATAAAAACATTTCTGCTTGCAAAAAGGAATATGTATATATATTCCTACTTTTCTCATTTATCTTCTATTATCCTCTTCTTTATTTTTTCTAATCTCATCTGCAATTTCAGATATTGCTTTTAATCTATGATTAACTCCAGATTTACCTACAGGTACATCCAACATATTTCCAAGTTCTAATAAAGATGCTTCTGGATTTTTCAACCTAAGCTCTGATATTTCTTGCAAATTTTTAGACAAATTTTTAAACTGATTTTTCTCTTTTATTAATTTAATATCTTCAATTTGTTTTAAACTTGCATTAATAGTTTTATTTAAGTTAGCTGTTTCACAATTTACTAATCTATTAACATTATTTCTCATATCTCTTACTACTCTAATTTCTTCAAATTTCAAAACAGAGCTACTTGCTCCCATAAAAGCTAATAAATTAGATATTGTCTCACCTTCCTTGCAATATAAAGAATATTTATTATTTTTTTCTAATATCTTACATTCAATTTCATATTCTTTTACAATATTTGATATATACCTTGCATTTTCTTTAGATGAAAAAATTATCTCTAAATGATATTTATTTTCAGGATTATTAATAGAACCTCCTCCCAAAAAAGCACCTCTTACTATTGATTTTTTGCATATCTCATCTTCTAATTGAATCTTTACGTTTGCATTATCTTCTAAAATTATTTCTTTATTTTCTAATAGCAATTTCTCTAACAAATATGATTTTTTGACTGAAATTGTATATACTTTCCCCTGAATATCAATTTCATGATTTATAAGTCCTAAATTACTTAGTAATTTACTAAAACGATTAATATTGTATTCACTTTCTGTTGAAAACTTAATATTTTTTTCATCTATATTTATATTACTTGTTATTAGATAACCTATTAATTCTGCTCTAACACTTTCTTTATTACTAAGTGTTGAAAGCTTACTTAATTCTTCTTTTACATTTGAAGAAAAAGACATTTTTAACCACCTTCTTTAAAAAAATTGCCATTAGGGCCGGGGGATTTTGACAATATTTTATTATTCTAGGATTCCCTCATTTTAGCAATAATCACTCTATCATTTCCTACTAAATCTTGTATACACTTTATCCCCTCATATTGATTTGTATTTTCTAATAATTTAATAACATCTTCTTTTTGGTCATATCCTATTTCTAAATATATTTTCCCATTTGGTTTTAAAAATTTAGATGCATCTTTGATAATTTTTTTATAAAAATTTAATCCATCTTCCCCACCATCTAATGCCAAATGAGGTTCATTTTGAACTGGCTTTTGTAATGCACCAATAACCTCTGTTTTTATGTATGGAGGATTAGATACAATAATATCAAATCTTCTTTCTTTTAAATTTTCAAACAAATCAGATAAAATAAATTCCATGTTTTTATGTACCAGATTCTTTTCCGCATTTAATTTAGCAACTTGTAAAGCTTTCATACTAATATCTGTACAAGTAACTTTAGAATTTTTTATAAACTTTGCTAAACTAATCCCTATTGCTCCACTCCCTGTGCATAAATCTAGTATTTCTATTTTACTTATTGCTTCTTTAGAATCCTCTTTTAGAGTCCTCTCATCTATGCCCTTATTACAGTTATTAATAACTTCTTCTACTAATATTTCTGTATCTGGCTGAGGAATTAAAACATTTTCATCCACATAAAATTTTAGCTTCATAAATTCTTGATTGTTAGTTATATATTGAATTGGCTTGCCTTCTATAATTTTATCAATATAACTGTTATACTCATCTATTTTGTTTTCTTCTAATTGCTTTTCTCCATTTGCAATTATAAAACTTTGAGATTGTTTCAAAACAAATTGCATTAATATTTTTGCCTGAAAATTCGCATCATCTATTTCATTTTGAATTAATTTAATTTTTCCTTCTTTTAATAATTCTTTTATTTGCACTACTTTTCTCCTTAAACTTATTATTTTCTACTATTTCCTATTATCATATAAATTATTGTTAAACTTCACATAATTGCAAATCACAGTTACTTTAAAGCACACACTAGCCTAGCTAATAGTTTGATATATATTTTTTAAAACCAATCGCCGATGGCACATATTATCTTACTCTTCTACCCAAACTGCGTGGTATCAAAGCAATTATTGGCAGTCACCCGCCACGCTTCAAGATTGATTTTAAAAAATATATATCAAACTATTAGCTAGGCGGTAACATTATCTCCTATATAAAAAGCTGTAAATAATAACTGCACATATACTACTCTCACAACTTTAATAATCTGATTAGAATAGATAACATTTTATCATAATTACAAATAAAAAAAAAACCCCGCTTTAGCCGCAAGGTGAATGAAATTTTAAGGACCTGCTTTCACAGGTGGGTGTCTTGTTAAATGCTCCTGGGTTTCTTACATAAATGCAAGCATACACGCCACATTTAAAGGCAGACTCCCGTTTAATGTTTGTTGGTTCTAAAATCTCAGTCTACACGTACTATGCAGGGAAAATTAATATCTATTTATTTTTTATAACTACTGTATAGCTAGTTTAGTTAGATAACTTTGTTTTTGTTATCTTTCATTTGGTAACTATATATTAGCATATTAGATTTATAATTTCAAGAACATTTTTTTCTAAAATATTAATTTGATATATATGTTTACTATATTAATCTTTGTTTCTTTAACTTTTTCTATCTATATCTCATTTTTTTACTATTTGATTTTTATTTCATTTTATGTTATAGTATATAAAATTATGTTGATTAAATATAATTTTTTTCTTTATAAAATTCGTACTTTTAAAAAAATCATTTATTCTAGAAAAAATAACTATTTAACATATATTACAAACATTAATATTTACTAAAAATGATTTACCTTAAAATAATATCTCTTTTTAGCAAATTATTTTTTACTATACCTATTCCAATAAAATCACCATTATTATATATTTTATAAATTCCATCTACTAACTCAAAAGAAAGCTTAACTCCATTTAAAAATAAAGCTAATTTCCTATCATTTAATATAATCTCATTATTATTTTCAAAATATTTTTCAAAAGTAATAAAATGCTTATTTAAAAAATCAATATCTTCTTTATTTTTCTCTAATTCCTCAATAGTTACAGAATCATTTATATAAAAATTACCTACTTTTAATCTTTCAAGTTCTTCCATATATCCTATTGTTTCTAACTTTTGCGCTATATCTTCACATAAACTTCTAATATATGTACCTTTAGAACAACGTACTTTAAAATCTATACAAGCATTATCTATATCAATATTAATTAAATTAATATCAAATATTTCGATTTCTCTTGGCTCAATTTGTACACTTTGTCCCTTTCTTGCATATTCATAAAGTTTTTTTCCGTTAACTTTAATAGCAGAATACATTGGTGGAATTTGCCTACTTTTCCCCAAAAAAGAACTTAAGATATTTCCGAACATTTTCATTAGTTAATAATTCTTTATGTACTTCTTGTTCTTCAATTACATTACCTTCAATATCTGCTGTATCAGTCTTTTTACCTAAAGTTAATCGTACTTTATATATTTTATCATGTTCGATTAAATATTTAGATAATTTAGTTCCTTCTCCTATTAATAAAGGAAGGACACCTGTTGCATTTGGATCTAAAGTACCAGTATGTCCTACTTTTTCATTAAATATTTTTTTTACTTTATATACTACATCATGTGATGTTATTCCCTTTGGTTTATTAATTACTATAATTCCATCCATATATAGATATTTCTCCTTTTTTAGAAATTTATATCACATTATAGTAGTTTTTTCAATCAAATTATTTATATGAATTGTGATTAATTATTTTTAAATAGCCTATTGAAAAATCCTATAATTTTGCTCATTAAAGTATCTTCTTTATGAATCTCTGCTAAAGCAACACTTTCCTGTTTTTCTTCTTTCTTTATCTTCTTGCTATTTCCTATCTATTTATATTTTACTTTTCACTCCACTTTTTGTCAACATTTTCAAGCAATAATTTTTACCAACTATTTTAATTGAAATTTTAGAACTTTTATTGTCTAGTAATGCTAGACATTTCAAATTAAGTTGGTGACAAATTGTCACCATCTCAATTTCAACTGGTGTCATATTTTCACCAGTTCATTAATGTTTTAGGCTCAAAGCGTTACAAATTGTAACGCTTTACATTATTCTTCTCTAGAATTTAATCTTCTTATTTCTTTAGCATTTTTATCAGATACAACCTTTCTTCCAATTTTTCTTTCTAATTGCTCCTTTGCAACTCTTGCAACACTTCCCCCTTCTATAATAGAGTTTTCAGTTTCTTTAAATCCTTTTCGTTTTTTACTTTTTGATATTTCTGTTGCAGAAGTTTCGGCTAACATATTTAAAACTAGTTCCATATTAGTCATATTATCTCTTAAGTTTTCTTTCTTTAATCCTTTTAAATTTTTATACTCTTTTACAGAATAACCACTCCAAGCCTGTGTTAGAATATTTGTTAATATTGCAAAATCTTTAGCTGAATTTATCCCTTTTTCCTTTAATTCATCCGTAAATTCTTTTCTTATATCTATTGTTTTTAATCTTTGATTTATCCATTCTTCTGAATACCCTTTTTTTCTGTATATATCTAATGCTCTATTAATTGCTATCTCTGGATCATATGCTTCATCAATTCTTTCATTTCCTACTTGTGCTAGCCACAACTTTAATGGCTCCGCTTTTCTAGAAGGAATTGATTGAATAAGTCGTAAAATCTGTTCAATAGTCATAACATCAGTATTATAATACTTCCCATCTATTGATTGCATTTTGAGTTGGTAACAATTTGTTACCAACTCACTACCTTCTTTATTTAGCCTCATTTTTAGAGTTTTCCAATATTTTCTTCCAGCTTGATAATCATTATCTGTTAAAATAGCAACTATATCAACAACTGAAAAATACCATTTTTCTTCTTCATCATCCCATTTAGCTCTTATCTTTTTATCCTCAAATAATTTTAATTCATTATCTTGTCCCATTGTATACCTCTCTTTCTCAAGTTGTTTCGAAATTCCAAACAACTTAGAAATCTCTTTTAGTTCTTCTATTTATATCACATTTCTAAATCTTTTTCAATGTTTTACGAAATTTTGTTCTTGTTTTTTTATTTGTTTGTAAATCATTTATAAAATATAATATTTCTTTCAGCTCTTTTTTCTCCACACTTATTATATAAATCTATTCCGTCTTTTACGCGACAATTCCCCATCCGCTTTACAATGGATGGGGAATCTTTTTATAAAAGAATATTACTATTTCTATTAAAGATTTGATAACAACAAAATTCTATTTCAAAAACACTTTAACCTCATTAATAATCTTATCTCTCGCCTGTTCTATAGAACAACCGCATATTACATCCAGCAGCTCTTGGGTGACCACCACCACCAAATAGCAATGCAACATCAGAAACATTTACATATTCATTTGAACGAAGAGATATCTTTAATCCTTTATCTGGCACTTCACGAATAAATATAGAAACTTCTACACCTTCTATATCTCTTCCTATATCAACAATTCCTTCATGATCTCCTGTCTCAGAATTTACTAAATCTTCATCAGCCTTAGTTATATATGTAAATGCAATTTTACCATTTTCAAAAAACTCTAAACGGTCTGATGCTATTCTATTTAATTCAAAATTAGATTTTGTTCTTGTTTGTAAAACTTTTCTATATACACTTGAAACATTTACACCTTTATTTAAAAGCCATGCAACAAATTCAAATGTTTCTGCAGTTACTCCCGAATATTTGAAACCACCTGTATCTGTTATAATTCCAGCTAATATACATGTACCAATCTCTTTTGTAATTTCTATATTAAAATAGTTTAATATTACAATTAAAATCTGTGCACAAGCTGGGCTATCTGGATTTACAAAATTTAAATCTGCATACATTGTATTTGTTCCATGATGGTCTATTGAAATTTTTGTTTTTGCATTTTCAAAATATTTAGAAAAACCATTTAACATTTTCATTGTTGCACAATCAAGTGCAATTGCTAAATCATACTTTTCCATCTGCCCTTCTTTTTTTATAAATTCAGTACCTGGTAAAAATTCAAATGTTCTTGAATATTCAGGTATAACTATATCCGGATTTTTTCCATATGCTTTTAATGCATTATATAAAGCCAAACTACTTCCCATAGCATCTCCATCTGGATTTTCATGTGTTAATATAACAATAGAGTTTGCTTTATTTATTTCTTCTAAAATATTATCTAAAGTCATTAAAACTCTCCTTTTTATTTTATTCTTCGTTACTACTCACAATTATTTAAAAGCACATAGTAGCATAGCTAATAGTTTGATATATATTTTTAAAAACCAATCGCCGATGGTACATACTATCTTACTTTGCTACCTAAACTGCGTGGTATAAAAGTAACTTTTCTGCTCTCGCCCGCCACGCTTCAAGATTGATTTTTAAAAATATATATCAAACTATTAGCTATGCGGTATTATAACCTATATAAAAGGCTATAAATTATAACTATTCTTCTTCCTTTGGTTTTATTTCTTTTAAAATTGATTCAATTTTAGCACCATATTCAATAGAATCATCTTTCTCAAATATAATTTGTGGAGTTATTCTTAAATTTATTGTTTTAGCTATCTCAGTACGAATAAATCCTGCTGAATCTTGTAATGCTTTCATTGTTTTTTCTTCGCTTTTGGCATTTAGTATACTAACATATACCTTAGCATATTTTAAATCAGGAGTTATTTTGGCTCTAGTTACACTAATAAGTCCTGTTAAATTTGGATCTTTTAATTCGAAACTAATAATATGACTAATCTCTTTTCTTAATTCCTCATTAATTCTTCCAAGTCTTGTATCATTTTTTGCCATTTTATTTTCCTCCTTTTTTAATAGATCATGTATTACATAGTGTGCAAATTTAAAATATTTGCCATAAGAAATCAATATTTTTTAATTTACACACTAATTGTTACAAGCTCCTTAAAATTTATCTTTTAACTTGTTCCATAACAAAAACTTCTATGATGTCTCCTTCTTTTAAATCATTATAATTTTCTATTTGAACACCACACTCATAGCTCTTAGCTACTTCTTTAACATCATCTTTAAATCTCTTTAGAGATGCAAGTTTTCCTTCATGAATTACAACACTATCACGAATAATTCTTACACCAGCATTTCTTTCAATTTTACCATCTAATACATAACATCCTGCTATTGTTCCAACATTAGATACTTTGAAAGTTTGTCTAATCTCTGCATTTCCAATAACTTTTTCTTCATATATTGGATCAAGCAATCCTTTCATAGCAGCTTCCACATCTTCTATTGCTTGATATATAACAGAATATTGTTTAATTTCTACTTCACCTTTATCAGCCATTTCTTTTGCAGCTCCAACTGGTCTTACATTAAATGCTATTATAATTGCTTTTGCAGCTTTTGCAAGTTGAACATCAGATTCTGTAACAGCTCCTGCTACTGCGTGAATTACTTTTACTTTAACTTCTTCATTAGACAATTTTTCTAATGATTGTTTTACAGCTTGTGCTGTACCTTGTACATCTGCTTTTACAATAATATTCAATTGTTTTAAATTTTCATTTTCCATTTTTTCAAATAGATTGTTTAATGTAACTTTATTATCTAGAGCTAAATTCTTTTCTCTTTCTTGACGTTTTCTTCTTTCTATTAAATGTTTTGCCATTTTTTCATTCTTTACTTCATAGAAAGTATCACCAGCTCTTGGTACTTCTGTCAGTCCCATAATTTCAACAGGTGTAGATGGACCTACCTTTTTAACCATTTGTCCTTTATCATTTTTCATAGCACGAATTCTACCAATAGAAGTTCCTACTACAATTGTATCTCCTGAATCTAAAGTACCACGTTGTATAAGCATAGAAGCAATTGGACCTTTAGCTTTATCTAATCTTGCTTCAATTACAACACCTTTTGCTTGTTTATGTGGATTTGCTTTTAATTCTCTCATATCTGCAACAAGTAAAACCATTTCTAATAAATTCTCTATATTTATATGCTTTTTAGCAGATATTGGCACAAATATAGTATCTCCACCCCATTCTTCTGGAACAAGTTCATATTGCATTAAATCTTGTTTAATTTTATCTACATTAGCACCTGGTAAATCTATTTTATTAACAGCTACTATAATTGGTATCTCTGCTGCCTTTGCATGATTAATTGCCTCTATTGTTTGTGGCATAACACCATCATCTGCAGCCACAACAAGTATTGCAATATCTGTTATCCTAGCACCTCTTGCACGCATAGCAGTAAAAGCTTCATGTCCTGGTGTATCTAAGAAAGTAATTTCTCTTCCATTTACATTTACTTTATATGCACCAATATGTTGTGTAATTCCGGCCTGCTTCTCCTTCAATAACATTTGTACTTCTAACAGCATCTAGAAGTGATGTTTTACCATGATCTACGTGACCCATTACAACAACTACAGGAGGTCTAGTTTCTAATTCATTTTCTAAATCTTCTGAATCATCAAATAATATATCTTCTTCTTTTACTTCTTCTTTTTTAGTAGCATTAACACCAAATTCGCTAGCCACTAAAAAAGCTGTATCGAAATCTATAACATTATTTATAGTTGCCATTATTCCATAACTAAATAACTTTTTAATTACTTCTGCACTTGTTTTCTTTAGCTCTAGAGCTAAATCTTTTACAGTAATAGATTCAGGTATTGTTATTTCTGTTAACTTAAATATTTTTTGTTTTGTTCTTTCTTCACTATTTTTAGTAATCTTCTTTTTATTTCTTTTACCTCTAGCAGTTGTTAAATCGTAATAATCAAGCATTCCACCATCTTGATCATCAAACATATGTGATAATTTATCAACTTGTTTTAAATCTTTTAATTTTCCACCATCTATTTCATCAAATCTACTTGTTTTTCTTGATTTATTATTCTTTTTCTTATTATCATCATATTTATTATTTAGTTTTTCTTTATCAATAGATTTTGTGCTATAATCCCTTTGATTCTCTTTTTCCACAATCTCTGTAGCCATAATATTCTTAATATTTTTATCTATGCCTTTTTCATCAAGTGGTCTTCTTTCATTTCTATTAAAATTATTGTTATTAAATCTTTGACCATTATTATTTCTGCCATTTTGGAATCTATTCTGACTATCTCCATTATTTCTATTATTAAATCTGTTTTGAGCATCATTACCATTTCTATTATTTCTGTAATTATTATTTCCCTGTCTATAATCATTATTCCTACTAAAATTATTATTTGATTGTCTATTATCATTTCTTCCAAAATTATTGTTTCTGTTAATTCTGGTATTAACTGTTTCTTTCTGCATTTTTTCTTCTACCATAACTTTACTCTCTGTTTTAACTCCAATCTCTTTTTTTATTTGATTATTCAACTCTTCTTTAACACTTTCACTTGCTTTTTTCATCTCTTGCTCTTTTGATATTTCGCTTTTTTCCACTTCTTTTTTAGTCTCTTCCTTTTTTAATTCCTCTTTCTTTTGTTCTTCTTTTTTATTATCTTTTAATCCAAATAACTCATTTACTGTAAGTGGTTTTTGAGGTTTATTTCTATACACAATATTATAGTTTGTATTACTTCTTTCTACAAAACCTACTTCTTTATTTTTTTGTTCTTGTTTCTTTCTTTCTTTTTGTATCTGTTCTTCACTATCATTAATTATTACTTCTCTTCTTATAATTACTGGTGTTTCTGATTTTTTATCTTCTTTTAACTTATCTTGTTTAGCTTTTTCTTTACCTTGTTTTGTATTTACTGCTACCTTACCCTTATTAAATCTTTCTATAATCTTTTTTTCTTGTTCTTCTTCCACAGAACTTAAATGACTAGTTATATTAATTCCTACCTCATTTGCTATAGCAATTACTTCTTTGCTACTGGCTCCCAATTTCTTTGCTATTTCGTGTATTTTAATTTTACTCAAATAACATCACCCCCGATTAATTCTCTTTATTATCTCTTTTGAAAAGTTTATATCTGTAATTCCTATAATAGCTTTATTCTTCTTTCCAATTGATTTACTAATTTCATCTATTGACCCTAATTCATAAATAGGTATTTGCGTATCTTTTGCAATTTCATTAAATTTTAATTTTGTTCTATCAGACGCATCTTCTGCAATCAAAAGCAACTTTACTTTATTCTTGTTTACATATTCTATGCATGCATCTGTTCCAAAAATAACTTTTCCTGCTCTTGCACTAAGTCCTAACAATCCTAATATTTTATCTTTATTTATCAATAATTACACCTCTTAAGATTTCATAAATTTCACTATCAATACTTTTTTCAAAAGTTCTTTCTAGTCTTTTACTTTTTATAGCCTTTTCTAAACATTCCACATTATTACAAATATATGCTCCTCTACCATTTGCTTTTCCTGTTTTATCTATACTTATATTTCCATCTTTACTTTTAACTATTCTTATAAGATCTCTTTTATCTTTTTTTGTATTACAACCTATGCAACTTCTTTGTGGTAAACTTTTCAAAATAGTTCACTCCTTTACTTATATTGTATTACATCTTATATATATATTATTCTCCCTCAAGTCCACTATTTTCTGAACCTTCTTGGTTTTGCATTTCTTCTATCATTTTTCTAAATTGAGACTCACTCTTTATATCAATTTTCCAATTAGTTAATTTAGCTGCAAGTCTTACATTTTGTCCAGATTTTCCTATCGCTAATGATAATTGATCATCTGGAACAATTACTTGTGCAAATTTTTCTTCATTTTTTATATCTACTGCTAATACTTGTGCTGGTAAAATAGCTGCAGATATGTAGATAGATGGATCTTCATTCCATTCAATTACATCTATTTTTTCTCCATTTAACTCATTAATTATATTTTGTATACGAATTCCTTTTTGACCTACGCAAGAACCAACTGGATCAATATTTTCATTTGGTGAATATACAGCGACTTTACTTCTACTTCCTGCATCACGCGCAATACTTTTTATTTCTATAACACCTTCATAAATTTCTGGTATTTCAAGCTCAAATAGTTTCCTAACAAAGTCTGTATGTGCTCTTGAAATTATAACTTGTGGTGCACCTTTAACACCTCTTTCTACATCTAGAACATATGCTCTTATTTTATCATTTACTCTATATTTTTCTGTAGATATTTGTTCTTTTAATGGCATAACACCTTCTAGTTTTCCTAAATCTATTACAACAACTCCGACTATCTGCTTTTTGAATTATTCCAGAAACTATTTCACCTTTTCTATCACTAAATTCAGTAAATAATACATCTCTAGATACTTCTCTTATTTTTTGAATGATTACTTGTTTTGCAGTTTGTGCTGCTATTCTACCAAAATTCTTTGGTACTAATTCTATTTCTGCTATATCACCTATTTCTAATTTTTTGCTAATTTTCTTTGCATCTTCTAAACTGATTTGTAATTTATCATTTTCTACTTCTTCTACAACATCTTTTTCTGCATATAAATGAATTTCTCCAGTTTCACCGTCCATTGTAACTTTTACGTTATCAATATTTGAATCAAAATTTCTTTTATATGCTGTTACTAATGCTGCTTCTATAGATTCTAATAAAACTTCTTTTTTTATTCCTTTCTCTTTTTCTAATTCATCCATAGCAATTACTAATTCTTTGCTATCTATTGCTAATGATTTTTTTGATTCTTTTTTCATTTTAATCCTCCTTATAAATTATTCCCAATTATAAAACTTTTTCATTATTGATATATTTTTTCTATCTATTCCGTATTAAATCTTGTTCTTCAATTTCTACTATATTTGAATCATATCTTTTTAAAATACCTATATATTCTTTTTTACCATTTACGGCTTTAAATAATTTTATACTAACTTTTTCACCTATATTTTGATTCAAGTGCTCATCTTTTCTAATTATTCTTTCTATTCCTGGTGAAGATACTTCTAAAAAGTACTGTTCTTTTATATAATTTGCATTATCTAGCAAATCTGAAATTGCATCATTAACTTTTTCACAATCGTTTAAATCAATACCTTCTTTACTGTCTATAAATATTCTTAAGAAATAATCTTTTCCTTCTTTTACATACATTACATCATATAAGTCATATCCTAGATTATTAATAGGCTCTTTAATTAAACATTCTACTCTTTCCTCTATACTTGCCAAATTATTTCCTCCTTAATTACGATGAAAGAGTGGGCCTCTGTTTCCCACTCTCTTTGTCAATTTATTTAGCATGTTTATTATACTACATAAGTTTTGCAATTGCAAGCATTTTTGCTTGTTTTTTTCCAATTTTTATGTAATAATACTTACTAGTCAAAGACAACATACTAGCCTAACTAATTGTTTGATGTATATTTTTTTAACCAATCGCCGATGGCAGTAAACCATCTCACTTTTCTACCTAAACTGCGTGGTATAAAAGTAATTAACATATCTCACCCGCCACGCTTCAAGATTGGTTAAAAAAATATACATCAAACAATTAGTTAGGCGGTAACATTATCTCTTTCACTAAAAAAAATGCAATTTAAGCAAGATTATATTAAATACAAGCAAGGAGAAATTAAAAATGAAAAATTGTTATTATAAATTAGAATACGATAAAATATTACAGATACTTTCTAATTACTGTAAAACAGATATTGGAAAAGACATATCTTTAAATTTAGAACCATCTAATAATATATTAGAAGTAAAACACCTTCAAGCAGAAACAACAGAAGCAGTTAATCTAGTTTCTAAATTAGGTACTCCTCCAATTTACTTTTTACCCAATATCAATATATGGATAAAACATTTAGAAAGTGGCATTCCTTTATCAGCAAAAGCATTATTAGAAATAGGAAAAACATTAAAGTTATCCAGAGAATTAAAAACTTATTTCTTCGATAATAAAGAAATAGAATCAAATAATTTTCCTATTTTATTAGATAGATTTAATTTATTATATACAAACACACAAATAGAAAATGTAATATTTAAAAGTATCATAGATGAAAATACTATTTCAGATGATGCGTCTTCTAACCTATCCTCACTTAGACGAAATAGAAGAAAATTAGAGCAAGACGTAAAAGATAAATTAAACTCTATAATTCATTCTTCAAACTATTCTAAATATATAATGGAATCTATAGTAACAATTCGTAACGATAGATATGTTATTCCTGTTAAAATAGAATATAAAGATAATATAAAAGGATTTGTGCATGATATATCTTCAAGTGGTTCTACAGTATTTATAGAACCTATGACAATATTCGAACTAAATACTAAAATATCTAACCTTAAAGTAGAAGAAAATCTAGAAATTGAGAGAATTTTAAAAAATATATCTACATCCTTATTTCCTATTTATGAAAATATTAAAGAAGATACTTTAATAATCGGCGAATTAGACTTTATTTTTGCTAAAGCAACCTACTCCAAAAACATTTCTGGAATTGAACCACATATTAATCAAGATAAAATAATTAACCTATATAAAGCAAGACATCCACTAATTGATGAATCTAAAGTTGTACCTATAGATATATCACTTGGAAAAGAATATAATTCTTTAGTAATAACAGGTCCTAATACAGGTGGTAAAACTGTTACATTAAAAACTGTAGGGCTTCTTACATTAATGGCAGAAAGTGGTCTTCATATCCCTGCAAATGAAAATAGTAGTATATTTGTTTTTGACAAAATATTTACATCTATTGGTGATGAGCAAAGTATTCAAGAATCTTTAAGTACTTTCTCTTCACATATGTTAAATATTATAGAAATATTAAATTCATTTAATGAAAATAGCTTAGTTTTATTAGACGAATTAGGGTCTGGAACTGACCCAGTTGAAGGTAGTTCTTTAGCAATAAGTATTCTGGAATATTTATATAAAAAAGGTTGCATAACACTTAGCACAACACACTATCCAGAAATTAAGAATTATGCATTAGTAACTGATGGTTTTGAAAATGCTTCTTGTGAATTTGATATAGAAAATTTAAGACCAACATATAAATTACTTATTGGAATTCCTGGAAAAAGTAATGCTTTTGCCATAAGTAAGCGTCTAGGTTTACAAGATGATATTTTAAATAGAGCAAATAAGCTTTTAACAAAAGATCATATAAATATTGAAGAATTATTAAAATCAATTTATGATAATAAATTACAAATTGAAAAAGAAAAAGATTTAATAGATAAGAATTTAAATCAAATAGAAGTTTTAAGAAGCTCTTTAGAAACAGACCTATCTACACATAAGCAAAAAGAAAAGGAAATTATAGAAAAGTCAAAAGAAGAAGCAAGACAAATTCTATTAAATGCTAAATCTGAGGCAAATGATATTATAAAAGAATTAAATGAACTTCCTGATTCTAGAGATTCTCTAAAACAAGCAAATAATATAAGAAATAAATTAAATTCTTCTTTAAAAGATTATGCACCTAAATTACAAGAAACTACTTCTAGTAACTTAAACTCTGAAGATATACAAATTGGAATGACTGTATTAGTTAAATCTCTTAATACTAAAGCTATTATATTAAGTCTTCCTAACAAATCTAATGATGTACAACTACAAATTGGAAATGCTAAGATGACAATGAATATTAAACAATTAGATAAAACTAAACAAGATACTATAAAAAATATACCTCAAAAGAAAAACATTAATTTAAAAGCTAAATATATTTCAAGTGAGATTAATGTTATTGGTCAAAATGTTGAAGAAGCAATATTTGTGATTGATAAATATCTAGATGATTGTAGTATAGCCAAAATATCACCTGTTCGAATAGTTCATGGTAAAGGTACAGGTAAATTAAGATCACGGTATTCATACATTCTTAAAAACACATCTACACGTTAAATCTTATAGATTAGGTACTTTTGGTGAAGGTGAAATGGGTGTTACTATTGTAGAAATAAAATAAAAAACTAAATATAAATATTAGATAAAAAGAAACTATCGTAAAAGTGAGAGTATCGTAAAAGTTGTGTAAATCGGATTTTCTTCCGATTGATAACATGATAATAATAATATTTCTAAAATTATTTCTATTTTAATAATTTTTTTCTAAAAAAAGAATTGTATCTAGTTTTTAAAGAGAACCCTCTTTGTTAAACAAAAAAGTTTAACAAAGAGGATTCTCCTCAATTTTATGATTCCCATTCTTTCTTCCATTCATCATATATACTTACATCATCTATTATTTTTTTCAGATTTAATTTTTTTTGATTGATTTTTCCACTTTGTTATAGGTGCATTTTTCCAAAATCCATAAATGAAAAATGCTGCAAATACTCCAAATACAATCCCTGTAATAACATTAATGAAGAACAAAATAATAGTTACGGCTATTATTAATATAGTTGCAAATACATATCCTGGTAAAACTTTTCTATAATCATCAGTAACATATTTAAAACCTATTTGCTTGCCTTTAATATATCGATTTTTCTTTCCAGCCCTATTTATATACGCATGATTTCTTTGAAATCCATCTTCTGATGATGTTTCATATTTTTGATATACAGTATGTATCTCTCCACTATCGTCATTCCAATCTATTTTATTATTATCTTGATTTTCCATAATATCACCTTTCTTTATCTTAACTAATCCTTATTTTTTAAAAATTTTCGCTCTTGTTTTTTTACTATCAAAATTCTATACTTCACTATCAAACAATATTTCTCATATAATTTATATTATACAAAAAGAACAAATAAATGACAACATTTATATTGTTCTTTTTCTTAATTATAGCATCAAACTTTTTGTATTACAACATTCTTTCTACCCAAGTAATTAGATTTATTTTACTCATTTTCACTAACGCTAGTATCATCTGTAACATCCTCTTCTGATGTTATTGTTGAACTTGCACTATTTCCACTTAATCCATACATTTGATTTATATAACTTTGATAATCAAATGGTTCTACTGTTTCTGGATCTCCATAATCAACTCCAAAAGTTTCTACTGTTAAACTTTTTATCACTGGTTTATTTACTGGCATATCTGATGAAAGCTCGTTTCCCTCTTCATCTACAGGAACTTCTTCATCTTCTCCTAATTCTGAACTTCTATATGTAACTTCTACATTTGAAATATTTTCAATTATATCATATCCTTCTATTACTTTTCCAAAAGCTGCATATAAACCATCTAATGATGAATTATCAGCTGTCATAATGAAGAATTGAGAACCTGCAGAATTATAACCTTGTTCTGTTAGACCTAAACTACTATAATCTGATCTTGCCATAGATATAACACCTTTTGTATGTTTTAATGTATTTTCAGTGTTATTTGCTAAGAATTCTCCCTTTATTGCATAATCAGTTTCTTCTGCTCCTTCACCTTTTAAATCTTTTAAAGT
Source organism: Clostridiales bacterium (assembly GCA_019417465.1). Classification (GTDB taxonomy): domain Bacteria; phylum Bacillota; class Clostridia; order TANB77; family CAG-508; genus CAG-492. Next base: position 76,856 of record DXVF01000007.1, read on the forward strand.
AGGAGCCCCTGTTCCATCACCATTTTTATCTCCACCTTGAATCATAAAATCAGGTATTGTTCTATGGAATGTTAAATTATTATAAAATCCATTATTAGCAAGTTTAATAAAGTTTGCAACAGTATTTGGTGCCTCATCTGGATATAATTCTATTTTAACTGTACCATATCCTTCTACTTCCATTGTTGCTATAGGATTTTTTACTTCCATTGTAAAATTTTTATAAATTCCAAATCCCACTACTCCAATTAATACAATAACTATCAGTATTGCTATCCCCATTATTATATTTTTTCCTTTTTCCATTGTTTTTCCTCCAATTCTTTTATCTTTTTTGTTTTTTAGAACAATAGCGGGCTTTACCTATATTTCATACTTGATTAATTCTCTTACAGCTCGCATTTAATTGTTCGTGCACCAATTTTTGAAAAAAATTGTGTGCAATTATTTTATATAATAGTAAATATATCTATTGGTTAATTTTTACTCTGCATAAAAAACTTTCTATTATATACAATATATTTTTAAAGCAATAAATAACTATATAAATTTATTTATTACTATTAAAAACTACTTTTTTAATATCTATAATCTATATAATTTTGTATTATAACATTAAATTGTCAAAAACAAATTGTTCTTGCATTCTTTTTAAAGATTGCTTTATTGTTCTTGCTCTTATTTCACCTATACCTTCTACTTCATCTAATTTCGGAATATCAGCATCAAGTATATGCCTAAAAGATTTAAAAGACTTAACTAAATTTTCCACTATATTACTTGGCATTCTTGGTATTTTATTTAAAATTCTATATCCTTTTGTATATACTCCCACTTCATCATAATTATCAAAATCTTCATATCCAAGTAATTTTGCAATTAACCCTGGTCTCATTAACTCATCATGTGACAAATTTTGTATTTCTGTTAATATTTTCTCTGAAGTTTTCTTTTTACTACTAACAATATAATCTTTTATAATTAATAATTCCTCTTCTTCTAAATCTCCTACAAGTTCTTCTAATTGCATTTCAAGAAGTCTTCCTTCTTCACCTAGTTCGTAAATTGCTCTTTGAACTTCATCTACAATTTTCATTACCATCTCTGCTCTTTGAATTGAAACAATAACATTCTCTAATGTAACAATATCATTAAATTCGTATTCGTTCAATAAGCTTAATTTACTATCAAAAACTTTTTTATATTTTTCAACAGTTTGAAGTGCTTGATTTGCTTTTGCACTAACCTTAGAAGTATCCTCTAGAACATATCTAGAATTACCTTTAAATATAGTAATAACATTTCTTCTTTGAGATATGCTTATAACCAATTCTCCAGATTGTTTTGCTGTACGTTCTGCAGTTCTATGTCTTGTCCCAGTTTCATTTGTAGAAATTTCTGAAGAAGGTATTAATTGTGCATTAGCAAACAAAATTCGTTTTAAATCTGCACTTAATATAATAGCCCCATCCATTTTTGCAAGCTCATACAATCTTGATGATGTATATTCTACATCCAATCCGAAATCCACCATCTACAAGTTCTAAAACCTCTTTTGAATCTCCAATAACAATAAGTGCTCCAGTTTTAGCCTTAAGAATATTTTCTAATCCCTCTCTTATTGCTGTACCTGGTGCAATTAGCTTTAGTATATCTGTGATTGCATCTTCTTTTTTGAATACCAAACTAATCCACTCCTCTTTAAGACCTATCAGAAACTAAAACCTATCAAAAAAGTCCAAATTATACCCAAAATTCTTCATCCCTCTTTTTAAGTCGTTTGATAGTTTTTGGTTCCTGATAGGAAAATCCTACATTTCTGCTTAGGTCATTTTAATCCTAGCTTTTTCATTGCATCATTTATATTTTTCATGCCTATTATATCTAATTTATAACTTTCTTTCAATAGTTTCTTGTTATTTTCTGGAATTAAACAAGTTTTAAATCCGAGTTTTTCTGCTTCTTTTAATCTTTTATCGATAAAATTCACAGCTCTTACCTCTCCTGTTAATCCGAACCTCTCCTATAACTAGTAAATCTTTTGGTATGCTGATATTTTTGTAACTAGATGCCACACATGCTAGAATTCCCAGATCTATTGCTGGCTCCGAAATTTTTATTCCACTTACTACATTCAAGTACACATCTTGACTTGAAAGATTTATTCCTGCTTTTTTTTCAAGTACTGCCATAAGTAATGTTAAACGATTGTAATCAATTCCATTTGCAGTTCTTCTTGGAAGTCCAAAAACAGTATGAGAAGTTAATGCTTGAAGTTCTATTAAAAGCGGTCTTGTTCCCTCCATACTCGCGACAATTACAGAACCTGGCGGATTATCATCTCTATCAGAAATAAGAATTGATGAAGGATTTGTTATTTCAACCATTCCTTCATTTTGCATTTCAAACATTCCCACTTCATTAGTTGACCCAAATCTATTTTTTACACCTCTTAAAATTCTATATGAAAAGTACCTTTCACCTTCTATATATAATACTGTATCTACCATATGTTCTAAAACTCTAGGTCCTGCAATATTACCTTCTTTAGTAACATGTCCTATAATAATTGTTGTTATTTGATTTGTTTTGCATATTTTCATTATTCTTGCTGTAATCTCTCTTACCTGGCTTACAGTACCTGCTGCAGAAGTTATTTCATCAGAATACATCGTTTGTATAGAATCTATAATAACAAGTTTTGGATTTATAGAAAGTATTTGTTCTTGTATTATATCTATATCTGTTTCTCCTAAAAACAAAATATCATCATTATTAATTTTTAATCTATCTGCACGAATTTTGATTTGCTCTGCAGACTCTTCTCCTGATACATAAAGTACTTTTCCGTTCTCCTTGCATCTTATCACATAATTGTAATATAAGTGTAGATTTTCCAATTCCGCGGTTCTCCTCCAACTAGTACAAGAGAACCTTTTACTAATCCTCCACCTAAAACTCTATCTAACTCAGCTAAGCCTGTACCTATTCTTGTAGCATCTTTTCCTATAACATCATTTAAATTTTTAGGTATGCTACTTTTCTTCGTTTCACCTTTTATTAATACATTAGATGACTCTTTTTTTATTTTTTCTTCATAGAAACTATTCCATTCATTACATCCGAGGACATTTACCAAGCCATTTGGCAGATTCATATCCACAACTATTACATACAAATACAGTTTTTGTTTTTGCCATTTTATTATCACTTATATTAGAAAAATTCTAACATGCTCTCCTTTCTAGTTATATATTACATATATAACTAAAATTTTTTAATTTAAATATAACTTTTTAAGATAATTCATTAGAAGTATATCTCCTTACTTTCCCTTCTTCTATGAAATTAAATTTTTTCTATTTATTTTGATATATATTCTTAAGTAAGTCGCTCTAACTATTCTATCAATTCCACATGCAATTGACAATCCAAATAATCCAATATTGAATTTTTGAATAAAATAACAGAAAGGTACTCTTACACAAATTCCACCAATAAAAGCCATCATTCTAATTGCCTTTGTATCTTTATTTGCAGATAAGTATGCTCTATAATTGCAACCTGCCACTGTAGCTATAAATTCTATAGAGTATAGCCATATATATGGATTGCACTCATTCCATGGAACTGCTCTTCCAAGAATATACCATATTGGATATATGAATACTGGCAATAATATACTTGCAAAAATTATGCCATATATTTGAACTGTATCTACTTTCTTAAGAAGACCTTCTCTTTTTGATTCTATATCATTAGAATATTCAACCAATAAGCCTGAATAATAACCTTCTATTATTTCACACAAAGTATCTATTATAGTCCCACATATACAATGTATTGCATATATATTTGTTCCAAAAGAACTTGCCACACTTGTATAGTAAATATTTACAACTCTTTGCATTATTTTATTAAATATAAGATCCTTCGCAAAATTCAATATTTCCCTTATATAGTTATATGCAATTTTGTGTAATCTAAATTTTGAAAAGATTAATAATAATATAGTATTTACAAAAGTGGATATTATTGTTGCAACATAGATTCCAACTTCATTGTACCCTAATTTTATACTTAAATAATCTCCTAATATATTAACTGCAGAAGAAATTACAGTTATTATCCAAATTACATTTGTTTTTGTTTCTACTTTTAATATATTTTTAGGAATATATCCAATTGCTAATATTGGCAATTGGATGGCTTTTAATTTTAATATTATTGATAATATCTCACGTGCATTACTTTCTAAATTATATACATATGTAATCTGATTTGAAAATATAAATATTACAAAAGCTATTATTATAGAACTTATAACTTCTATACACATCGCTGAATTATTTATTTGTTTTGCATTTTTTCTATCTCTTACTAATACTATAGTATGAGCTGTCCCTAAACATGATTGAATTGTATTTATTGCCCAATTTAATGTTATGAATGAAGAAAAAACTATTATTGCTGTCTTTCCTATTGAGTTTGACATCGATTTATCTATTATCACTAATAAAGTATTTGTAAATTCTACTAATAAATATGGTAAAACAAATAAAAATGTTTTCATTATTACTTTTATTGGTATTTTTTGCTTCATTATTCCTCCGTTTTATTTTGTACATTAACAAACCCTAAAGATTTTTAATATCCATTTTTATATTATTCGTCTAGACCTTCCTCTAACCAATCAAGTGCAATTATAAACATTGCATGTGACCATCCAAGACCAATTACCCAATTTGATTTTAATAGTTTATTATCAACTTGCTCTGCTAAAAATCCATGTTCTGTGCAAGAATTGATAGCAAAATCAAAGCATTCTAAAAATTTCTTTTTATTTCCTATCTTAATATAATACATAGCCATCCATAAAGTTGCTATAGTCCAAGGATTATTTCCTCCTACATAATGGTCATCTTGAAATCTTAGATATCCTCCGACTGTATGTTCTTAATGTCATATCTATTTTCTCTACAGTATTTGCTATTATCTTTTCTTTAGCAGAAAATAACTCAAAAGGATATACCGCACCTATTATACTGATATCTGTTTTTGTATCTGCACTATTTCTTAACAATACCTTTTGTTTATCATCATATAAATTATTTTGTATATATTTTTTTATTTCTATATTGTACTTGTTTAATTCTTGTTTTGTTTTTTCTATTTTTTCTTGTTTTATCCTATTATTTTTATATTCATCTTTTATACAATCATATATATTAATCATAGAATTAAAGCTCGAATATATACTAGCTAAAGAATATAAATGTATGCCTTCATTCATTTCCCATAAATCATAGCTAACATGTTTATATATACTATCTTTATATCCATATTTTTCTAATAATTCTTTTTTTACATTATCACTCTCTTCTATACCTAATAAATTTTTAATGTATTTAATCAAAAACTCTAATGCTTTTTCACACATTTTTAAATTGTCTTTTAAAAATTTATCTTCTTTTTTAATTTTATAATGTTCATATACACCATATATAACACTTGCAGTTTCATCAATTTGATATCCCCAACATGGAGCTAAAGTAGCATTTGTATAAAAACGTTGTTCCCACATACCATTCTTACTTTGTGTTTTCTTACAAAATGTATTATAAAACTTTTCTGTTTGATTATACATACCTAATAAATCTAAAGCTTTAGCTATAAAAACTGCATCTCTTGTCCAACAATATCCGATATCCACCGCACATTTCTTTTTTTTCATCTATTTCCATTCCAGCAATAATCCCACCAGTTTCCCTATTTGTAAGAAGTGGAAAAAGTAAAATTGTTCTTTTATATATTTTATATACTTTTTCATTATAATCTTTTCTTTTTAAAGAATAATATTTTTCTAAATATTTTTCCCAATATTTTTTTACATTATTATATTCTTTTTCTATATCTATTTTTTTCAATTTATCTATTTCATTTGCTATATCTTCAAATAAATTTGATTTCTCATTCTCTTTTGCATAAATATATATACAAATTTTCTTTTCTTCTCCTGGTTTTAATGTACCTAAATTATATGAAATACTAGAATCTTTTGTCATTCCTATATAATCTTTTCCATAAACTTCACCACTTCTAATACTATCTTTGCTATTATGTAATTGCTTAGCATCAATTATTTCACTCGAAAAAATAGCAAAAGTATTTTCATAATCATACTGTAATAAAGCATCATTAAAAATTCTTGCAGATACCGGATTATTTATACTACTTATAAATTCAGAATGTACTAAGAAATTTATGTCCATATCAATTGTATTATTATTTTTTAATGTATATTGTTTTATTAAAACATCTTTTTTTATTGTGACAAAATCAACTTGTTTAATATTTAAATTAAAATATGTATTTTCTATATCAGTAGTTAAAATATTGGTATTTTCTACATAACTCTGTCTATAATAGTTATTTATATCATCGTGTAAATATATAATAGCAGAATCATTTACTTTTATTCCAACATGAAAAAAATTTATATTTTGTTTATAATCTATTGTTGGATATGCTATTCTAAGTAACTCCCCATGTTTAGAATAACTTGCAAGCATCTTTCCATTTCCAATTAGTGCATCATTAATATATTTATTATCCATAAAATTCCTCTTCCTTTATCTTTTGTTATTAATCCATCTCAACTTTTAAGTTAAGAAATTTAATTATTATTCAAAAGCACATACTAGCCTAGCTAATAGTTTGATATATATTTTTTTAAACCAATCGCCGATGGCACACCCTATCCCACTCTTCTATCCATTGCTGCGTGGTACAAAAGTAATTATCGGCAGTCACCCGCCACGCTTCAAGATTGGTTTAAAAAAATATATATCAAACTATTAGCTAGGCGGTAACATTATATATTATATAAAAATATTTATCTGTACACTCTATTTATTCTCAACAATTTTAACAATTTGTCTTTCTAACTCCTTAATTCTATCATTTAATTTAGCAATTTCCTCATCATTTGCATATTCTGTTAAAATATCTTCTTTTACTATAGATTCCATATCTTCTAATTCTTCTCTTAATGTTTGCATTCTTCCTAAAACTTCAAGACGTACATATTCTCTTGCTCGTTTATTTTCATGCTTACCTACTACATTTATGTTATCATCTAGTTCATAACATTCTCCAAATTCTGGAATAGTAACTGGAATATTTGTATTTTCTATGATTTTATCTCTTAATACTATTTGACCTTCTGGCTCACCATGAACTAAAAATATATGCTTTGGCTTTGTAAAAAATGAATAAATAAAATTAAGCAACCATTCTTGATCTGCATGACCAGAATACCCTTCGATATATTCTATTCTTGCATTAACTGCAATTTCTTCTCCAAATATCTTTACTATTTTAGCACCATCTACAATTTTCCTTCCTAAAGTTCCTGGAGCTTGATATCCTACAAATAAAATAGTACTATTTGGATTCCATAAATTATGTTTCAGATGATGCTTAATACGACCAACTTCACACATACCACTAGCAGATATTATAATAGAAGATTCATTTCTTTCATTTAGCTCTTTTGATTCATCTGCAGTTTTTGTAAATTTAAGCCCTGGAAACTCTAAAGGATTATCTCCACTCTGCATAATCTTTTTAGTTTCTTCATCAAATAAATCCATATTATCCTCAAAAACTTCTGTAGCAGAAATAGCTAAAGGACTATCTACATATACAGGTACTCTCATAATTGTTTCATACTCTCTATAAAATTCTTCATCATGTATTGTTTCTTTTAATTTATTTAATTCATATAAAATCTCCTGTGTTCTTCCCACTGCAAAAGAAGGAATTACCACTGTTCCACCTTTATCCAATGTTTCAGAAACAATTTTTAAAAACTCTTCAGCTTTTTCATCATTTCTTATATGAAGTCTATTACCATATGTAGATTCCATAACTAAATAATCTGCACTTTCAATCATCGTAGGCTCTGAAAGTAAAGGAATATCATTATTTCCTAAATCTCCTGTAAAAACAATTTTAGTCTCTTTATCATCTTCTCTAACCCAGATTTCAATTATACTAGACCCTAACATATGACCAGCATCATTATATCTTACATGAATATTAGGATCTATCTCAATTAATTCATCATATTTTACCGCCCTAAAAACTTCTAATGACCTAGCAGCATCTTCTGCTGTATACATTGGTGGAATTTCTTTTTCACCTTTTCTCTTTCTTTTCTTATTTTTCCATTCAGCTTCCATCTCTTGTATATGTCCACTATCTGGTAACATTATAGAACATAGATCACATGTCGCTTTAGTAGCAAAAATTGGATTTCTATATCCTTCATTATATAATTTAGGAATTCTTCCAGAATGATCAATATGGGCATGTGTTAATAACATAAAATCAATTTCATTTACATCAAATAAGAACGGAACTTCATTTTGCAATTCATCTGTCGCATGTCCTTGATACATTCCACAATCCACTAAAAATTTTTTACCAGCACCTTCTACTAAAAAATTAGAACCAGTAACAGTTTTTGTTGCCCCTAAAAAAGTAACTTTCATATAAAAAACCAATCCTTTCATCTATTAAAAAAATCTTCACCAAAATATCTCTCACCCGCCACGCTTCAAGATTGATTTTAAAAAATATATAAAACAATTAGCTAGGCGGTAACATTATAACTTAACTATAATACTCATGATTGTAACCATTATACAAACAATTTAACCTTCTTTTTTGACTTAACACCACTATTTCCAACTATTTCAATCTCTTTTTTGTTTTCTAAAACATTACCATCATAATATTGTACGAACTTCTTTCCCTCTTCTTCTACCAATTGTATATGAATATTCTCAAGAGTAATCACTCTTGTATTAAATATTCCCTCTAATATAATCTCATTACATTCTTCATTGCTAGATATCTTTTCTAGCACCTTTAATTCTTCTGATTTCTTAATAATTATATTAACAATTTCCTGATTTTGCCTATTTAAATATCTATTTTCTTTTATTCTTTTTTCTTTATTATATTTGAGAAATCTATAATATCTATATTCATAAATTAAATCTATCATTTCTCTCTTTAATTCACATTTTTCTATCTTCATTCTAAAACATTTAAGAAATTGTTTTTGTATATCTAAAATATATCTGTTAATAGGTTCTTTCTTATTTTCAAAGATTTCTAGATCATTGAAAAAAACTTGTTTTTGTTCAATTTGTCTTTTCATATCTCCAAATTTTCTTGGGTCTATTAAATCATTATATTCTTTTATATCTTGCATCAGTTCATCTCTTTCTTGTTCTAGCATTTCTACAAGATTACTTATACTAAAAATCTTCTTATCTTTAGACAATTTTTTATTTCTTCTTTTATATTCTTCTTTTAATAAATCTACATTATTTAATATTTTATCAATTTCTTTAATTCTATTTGTTAATTCTTTTTTTTCATTTGTTATTTTACTTAAGAAACTTGTTTTATCTTGCAATTTTTCTAATTTGTCTGTTAGCTTTTTTTTCTCATTTAATACTTCTTTTTTATATTTTTCATCTATGCTACTTTTTAATAAAATACATATACTAAAAAATAATCTTGAAAATTCATTTCCTATTTCGCCATACTCAGATTCTATTTCTTCTTGTAAGTTTAATACAATCTGATTTCTATCTTTTAGCTTATATATATTAGATATTTTTTCATAACCTAATAACAATAATAAATTTTGAAATATTAGATTATATTGTATAGAATCTAGTTTTTCTAACATATTAGTCCAAGACCAACCATTAAAATCTCTTATTACCTCTGAAGAATTTAATGAGTTTCCTTCATTTAGCATCTCTATTACTGCATTATCTATTAATGCTTTTTCTTCTATTTTTTTTATTTGCCCTATTTTATATAAAGAATATATAAGTATTAAATCATTAGGAAAAGTCTCTATAATTCCTTTATCTAAATTTATAGAATATTTTTCTTGTTTTTTTACTCCTTTTGGTTTAATAATTTCTATTTTATTACAATAATTAGAAATTATCTTCATTAAATCATTTATAAATTCATCTCTATTTGGTACTTGTCTTTTTACTTGTCTGTAATCTGAATAAAAATTTTCTATTTTATAAAATATCCCTAAAAGGAGATTTTGAGCCTCCACATTAAAAGCTTTTTTGTCTAAAATCTCCTCTAATTCTATATTATAATCTTTCATATTCAAATTTAACTTAGATAATATTTTCTCTTTTTTCAAAATATACCTCTCCTATTCCGCTTGGGATTATTTATTCTACTTTTTGCATTTTTAATTCTTCCCAACGCTCTTTAGTCATTAGTACCTCTCTTGGTTTACTTCCTTGATATCCAGAAATAATACCTCTTTCCTCCATTTGATCGATAATTCTTCCTGCTCTTGCATACCCAACTTTAAATCTCCTTTGTATAAATGATGTTGATGCTTGACCAGTTTCAATAACTGTATCTATTGCTTCCATCAAAAACGGATCTGAATCATCACTAGAGTCTTGTTCTAAGTTTTCTTTATCTACATTATTAACATTTTCAATTTTATCTAATATATCATCACTATATGTCGCTTCTCCATTTTCTTTTACGAATCCGACTATTTTTTCTACTTCTTTATCTGATACAAAAGCTCCTTGCACTCTCACAGGTTTTGCTGCACCAGATGGATAAAATAACATATCACCTTTCCCTAAAAGTTTTTCTGCACCAACCATATCAAGTATTGTTCTTGAATCTACTTGTGAAGATACTGCAAATGCAATTCTTGATGGAATATTTGCTTTAATAATACCTGTGATTACATCCACTGATGGCCTTTGAGTTGCAATTACTAAATGCATTCCGTGCAGCTCTTGCCATCTGTGCTAATCTACAAATAGCATCTTCTACATCTTTTGGTGAAACCATCATTAGGTCTGCAAGCTCATCTATAATTATAACTATTTGTGGAAGCTTTTCGGCCCCACCTTCTTTAGATACAGCTTCATTGTACCCTTTTATATCTCTAACATTTTTTTCTGCAAATAAACTATATCTATTAACCATTTCTTGAACTGCCCAAGTTAAAGCTCCTGCTGCCTTTTTAGGATCTGTTACTACAGGAATCAATAAATGCGGTATTCCATTATATACAGAAAGTTCTACTACCTTTGGGTCAACCATAACAAGTTTTACCTCACTAGGTTTTGCTTTATAGATTATACTAGATATTAATGTATTTATACATACACTTTTTCCAGAACCAGTAGAACCAGCAATTAAAACATGTGGCATTTTTGCAATATCTGTTACTACTTCTTTACCTGCTACATCTTTTCCAAGAGCAAAAGCAAGTTTTGATTTATGATCATAAAACTCTGCAGTATCTATAATATCTCTTAAATGTACTATTTCATTTTCTTTATTTGGAACTTCTATTCCTACAGCTTGCTTTCCAGGAATAGGAGCTTCTATACGTATTGTCTCTGCTGCTAAATTAAGAGCTATATCATCTGCTAAATTTGCTATTTTACTAACTCTAACACCTTCTGCAGGCTTTAATTCGTATCTCGTGATAGCTGGTCCAACAGATACATTTTCTACTTTAGCAGAAACACCAAAACTATATAAAGTTTTTTGTAGTCTTGATGCTGTATCTGTAACAGCTTTCTTTCCACCTTTTATCCCTCTTTTTTCTCCTTCACTTAATAATTGAATTGGTGGAAATTCATAATGTTCATCTTCTACAGTTAAAGTATGCTCTAATTGTAATACTTCTTTTACTTTCTCTTCTTTCTTTTCTTGTTCTTGCTTAAATAAATTCTCTTCTATAAAATCTGGTGCTTGTTTTGGTGATGATTCCATACCTAAAGGCACTATGTCATCTTTATCATGTTTAAACTTCTTAAACAATCCTTCTTTTGGTTCTGTTACTTCTTCTAGATTATTTATTGTTAATTGATCTACTTCTAAAGCTTGTCTTCTTTTTTCTTCAGCTTCTCTTAATTTACGTTCCTTTTTAGTCTCTTTGGTTTCTTTTACTGGTATATTTATGTCTTCTTCTACATTATATATTTTATTCCTTCTATTTTCTTTTCTTTCTTCCATTTTAGATTCTCTTGGTATCTGGTCTTCTTTTTTCTCATTTTTCTTTTCTTGCATATCATATAAGAAATCTGATATAAATTCTGTTGGTTTAAATCCAAAAATAAATACTATAAATACTACAGTTATTCCTAAAGCTAGTATAACAGTTCCAAGCATTCCAAACATCTTTATAAAAGGAATAGCAACTAAAGTACCTATAACTCCTCCACCTGCATTTCTTTCACCTAAAGAATAAGCCTCTTTTAGAACATTCCCTAATTCTTGCTCTACATCTATACTTCCTATAGATATTTGATAAATACTCATTACTGCACATATACATAGTATTACAATTCCATATTGTATTAATTTAGATGTTACATAATCTTTATCATCATATGCTAAATATATACCAATTGCAAAAGTTCCTATTGGAATAATATATTTTATAAATCCAAATATTCCACCAAGCATCGGACTTAAGTGCTCTCCAATATATCCGGGACTCTGTATATATAAGCACAGCTAATAATATGCTAATAACTATCATTACAACTACAGCCACATCTAAATTATTCTTCTTTTGTTTTTTTCTTCTTTTTTTTGCTTTTGCCAATTTTAAGTCTCCTCCTATACGTATAAAAATCCACTTACATTTTATCACAAACAAAATTTTTTTTCCACTAAAAAATCAGAAATCGGAAATCAATTTTTTAAATTGACTTTCAAAACCGATTTCTGAATATTCTAATAATCTATTGAAGCTCTTTTCTATTATTTTGAACAATTTTTAATGCATCTTCTAAAGCAACTTCTAAACCTGCTAAAATATTATCAGCATAATCTTTAGTTCCTTTTGAAATCTCTCTAGACATTTCATTGGCAGTTTCTATTATTTCTGCTTTCTTCTCATATGCCTTTCTAGTTATTTCATGTTCATCTATCATAGATATTATTCTATTTTCTGCTTCTTTAACTATACTATCTGCCTCTCTTTGAGCTTCATCTAATATACGTTGTCTTTCTTCTTTAACCCATTTCGCTTGTTTTAATTCATCTGGTAATTTTAATCTTACTTCTTTTATTATCTCTAAAACCTCGTCTTTATCAACAACGCACTTAGTAGAAAAAGGAACACCTTTGCTTCTCTCTAATATATCTTCTAAAGTTTCTAATAACGTAAATATTTCCATGATTAAACTCCTTTCAAGCTTAAGAATATGAGACTTACACGCCCATATTTTCTACAATCATATAAATTAAGATTAAGCTCTTTAAAGCCCTCTACTTCTCTTTCTTCTTGATCTGTTTCTATGATTATCTTTCCATTTTCATTTAATAAATTTAATGATAAAATTATTTTTACAGCATCTATAGCTATATTTGCACTATATGGGGGATCTAAAAATATAATATCAAATTTTATATTTTTTTCACTTAAATCTTTCAAACATTTTTTATAATCTTTATTAATAACAACTGATGATTCTGTAAATCTTGTCTTTTGTAAATTCTTTTTTATAACATTAGTTGCTTCATATGCTTTATCACATAAATAAACTCTCTTGCAACCTCTACTTATAAATTCAATTCCTATAGAACCACTACCAGCAAACAAATCTAACACAATAGTATCTTCTTCTATATCTTTTTGTATTATATTAAAAAAAGATTCCTTAACCCTATCCAATGTAGGCCTTGTATTTTCACTATCTACCGTATCTAATTTAGTTCCTCTAGCTATTCCACTTATTACTCTCATAATTCCTCTTTTTTGTCTACTCATATTTTATATTTTTTTATTAATATGTCAATATAAATCATTAAAATGTAACATATATTTAATACGTTTGTAACACTATTGTAGTAACGTTTTTTTATTATACACTATTTTATCTATATTTTCAATGTCTAAGTTTAGTAAAATTTATTATTATTTGTTTAATTAGTATAAAAGTTTAAATTATATATAAATTCAAAAAACAGAGGCTAATATTTTAATAACCCCCGTTTTATCTTATGTATTACTTTTATTAATCTTTTTTCATATCTTTAATTAGCTCTAATTGTGAAATTAAAAGTGATTCCATTTTAGCTTTATATATATCAAATTGTTTTTCTACATCTTCTAGTTCTTTCTTCTTAAATACAATAGCTTGATCTAAATCATCAGCAGATTTTCTAGCAGTTCCTTCTGCCTCTTTTATTATTTGATCTGCTTGTTGTTTTGCAATGTTTTTCACTTCATCAGCCGCAGATTGAGCCATCACTAAAGTATTTTGAAGTGTACCTTCTATTGTTTTATAATGTTCTACACTCTTTTCTAATTCTTCAATTTTTCTTTTATTTTCAGATGCTTCTTTATACATCTTTTCATAATCTAATGTTAATTGATCTAAAAAATCATCAACTTCTTCTACACTATATCCGTTCATAATTTGTTTTGCAAATTTCTTATTTTCTATATCAAGTGGTGTATACATACTAATTCCTCCTACATTTTTTTATGAACGTAAACTTTCATTAATCATTCCCATTGTTTCTAAGCCATGAAACTGAAAGCTTGTTCTTTATTTCTTCTCTTGCCATATCATTTGTTATATCATAATTGTATGGTGCAATTAAAAATATAGAATTTGAAACTTTTTGAATATGTCCATCTAATGCATGTACTGCTCCGCTAATAACATCTACAATACGTCTTGCAACATCTTTATTTACATATTCTAGATTTACAATTACTGATTTTTTATCTTTTAATAAATCACATATGCTTTCTGATTGTTCAAAAGAGGTAGGTTGTGATATTACCATCTTTACTTGTTGAATTTGTGGCATACTAACAACTTTACTATTGTTAGCTCGTTTTCCCCATACTCTTCTTTCTTCTACTTCTTCATCTTCCATGTTGTATTCATCTTCCATATTATATACATCTTCATCTTCTTTTTCTTCTGCTGTATCCATACCAAACAAATCCCATACTTTATTCATAATAGCTCCTGACATCCTTATAACCTCCTAAAACATCTCTTCATTTGCATTAATTTACTAGCAATAGTATCTAACTTTTCAACCCATTTGTCAATACTTTTCATTCTCTGTAATAATAACTTAATATTCTTGTAATATAATTGTAATATTGTTTTGATTACATTTACATTGTTTCATACTTATTTACTATAAAAATTAACTTATCATAATATTATCCATAAATCTGTTATATGCTTATTTAATCGACTTTAGCTTATCTTCCGTTACTTTTACTATAATTTCATCGTATAAACTAATAGACTTTTTATTACTAATAAAATTAGAATCATATCCTAACTCTTCTAATTCATTACTTGAATAATTGCTTACTATAGAATATTTATCATTCTGCTTTAATACTTTTACATATATTTTTTCTAAATAACCAGCTCTGTCTCTAACTACACAAGCCAAATCATTTTCATATATAATAGCAGAATTAGGTACTTTTAATCCGCTAGCGCTCCACCATATTATGTCAAACGTTATTTTTCTATATGAAATAAGTTCTTCAACACATTCTTGTATTTTTAGTACAATAACTACATCATCAGTTTCTGATTGTATATATTCTATCTTAGCATCTACTTCTTTACTATTTGGTAACCTTATTTTAATTTTATCTCCAACCTCAGCTTTTTTAGCTTCTTCCGAATTTACAATGGTTGCTATATAACACTCAAAATTATCTATAACCTTACCTTTTTCACTACTAGAAGCTATAACTTGGCTTGTTTTTACATTCAAATTTTCCAAAAATTGTTTACTTATCTTTGAAAAATCATCTGTTGTTAAAACATTCTCTAAACCATCAACACGATATGAAACAAGTCCACTAATTGGTGCTGTTACATATTCAGAATTATTATTTAGGCTTTTTTCATATTCGCTTCTTTCATCAATTAATTTTTTTATATATGAACCTGCTGGACTAAGTTCTCCAGCAATTTTTGCTTTTTTTGTTATATATGTATTAATATCATTTTTATATTCTGTTATTTTTTGTAGATCATTTAATTCATATATATCATTTAACTTCGATTCAATTTGACTGTCCAATAACTTAATATCGCTAGAAAAAAGGTTGTTTTCTTTACTCATTGCTTCTTGTATTTTTTTATCCAAATCCTGTATCTTTTCTACTAGATTATCTTCACTATTAGAATAATACCTAAATATAGAATCTCCTTTAGAAACTCTTTCGCCCTCTGTTTTTATTGGTACAATTCCATTTTTATAGTTTTCACCTTCCACTACTGTTTCATTTCTTATTATATAACCTGCCGTTGCTTCTTCTAAATAAAGTTTTCCGTTTTCAATTAAAACTGTATCGACTGGATTCTTTAGTAACATGCTTGATATACATATAGCATATATAATTATAATCATCAATATTATCAAAACAATTTTTTTCTTATTCTTTGCAAAAAAATTATTTTTTACTTTTGTATTTTTTTTATTCACTTTATTCCCTCCAAAATAATTTTTATATTATTTTGTCTATCATTTAATCCATCTAACCAAATTATATTTTCATTCCTCTTAAACCATGTTATTTGTCTTTTTGCATATCTTCTTGATTCACGTTTTATTTTTTCTATCATTTCCTCTTCATTTACTCCACCTTTTAGATATTCTACAACTTCTTTATATCCCAATGCCTGCATAGCTGTAGGAAAACCTTTATAGATTTTTACTATATTTTCTACTTCTTGCACTAATCCTTGTTTCATCATTATATCTACTCTTAAATTAATTCTTTCATATAGTTTTTCTCTTTCCATATTGATTCCAAATACTTTAAAATCATATGGATTCTCTTTTTTTCTTGATTCTATTTCTTGCTGTGTTTTTGTTTTTCCAGTAGCATTATATATTTCAAGTATCCTAAAAATTCTCTTTTTGTCGTTTTTACTTATTTTTTTCATTGCTTCTGGATCTATCTGCATTGCTTTATCATATACAGATTCTAACCCTTGTTCTTCTACTAGTTCTTCTAATTTACTTCTATATTCTAAATCAATTTTTACATCATCATATTCTATTCCATTTACTAATGAGTCTACATATAAACCAGTTCCTCCAACTATAATTGGATATTTTCCTCTTTGCAACACTTCATCTATTTTCTTTATTGCATCTTTTTTATATCTTGCAACACTATACCTTTCTTCTGGTGATATACATCCAATTAAATGATGTGGAATACCATCCATTTCTTCTTTAGTCGGTTTTGCAGTTCCAATATCCATATCTTGATATATTTGCATAGAATCTGCAGATATAATCTCTCCATCTATCTTTTTTGCAAGTTCTATAGAAAGTGCCGTTTTCCCTGATGCTGTAGGGCCACATATAACTATAACTTTTGGTTTCATCTTTTTTATCTTCCCTTACAATTATTATCTTCTAGAAAATTTCTTTTCTATATCTATCTTTGACATTTTTATTGCTGTTGGTCTACCGTGTGGACAAGTAAATGGATTTGGCAATAATAGAAGTTCCTTCATTAAATTATCTACTTCTTGTTTTGTTAAAGCCATATTAGCTTTAACTGCAGATTTACATGCAAGTGTTGCAATAAATTTCTCTTCTATTTCTTGTTTTGCAGTTCTTGCTACAGTATTAATTTCATCTAGTGTCTCTAAAAATAATTCTTTAGTTTCTAAATCTATACAAATATTAGGAACTCCAGAAATCTTTATAGTGTTTTCTCCAAATTCTTCTAAAGTAAATCCTGCTTTTTCAAATAGTTTTATATTGTCTTTAGCAATTCCCATTTCTTTATGTGTTAATGTTATTATATCTGGTAATAACATTAATTGAGATTCTTTTGGTCCATCTGAATAATAGTTTTTCTTAATTTTTTCATACATAATTCTTTCATGTGCAGCATGTTGGTCTATAATGTAAAGCTCTTTATCCATTTCAATTATTATATATGTAGAAAAGGCAATTCCTATAAATTTATAGTCAGGAATACTATTAGCACTATTTGTAAATAAGCTAATATTTTCTGCTGGAACAGAAAGTTCTGAATCATTAATTTTATATTCTTCTTCTTGTTCTTCTACTTGTGATTCTGTAATCGGTAATTTGCCAAACATTTTAGCATACATTTCTTCAAAATTTTTATCATCTATTTCTATTTTATTCTCTTCAAGATTATTTATTTTCTCTATGATTTCTTTCATATCTTCTTGATTAATTTCTTGTTCATTTTTACCAATAATCTCATTATCTAACTCTTTATCTTCTTTCTTTATTTCAATACTTTCAACATTTGTATTATTTGTTTCTTGCACATTTTCTTCTGTTATACTATCTTGTTTAATATCATCTTCTATTTTTTTGGTTTCTTCTTTATTTACATTTTGTACTATTTCTTCTTTTTTTGACTCTTGTAAATTTATTGCATCTTCAACTTCTTTTTTTGCAAAAATGGTATTGTTTTCTTGTTTTTCTTCTTTGGTGTCAAATTTATTATGATATAATTCTTCTATTACATTATTTTCTTTATTGTATTGTACATTATTTCGATTTTCTGGCAAATTATTATTAATTATTTTCTTAAATAAAGATCCAAAAGTAGGATTTATACTTTCTAATTTTTCAATACTACTTTTTTCTTTTACCTCAGCTATAACATTTTGTTTTGACTCTTCATTTGTATTTTCTTCTGATGTTTTTTCCGTCTCTTTTACCAAATCAGATTTTAATAAAGTTTCTTTTATAGCATGATATACAGCTTTAAACACTTTGCTTTCTTCTTCAAATCTTACTTCTAATTTTGCTGGATGTACATTAACATCTACTTTATGAGGATCTATTTCTAGATTTAATATTAAAAATCCATATTTACCAATTGTTAACATTCCTTTAAATGCTTGTTCTGCACTACTAGTTAAGGTTTTATCCTTAATAAATCTTTTATTTACAAAAAATAATTGATTAGCTCTATTCGAACGTGCAATTACTGGCTTTCCAATTACCCCTGTAACCCTAATATCATCATATGTATAATCTACATTTAAGATATTTTCTGCAATATCTCTACCATAGATATTATATATTACACTTTTACTGTCTCCATTACCATTAGTTTGAATAACTGTTTTACCAGAACTTATTAACTTTATCCCGATATTAGGATTTACAAGTGCAATTCTTGTAATTGTATCTTCTATATATCCTGCTTCTGTGAAATCTTTTTTCAAGAATTTATATCTAACAGGTGTATTAAAAAATAAGTTTTCTACTGTTATAGTAGTTCCTTTAGGACATCCTACTTCTTCTTTACTTATTATTTTTCCACCTTCTACAATTATTTTATATCCAACACTATCTTCTTCTGTTTTTGATGTTAATTCTACTCTGCTAATTGCTGCAATACTAGCTAAAGCCTCTCCTCTAAATCCCATAGATTTTACTGTTTCTAAATCTTCAGCTTGTCTTATCTTACTTGTTGCATGTCTTTCAAATGCAATTTCCATATCATCTGGCATAAATCCTTTACCATTATCAGCTATTCTTATATAAGATATCCCACCATTTTTTATTTCTATTGAAATATTGGTTGCATCTGCATCAATTGAATTCTCTACTAATTCTTTAACCACTGAAGCAGGCCTTTCAATAACTTCTCCTGCTGCTATTTTATTTATTGTTAAATCATCTAATAATACTATATTTCCCATTTTTTGCCCCCAGACTCTAACGATTTTTTGAAATTATATCACTAAATCAATCTTTTTGTATAGATTATTTCATACTTTTTCAATTTTATCAATACGCTTTTTAGAAATGTAACACTTTTTATTTTTTAGAATAATATATACCATACTAAAGAACAAGAAAAACATTCTTTATAGGAGGTACTAATATGGGAAATTGTTGTAATGGTTGCAATAGTGAAGTATTATGGTTCATTATTCTATTCTTACTACTTTTCTGCAGCTGTGGTAACAGAGGATGCTGTAATAACGACTGCGGATGCGGTTGCTAAAACACTAAAGACTTAGAAAACTAATAAGAAAAGTAGAAATCAAAGTTTTGTACATTTTGAAAGGGGGGAATTTTTATGCCAGAAAATAGAGGTTGCGGTTGTGGATGCGGTTTCGGATTTGGAGATGACTGTATTTGGATAATAATCGTGTTAATATTAATCTGCTGCTGTTGCGGTGGTAACAGAGGAGGATGTTGCTAAAGTTAAATCTTGTAGCAAATAAATCTCCTACACAAGTAAGAAAAGACTCATCAATATTTGTTGATGAGTCTTTTCTTACTTATGTTACTACATATTTTGTTAAATAGTTCTATAATATAAGTTAATGTGTAAAACTCCAACTATTGACATTGAACATTAAAAATAGTAGACATTGATATTTCAACGTTTCTACGATTCATTTCATAGTTGGGCTAGTCAAAGTACTACTTTTACCGTTTACCTTCGTTTTTTATACATTCCCCAAAATGCTTATTTAAAGCTATTTTATAGACTTTTTATTTTTGACTTTTCATTTCTTTTAATTTCTTTTCATTTTGTTTTTTATAACTTTTCTTTGACGTTGCATTAAATTTGCTTTTATTAATTCTTCCATACTAAGATACTTTTTACTGTTAAAATATTCTTTTCATTCTTCTATAGAATAAATTCTAATTATATTATTTCCTTTTATTACAATCTCTTCTACAATATTATCTACCATATCTATTCCACCTAAAAATTGCTATGTTTATTCATTAGTTCATTAATCTTTTTGCTTAACGTTAGAGTTTCATCACTTTGAACCCCATAAACTTCTATATAAATATTTAAAGCATTTTTCAAGGAGTTAATTTCGTCATCGACGAAATAAATATCATTGAGTTTTTCATTTAAGGCTGTAGCTATTTTTACAATTGTTAATAGACTAGGATTGCAATCCTTGTTATTTTCTATCTCGGACAAGTATGAAATTGACATTCCTGTCATATCACTTAATTCTTTTAGCTTTATTCCTTTCAGTTTTCTCATTTCTTTAATTAAATAAATAATCATTATTACCTCCAATTTTCATCTTTTGCCAATTTCTTCTTTTTTTTGACATTTTTATATATTTATAATACAAAAATATCCACACCCTTTCTAGTGCGGATATATTAAATATTACAAAAAGTTCTAATAGATAGAGCTACTTCATTAAGTTTATCTGTTATTCTTCTGCTATCCATACTTGTCAAATCTGACATTTCTGCAAAAGTTTTATTTTCTTTAAAACGATATTTATATAACATATATGCATTTAAATCTTTTTCTTCTAATCTATTTTCGAACTCAACAAGTAAATCATTATTTTCTGAATTTTCTTTTATGTACTTATCTATATCAGAAAACTTTGATTCCTTTTTTGCCCACATGAAGCAATCTTTTATATCACCTTTTCCCGATAAAACAATCGCTGAAAATACTGTCATTGCTATAGCTATCATTAAATCTACTTTTGTTACAACTAGCAATGATAATATTACTATTGTAGACCATATCATGCATTTATACATTGATTTATAATGTTTTGCACTTCTAGTCAACATCCTTACACCTGAAAAGATTAATACTACAAGTATAATTATAGAGATTGGCACATTAATCTTAATGCCTGCAAAAAATACAACTACTACCTCTAAAAAATTAAACATCATGCTAGGCAAAATGTATAGAATCTTATTCATAATCTTATTCTCCTTCTTGTGTATCGCAGAAGAATAGCCATGAATTAATTGGTGGCCATTTATCCATACTAATCACCTCCATTAATTCATTTATATGCTAACTCCACAAATATAATACCACTAAATTTATAAAATATATCATCGAACAAAAAGAAACTATACTAATAATTCTTAGAGTTATGCTTTTAATTTTTCTTTTTACAGCATCGTTTTTATTCCAAGAGTTGTTATATTTAACATATAAATTACGTATATATTTCTTTCCTAAAAAAGGGAGAAATAATAAGATTTTATTTAATATCATACTAATTATATAATTATCAGTTATAAAATAACACAGCACTGACAATACAGTTAAATATATTGCACTAAATACAATTAAGAATACATCTATTATCTGTGTTTTATCTTTATATATTATCATTATGATACCATACAGAATAAAAATAAATAAAAAATAACACATTGTATTGTATCTTGTAGCCATAATTAATGCCACATATGAAATACATATCAAAGAAAATAAAATCCATCTCTTCTCTTTAATATTTTTAGCTATAATTAAGACTAAAGTAAAATATATAGCATCCGGCAGCATTCCTAGAATAAAACTCATAGTTCTTTATCTCCTTTTATTAATTAATATATTTTATTGTATATTTTTATATATTAGAACTATTTTTTATCTATATAAATATACCAGATTTTGGTCATTTGTCAAGTTTTATACGTTTTTGTAATATTTCTGTATCTATTTGTATATCCACATTTTATTGATTTTTATATTAACTTATAATTATATATATATATCCATTTATGCCTTGAAAGCTTTCTATTCTAAAGATATGTCGAAATGTGTTCACTGTTTCAAACACTATGCAAAAATGCGAAAATCCTATATGAAAATATAAAAATAATTTTTAAATCGAGTATAGTAGAAAATTTTATTAAATAAAATTTTCATCCCCTCTCACACCACCACATCGTGCCGTTCGGCAATGGGCTATTCAATTTATAAGTTTTATTTCAAGCTAAATAATAATCTAGGACAAAGACTAATCCTCTGCATCATAGCTTTTTATTTGAATTTTGTAAGCCTTGTTTGGTTATAGCATTCTGTAATATCTTTGAGTGTAAAATAAACATATAGCATGTTAATGTCAATAAGAAAATGTACAAAATTTTGAATCTAGTTATGTACAATTTTGTACATTATTAAATTCAACTTTCTTCCATAATATCAGATTTCAATTTATCTTTTAATCTATAAGAATCTCCATTTATATTTATAATATGTGAATGATGTAAAAGCCTGTCTAATATTGCATTTGCTAATGTTACATCTCCAAATATTTCATGCCATTTTCCAAATGGTTTATTTGTTGTTATTATTGTGGAATGATTTTCATATCTTTTATTTATTAATTGAAATAACATATTTGCTCCTTCATTATCTATTGGTAAAAATCCCATTTCATCTATTATTAAAACTTTATATTTGGCATAATGATTTAATCTATTCATAAATCTATTTTCTGAATTTGCTTTCTTTAGATTTGATATTAAATCATTACAATTTATAAAGTATGTTGAATCTCTGTTTTTTGCTGCCACTATTCCTATTGATGTTGCTAAATGCGTTTTTCCTACTCCTGGACTTCCTACAAATATTATATTTTCTTTATTTTCTATAAATCTTAAATTTTTAAAATCTAATATTTGTTCTTTATTTATTGTTGGTTGAAATGAAAAATCAAAATCTTCAAAATTCTTTATAAATGGAAATCCTGCTGTTCTTACACATCCATATATTGCTTTTTCATTCATTAATTCTATTTCTAAATTTGTTAATTCATATAAGCTTTCAACTACATCTTTTTCTTTTCTATTTATAAGCTCTATATACTTATCTATGTTTTCTTTTATTCTTTCTAATTTTAATATTTCTAAATTGTTTATTAATTTTGTATAATTACTCATTTTACTTTACCTCACATAATTTATTTAAATTTTCTAAATTCTTTTTTGCTAATGTTTCTATTTGATCTTGGGTTTTATTCTTTAATATATTGCTTAGTCCCTCAATATAGTGCTCTTCTTTATAATTTATATTTTTTTCTGAAATATCGTGTATTGTTATTAATTCTTTGTTATAATATACATAGAGCTTATTATTCTCTTCTTGAAGAGATAATGTATGCTCTATGTATTTATGGGGAACTGAATATTTTTTACCTTTATAATAAAATAATGATTCATTTGATATTTTTATTTGTTTTGTGGATATCATATATTGTTCCATTATTTTTTTGTTTGGTAGTGGCTTAAGATATTCTTTTTCCTTATTAAATAACATGATTGGTGCTACTCCTATGCTAGAATTTATTTGTCTATTTACTTTTAAATTTATTTCCCTAATTATTTTTATTAATTCTTGTTCATCTTCGAATTCATGATTATATGGTATTAACCAACTCATAAATCTATTGAGTTCGCGACAAATACGCCTCTTGGGACTTTCACCTTAGATTTATGACATGCCCGTCATACTGTAAAAAGCCTATACAATTTCGTATAGGCTTTTTCTCTTTTATACACTTGCATGAGCTTTTCTTTTTTGCTCATATTTTATCTTCATTATTTTATTCCTTTTTTGTAAAATTGATTTTCTTAAATTTTCAATTTGAAAATCATATAATTTTCTCAATTTATTTCTTTCTTCTGCTGATAAATCAGTTTCAGATATTCTTTTCTCTCTTATTAATCTTTGTAACCTTAATAATTTTTGATTTTCTGTTTCTTGAACTTTAATATTTTCAGCAAAAATTGAATTTTTTACTTCTTGTTGATTTTCAACTATATTTTCTGTATTTTCTAATTCGTAATTTTCTATAGTTTGCTGTCCAAATAAATTCTTGAAGAAATTTTTTATTTTAGTAAATATGCTTTCATTTACTGGTATTAAACTATGGTTTGACATTTGTTTTCCTCCTAATCATCAAATTCTATTCCATTATCTTCAAGTTCTTGTTGATTTGTTTTATCATATTGTTTTAGTAATTCTGTAGTTTTTCCATCTAATGCTTCAAGTATATATTTTTGCCCATCTAATTCTTCTAGTGATGGCTCTATTGCTGATTTACCTTGTAATTGTCTTTGATAAGAAACAAAAGAATCTCTTTGGCTCTCTAGCCTTCTTAAGTTCCATGAATCTTCTCCTACGTCTTGCATGAATCTAATTTCACTATTAAATTTATCTATTTGTGTTTGTATTGCTTCAGGCGTACCATATTCTATTGTTGCTTTATCTAATATTCCATCTACAGAATATATTAAACCTTCTGATACTTTTACATGTGCTATATTGGTTGATGAATTAAATCCCCATCCCCCAAACATACTGTAATTTTTCCTAAATCCTCTTTCTTCTGCAATATCCTTCATAGGTCCATTTTCAAAATCAATTAAGAATGATGAATTAGTTAAATTTTCATAATTAGATGCAAAATACTTTGAAAATCCATCTGCTAATATTTCTTCTCTACTATTTCTAAAGCTAGATTTATCTATATCTCCATGTTCTTTCATATATTGTGCATAAGCTCTTCCTAATGCTTCTACAAATTTTTGTTGTTCTGTTGTAGTATTTTCATTTTCTTGACTTTTTGCTTTTTCTTCTTGTTGTCTATCATATTCAGCAATTTCATCTTTTTCACTATATAATCTATCTAGATCTGTAGGTACAGCACTTGTATCTGGAAAACTAAATTCGCCTGGATGCTCTTTCTCATGTTGTTCCCATATTTTATGATATTCATCTCTTCCATATTGAGCATATTTTCTTCTCATCCATGTTTCTTTATCTAAATCTTCTTTATGCTCATCATCAAATTCTTTTAAACTTTCCCATCCATATTTTTCTTCAATTTCACCTAATTGTTCTATAAATTTATCAGACTTTGATGCTTCTTGTGTTTGTTTAATTTCTTTAATTATATCTTGTTTTCTTTGTTCTTTTTCACTTTCTGATAATCCTAAAGTTTCTAATTCATCTATTCTACTCGAATAACTTTCTATTAATTGTTGCGCTTTTACTTCAAGTTCTCTCTTTTGGTCTAATATTCTTTGCGTTTCTTCTTGTTTTTTTACTAATGGTTCTCTTTCAACATTAAGAGCTTCCATTAATATTTGATATTCTTGTTCAAAACTATCTTTTACTTCTTGTGGTATTTTTGATTCTTCTCTCATTATTCTTGTATTTACTGATGTTAATAATTCTTGTCTATATTCATCTGTCATATATAATATTCCAGACTTTCCATAATCACTACTTACAGTTGCACATTTTCCTCTTTCCATTCTTACATGTGTTTTCATTGGAAATACATCATATATAGGAAGCCCAGAGTCAAAATTATCCATATCCATACTATAAAATGCAGATACCAATTCTCGACACGGATCATAATCAATACTAAATCCAGATGACCCCCATCCACCATACTCTAATTGATGGTCTGCATATTTTCCAAGTTCTCTTGAAAATCTCTTTTCATTTTCAGCTGTTAAATTAGGATATTTCTTTTTTACACATCCCAAAAAATAATCAACAACAGATTGTTTTATCCTTTGGTTTACTTCATTTTCTTCTCTTTTTTTAGTTACAGAAGATTGCTTTTTACCTTTTTCTTTAAGACCACTATTTAAGTCATATCCTAATATTGATAATAATTCTCTAGTTTTTTGTTCTCCTTCTTTTTCATATAACTTAATTACTTGCTCCATTCCGCCTAGTTGATTTATATCTCTTTTACTCATGTTAGCAAATAAATCTGGAAGAACGGCTTTTGGTTCTTGCTCTTTTGGTGGTAACTTTGCTTTTATTTCAGAAATATATTCTTTAGTTGATTCAAGTGATTTAAACTTTGCTTTTATTTCATTAAAATAAGCAAATGCTTCTTCATCTATTTCTCCATTTTCTTCTATGACTTCATCTCTGCTTATATTCATTATTTCATTCATAAAATCTTGAATAATAGGGAGCATTTCTTCACTATCACCCATTTCTTGTGCAATATATGATATATATGTATCTAAAGTGTCAGTATATCCACCTTCTATAGTTTCTTGTCTTGCTCTATTAGGATATGATAATTCATAGATAAAAGCACCTTTCATTCCATGTCTATCACTTGTGTATCTATCACAATCAGTATACTCGCATTCCATAGTGACTTTACCATTTTCTTTTTTAAAAGTTTGATCTTCCCAATCACAATAATCATATTCGGGCTCTATGTATTCTTCATTAAAATGATATGTAGTTTCACCAGTTTCTGTATTAGTCTGAGACCAATCATAATCATTTTCGTTTGGTGTACCTTCTCTTGTTACATATCCACCTTCTCTAATAATTTCACGAATAGGGTGTGTTTCTCCATCTATTAATACATGAATTTGATCTCCATCTTCTAAATAAGATAAAATCTTTTCAATATCCATATCAGCACTATACCAGCTTAATCTTTTAATTGCCTCTAATTCGCTTTTATCATTACCTATTTCAAATCTCTTTTTAAAATTAGCTATTACTAATTTTGCTGTATTTACAAATTTTTCATTGTTTTTTCCTGTGTATTCTAAATTCCATGTTCCATACCAGCTCATTTATGAACCTCCTTCGTTTATAAGTATATAATTGCTACTTTTATACGTGTTGTTTTATGTAATTTATATCATAATGTTTTGCTTTTTACAACAAATATGACAATCAAAATAAATTCGTCATAAAAATTTAATATTTTTGTAATATTTATTCTCTATTAAATTCTTTTTCTAAAAATTTTGCTTGTTCCTTTGTTAAGTTATTATTTATAACTAATAATCTTGATTTTATATTCTCCCATTTCATACATCTTGAATAGTCTTTTACAGTCACTTCAGCATAGCCTACAATATGATATTGAAAATAACAAAAGAACTGTAAAAGATTACAAATTATATGGTATTGCTTATATTCTAGGAATAGATGTTAATGATTTACTAAAAGATATAAAAAATAAATTTAAAAAATCGAGTTAAATGTGAATTTTAAAAAATCATTTGACATATAATAAAAAAAGTAGTATACTATATTTAACTTAATTAAGTAACAAAAGTTCATTAGATAGTTGAAAAGAACTAAATGTGCGGTAGCATTTGGTTCTTTTCATTTTTTATAAAAAAAGATAATGTAGCTAAAACGGTAGTGCTACATTATCATAAATTCGGTTAGCTAAACCTCATCTTGTTTGTGGTCATTTGGCTTGTTGTCATTTTTGGCTTGGTCAAGAGCTACTTGATTTAAGTCTTTTTCTTTTTGTAGTAATAATTCTACCAAATGCCATACTAAATCTGCATTATTCATTAGATAGTCCTCCTTTCGCAAAGATTTCCTTTGAAAAGGATGTTTTTATTATACTTTAATTTCTACTGATTTACAACAAATTTTAACATATTTTTCCACAAATATTTTATTTATTTTCAATCATCCAATTATACAAAGTATCTTCATCTAGTTTGCCTTTTTTGAATAATTTAATTTTCTCTTGTGCCTCTTTCTTCCATTTGTCAAAATCTTTCTTTAATTGCTTATTTTCTTTATTTCTATATACTGTCATAACTTTTTGCTGATATGTTCTTCTATAAAGTAATAATGCTGGATTACTTTCAAGACTTTTTTTATAAGTTTCACTTGCTCCTTTATCTCTACAAGTTGGTGTACCATCAACATTTTTTAAATCACAATAAATTTCATTTTGTCTAAAAGTTGGTATAAAATATCTACCACAAATTTGGCAAGTCTTAATTGGTAAATTCTCTTGTCTTACTAATTGATCTAAAATAGTAAAGCAAATACTTCTCAATTTTGTACTTGTATAAACATTGTGTAATTCTAAATTTGGATTCTTTTCTTCAATACCCTTTATTAAATGTTCTATACTTTCATTACTATGATGATTATGTATGTTAATATAATTATCTAAAATAACCTCTACATCTTGTGAATATGTATAAAGTTCGTTATGTTTAATTGTATAAGCAACAAATTTTGAATATGTATCATATTCTTTTAATTCTTCATTTCCATTTAAGTTATATACAAAATCTACACATCTTTTGAAATTATCTTGCCATTCTAATAAATCATCTAAACTTGTGTTATAAATATCTTCTAACATTTTCATAAATTCTACATCTGTTATAAATTCATCAGTTTTTGAATATATGTAAGGTGCATATTCTTTTATTAATTCAAAACCATAAGCATAAAAGAAAGTATTATACGCAGATTCAAAAGATGAAAAATCGGCATTTAAGAAATTTATTAGCAATAAGCCTATACTTTCTGCATAATGAATATAAATAGTTGAAGGTTGTCTAATAATTTCTTTCTTTTTATTTAATTTTGTTTTTGAAATACCTTTTTCTAATTCTAAATATACTCTTGTTTCATCTTTCTTTTTTTCTTCATCATT
>DXVF01000008.1 GCA_019417465.1 Clostridiales bacterium
AAATTGTACATAACTAAATTCAAAATTTTGTACATTTTCTTATTGACATTAACATATTGTTACTTTTTGTAAAAAAGCTATGAATTATAACCTACCAATTATCTACTAATAATGCTTATTCAGTACAACTGGTAATATACTTATTTCATTAGATAGATAAAAATCACAACAGACATTTTCGAAAATCATTAAAATATAAAAGCAACATAGCCTTTGAACTATATTGCTTAACAAAAAATTATTTATTAATAAAATTTGTACCTATTACAAATACATCTTTAAAACACTTTTTAAGTAGTCTTCATCTGTTTTATCATCATATCTGCAAAAACACCATAACCTATTGTAGGATCATTTACCAATACATGTGTTACAGAACCAACAAATTTTCCATTTTGCAAAATAGGTGAACCACTCATGCCTTGAACTATTCCACCTGTTTTTTCTAATAATCTTTCATCTGTTATTTTAATTAACATACTTTTATTATCATAATTATTGTTTGTATAAACTTTTTGAATTTGTATTTTATATTTTTCCTTTTTACCATCTTCTAGCTCGCAAATAATTTCTGCTTCCCCTTGTTTTATCTCATCTCTTAAAGCTACTTCTACTTCATCATTAGAATTTATTCCTAATTTACTTTTTTGACTCACAGTTCCATATATACCAAATGATGTATTTTTTAATACATCTCCAATTTTTTCACCTGTTTCTATGCTTCCCTTAATTTCTCCTGGTTTTCCTTTTTCTCCTTTGGCTATAGAAACAATATTAGTAGTGACTAATTCTCCATTTGCTATATTAACAATTTCGCCTGTATCTACATCTGTTATTCCATGCCCTAATGCACAAAACATCCCCGTCTCGGGCTCATAAAAACTTGCAGTTCCGTACTCCGTCCTTGAGCATCTCTCACCCAAAGTCCTAATTTATATTCACTGCTAGATGTTTTTACAGGAGTTATACTTGTAACTTTTGTATCAGAATCTCTTATATATTTTACCTCTACTTCATCACCATTAGATTTATTAACTGTATCTATTAATTCTGATATACATGTTACTGAAACATCATCAATTCCAACTATCATATCACCTTCTTTTATTCCTGTATTTTCATATGGTTTATATTTATTTTTGTCTTCTCCTTCTATTTCAGACATTCCAACTACCATTACACCTTTTGTGTACAATTTTAATCCTATTGCATTTCCCAAAGGTATTACTTTAGTTTTCTTTATTACATTAACTTCAACTTGTTTTAACGGTATGCTATTAAATAGATTCAGACTTATACTTGTTTTTCCAGGATTACTTGCTTTATTTTCTGTAAGATTTGTTGCTGCTTGCATAGTTTTAGTATCAGTCACTACACTAGAATTTAAATTTCCTACTTCTTTTATTTGAACTCCATATATTGTATTTAAGTTTAAACTTTCTCCTTCAAATATAATTATATTATTTGGAAATAGAGTTACATATGCTACATAAATATAAATTATCATTAATAAAAAAATAAATAAAATTGGTCTTATCTTTTTCATAAAATACCTCTCTTATTTTATGATAACCAATTCTATTTTTTTTAAACATCAAAGCACTTACTATTCTCTGTACTTGCTTTTGTTACTTTCTTAAATTATATTTTTCTCTTGCTAAACTAGTAAAATATACTGTTCTTATCTTGCTTAATATTTCTTTATTATATAAAATATTTCCAGTTTCATCCACTATTTCTCCATTTATAATTTGTTCTAATTCATAAACTTCCGATAAATTAGCAATACAATTGTAACAATTTAAATAATTCTTCTTTGTATTATTTGTTATATGAGGATAATAATAATATGTAGTACCATTTTTTTCCATTTTTAATTTTTTTCTATCTAAATTTTGTTTTGTATATGCTGTAACTATAAAATCATTGTCACTTATTGTTTTATTAATAAGCTCTTTACAATTTAAAGTATGATAATTACCATCATTGGCTAAAACAATCAAATCATTACTTCTAATTAATTCTGTATTTGCATTACTTACTACAGTCGCATAACTATTATAATATTTTCCTTTTATAGATAGTCCCTGCACAAAAGATGTCATACTAATTTGAGTTGTAATTTTCTCCCAATCAGTTTCTTTTAAATTTGGAAGTACAAATTCATAATTTGAAGTAGAAAACTGATTATAATTTGCAATAGCAGATATAAGAGCATTTTCTATTTTTTTTCTAATAACAGCTTCTTTATGCATATAAAATATAGAATCTCTGTTTTCTGGTATATTATTATCATTAATTTCAAATATATTCTCATTTTCTATAGTTTTATTTATTGAAAAATTTACCTTTTCTAAAGTATTACCATCAATAGCATCTTTTGGCTTTATATCGCTTAAATTTTCTGTTACCCATTTTGTAAATTTATATGACTCTATATAATATTCTAGAGCACTTGTACTTTCATAAGTAGTCTCATTTTGCAAGACTATATCTTCTTCTAATTTTATTTCATAATTACTTAATATTTCTTTTTCTATTTTTACATCACTATAATAAAGTTCATTAATTTGCTCACCTAAATCAATTTTATTTTTAGAACTTTCATCTATTTTTCTTATATCAATTAAATATCCCGATTTTTGTACTATCTCTCCATTTACTTTTCCATAAATAGAAATATAATTATCTAATATATAATTGATAATAAAATCGTTATCATCTGATTTTACATATCTACATGAATATTGTTCATAAGGTTTTAATCCATATTCATAATTATTATTCTCTACATTTTTATATTTACTTTGGATAAAAAATCCATCATATAAATTAAACAGTATTACTGGAGTATAATCTTTTAAAGAATCACTATCCATACCATTTGACGAGAACCTATTTGCTAGTGTTTTATAAAATATTTCTATTGCGTATTCTACTTCTTTTTCTTTTTGTTTTATTGATAATGCTTGATTCTCATTGTTTGTATTTAACTCAAATGCTTTTACCCCATCATATGTTGCATCACTTATTCTAGAATTGTATTCTGTTTGCAAATTTATTTCTTCTATTTTTGTTTGCCAAAAACTAGAAAGTAAAAAAGAGATTGGTAATATAATAATTATGAATATAACTGCAAAATGTTGTAATTTCATACTTATCCACCTTTCTCTTACTATTTTTATAGATTTCCATCTATTAATATTATCCCACTATCAGATGCTGCAATTTCGTATGTATCTTCTGACACTTTATAAAATACATTTCTTAATATTTGTGCTAAAGTTTTATTAGTATTTTTTACATTTACACTAATAATATCTCCCTCTTTTAATACAATTTTTCCATCTGTACCAAGTCTCTCCTCTATTTGACTTGTATATATATTATAATACAAATTTTCTCCTATTTTTGTTTTGTCTTCATTATTTGATTCAATATTTGGATTTTCATCTAATATTTGTATTTCTATTTCTATATCTAATGGTGTAACTCCTCCCATGGTAGCTGTTTGTATGTATTCATTATACTCATCTATAGTAAGACTACCTTTTTTCCTAACTCTATCCACAAATTCAGATGTCTCGGATTGTACAGACAACTGAGATATGTCATCTAACCTATCTGAAACAGCCATCATTGGAAATATAAACATTAATATTGCAGCTAAAAATATTGCTACTATTGTAATTACAC
Source organism: Clostridiales bacterium (assembly GCA_019417465.1). GTDB lineage: Bacteria > Bacillota > Clostridia > TANB77 > CAG-508 > CAG-492. The sequence continues at coordinate 3,697 of DXVF01000008.1, forward strand.
TATCTTCCATGATAACCTCCTTGTGATTTAAATAATCGTATAATAAATAAAAGTTTTTTCTTTTCCATCTATTGAACGCTTTCCAATTTCTTCTACAAACCTTGTATTATTATTTAAACTTGTATTAATTAGTCCTTCAAAATTGTTTCCATCATATATTCCACCATAAAGTAAGATACTGCTGTGATTAATTATTTGGTCATTGTTAGTTGTCCAATCTTCTCCTCTTTTTATTTCTTCTTCTATATTAAAACAATCTATATCTTCTGAATTTTTATTAGAAGTATATAGTTTGATATTTTGAACATTATATACTTCGCCACTAGATTCATTATAGCTACCTTTTCTTAAATAAATAACTGACTCAGAATCTTGGTAATTATAAATACTAGATATAACAGTCTCTAATCCCACAATTCTTTTTTGTTTTAGTATTGGATTTTCTCTTTCATAATCTTTAATCTCATAATATGAATTTTCACTTTTTGAATAAAAAATTGCATTTCCGAGTAGTTTTTACTTTTTCAAATAGCATAAAGCTAATTGTAAGCGCCAAACAAAATACTATTACTCCAAAAGCAATTTTTATGGCATGTACAGCATTTTCCATTTATAATCACTACCTTATAATTCTTTAAAATTAACTGCTGATACTATTCCTTTTGAATTATCATAAATCAATATAATCTCATAAAACTTTCCTGTTTTTAACAAACTCTTAACATTATCAATTTGTGTATTAAGACTACTATCAGCTATAAGAGCGGTAAAATTAGATGTAACTTCAATTTGAGCATTATAATATGGAAACACTCCAGTTCCCCCATTTGTAGAGTTTGCAATATTATGTGCCTTCATTACATCACATAATTCTCTTGCCTTAGTACCACTTACTTTTCCCTCATAATTAATAAACTTAGAATTGTAGGCTTGAATTTCATATTCGGTCATATTTATACTTTTTCCAATTCCAGCTGCTTGATTATAAAAATACATTCCTAAAATTATAATTAATACCGCTAAAATTATTGAACCTGCTATTATTAACGCTTTTGATGCATTTTCCATATTTTTCCTCCGAAATATATTTATTTCTTAGCATATTTATTTAATATTCTAATATCCTGTTGTTGCTCTAATTCCTATATTAGATACAAGTCCTGTTGTCAAGTCGTAACCTATAGTTACTTCATATGTTAATCCTTCTTTAATATAAGATTTTCTTGCTCTTCCTTGTCCAATTTTTGAAGAATCTGTTGCTGTACTATCTTGTGAAATTTCTGCAACAGCTACTTGTTTAGTTGGTTCATTAACATATGCTGCATTATGATTTTCTATTACATCACATAATTGTTTTGCTTGCGTTCCAGAAATTTCACCTTCATACATTGTAAACTTAGAATTAAATTGTTGTATCTCGTATTCTGTCATATTTACACTTTTTCCTACTCCTGCTGCCTGATTATAAAAATACATTCCTAATATAATAATTAATACTGCCAAAATTATTGCTCCTGCTATTATTAATGCTTTTGATGCATTCTCCATTTTCATTTCCTCCTTAGTTTTATTTTTTATATAATTTTAGAAATATTTCTAACAATTAATAATCATTATTGAACTTCTTCAAATTTAAGATAACTTATATTTTTTGTTTTATCATGATACTTTATTTCTTTACATTTGAAAATGCTTTTCGAATAATATTTTATAAATTCTTCTATTCCTAAATTATAAATCGATTCCATTGATACATTTTCTTCTTTTTCTAGGAACTTAACTTCTACTTTTATAGAATTAGTATCATTACTTATATATTTTGAACTATTATCTTTACTAACTCCATTATACTCGTTTTTATCTATTGCTTTATTTATTACTGTAATTAAATCTGTTCCTGTAATTTCATTTTTTGTGTATTTTTCAATTTCTTTATTATTTTTACTTGCTTCTTGATTAATCATTTGCTGATGATATATTGTATAAGTAAGTAGCAATATTATAAATAAAAATATTAATACAATTATAATAAGTTTTTGTTTCATTATAATCCTTTCTAAATTTGATTATATTTCTTCATATTTTACATATTCCACTCTTTTTGTTATTTTATTTACACTAATTTCTGAACATTTGAATGTTTTATTTTGTTCTAAAAAACTAATATATTCACTTCCGAGTCTTTTGCTCAAAATTATACATTTTTTCACTTTTTGTATAAACATCTATTGTTACATAATAAGAGTTTTCTTTTGGCTCATTTAAATCATATTTCAAATTATTTTCTTTTACAAAATTGGCAATAGATATAATATCATGTGGTGTTAATTTTATTTGGTCACTTCCATTTTCATAATATTTAAAAAACTCTGAATTAAATTTACTATTTTCTTTTTCTTCTATTTCACTTGTATTTTTTGAATTATAATCATTAAATATTCCAAAAACAAAAACAAGAAAAGTAATTATCATTATTCCTAATATTACACTTGCTGCCATTATTAGTGCTTTTGATGCATTTTCCACAAAAGATTTTCCTCCTTAATCTTTAAACTGCATTTTATAAATTCTGCCTTCATCATACTCTACTTTTACACAATTAAATCTTTTAATTTTAAAATTGTATAACTCTTTTGATTCTTGCTGTTCTAATTTCATTATGCATTCTATAATATTATTTAAGTTATAGCTACCCTTTTTTAAAGTTTCTGCATTTTCTATTTCATTATTTATTATAACAAGCATTTCCATTTCTTTATACTGATTATCATTTTTCGTATTGTAATCTTGCATTAAATTTGCTATAGATATTATATCAGTTCCATATAAATTATCTCTATTAAAAGATTCTAGTCTTTTATTCCATTCTGCAAATTGCATTATATACTCTGTATTTTCTTTTTCTTTTTGAGATAATGTTAATTTATTAAAACTAAATATTAATATAGTGATTATTAAAATGGAAATAATTATGCTTCCAACAATTATAAGTGCTTTTGATATGTTTTCCATTTTTATCACCAGCCTTTACTTATTTATTTTAAGTCATATTAGATAATGAAGAGAACGAAACTGATAAACTCTTAATTCCTACATAAATCAATGGTATTATTAAATATCCTACAAATAGCACAATCATAGGTGTAAAACCAACAGCCTTTCCAATTAGACCTTTTCTAGAAATTAATCTATCATTTGCTTCTTTTCTTTTTTCTTTATAATATTCTCTTTCTGTTTCTAATTCATCAAAAGCATCTTTAATTGAAATTCTTTCAACTGCAGCCTGAAGTCCTTCTATAATTCTAATTAAATCTTTATATGACACTTCTTCTTTTAGCATCTCTAAAGCCTCATATGCTCCACTTTCATAATTATTTAAACATTTACTAATTGGTTCTTTAAAGATATTTGAATATCTTTCTAACCATTCTAATATTGTTTCAACATCTATCCTTTCTATATTCATAAGCATTAAAATAATAGTTTGAAATTGCATAACTTCATTTTCTTTTTCAAGTTCTCGCATTTTTATTTGGAATGTAAGAAGCCATACTGGTACCATATATGAAATACCTGCTAGGATTACACATATCAATACCTCATACCATCCGTAAATATTCATTATTTACAATATCTAATTTTTCATTAATTCTTTGTGCTGCAACTTCTAGTTTTTCATCAGTGGCATTTTTATAATAGTCTGTTTGTTTTAATATTTCTTTTATTTGGCTATTTGTTACATTTTTTCTTCCCTTAAATATTTTTATAATTTCATTATCTTTCTTTGTTAATTCTTCTGCTTTTATTTTGTCTCTTTCAGATAGACTTCCAATCACATCATAGTCTGTTGTCGGAGTAGTATATACATAATCAACGCTTACTTTATGTAGACTCATCACTAAGAATATTGATATAATAAATGTTAATATTACAAATGTAATTCTATTAATATATAGCCATTCTATCTTAGTTTTAGCAGCTGCATCTTTTAATTTATTTGTTATCTTTCTATAAGTTTTAGTTCCTTTTTTAGGCATAAATAACTGAACAAGCTGTTTTATTATTGGTATTTTATATAACTTACTCTGCCAAGGGTCTTCTTCGTTTCTTATACGAATATTGTTTGTAGAACTATTATCTTTTAATTTTCTTATTAATGTATAACAAACAAAAGTAATTAATAATACTAGAATTTGTATAGTCATTCCTGGTTTGCCATTATAAAACTCCTCAATAGCTGCCATTCCGAATTGATTAACAGCCCAATATTTAAGCGGCTCTAAAAATAACATTGGTAATATACTTATTATAGATAAACTTTGAAATGTATAATCTAATTTATCTCTTTTTAGTAATTCTAATTGCATTTCTTCAGTAATGTGGCTTAAATTTTTTAAATATACTGATGCTCCATCTTTATCATTTCTATCTCCGTATTCCTTAGTTAAATATGATATTCCTGCGAATTCTTTTAAATAACTGTTTGGTGCTATATCATAGTATTTTTCTAGTTCTGATTCTGGATCATCAGAATTTAATATTTCATATATTTTTTCACCTTGTCTTACGATTTCTTTTTCTTCTTCATCTTGCAAACAATCATATATTGCTTCTTCAACCATATTAACTTCATGATAACTATGTCGTATATCTGTAAAGAAATTAATTTGCTGCTTTAATAATTTATTGTCTATTTTATCTACTCTAGAATCTATGTATAAATCTAAAAAGAAAACTTCTGATATTATTAAAATACATAACATTAAATAATTATTTCTATTTAGATATATTATTAATATTGTTGCTGGTATAATTAGTAGTAGCATATTAGTCAAAATTTTCGCAGTTTGCTTTCTAGTTAAATACTCATCTTGTACATTAATAATTTCTATTCTTCTTCGTAATTTTATTAAATATCTTTTTATAAATGGTATCTTTAAATAAATAATATATAATTTTTGATATAATATTTCTAAAGAAAAACTTTTAGCTTTTGTTCCTTGGCGCAATTGTTTTATCATTTTTTGTTCTTCTTTATTAGTTAATTTTCTAATTATTAAATATGCAATTATTATAGCAAGTAATATAGCTACTAATATTATTATTGCTATTTTTAAAAATTCAGAATTACTATTCAAACATTTGCGCCTCCCTTTACTTTATTCTTGTAAATGTCAAAATAAACATCTATATAATAAATACTTAATTTTACATTTCCCAATGTAGGTCTTGGAAGTATTGGTATATTATAATAAAAAATGAGTTTGACCTTGAGCCATCATACCTACCTCTGTTTATAGTGTGTCTCCATTAATATGAATCCGTGCAAAACTTAAGCGCCTTGGAAAACTTATTTTTTATTATAATATACCAATACTTCCAAGACCGGACTATAAGCACCAATCTACAAAGCAATCACATCTTTCAATAAAATACAAGAAATCTTTTTGCTATTTCAACTATCATAATCCCCTATCTTTTTAACAAATTAGTTAATTTTTAACTCCAATTATCTTTGCAAAATCTTTCAAATTCTTCTGCATCTTGCTTGTCCATATTATTTTTCATTTCTTTTCGATTTTGTTCCGAAATCGGATTAGTTAACACATAATTACCATCATGATATTCAAGTATATTAACATATCTATAAGTTTGTAGATTTGTACTTTTAGAAAAATATGTCGTAGCATTATCAAAAAACTTATCTAATTTTGCATCCCCAGTTTTAGCTTTTTTATAATCTAAATTATAGTTATTTTCATTTTCAACTGGTATACATTCTGTAATTCTTTCTATGTATCTTTTTCCTCTAAAATCTTTAACTAAGTGTATATCAAAATTTAGTACTCCAATTACTTGTTCTTCTGCTATTTTTTCATCATTAAATACTCCTACTTTTAAAAGTGAATTTCTTAATGATTGAACAAGTAATGGAAAAGTTTTTGCATGGTGAGTAAATAATGTAAATTGACTTGCAACTTGAGCTGCTTGTATCATCCAAGCTGCAACAGGGTCTGTTGCAACCTCTCCTATAATATTTACACTACCATCTGTTTTCTTTTGTACGTCTAGTCCCATTTGACCAGATATACTTTCAGTTTCTCTAAAAGTTAAAATGTTTCTTGTTGGATATATTTTTCTTAAATGTAACTCAAAAGCTGTTTCTTGAACTCTTATATTCATTGTTTCGTAAATATTTTCTATCATAGCCATTAACATTGTTGTTTTTCCTGATGCTTGCTCTCCTGTTATAGATACTATTCTAGCACCTTTTACAAGATATTTTATTAAGTTTATTGCTTTTTCTTTTCCTTCATCTGTAATTAAACCTTCTAAGCTCGCCCTTTTTACATCAAATTTTCTCACAAAAAACGCCCATGTCTCAGCAAAGCTTGGTCTTACAACAACTACACGTGAACCATCTTTCATTTCATTAATTTTAAATCCATTAGTATCAGATAATTGACCTGGATTATTATATTTATATATGTTCTGACATACTCTTTTTAATTCTGATTCAGTTCCAAAAGATAGAAACTCTAATCTAATAGATTTTCCTTGGAAAAATATCCAAATACTATCACATGCTCTTGGAACTTTATATCCTGCAACCTGATTTAGATAATCTCCTCCAGATTGTGACATCTGTGAGATAAATGATTCTGGAAGTCCTGATACTCCTCCAGATACTCCGGTCTATATTCATTTCTCTTATTTCATCTATAACACTATAACCTTTATAGCTTTCATAAATTCTTTGTACTAATACTTTTAATTTATCTTCATATGCTAATACAAAATTTTCTTTTTCAAAAATTTTATTAATATCTTCTTCTGTTATAACATAACAAGGTTTTGTATTTCCTTTTAAATATCTTAAATCTGCTAGATTGTATTTTTTTATTATTTCGGTTAAAGCTTCATTGCCAAACTCATTTTTATACATATATAATATAATATCGAATTTATCTTTTGCTGTTAAAAGTGAAGGAACATCAAAAGGGATAGCTTTTGACATATTAGTTTCATCAACACCATATTCTCTATATAAAATGTCATAAATTAGTTCTTTTACATACTTCTTATCATTTGCATCTCCATATGTGCATCCTTTTAAAGCTTTTTTTAATTCGTATTTTTTATTTTTTCTTCTTTTTAATTCCTCTTCTGAAAGACCTATATCATATAAATTTATTTTTGTAATTTCATCTAATCTCTTTTTTATAAAATCACTCATTTTGTCTAATGTATAAGTTTTATCATCTACTTCTATTATTACCTCTGTTTCTTCCTGCTTTATTTTTTGGATTGCATATAGAATAAATATAATTACTAACGCAAAAATAAGTATAATTAAAATTGCATTAATCATATTTTTCCTAGTCTCCTTCCTTTTATCTCTGTAAAATAAAATGCTAATACATAGTTTGATATAAAAATTGAGATATTTTTATTAGCTTTTAAACTTTGTTTTTCTGATTTTACACTTTTAATTCTAACTCTTTTAGTTTGTATATAATGTTATTACACATATTATCAACTTCTCTTATAAAGAAAAAATTTCTATCTGACTCATCAACATTTCTTAATTTTAGAAAAAAGTCTGGAAGTTTTGATTCTGTACAAGCTTCAAAGAATAGTGTATTATATGGAATAACTGATAATAAACTTTTTTCCTTTAAAAATCTTGTTATATTTTTCTCATTATATTTAGAAAATCTATCGTATTTTCCTATTGATATCATAACTTTTTCTTGTCTATATAATTCTTCCTTTTCTCTTAAATCTAGAAAGTCTTCTATTGTCCTCAAACCTTGATTTAAGTTTATTACTATCATATCAGATATTTCTAAAATTTGTTTTCTTATATTTTCTGGAACTCTTTTACTTAAATCTACAAATACTAAATCATAATTTTTCTTGCTCTCTTCTATTGCTACAGGATAGCTTTCGCAGATTTTTTTATACTCTGAATATAATTTAGCTTGTGGAGAACTTAATATTTCTAGCCTATCTTTAAATACTACTTTAGCATAGTTAGTAACTAAATTTTCTGATGATCTATTTGATATTAAAACCTTAGATAATCCCTCTACCCCAGAACCAACACCTACCAAATTAGAATTCAAAAATCTAGAATTTGTATTATTTTCGCTTTCTTGTTTCCAAAAACAATTTTCTAGAGTAGTATCTCTAAAGCTTGTTGCAATTCCAATCATTTTATAATTATGTTTAATTGCCATATGTGTAATAATTGCAGCTAAAGATACAGTTTGTCCAGTTTCTTTATAATCTGTGCTATAGAAAGTTATAATTGCCATACTATACACCTCTTTCTAATTGTTTAAAGACTTTTCTCAAATTTCCTATCTCCTCATCTTTTAATATTTCTTCTGCTATATACATTAATCCATCTTTATATTCTGTTGTTAATTTTTTTAATTTTATTTTTGATACTCTTTGATTTTCAAAAATCACCGTTTGATCTCCCATTTCAAAAGGAAAATAGATCTTTTCTTTGTTCCAGTTTATTTCATAATCTTTTGCTAAAAACTCTAAATATTCATCATCTTGTTTATTAGCTTCTTTTGTAAAATATACTTTAGTAAGTGTTAATTCTTTATTTGTACTTGCTAAAATTTCAATTCCTTTCTTTAATGAATATAAATCAAATGATGTAACAAAGTATTTTTCTATAGAATCTTCTATATTATAATTATTAAAACTCTCTATAGAATCAATATCATAAAGTATATAGTCATATTTTAAATTTTCATTTTCATCAATCCCAATATAATCTTTTATATCAGAGATTTTATTAAAACCAACTGCAACATCAATTCCTTCAAATTCTGTTACATATGTTTTACTTGGATTAATAACTGGTACTATATATTTCGCTTTTTGGTTTACTGTTGCATCTATCACTAATACATTTTTTTTCATTGCTACTAATATTCTAGCAATATATATTATAAGATCTGTTTTATCATATGCACCTATAAAACTAATTTTTTTCATATATTCCTCCACTTTAAGTTACTGTAAAGCATCTAAATATTTCTTTCTTTCTTGCATTGCTTTATTTACTTCTTCTTCTACAGACTTCTCAACATTTTCTTTTGATTTATCATTATATGTACTTAATGATGAATTAATATTATTTCTAGTATTTACAGATTCATTAAATCTTTTAATTAAAGCATTCCTTGCTTCGACTGTTATATTACTATTTTCACGAATAGCTTCTTGTACTGCAATACTTGGAACATAAGTTGGAACAGAAGAACTTTGAAGTCCAGGTTCTACATATTTAGATACATAAAGAATAGAACCTTCCATAATATAGCTTTCTACTATTGCATTACTCATTATCTGTATTTCACTTTCATTTAATTTAAGTAAAATTGTATTTTCTGAATCTATTCCTAGAACTTGTGGCAATTCTAGTTTCTTTTTAGAAACCACTATATAATCTAATCCTGAAGGTAATCTTAATCTTATATCTACATACTCATCAGTATTTATTTGTGATGGTAATAAAATCATATTATATTCTTGAAGCCTTGTATCATCAGTATTTTTTTCTTCTGAATTTGTTATCATATCAGTAGATAATATTGTTCCTTGTTTTAAATCTATTTTCGCAATAGTATCTTCTTCAATTTGCATTAATGAAATACTATTACTTGGTACTATTTCATTGTCTACATCTACTTTTTTTAAATTTTCTAAGCTTATACTATCACCTGATTTTATATCTGTTGTTAGAACATATGCAGATTTTAATCCTTGTTCTTTTTCTTTATTATCATTTTTTATATTTATTAATTTAAACACCAATAATCCTATTATAATTCCTGTTATCACTAATGTTATAAACATGCCTAATATAAATGAATTTCTTGCTTTTCTTTGCATTGGATTTTTTGCCATATGCCTATCACTCCCTACATTTTACTACATAATAATACTAATTTTATTTTACATCAAACCACTATAAAAAACAATAAATCAAAGCTCTGTAATAAGGATTTAATATATTTGTAATATTAGTGTAATAATACTTTTTCTCATAACTATTACAGCTTTATTGATTAGATTTTACTCTGTATTAGAATTTCTTATTATATAAAAAACCAAACTATTGGGCATGAAGTGGTAAAATAAATGTAAACACGTTTTTTATGCATACATTTACTTTACTACTTTATGCTCAATAGTCTGGTTTTTATATTTCATTTTTTAGTATAATACTTACCTTCTATATCTTCTCATATAATTTTGTGTAGGATAAAAATCATTTCTAGAACATAGACAGCAAGAATCATTGCTACTATCATCATTATTATCATTTTCTCCGCAAATGCAATTATTGTTTGAATTACTAATGTTTGAGTTATTGTTATTACAATCATTGTTTTGGTTGCTATTATAATTATTATGATTATTGCAACAATTTCTTATAAAATTGCAGATCGCCTTAACTAAAGCTGCTGTTATAAAGGCAAGTATTGTATATATTATTGCAAACACCAAAAAGCTTGCATCAAAAGCTGCAAAAGTAACTATTAGAAATATTGCAAAAAATGTTGCTGCTACTAATATTGGACAATCTAATAATTTTTCTAGCACAATTGCTAATATAATTGTTGCAACAGGTATGGCGAAAAATAGTAATAAAGTATTCATATTCTCACATCTCCTTTATGTAAAAAATATTCTTTTTTATATTTTATTCTCTATCACTATTTTTTGTTACTATAATTTAGATACACTATTTTAAACATAAAAGTGTATATAAAAGCTTATTCATATTCAACATTTAATAGATATAATCCTTGTGGAGGTAGGGTTTTACCTGCTTTTGTTCTATCTTTTGATTTGATTATTTCTTTTATATCTTCTGGTTTTATTTTTCCAAGTCCAACATCTAACAATGTTCCCGCTATTATTCTAACCATGTTATATAAAAATCCATTCCCTGTAAGTTCTATGTATATTCTGTCATTTTCTTTGTATAGGTTTGTAGTATAAATCGTTCTCCTACTATTTTTGTTACTTGTTCCACTTGCTTTAAAGCCTTTAAAATCATACTCTCCTTCAAATTCTTTTATAGCTTTTTTCATTTCTTCTACATTTAAGCTAATTGGAAAATGATATTCTAGATTTCTATAAATTGCTGTACCATATTTTGAGTTATTTATAATATATCTATACGTTTTTTTCTTACAATTATATCTACTATGGAATCTTTCATCTACTTCTTCAGCACTTTTTATAACAATTGAATTTTTGAGCCTTGAATTAATTGCTATAGCCATTTTTTCAATTGGAATTTTGCTATTTGTTTTAAAATTAGCAACTTGTCCGAATCGCATGTACCCCAGCATCTGTTCTTCCCGAAGCAATTAAATTTATATCATCTTCTCCTGTAATACTACTAATTACTTTTTCGATCTCACCTTGTATATTTAATTTATTAGGTTGCTTTTGCCAACCGTTAAAATCTTTTCCATCATATTCTATTACTAATTTTATATTTCTCATTTTATCACCTTTTTCTTTTTGAAAAGCAGACGTGTATATAAGTAAAACACGTCTGCTAAAAAAACTAAATTGTTTTGAAATCTATTCTTGTCCGTAAATGTTCAGTTAGAACTATCCCCTCCGAACATTTTTATTCTTTTTTGATTTAATTTTTAATTTTAAAACATCTTTCCTCGATCTCTTATCTTCTTTATATCTATCAGAAACCACATTTTTTATTAATATCTTTTTCAATGCATCTTCTTTTAAATCTGCAATTAAGATACCATCTCTTGCAATAGATATTTTTCCAGTCTCTTCTGATACTACTATTGCGATAGCATCTGATTCTTTAGAAATTCCAATTGCAGCTCTATGTCTTGTTCCTAATTCTTTAGCAATATCTTGACTACTTGCAAGTGGCAAAATACATGCTGCTGAAACAATTTTATTTTCACTTATAATTACCGCACCATCATGTAACGGAGTATTTGGTGTAAATAGATTTACTAATAATTGTGGTGATACTTCTGCATTTAAGATAACACCTGTTTCTATTATATCTTTTATTTTTATTTCTCTTTCTATTACAATTAATCCACCAGTTTTAGTTTTTGAAAGCTCTGTTGCTGCAATTACTATTTTATATACATCTTCTTTTGTTTTTGTAATCACATCTTTATCTATCCCAAAAAATCTAGTAAATTTATTACTTCCTAATTGTTCTAAAGCTCTACGTAATTCTGGCTGAAATATAATTATTAAAGCTATAACTCCATATGTCATAACTGATGTTAAAATAAAATTTAATATTCTTAAATTTAATAAATCACTGATAGCAACAATTAGCACAAAAAGTACTATTCCTTTTAATAGTTGTGCTACTCTAGACTTTTTAACTGATTTAACAAATTTATATCCTAAAAAGATAACAATAACTAAATCTAATATTAAAGATATTAATTTTACTGGATATTGATATAGTTCATTTATGTATGCTATTACATTTAACTGGATAAACTGATTTAATGTATTTATCAAATTTTCTATCATATATATCTCCTATTTTATATAGATACAATTATTTTATTACTGTATTTACTAAATAATATATAAAAGTTGTAGCTACTCCTAATATCATTAGTCCTGCTAAGATAGCAGCCATTACTTTTGTAAGCACCTTTCCTGTATCATAACGTTTTTTTGACATTTTACACTCCTCCTTTGTTTGCATCTATACATAATGTTACCACACAAATTTTGCTTTTTCAACTTTTTATGGTATATATATATAATAAATTATATATATTTCTTTAAAATTTTGTTTTTGTCTTTATTATTTTCCTATAGCAAATTAATTTCTAAGTCTAGCATTACACTTTTTCTCAACATTTTCAATTATCTTTTTAAAATTTTCCATTACTTCTTCTTCAGTCAAAGTTTTTTTCGGATCATTAAAAGTTAATGCATATGCAATTGATTTTTCATTCTCCCCCACATTTTCTCCTGTATAAACATCAAAAACTTCAATATTTGTAAGTGATGAACCACTTGCATTTTTTATTACCGCTTCTATTTCTTTAGAAGTAATATTTTTATCCACAATAAATGCAACATCTTTTTTTACATTTGGAAATTTAGAAATCTCCTTAAATTTCATTTTTCCAACTTTTTTAGATAGTAATTTACTTAAATTAATTTCAAATACAAAAACTTTATCTTTTGAAACATTTGGATGTACTCTTCCAATATAACCAATAATATCATTATTTACACTAATTAGTGCTGATTGGCCTGGATGTAATTCTTTTGGAATAAGTTTATCAGTTACAAAGCTATATCTATTGTTATAACCTAAATAGTCTAATAATTCTTCTACAATTCCTTTTACTACATAAAAATCAACTTCTGCTTTGTTATTAATTCCTAAATAGTACTCTCCAGTCATTACTGAGGCTATTTTACTTTCTTCTCTATATTCATCTTGTTTTTTATAAAATCCTTTTCCGATTTCGAATATACTAACATCTTTTATGTTACGAGCTTTATTATATTCATAGACTTTTAATAAAGATGGCACAATACTATTTCTTAATGTATTTCTTTCTTCTGTCATTGGGTCTAATAATTTTAGTGGTTCAAATTCATCTACTACATATTGATTTACCTCTTTATCATTTACTAAAATATATGTTAATGTTTCATTTAATCCTAGACCTATCATTTTATTTCTTATTTCTCTAGTAGTTTTATCATAACTACCAGCTTTCATTGCAAGTTTTGGTAATTTTCCTTCAATATTATCTACACCATATATTCTACCTACTTCTTCTATTAAATCTGCTTTAATAGATATATCTAATCTTCTTGATGGTACAGATACAGTAATTTCTTCACCTTGATTTGTATATTCAAAACCTAATTTCCTAAACACTTCTAAAATATCTTCTTTTTCAATCTTAGTACCAAGTACATTGTTAATATCAGAAACAGATACCATTACTTCTTTATTTTCTTTATTCGTAGTATCATATTTAACTAATCCTGTTACAACTTTTGCGTCTGCATATTTTTCAAGTAAATGACATGCCCTTTTAATTGCCATATATGTTCTATTAGGATCTAATCCTTTTTCAAAACGGTTACTTGCTTCACTTCTCAATATTTTTTTAGATGTTTTTCTAACTTTTACAGAATCAAATATTGCAGATTCTATAATTACATTTTTTGTGTCATTTTCTACTTCTGTAGTAAGTCCTCCCATTACACCAGCAAGACCTATTGCTTTTTGACTGTCAGAAATAACTATATCATTTTCATCTAAAGTTCTTTCTATATTATCTAAAGTTGTTAATTTTTCTTCCTTGTTTGCCATTCTTACTATAATTTTATTTCCTAATCTATCTGCATCATAAAAATGAAGTGGTTGACCTACTTCTAGCATAACATAGTTACTAATATCTACAACATTGTTAATCGGTCTAATTCCGGCTAGCAATAAGTCTATTTTTTATAAAGTCTGGGCTATCTTTAATTACTACATTTTCTACCTTTTTTGCTAAAAACAACGTACAATTATCTGTATTTATATCTATAGAAAATTTATTATTTATATCTTCCCCCTGTTCTTTATACGATAACTCTATATTCTTTACTTTTTTATCATATATAGCTCCAATTTCGTATGCCATACCTAATATGCTTAATAAATCTCCTCTATTTGCAGTTAATTCAAAATCTACAACTCTATCATCTAATTTTAAGTATTTTATTGGGTCTTCTCCTATCACAGCATCATTTCCAAGTTCACATATTCCATCTCTGTCTTTATCAGTTAAAAATTTATTTTCAAGACCAAGTTCTGTAAGTGAACAAAGCATTCCATTAGATTCTTCTCCACGAATACTACCTTTTTTAATTTTAACATCACCTGGCAAAGTAGCACCATCTAAAGCTACAACTACTTTTAATCCTCCTCTAACATTTGGTGCTCCACATACAATATTTAAAATTTCTTTTCCTATATTAACCTTACAAACATGTAAGTGGTCAGAATTTGGATGATCGACGCAAGATACAACTTCTCCTATAACTAATTTAGTAGCATCTATTAAATTTCCTGCATAATCATATTCATTTCCAACTCTAGTCATATCTTCAGCTAAAGTTTTAACAGGAACATCTATATTTACATAATCTTTTAAGAAATTTAAACTTAGTTTCATATTATTCCTCATCCTTTCTATCAAATTGTTTTAAGAATCTTGTATCATTTGTGTATAAATATCTCATATCTGTTATTCCATATCTAAACATTGCTAATCTATCTATTCCTGTACCAAAAGCAAATCCCCCATACAAATTTGGATCATATCCATTCATTTTTAATACATTTGGATGTACAATTCCTGCTCCTAATACTTCTATCCATCCTGTTTGCTTACACAAGTTACATCCTTTTCCAGCACATTTAAAGCATGTAACATCCACTTCATATGAAGGCTCTGTAAATGGGAAATAACTTGGTCTAAATCTTAAACTTAAATTTTCTCCTATTAATTTTCTTACAAATATCTCTAATGTTCCTTTTAAATCTGCAAGTGATACATTGTTTTCTTTCTTATCAATTACTAAACCTTCCACTTGATTAAATTGATGAGAATGTGTTGCATCATCTTCTCTTCTATATGTCTTTCCTGTACAAATCATTCTAATAGGTGATTTTTCTTTATTTGCAAGCATCGTTCTTGCTTGAACACTTGATGTTTGAGTTCTTAATAAGTATTCATCTGTGATATAAAAACTATCTTGCATATCTCTTGCTGGGTGACCTTTTGGTAAGTTTAATCTTTCAAAACAAAATTCATCTGTTTCTAATTCTGGTCCATCTATAACATCATATCCCATTGATACAAACAAATCTTGAATTTCTTCAATTGTTCTATTAATTGGATGTTTACTTCCTCTTTTTATTTTTGTACTAGGAAGTGTTATATCTATTTTTTCTTTTTCTAATTTTTCTTGTAACTCTTTTTCTTCAAGCTCATTTTCTTTTTGCTTAATAATTTCTTCTAATTCTTGTTTAACACTATTTACTAAATTACCAATAATTGGTCTTTCTTCTGGAGTCAAGTTTGCCATACCTCTTAATATAGCTGTTAACTCACCTTTTTTTCCTAAAATTTTTACTCTAATATCATTTAGAGTTTTCTTATCTTTTGCATCTTGAATTGATAATTTTGTTTCATCACTAATTTTTGTTATTTTTTCTTTCAATTTAATTCCTCCTTACATTCAAATACATATAATTGTTTTACAATTTACTTTTAATTATAAATATCTGTATAGAATAATTTTATATAATAGAAATTATTTATTAGTTAAATTTTACTTCATACTAGAATTTTCATATTATATAAAAAAATACCACGAAATCCCTCATAAATAGGACGATTTTTTTCGTGGTACCACCTAAATTCATATATTTAAAATATATCTCATTTATAGTTATAACGTAAACAACCGCTTTTCTCTACTTTTATTTCAAGAAAAGAACTAAAAAGTGAAATTTCAAGTAAATTTTCAGTAATAAACTTTCAGCAAATGCTTATTATCTCTAATTTCTGACTATTCTTTACCCTACTTTGCTTTTTAATAGTTTTATTTATTCACCTTTAAAATATGCTTTGGCTTCATTATATGCTCCAAAAGTAACAATATAATCTGAACATCCTATTGGTACTTGTGTTGCTAATCTTCCAGATGTATTTTTTGTTTTAACATAATCTCTTGGACCAATAAATATAGTACTTGTTATATATGTAGTTCCATTATATTTTATTGAACTAGATGTTAAACCTTCTACTTTCCCTGATACATCTCCATTAGCTCCTACAGATGACATTGTATAATCTGCAAAGTCTACATCATAATCTATTACTAACCATTCTAAACCTTCTTTTGGGTCTTGGTATTTATATATTGAAGAACCTGAAGTCATATAATCTTGAACTGCTTTCTTAGCATCTTCTCCTCTTGTAAAATTTGTAACTTTAACATTTACATTTTCATATTCTTTAGTCTCTGTACTATATTTTGAAGCAATTCCCCATTCTCCTTTAGATAATGGTGATTCTTTTGTAGATGTTTTTGCATCTCCTTTAATTACATTATTAGTTACTGTATTTGATGCAGTATTTGTTGTATTATTTGCAATTGTGTTTCTAGTTGTGTTAGATGTATTGTTTTTTATAGTATTTGTTGTATTTGTATTTTTCACATCATTAACAATTGAGTTCATATTTATTTTGTTTTCTACAATAGAATTTTTTATGTTATCATTATAAAACTTTATTCCAAAAAATATTACACCTGAAACTAAACATCCTAATAATAATAGCACTATAACAACTATTATAATAATTATTGGAGCTTTACTCTTCTTTTTTTGATTCCCATTTACTGAATTTACATTTTGTGAATAATTATTATTTTGTTGCTGAGCGTTACTTTCTCCTATATTAGAATTATTAGATTGGCTATTTTCTTGTATTGGATTATTGTTTGCATTATTTTCTTGTATTGGATTGTTATTTTCTCCGTTTTCGTTACCTCCCTGAACCGGATTATTGTTTGATTCGTCCATTTTTATCCCCCTTATAAAAAATTTACTTATTTATTTTATCTTTATTTTTATAAAAAGTCAATGATTCTCTTCCATTTTTATTTTATTTATAGTATAATTATATTGTATAATTTAATTTTAAAGGAGGTACTTAAAACTATGTGGCAGTTTTGGTTAATTGCTGCTGGTATCTTTTTTGTATTTGAAATGATAACAGTTGGTTTTTTAGTTTTTTGGTTAGGAATTGCTGCACTTATCACTATGGTTGTAAGCTTTTTTACAGATAGTCTAGTAATTCAAACAGCTGTATTCGTTATCTCTTCAATATTATTGATTTTTCTTACAAAACCTTTTGTAAAAAAATTCATGAACAGTAAAGATAACCTAGCTACAAATGCATATTCAATTATAGGAAAAAACGGAATAGTAACTAAAGATATAGATTCTACATTAGGTACTGGTCAAGTAAAAATTGATGGTGAAATTTGGTCTGCAAAATGTCTAGATGAAGAATTTATTGCTAAAGGGTCTAATATTACAGTTACAAAAATAGATGGAGTAAAAGCCGTTGTAACTACTAACGCAGAAGTAAAATCACAAATTTTGAATTAATTATTAAAATGTTTAATAATGTATTGATATTTTAATATAATTAAAATAAAAAAGATTAAATTTTAAATTAATTATTATTATACCAAATATATAAAAAAGGGAGGAAAAAATATGTTTTGGTTTTTTATTATAGTATTAATTATAGCTTTAATTATTGCATTTAAAACAATAAAAGTTGTTAAACAATCTGAGGTTTATATTATTGAAAGACTTGGTAAATTTCACAAAATAGCTGATGCTGGTCTTACTATTATCATTCCATTTTTTGATCATGTTAGATCAGTAGTTAGTTTAAAGCAACAAACAATGGATATTCCACCACAAGGAGTTATTACAAAGGATAATGTTACAATTACAATCGATACAGTTGTGTTCTATAAAATTACAGACCCAGCAAAAGCTGTATATGAAATTCAATCTTTAAAAAAGGGGATTGAATATTTAGCTATTACAACAATTCGTGATATTGTTGGTAAAATGGACTTAGACGAAACATTTAGTTCTCGTGATGCTATAAATGATCGTTTAAGAGTTATTTTAGATGAAGCAACAGATCAATGGGGATGTAAAATAGACAGAGTTGAAATAAAAGATATTACACCACCTGCTGATATCCGTGATGCAATGGAAAAACAAATGAATGCTGAAAGAAATAAAAGAGCTTTAATTCTTCAAGCTGAAGGTGAAAGACAATCTGCAATCACTCTTGCTGAAGGTAAAAAACAAGCTGCTATCTTAGAAGCAGAAGCAGATCGTGAATCAGCAATTAGAAGAGCTGCCGGTGAAGCTGAAGCTATAAAACAAGTAGCTGATGCTAAAGCACAAGAAATTGAAATGATTTACAAAGCAATGATGAAAGCAAACCCAGATGATAAATTAGTTCAATTAAAATCTTTAGAGGCTTTAAAAGAAGTTGCTAACGGAGAAGCTAACAAAGTATTTATCCCATTTGATGCAACTACAGCTCTTGGAAGTTTGGGAGCTATAAAAGAAGTTATGAAAGATGATACAAAGAAAAAATAAAATATATAAAATCCAGTTCAAAATTAAATGTACTTCCATGTGGGTAGACATTTAATAAAAATCTGGCAAAAAATGCGAAGAATACTTATTTCTTCGCATTTTTTACTCTTATAGTATTATATAAAACTTTATTCAATCTCCAACTAAATCTCTATATTCTTGTAATGATGTTATATCATTATTATACAGAGTTTCTTTAGAATAGCATACCAGATTTCTATTGAAAAATCATCTATTTGAATACCTTCTCTTACCATAAAAATTGGAACCATTCTCAATATTCACTTTTAAAATATCTTGTAGTTTTCTTTCCTAAATTAATCTTCTATAGTATCATCTTTAATATAATATTTAGTACCAAGCATTTTATCTGGCAAATATTGTTGCTCTACAATATGTCCTGGATAATCATGTGGATATTTATATCCCACACTATAACCATCTTTCTCCATCGCATCTATCGGTGCATTTCTTATATGCATTGGAATTGTTCCTGTATCTTTATTCTTTACATCTTCTAAAGCACGATTAATTCCTAAATATGTGCTATTAGATTTTTTAGAAGTTGCTACATATACTGCCGCTTCTGATAAAATTATTCTTGCTTCTGGCATTCCTATCATATTTACAGCTTGCATTGCAGATGTTGCTACAACTAAAGCATTTGGATTTGCCATTCCTACATCTTCTGCAGCTGCAATTACTATTCTTCTTGCTAAGAATACAGGATCTTCTCCTCCATTTAAAGCTCTTGCTAAATAAAATATTGCAGCATCTGGATCTGAACCCCTCATTGATTTTATAAAAGCACTAATATTATCATAATGACTATCACCTTTTTTATCAAATATAGCTTTTCTTGTTTGTACACATTCTGCTGCAATTTCATTTGTAATATGTATGTACCCATCTTCACTCATTCCGAGTTGTAAGCACTGCAACTTCTAAACCATTTAAAGCTGTTCTCACATCACCATTTGATACTTCTGCTATTTTGCTTATTGTTTCATCTTCTATTTTTATTTTATAACTTCCTAATCCTTCTTTGCTAATAATTGCTCTTTTTAATATTCTAAAAATTTGCTCTTTTGTTAATGGAAGTAATCTAAAAACCATAGACCTAGAAATTAAAGCTTTATTAACCTCAAAATATGGATTTTCTGTAGTTGCTCCTATTAAAATTACTGTTCCCTTTTCTACATATGGAAGCAAAGCATCTTGTTGTAATTTATTAAATCTATGAATCTCATCAATAAACAATATACATCTTCCAGTTGGATTTAAAAGTAAATTACTTGCTTCTTCAATAGCACGCTTTATATCTGAAACTCCTGCTGTTACTGCATTTATTTTGGTAAATTTATATTTTGTCGTTTCACTAATTACTCTTGCAAGTGAAGTTTTTCCGGCATCCAGGTGGTCCCCATAAGATTATACTTGACAATCTATCTGCTTTAATTGTTCTATACAAAATCTTATCTTTAGCAAGTATATGTTCTTGACCTACATATTCATCTAAGTCTTTTGGTCTCATTCTATATGCTAATGGTTCGTTAAAATTCATACATTCTCCTTTCAAAATTAGTATATTAATTAAATATCATTCACTAATTTATCAATATATTTCTATAACTTTTTTACTTTCTACTTTTATTTAGTTTACTTTGCTAAATATGTTAATGCTTTTCTAATAATATCTTCCACACTAAAACTATCTGTATCTACATTTTGAATAGCAATATCAATTTCTCTCTGACTATATCCTAATACTTTAAGAGCATCAATAACCTCTTGAATTTTATTATCTTCTTTAATTGCAGTTTTTAATTCTATAGTAGTATCTTCATCTATAGATTCTTCTGTTTTTAATTTATCTTTTAATTCTAATATTATCCTTTGAGCAGTTTTAGGGCCAATTCCTGGTAATTTCTTTATTTCACCAACATTATTTGTAATAATAGCTAAAGCAAAACTAGATGGCGAAATATTAGATAATATTGCAATTGCAGATTTTGCACCAATGCCACTAACACTGAGTAATAATTCAAACATTCTTAA
The DNA here is from genome assembly GCA_019417465.1 of Clostridiales bacterium. Taxonomy (GTDB): domain Bacteria; phylum Bacillota; class Clostridia; order TANB77; family CAG-508; genus CAG-492. The sequence goes on from DXVF01000008.1 coordinate 25,043, forward strand.
TTCCTCATTAGTATTAAATCCATAAATACTAATATCATCTTCTCTTACTTTTACAAATGTATGAACTTTTACAACTTGTCCTATTTCCCCCAATTTATTTATGGCTGTATCTGACATAAATATTTTATATCCTAATCCATTTATATCTATTACTACATATCCTGTAGTTTTAACTTCTAAAATTCCCTTTATATACGAAAACATATTTCCTCCTACTAATTTTATTTTTAACAATTTTCATTGTATCACAATTTTTATTTTTTTCAATACTTTTCCAAATTTTTGTTTGTTTTTTATACTAATTCTGTTGCTGTTCAATACAAAAACATATTCTCAATCTATTTATTACTATTCATGACTTACTAAAAAAACACATACTAGCCTAGCAAATTGTTTGATATATATTTTTCAAAATCAATCGCCGATGGCACATAATATCTTACTTTGCTACCTAAACTGCGTGGTATAAAAAGCAATTGACTGCTCTCGTCCGCCACGCTTCAAGATTGATTTTGAAAAATATATATCAAACAATTTGCTAGGCGGTAACATTACCTCTTATATAAAAAACTATGAATTTGCAACAAAAAAACTAAAATTCATCATTTATGCATAACTTTAAAAACTTTACACATACTAATTTTAAAATTAGACAATGGAGGTTTATTATGGAAAAACATTTAATAATCACAGGTACATCAAATGTATCTTGGAAAGATGCTATTAATAAAACAATCGAAGAAGCATCAAAAACTATAGATTATTTATCTAGTGTAAAAATCTTAGAACAAAGAGCAAAAATTAGTGGTAAAAAAATAGAAGAATACTATGTCGACCTTGACTTATCTTTTACACTAGATAGAGATAGAAATTAAGGAGGAAAATTTATGAAACCTATAGAAACTAAAAAAGAATATAGCGACTATGTTGAGCAAAAATCTCCAAACTCTCCTATATTAAGAAATTGTTTTAATGCATTCTGGGTTGGCGGATTAATATGTTCAATTGGCCAAATTATAATGGATTTTTGCAAATATAAAGGAATGGACCAAACTAATTCCTCTACTGTAGTATCTATTATATTAATAGGAGTTGCAGCTATTTTAACTGGTTTAAATATTTTTAATAAAATTGGTAAATTTGCAGGTGCTCGGTTCTCTTATTCCTATAACAGGTTTTGCTAATTCAATTGTTTCACCTGCCATCGAATATAAATCTGAAGGTTATGTTATGGGTGTTGGTGGAAAAATGTTTACTGTTGCAGGACCAGTATTAGTATTTGGTATTTCTGCATCTGTTATTATAGGAATTATTGCTACATTTTTTGTTTAGATTTATTTATTTTCGATAAGAATAATTTATAAAAAAATTAAATAAGGAGGATTTATTTTGAAAAGAATTGGTACACAAACAATAAAATTTGATACTCCCCCAACTATTCTAGAAACCGCATCTATAGTAGGACCTAAAGAGGCTGAAGGACCAATGGCAAAATATTTTGATCAATGTTTAGATGATGAGTTTTGGGGAGAGAAAACTTGGGAAAAAGCTGAAAGTAAAATTATAAAAGAAACTGTAAGTACAGTTATATCTAAATCAAATATTCCAGCTACACAAATAGATTATTGTTTTGCAGGAGACTTGCTAAATCAATGTATTTCTTCTAGTTTTGGACTTCGTGAATTAAACATACCATTTTTTGGAGTATTTGGAGCATGCTCAACATTTGTAGAAAGTATGTGTTTAGGCAGTGTATTTATAGAAGGTGGCCGGAGCAACTAATGTTTTATGTGCTACATCTAGTCACTTTTGTAGTGCAGAAAAACAATTTAGATTTCCACTCGAACTTGGAAATCAGAGACCTCCTACAGCTCAATGGACTGTAACTGGCTCTGGAGCAGCTATTTTAAGTTCATCTGGAGTAGGACCATATATAACACATATTACGCCTCGGAAAAATTGTTGACATGGGTATAAAAGATGCTAATAATATGGGAGCAGCTATGGCACCTGCAGCACTAGATACCTTAATTACTCATTTTAGAGATACAGAGCGTAAGCCTAGTTATTATGATGCTATTATTACAGGTGATTTAGGTCATATTGGAAAAGACATATTAATAGAACTTTGTGAAACAAAAGGATACAATATTAAATCAAATTACAATGATTGCGGAGTTTTAATGTTTGATAAAGAAAAACAAGATACTCACTCTGGTGGTAGTGGATGTGCTTGTCTTGGAACAATTTTTTCTGGATACTTTTTCAAACAATTAAAAGATAAAAAAATAAAGAAAATATTACTAATAGCAACAGGTGCTTTAATGAACTCTACAAGTACTCAGCAAGGTGAATCTATTCCTGGTATTGCACATGCTATTAGTATAGAAGTATAGTGAGGTGATATCTTTGGATTTTATACACAGTATAGACTTAATGCAACTACTTAGATGCTTTGTTGTAGGTGGACTTATATGTATAGTAGGACAAATATTAATAGACAAAACAAAATTAACTCCCGCAAGAATTCTAGTAATTTTTGTTACAACTGGTGCAATTCTTGGAGGTCTTGGTATTTATAAATATTTAATAGATTTTGCAGGAGCTGGTGCTACTGTTCCTTTAACTGGATTTGGTGCAAACCTTGCCAAAGGCGCTATAGAAGAAGTGCAAAAATCTGGACTTTTAGGAGCATTTATTGGTGGTGTTAAAGCATCTAGCGGTCGGAATTGCTGCTGCTGTATTCTTTGGCTATATTGCATCTTTAATTGCAAAACCTAAAATTAAAAAACAATAAATGTACCAAGTTTTTTAAAATTTGTGTGTAATTATCAAATGGAACGGGTTATTTTAACAACTCGTTCCATTTGGCAAATTATTTAAAACTTTTTCCAAATTCCTCTAGACTTAATATTATATCTTCTTTCATTTTTATAGTTGCTTCCCTTGTACATCTTTTATAATCTTCTACACTACAGACATCAGCTTCAAATTGTTTTTTATATGCATATATAATTCCTCTTGAAGAATTTATAAGAGCACCTAACCCATCATCATTAAAACAATTCATAACATCTTTGGCAGTTCCGCCTTGAGCTCCATATCCCGGAACTAAAAATATACTATCATTCATAATCTTTCTTAAGTTTAAAGCTTCTCCTGGAAAAGTTGCTCCTACAACTGCTCCTATTGGAGAATATCCTGTCTCTCCGATCATCTCATCTGCTTGTTTTTTTACAAATTCTGCTACATTTTGATAAATTGTTTTTCCTTCTGAATCAACCTTATCTTGTATATCTGAACTTGATGGATTTGATGTTTTTACCAAAATAAAAATCCCTTTATCATTTTCTTTACATTCTTCTATAAATGGAGTTATGCTATCAAGTCCTAAGTATGGAGACACTGTTAAAAAATCGACTGCAAAAACTTCCTCTTTTTTATCATTTCCTAAATCAACCTTTCCTAAATGCCCCATAGCATACGCTCTAGCAGTATTTCCTATATCATTTCTTTTTGCATCTTCTATAACAAACAAACCTTTAGACTTAGCATATTTTACTGTTTCCTTAAATGCAATTATTCCATATTCTCCATACATTTCATAAAAAGCCATTTGTGGCTTCACGGCAGGAACTAAATCGTAAACACTATCAATTATATCTTTATTAAATTTTATTATAATATTTGATATTTCTTCGAATTTATTTTCTGCCATCTCCAAATTCGCTTTGTAACAAGTTGGTATATTTGATAATACAGGATCTAGTCCCACTACTATTGGACTTTCTAATCTAGTTATTTTTTCATTTAACCTATCTACAATATTTTTCATTTTAAAATCCTCCTTTATAAATGAACGATTATTTTTTCATACCTCACTTTTAAAGTATTACTAAAACACATTCATTTTCTTTTTATTTTTAATCTACTATTATATATCTACAATCTATTATTTATTAATCATATTTTATTTTTTTAACTTTATACTACTACTTATTTTAATATTTTCTAACTCATATCTTATAACTTTTTATAATCTTCTCATCATTTTATATCTCGATTTTTTTCTCTATTACATCTATTAACTCTTTTTTTACATTATCAACTTTTTCATTTCCATTAATGACATAATAATTATTTGTCTCACCCCAAATTTGCTTTTCAAATACGTCTGAAACTTTTTCTAAAAATTCAATATCTTTTTCTTCTCTTTTAGCATTATCTCCATCTCTTTTAATGATTCTCTTATATGCTACTTTAGGATTAGTTTTTATATAAAATGTAATATCTGGCTCTAATATGTATCTATTAATTTCTTTTAGCCATTTTATATCTTTAATGCCTCTTATGTAAAAATACGCATATGCAGAAAATACATATCTATCTGTTATAACAACATAATCTTCATTTAATTTTGGAATTATTTCTTCATGTATATGTCTTAACTTATCTGCTGCTGAAAATAATGCTAATTCTTTAATGATATCTTTATCATTAATTTCCTCATTTAAAAATCTTTTTACTCTTTCATCTTTTCTATACCAGTTAGTTGGTTGTTTTGTTAAATGTACCTTATTTCCTATACTTAAAAAATATTTTTCTATATTCTTTATCTGAGTAGTTTTACCTGCTCCATCTATACCACAAACAGCAATTAACATAATCTCTCCTCCTCATGTTTTAATATATTTTTTAAAATATATTCTCTTGGTTTTTCTGCCTTATATATTGCTCTACCTATTATTGGAAAATCTCCTCCAGCTTTAAGTACCTCATCATATTTTCCTCCTTGAGCCCCTACTCCACAACATACGATTTTACATTTATCCTGAACAATTTTTTTTACTTCTCTTATTCGATCTGGTCTATTCCCAGGTGCTTGTACTGCAGCACATCCGTATGTAACAGCTAATTCCACTAATGAGTTGGCTAAGCCTTGAGTATATACAAGTCCACCCGGATGAGTAAATTCAGTTTGTACTACTAATGCAATTTTATCATCTGCTGCATTCATAGCTTCTTCTAGACCATCTGGTCCTACTATTCCATGTATCATAATTGCATCTCCACCCTCATCTTTAGCGATCTTTATTATTTTATTATTAGTTACAGGTACATCTGCTATTTTAAAATCACAAAATATAGGTAATTTATATTTACTTTTCAGTTTTCCAATAATATTAATTCCTTCTTTAAGAACTAATGGATAATTTAATTTTATACAATCAACTAAATCATAACATTGATCCATTACTTTAAAACCTTCTTCTATATTCTCAGTATCTAATGCTACAATAATATGATTTTTAGGTTCTATAAATTGTTTTTTTATCATAATATCCTCCTCTTTGAACATTTTATTTAAAACTTCTATTCCATATTCTTCCGACTCTAATTTGCTTACTATAAATCTACTTTCATCATATAGATACATTTCTATATTTTTATTTTTAGCAATAATAATTTTTCCTTCTGCAATATTATTAACACTTGTAAATTCTGTTTTTAAAATATTATATAGTTTTTCCTTATTTAAACTATAAATTTCTCCTTCTAAAGAAACTTTTTCATAGTCTGCACACCCTTCATTTTTCCTTATAGTATAATTCATTTTTCCTCCATCATAATTTTTTTAGCAAATCTATTAATTTATCTATTTCTTCTTTTTTAGTATTATGTGAAAAAGATATTCTTACAGTCCCTTCTGGAAAAGTCTTTAATGTTTTATGTATTTGTGGTGCACAATGTAATCCTGCTCTTACTAAAATATTTCCTTCTTGGAATAAATATGGTGCAACAACATAGTTCGAATCTAAATTACTTATTTTAAATGATATTACACCTGTTCTTTTGCTTTCTTTTCCACAAAAAATATTCATGTTGCTTATAGATTTACTTTTCTTTACAAAATAATTTACTAATTCATTTTCATATTCTCTATATTGTTTTCTTACTTCTTTAGTTATTACTTCTATACTCTTTTCCAATGCTAATATTCCTAATAAATTCATTGTTCCCGTTTCTAGCATATCTGGTAATACTCTTGGTTGTTTCATATTACTAGAAAGTTTTCCTGTTCCACCATAGTAAATTGGCTCTAGCTTTATTCCCTTTTTATATATAATATATCCAATACCTGGTAATGCATACAAATGTTTATGAGCAGAACCTACTACAACATCTGCATTTAAATTCTTAACCGATATATCATCATATCCTGCTGTTTGAGATATATCTACAATAAACAATATATCTTTATTTTTTATTTGTTTTCCTATTTTTTCTAAATCATATATATTACCCGTAACATTAGACCCATGATTCATTATGATGGCTTTAGTCTCATCATTCATTTCATTTAATATTCTCTCAGGATGTTCCTCTTGATTCCCATCCATGTACTCAATTATCTTATATGATGTATTAAATTCCTTCAATGGTCTATATACACAATGATGTTCACAATTAGTTGTAATAATTTGATTATTTATATCTCTTGACAATGTCTTTATTGCTATATTCATTCCAATAGTTGCTGTTGGAATAAAAGCTACTTCATAACCATCAGTTGCATCAAAATATTTTAGTATTTTTTCTCTTACATCATCTAATATGTTTTTTCCATTTGTTCTGTTAGGAGAATGATTAAAACTTTTGCAATACTTTTTTATTACATCTTGTATCTCTGGTAATTTAGGAAAAGCTGTTGCTGCATTATCTAAATATATTTTTTCATTTTCTTTCATATCTTCCTCCTATAAAACAAAAAAGAAAATTACCATTTTTTAGTAATTTTATTTTTTAAAGAATACATTATGTAAATAGATAAAGTGGCATATTAGAGCAATAAAATTTATTGCTCTTAAATAAAAATATATATCTATATTCTTTTGAATAATTATACTTCTCATCTTTACCTCTTTGTTTACCATTACTTATTTGCAAATATTACATTCATATTGTATATTCGTAAATGTAAATATTCAATATATAGTGTGTTATTGATTTTAATTTCTATCGACATTTTATGACATATTTCTATCCTTTATTCCTTTTTTCTACTTTTTATCTAAAAATCAAAAATAAGATCTAATTTTACGATATAAATTGAATCTACTGCTCTTGATGCCATCTTGTATAATTCTATAATGTTTTTAATACTCTTAACCAATTTTCTCCCATGACTTTATTAATTTCTTCCTCTGTAAAACCTTCTATTTTCATCTTTTCTTCTAATTTATTAATATCTTTAATGCCTCTAATATCTAATGGCATTTTACTAAAATCCACCCCATCAAAATCGCTACCTAATCCCACATAATCAATTCCAACTAAATCTTTTATATATTTTATATGTTTTATAATATCACTTGAATTACTTTTACCAGATTTATTTAGGAAATGTGATGCAAAACATATTCCTATTATTCCTTTTCTATTTGCAATTTCTATTATCTGCTTATCTTTTAGATTTCTTGGATGATCACAAATCGAATACACACATGAATGTGTAGCAACAATCGTATTATTCGTACATTTAGTTATATCCCAAAAAGTTTTTTCTGAAGAATGTGAAACATCTATAATTATATTTTTTTCTTCTAACTTTTTTATATATTCTTCTCCAAGTTTTGTAAGTCCTTTGTCTTCTTTTGTTAATGCACCACATCCTAAATCATTATCTTCATTCCATGTAACAGACATTACACGAATACCTTTTTCATATAATTTTTCTATATTTTTAATATTTCCAGATATAGCACTTCCATTTTCTATTGTAAGTATTATACCAACTTTTTTTTCATTAATAACTCTACTTAAATCTTCTTGATTTAAAATATTTATTATTTCTTTATTATCTTTATTCTTTTCAAATTGCTCTAAAATGTTAGTTGCTCTATTAAATCCACCTAACTTGTTATCTACATATTTAGGGTCTATATATGCTGCCATCATTTGTACACATGGTGTTTTACTATTTGCATCCACTAAATTGAAACAATATTTTTTATCTTTTAAATTAGATTTTTCATCTAATGCTTTTGACAAAGTATCACAATGTCCATCTACTAAACATTTCATCTATTATTCTCCCTCTTATAACATTTATTTTATAAAATATATGAATTATAATTTACTACAAAAAAAAACTGCAGAATCATAATAATATAAACTTATTACAATTCTACAGTTTTTATTACTTCTTATTGGCAACTTCAAGCTTCTTCTTGAGTGCTAATCCGCCTCTTAACGGAGCTGCCTCTCGATTTTCTTGCAACAATGCTTTAACCTCCCAATACAGAGATTCATCAATTTCTTTTAGATAAACTCTAAAGTTTTTGTGAAGTGTCGTTTTAGATGTTTCGAACTGTTCTGCAGTTTTCCGTAATGTAGATTTATTACATAAAAAATATTCTGCTTGTTTCCGAAGCATTTCAGGGCTTGTCATTTTAACTCCTCCTTTTGGTTTACAATTCAGTGATTCCTATGTATATATTATATTCTACGAATTCAAATTAATTCCTACTATTAATTAATATTATTTTAATACCCATCTCTTAGACAAAGTGATTCCTCTTGCTCTTGCCTTTGTTCTTGATTATTTTTATTTACACTTGGTATATCTTGTTCAGTTACTTTTTTAAATTTCCCCATATTTGTATCATATAAATAATATATAAAATTTTCATCCCTACTTTCTTCTTTTGTCATTAATACATATTGTATATTACTTCCTAATTGTTTTTTATTTATAGGTTCTATTTTTACTTTTTTATCAGGAAATGCTGTTTTCATCAAATATCTATAATATTTATGTAGCTCAACATTTGTTAAATCTCTACCTATAACTTCGCTAACATAGTCTCCTCTATCAGATAAAACTTTATCTAACCTTTTTGCAAAATCGGTTTCATTTTCCATTATATCTTTTACATCATAATTTTCTTTTCTATATCCATTTTCATCTATGAATCCTAACTCTTTATCGATTGTTTCTATTTCTGGCAATAAACTTTGTTCAAATCCCTGTGGTCTTTCCTTTACCTTTACTGGATATAGTTCTTTTACTATTGATACACAAGTACTTCTTTCCTCATCTAATTTAATAAAAACATCTCCACCCATTAATTCAGCATCTATTCCTAACTGTTTTAATAGTCTAGTATAAGTGCTTCCTAATCCAACACAAATCTGATTATCATTTTGTATATTATTTATTATTTCTTCTTCATTTCCTGAATTTACAATTTGTATAATCCTAGTCATTATTGCATTCCTTTTATCATGATCTCCATAATTATATTCTGAATCATACTTATATATCTCACATAACTTTATACAAATATCTCTTGCTTTTTTTAGTGTACTCCATTCTGGATTTATTTCTAACATAAACTTATTTATCTTTTCTAGATTTTCCATACTTACCACCTCTTATATATAATAATATAAAAATTTAGTAAATACAAATTATAAATACAATAATTATAATTAACAAAAAACTGAATTAGATAACTACTAATCCAGTTTTTATAAATTATGCATTTTTTGCAATTTCTACTATTTTTGTAAAAGCTTCAGCATCTGTTACAGCTAATTCTGCAAGCATTTTTCTGTTTACAACAACATTTGCTTTTTTTAGCCCTGCTATCATTTTGCTATATGTCATTCCATTTTGTCTTGCAGCTGCATTAATTCTTGCAATCCATAATTTTCTAAAATTGCTCTTTTTATCTTTTCTTCCTACATATGCATATGCTCCTGATTTCATAACAGCTTGTTTAGCCATTCTAAATCTATAGTGTTTTGCACCATAATATCCTTTTGCTCTTTTTAATATTTTTTTATGTTTTTTACGAGTAATTACCGCTGTTTTAACTCTTGCCATTTATTTTTCACTCCTATCTTATTTCTATTTTTTAGTTACCATATGGTAATAATTTCTTAATTCCTGCTTCACATGTTTTATCTGCATAAGCATCTTGAATTTTTCCTCTTGATTTTGCTCTTGGTGTTTTATTTGCTAAAAGATGTCTTCTATTTGATTTTGTTCTTTTAACCTTTCCTGTTGCAGTATACTTATATCTTTTTTTTGCTGCTTTATTTGTTTTTAATTTTGGCATAATATTTAAAATCTCCTCTCTATTTCTATTGTGAAGAATATTTATTTTGGTCATTTTCCTCACTTTTTTGACCTTCTATATATTAATATCATCTAAGATTATTTTTCACTTTTCTTAGCTAATATTATAAACATATTTTTTCCTTCTAATATTGGTTTTTTCTCTGGTGATGAAATATCTGATAAGTCTTCTATAAATTTATTTAGAGTTTCTTCTCCTAATTTTACGTAATTTAATTCTCTACCTCTAAATTTAACTGTTATTTTTACCTTATTTCCATCTTCTATGAACTTTCTTGCATTTTTTGCTTTAAATTCAAAATCATGTTGCTCAATATTAGGTGTAATTCTTATTTCTTTTGTTTCTAATGTTTTTTGTTTTTTTCTTGCTTCTTTTTCTCTTTTAGCTTGCTCAAATTTATATTTGCCATAGTTCATTATTTTACAAACTGGTGGCTGTGCATTTGGAGCAACTAATACTAAATCTAATTTTTTTTCATAAGCGATATCTAATGCTTCTTTTAATGAAATTGGTCCATTTTTCTTTCCATCTTCGTCTATTAATTGAACCTCTTTCGCTCTTATTTGCTCATTAATAGGTAATTCTTGTTTTATATAAAACACCTCCAATAAAAATTAAAAAGATTGACTTTTCTGCCAATCCTCCTCATATAACAAATATATATTCATAATAAATAGATATTATTAATCTATTTAAAAAACAATATTTATTAACCTTTTTCTATACGATAAGGTGAGAAGTGATTTAGCTTCTTCTTTTTTTGACTATATAATAATACTATATTTTACTATAATTGTCAACACTTTCTTGAAATTTATTAGGACTTAAAAATTTTTTCATGTTTTTACCCTGATATCATCAAAAATAATACTTATATCTCACCTTTGAAATATAAGTATTATTTTTAAATCTTTAGTAAATTTTTATTGTATAATTGTATATTTGTTAACAATCAATTAATTCTTGTAGTAATTCTATTTCTTGTTTTAGATTATCATCTTTAAGTTCATTTTTTTCATTCTCTAAATAAGATTTGATTTTTCTAAAATTTTCTTTATACTCTTCACTTACTGTTAGTTTTACAGATGTTCTTTCATTTTCGCCTAAAATTATTTGTATATCTTCTATTGTATAATCACAATCTATTACACCTATATTTTCGTCTATATAAAATCTTTCATCTTTATTACTTCTTTCATATAAAATCCAAGATTTTAATGTATTTGCATATCTTGTTAATGCTACAGCCTTTCTAATTCCTGTATTTTCATAGAATTCTTCATCTTTATCAAATTCGATATCTTGCGAATTTGAATGTTTATTTCCATCTCTATCTGTATATGAAACACTTAAATTAATTTTATTATCTGTTTGATTGTCTTTTTTCTTTAATTTTAATAATATTACTCCACCTTTAGATTCTGAATTTTCATTTGTACTTGATGGGAATAAAGTGTTTACTTTCATTATATTTCCTGATGATTTATCTGCTGAATCTGTACCATATACTTTTTCAATCTCATATCCTACAGATTCAAAATTTAAGTTTAAGTCAAATACTAATGGAGTAACCATATATTCAAAGTCTTCACTTAATATTTTCTTAAATTGTTCTTTACTACTAATTGAATAATAATTTGCACCTTTAACATTTGATATATTTTCTATAACTTCTGTGTTAAAATCTACACCTACTCCTATAAAGCTTGTATATATTCCTTCTTTTGAATTTTCTTCTATGTATTTTAATAAACCACTTTTGCTTGTTTCTCCTATATTTGGCATAGCATCAGTAATTACAATTATTCTATTATCATACTCTTTATCATCTAATAGTTTATCATCAAATAATTCTGTTCCTTTTTTATAACCCGCTTCGAAATTTGTTCCACCTCTAGCTTCTATTTCAGATATATGTTTTTTTATTTCTTTTACATTGGTTTCTCCTATTAAATTTAAAGGTTTTGCTAAATATGCACTATTATCAAATAAAACTATCCCGAATCTATCATCATCATTTAATTCATCTATCATTAAATTTACAGATTCGTTTGCAAGTTCCATTTTGCTTTTATTTTTCTTCAAATTTGAAAAAATACTATTATTTTCATCATAATAATATGAATTTAAAGGTGATTCCATAGAACCTGATATATCAAGTACAACAACTATATTTTGTTTTTTACGTTTAAAATCACTTTGTTTTATATTAGAATTTAGTCCAACTGTCATATAATATTCTTTTTCTGCAGAAATAGGATCTTTTGATATTGCCATAGAATATGATGGTGAAAATAATTCTGAACTTTCTTTGGCTTTTCCCGTTTCAAAATAATAATCATAAAATAACCCATTATATGTAATATCTGTAGAAATCGGAAAATATCCATTTTTTATATTCTCTCTAAAATTTTCTATATTTTTTGAACCACCTACTGATAAACCAACTGTACTTTCACTATTTGAATAAGTCATAGCACTATCAGCTGTTGGTGACGATGATGATCCTGATTGAACTGAAAAGGCTCCTCCAGAGCTCTTGCTTGTTATATATTCCTCGTTACTATTTTTATAAGAATATTCCCAATCGTCTATTTTTGCTTTTGTAACATTATTATTTAAATTTGTAAAGTAATAACTTACTGCTATTATACTAATAATTATAACAACAACTAATATTCCTACTAATATTTTTATTTTTTTATTCATTATAAATTCCCCCTAAATAATTTTAAAGAAATTCTTCTTTATATTATTTAGATGCTTTTTTCTTTCTTTTTTGTTGGTGATTTTTGAAAAAAATTGCAAAAATTATTGAAATACTTAAAAATATTGCGCAAATTCCTATTAATGTAGGCTGAACAATATCTAAAGTTTCTTCTTTTTCACATATAATTGTAGCATTATCTCCAGTTAGTACATTATATACTTCATTATAACTATTATTATCTGATTCTTGCAGTTTGTTATTAGTACTAGTTTCAGATTTATCTTCTATTATAGTAGATTCAATATTTTCTTTAGATTCTAAATCTTGCTCTTTATTTTCTGAAGACTTTAGATCCAAATTTTCCTTTTTCTCTTCACTTTTACTATCTATACTTTTCATATTTTCTTTTCTTACAATTAATAATATAAATGTAATTATAGATAAAGCTAAATTTCCTAATGATATTTTTAATGAATCTACTGCTTTATAATACCTCCACTGAACAGTTGCAGTTGGCATTTGTAACATTTGTCCAATTTTTTTAAATGTAAAATTAGACAATATCTTTAATGAAACAATTTCCTTTTCTTTTTCATTTAAACCACTAATTATTTTATTATATGTATAAATATCTATTATTTCTTCTATTTCACTTGACTCTTCTTGAAGCTCATAAATATCTTCTATATCAACTTCTTTTTTCTTTCTTCTTAGATAATTAAATGTTTCATTTTTGCTAACTGTATAAATCCAGCTCAAAACTCCATTTTCTGGTAACTTGGTTCTATCTAGATTATATATTTTCATAAAAATTTCTTGTACAACATCTTCTGTATTCTCTTTATTTTTTAATATTGAAAATACTATCCCATATATTAAAGAATAATATTCTTTATAAAAAAAGTCATATGAATCCATATTGTTTTCTTTGAATTCGCAAAAAATTCTTGTGAGTTCTTTATTTTTTTCTTTTAAATTTTCCATTATATATCTCCCATTTATATATGATATAAACTTATTTTAATATATTTAATATTTGTGTGTCAAACCCTATATAGTTACAATTCATAGTTATAAAAAAACACATACTAGCAGCTAATTGTCTGATATATATTTTATTGATTTTAAAAAATATATATCAGACAATTAGCTATGCGGTAACATTTTCACTTTACTTTAAAACAGGCTGTGAATTGTAACCCTATATAAGCAAGTTTTAATTTATTGTTAAATTTTTCTTGACTTTTAGCACTTTCTGTAATAAAATAGAAAAGCAATAATTTGTAATATGACCAAAATAAAAACTTCTCCCCGGTGGTTTTTACGAGGTTTCATATAAATATCATAAAATTTAAATATGAAATGGAGGGTATTTTTTACCATGAATAACACTACATATAGTTTAAAGAAAAATGAAATCGAAAGAAAATGGTATATCATCGATGCCGCAAACAAACCATTAGGTAGAGTAGCAACAGAAGCTGCTAAATTATTAAGAGGAAAACATAAACCAACTTATACTCCTAATATTGATGCTGGTGATCATGTAATTATACTAAACTGTGACCAAGTTGTTTTAACAGGAAAAAAATTAGACCAAAAGATTTATAGACATCACTCTGGATATATTGGTGGTATGAAAGAAACTACTGCTAGAGAAATGTTAAATAAAGATTCTGGAAAAGCAATGACACTTGCTATAAAAGGAATGCTTCCTAAAAACAGTTTAGGAAGACAAATGATTAAAAAATTAAGAGTTTATGCTGGTAGCGAACATGAAAATATCGCACAAAAACCAGAAATTTGGAATTTCTAAATTAAAGTTTAAGGGAGGAAATATAAAATGCCTAAAGCAAAATCAGAAAAAATAATGTTCTACGGTACAGGAAGAAGAAAAAAATCAATTGCTAGAGTTAGATTAGTTGAAGGTACAGGTGTTATAACAATTAATGGAAGAAGTATAGATGAATATTTTGGAGCTGAAACATTAAAAGTTATCGTTAGACAACCATTAACAGTAACTAACACTTTAGATAAATATGATGTTATTTGTAAAGTAATTGGTGGTGGATTTACAGGTCAAGCAGGAGCTATCCGTCATGGTGTTTCAAGAGCTTTATTAGAAGCTAATGAAGAATATAGACCAACATTAAAAGCAAACGGATTCTTAACAAGGGATCCTAGAATGAAAGAAAGAAAAAAATACGGTCTTAAGAAAGCTAGAAAAGCACCACAATTCTCAAAGAGATAATATGTTTTTTATTCAAAAATTTAACCTCAGAAGTTTCGATGCTTCCGAGGTTTTTTGCTGTTTAGTAGTTTTACATTATGTGAATATGCATAATGTAAAATGTGTTTCTATATAACTTTTCTTATTAATTCTATTAATTCTTCATTTTCCATTTCATTTATTGCAAAACACTTTTTTCCTAAATCTTTTATTGACGCTCCTAAATGGTATAATTCTTTATTATCTATTATTATAAATCTATCATGAAATTTATTTGTCTTTGCAACTTTTAAAGTAGGATATTCTTTATTAAATTTTTGTACATCTAAATTTTGTATATTACTTTTATTAGATGTTAAAATTATGACCTCTACTTCATCATTTTTCTTTGATAACATTTTTAAAATGCTATCATCTACATAATTGTCGATTATTGTTATTTTCTTTTCTGCTTTTTTTATTATATCTATTATTAAGCTATAACTATCCCAAATCTGTCCTTGAAAGAATATTTTTTGTTTTATATTTTTTTTGCTTTGTAATAAATTAAATACTTTATTAAAATTTTTCTCATTTTCTATTTGCTTATATTCCAGAGTTGTTAATCTTTCAAATACTTTTCCATTATTATTCAAGAATTTTCTCATTTCAACAAAAGCATCCATTATACTAATACTTACTTGTACAGCTATTTCATTTCTAAGCAATCCTGAAAGCATTGCTATTCCCTGCTCTGTAAATACTAATGGTAATTTTCTTCTTCCTCCATAAGAGCTTTCTCCTTTAAAACTTGAAATCACAATTTGTGATTTCAAGTTTTCTAATTCTTTTGATGTTAATTTAAAACAGAATCTTTCTGGAAATCTTTCAGAATTTCTTTTTACTGCTTGATTTATTATTCTTGTTTCACATTGATATAACATTGCTACATCACTATCAATCATTACTTGCTTTCCTCTTATTGTATATATTAAATTTTTTATATCTTCATTATTTATGTTTATTATTGCATTTTTCATGGTTGACACATCCTTTCAAAGCCAAATACATTATAAAACTTTTGTTCGTACATGTCAAGTATTTTTACATATATAGTCATATTTTAGAGTTTTAATTAATATTTTATAAACTTTTATAATTTCATTTTCATAATATATCAGAATTAGTAGTGTGAAAAAATCTCAGAAGTATTAACTTTCTGAGATTTTTATTAAATTAGTATACACCTATTTTTTACAACTATCATTTAAAGCTTCACAAATATCTTTTAGAGCTTCTTCTATATCACAGATTCCTTCACGTATATCTCTTTCACCTTCGCAAATTCTACCTCTAATAATATCTCTTAATCCTTCACAAATATCCCTTATTCCTTCTTCTATATCACAAATAGCTTCTTGTATTCTTCTTCTTTTTTCACAACATATATTACACTCGATACATCTAAATCCTCTGATGATATCACGTAACCCTTCTCTTATATCGCAAATACCTTCATTGATGTCTCTTATTCCTTCGCAGAACCTATTTTTACAAATATCTTCTAATCCTTCTTTAATGTCCCTTATTCCCTCTCGGATATCTCTTATACCTTCTTCGATACAACAAATTCCTTGACAAGAATTATTATTTCTTCTTCTACAACAATTTCTATTACACATACAAATCAACTCTTTCTTATAATTTACCTAATCAAAGGTATATTATAAGATATGAGAAAAATGTCGAAATTGTTAAAATAATTAGTTATACTGATACAAAATAAATAATTATTTAATAAAATCTAATTATTAATGCCCCCTCCCCCTTAAAGTATACACCTCTTTTTTATTGGTGTCTACTTTAATGGGGAGGGGGGGCAAATTATCCATCTCTTTTATTTATTCTCTATTCTATTATATCTAACACATTGTCTTTATTAATCCCCTCTAAATTGTAATAAGTATTTGGAATATTTCCCACAATTACTGCTTCTGCAAGCAATACCTGATTTATAATTTCTTCTTCTATACTGCTAAAAGGAGTTAATACTATAACCTTACACTTAACTTGTAAATATATTCTATGTAAAGTTTGATTTATTCCAGCTGAACTAAATTCTGATTTTAAATCTGTCTCTACATTTCCAATTGTCACAATTTTAAAATTTATCTTTGGACCTCTACCAGATAAAAGTTTACTACCAGTTAAAGTCCCTAATCTAATAAATACTTCTCCGTCTTGCACTTTGTTTAGTTCATCTTGTATCTTTACTGCTATATCAGATGTAATTTCATTTACTGGTATTATATTCGATTTAATCATTCTTATGTTTCCATTTTCATCTTTTTCTATACTGCACAAATCTTGATATTTATAATTTGCCATAACAGCTGTCGCTTGTTCATTAGATATTTTTGTTGCAATACTTTTAGCTACTACTATAGATTGTTTATTTATTACAGGCTCTATTGCTTTTATAATTAATATTGCAGCAAAAACAGCAATTACAGCTATAGCTACAATTTTTATTTTTTTAGCATTCTTAGAGTTAAATTCTCCAAAATTTTTATTATTAAAATTAACTTTTGGTAATTTTATTCTTTTCCTAGAATAAATTTTATCCATCTAATCTTCTCCATTTTAAGCAGATACACTATTTTTATCTGCTACATATTTTGGAATAAATAATTGCTGACCTACATTAATTTTATTTTCATCTTCTATTCCATTAATTCTTGCTATATTGTCCACTGTACTTCTAAATCTTTTAGCAATTTTCCATAAAGTGTCCCCAGGTTTTACAAAATATATAATTATACTATATACTTCATTATCTCTATTTTCTTCTACTTGCATATCATTTATTATACTTATTTCTACACTTTTAAATATATCCACTAATAAATTCAAATCAACTTTTAACTCAATACTCTCATCTGGCATAATAATTATATCTTGAGATCCTATTTCTATTTTTACATCTAATTTAGAATTTTGACTTACTCCTTCACAGTTCATATTATGGTTAAATGGTATAACTATATTTTTAGTTTCTATACCACTCGTTTGATCATTTGAATATATAAAATTTACATTCAGCTCTCCTTCAAATATAATTCTATCATTTAAAATATTTTGTTTTTTAATTACTGGTTTTATATCTACATCATATATTTTTTCATTTCTTATCTCTTGAATTACTTGTTTTTCCCTTATATTGCATACATCTTTTATTAATCTCTTTTCTTGCATTGTATTTATTTTCCTACAATTTGTACTTAAATCTATACTAGGACTATATAGATCTTGTATTAATTCAAGTGGTTTATTTTGATAAACAAATACGTTAAACTCAATTTCAGCTTCTACAAATATAGAATGCTCTTCTACATTATTAGGCTTAACGACTAAATTTTTTAATTCATTTTTTACATCACATATATTATCATCTGTCACATTTAAAATATCAACAAATCCCATCACAGGAATTTTACTTTCTACAGTATTTACTCTATTATCATCTGTTAAATACATAATTTTTACTGTGGTATCTGCTTTTACTAAAACTTTATTATAACTAATTTTACTTTCTACATTTACAATATCTATATTAATTTTCATTATTTCTGCTAAATTATCAATACCATCAATTACAATAGTATCTTTTGCAATAGCTTTTGTGCATCCACTTCCAACTAAAGAATTAATATTAAAATTTTCATTTAATACTTGCATATCATCTATATTTTGAATTCCTTCAATAAAATCAACTTCTTCATTAGAACATAATTTTAAATCTACATCTAACAGACTTCTAAGATTTACTTTTCTTCCATTTAATATCTTACATTCAATTTGATTTAATACCATTTTACATTCTAACATCATTCCTGTTTTTGCTTCTTGCATTTCTATTATTTTCGTGAAATCTATAGTAGATGTTAAACCTCTTATACTAGCTTCTTCACTATCTGCCTTATAAATTATATTTACATTTATACATCCATCTATTCTTACCTTTCCATCTAAGACTTCTTTTTTATAAATACAAACATTTCCATTTGTATTTATCGATTTTAAAATATCTGGTTTTATATCTGGAATTATTGCATCACCTTCTACTTCAATGCTTTCTGCTTTTTGTCCGATTATCTGATTAATGCATAATTTATCTTTTTTAGTTTCTATATTCATATTTTTTCTCCCTCCTTATTTTGTTATTTAATTATATTAACTAAGACAAAAAAAATTCCTACTTTAATAGGAATTTTTGTTTTATATTATAAACTTTTTACTTTTTTTAATTCTTCAATTTGTGGTGGTATCAATGGCGTAGCTAAGTTTCCATCAATAACATCTATTTCTACAGTTCTAGTTAATACATCTGTATAACTGTAAGTTACATTGCGATTATTTTCCTCATACTTTACAACAAAAATATTTGGATAAGCTTTTTCAATTGTAGCTTCTTTTTCAAATGATTTACTCCTTCCTAGAGTTCCTCTAACAACAATTTTCTGTCCTATCATTTCTCCAATATCAGTTTTTAAATCTGTAATATCTTTTTTACAAATCATTTAATCACCTACTTCTTCAAGATATTTAAATTATATCATTTGCTATATTTTTTGTCAAAAAGGACAATTTATTGTCGTTTCTTGTAACGCCTAATTTAAAAAGGTTTTCACGGTTTAGTTTGATTTATTACATTTACATTACATTTTTGTTACAATCATCTTTTTCTTTCCCATTGCACCAATTCCATTTACGCCTTTTACTCCATCTCTTAACTCATTTTCTATATCACTAATTGTTACATATTTACTTTCATCAGTAATAGCTATCTTTTCTGCTACTATTAAAGGATCCATAAAATCTATTAATATTCTACCTGGTGATGATGCAAAATTGGCACCAGCATTCATAATTGCTTCATAATAACTTTGACATGCTCCTGCAAAAATAACTAAATCCCTTCCCATACTATTCCATCTTCTTGCTTCCATAACAGAATTCATGAAATATGCTGAATTTCTATAATTATATATATCATTATATTTCGTACCTTTTTTTATCATTCCATCATGACCAGTTATAACTAATATGTCTGGTTTATATTTTTCTAATAACATTCTTACAAATTTTGGTTGCTTACTTTCTGGAATGTTTTTTACTACTACATCTAATCCTAAACTTTTATAATATTTTAAAGATTTTTCACTATATTTTTTATCTCCATCTAAGTGCAAGATTCTGCCAGTGCAAAACTGTCTTTTGCTCCTTTTATCTTTTTCTATATAGCTCAAATATCTTCTTACTCTATCTTCCATTTTATTTTCAAATACTTTTATATTCTCTTGTACAACACCTTTTTCTATTATTTCTAAATCTTCTATAGGACTATCCGCTTTCACTCTTATAGTTAATCCTTTTAGTATTGCAATTTCACTTTTATCTCTTGTTTTGATAATTCTATCTACAATAAATAAAATATCCTTTCCATATGAAATTCTACCTACAATATCTCCTTTTTTTATTTTTCTCATGCTAAATTCACCTCATTTTATTAGGTTACTATATAATATGTCGAATTTTGTAAGATGGTTAATAAATTTTATATAAAAATTGGTTGTATATTTTTTTGTTTTATGATATATTGTAATTGGCTTAAATAAAAAGCTTAAATGAATTTAATAATTTTTTAGACTATTTCCTTCTTTATTATTTAGGATCAATGTGTCAAAAATATTAAATCTCAAAACTAAGAAGGAGGTATTCTAAAATGGCAGATAAAACTTTAGTATGTAAAGACTGTGGTTCTGAATTTATTTTTACAGAAGGTGAACAAGCATTTTACCAAGAAAAAGGTTTTACAAACGAACCACAAAGATGTCCATCTTGTAGAAAAGCTAGAAAAGAACAAAGAAGAAATAATAACAATTACAATAACTAATTAGAACAAACGCGGGCTGTAAGAAAATTAATTAAGTAAATTAATTTTCTTACAGCCCGCGTTTAATTGTTTGTGCGCCAATTTTTATAAAAAAATTGCGTGCAATTATTTTATATAATGGAAAATTTTTCTTAGCTAAATTTTACTCCATGCTAGAAATTTCCTATTATATAAAAAATAGTTGATTGTGCAAAACAATCAACTATTTTTTATTTTTATATCTTTATAATTCCCTTCTTATCTGCCTGTAATAATCTTTTTTAAATCATCTATTTGTTCTTGCAATTCTAAGCCAATATCGGTATCTCTTATTTTCTTTCTCTCTACCTTTTCTACAACTACTTTTGATAATGTAAATCTGTTTCTTTTACAATTGCATCATTTGTAGAAGTAAATGGCTCATTCTCTGCTATCATTAACTTCAATTTCATTAGAATCTGTTTTTTCTTTTATTTATTTTTACTATGTTCATGACTATATTTTAATTTTGTTGCCATCCCTCCTCTTATATGTCTTTCTGCTTTATTTTCATCTAGAATTTCTCTTACTTCTTGTGCTAATCCAGGATTTATATTACAAAGTCTTTCGCTTACATCTTTATGTACTGATGTTACTTTCTGTAACGGTAGAACTTTCGTTGTTTTCTTTATTATAAATATCTTCAAACCTCGTTATTACAGGCTCGTTTGTTCCAATTTCGTTTAGTAGTTTTAGTCTCACTTCTATATTAGCATCTGAGTCAACTTCTATTACATCTATTATAGTTTTAAGCATTGCATTTGTGATTGTTTGATTATTTAAAATATCATCTACTGTGCTTATTGTTTTAGATAATTCTTTTTGCAGTACATCTTTTTCTTTGATTTCTGATGTAATCAGTTTCAACTCTCTTTCTAGTCTTGCTATATCTTCATTTAATGGATTTGTATATTTTTTTAATTCTTGTATATTGATAACTTCGTTTTGAAACATTTCCATATATTTTTGTTTTTTTACTGTTACTTTTTCGATTTCTTGTAATAAGCTTTGTTCACTTCTTTCATTTGTTTCTCTTAATTCTGTAATTTTTTCAAACTCTTTTTCTACTGCTTTCATAAAGTTCTTTTTATTTGATATTATAGTTTTTAAATATTGTTTAATAGCATTTAAAAGTTCTTCTTCATCAATTACAGTTGTATTAGGGCAATGATTTACTCCCATTGAATTTCTTCCACTACATACCCATCTTATATACTCTGGTCCATCTGCTTTGTATTTTCTTTTTATTCTTCTAAATGAATATCCACAATGTTTGCAATAAATTAGTGTACTAAATACATATTCTGTTTTTTCTCTTTTATTGTTTAGTTTAAATTCATTTGACCTTTGCTCCAAAAGTGATTGTGCTCTATTGAATAGTTCATCTGATATTATTCTCATTTCTGGTCGCTCAACTACTATCCATTCTTCTTCTGGTAAATCTTTTCTTGTTCCTGTTATAAAGTCTGTAACTTCAGTCTTTTTATTTGTTACTCTACCAGTATAAATTGGATTTTTTAACATTCTAACAATAGAAGTTTGTACCCATTTTGATTTTGTTTTTTTAGTTCTTATTCCTCTGTCATTTAAATCCCACGCAATTTTTGTTGTTCCCATTCCTTTATATACATAGCTTTCAAATATTTCTTTTACAATTTTTGCTTCTTCTTTATTTATTTTCAATGTATATCTTTCATTTGGAATTTTGTCATAGCCAAATACTAGGTTAGGTACTCTTCCTTTTTGTGCTGTTATATCTTTTCCAAATTTAACTCTTTTAGACATATTGGCACTTTCTTGTTGTGCCATTGCTCCTAAAATGGTTAATATAAATTCAGATCCACCTTCCATAACTTCGCCATTATTTAAGAAATCTACTTGTATGCCATAAGATTTTAATTCTCTTATACTCTGTAATAAGTCAACTGTATTTCTTGCAAAACGGCTTACATCTTTAACAACTACTCTTTCAAATTTCTTTGCTTTGGCATCTTGCATCATCTGTTGAAACTGTTTTCTATTTTTTATTTGTTTTCCTGATATTCCTTCATCTGCATATAGCTTGTACAATTCATAGCCATTTTTTTTAGTAAATTCATTAAAGAACTCTACTTGCTTTTCAAATGACTCTATTTGAGATTCTTTTTCAGTTGATACTCTTGCATATGCTGCAATTTTCATGGGCATCACTACTTTCTTTTTTGATTATCCGTAACTTTTATTTTGTTCTGTTACATTTTAGCATATTAATTTCAAAAAAGCAATAAAAAACTACTCTCTTTTGAGAATAGTTTTAATTTGTAATTGATTAGTTGTTTTCTGCTAAATATTTTTCAAAATCTTCTATTGTTAATTCTTCATCACTTTCATATTTTTCCTTTGTATAATCTCCTGTTCCATTGCTTATAATTTGTAGAAATTCTATCAATTCTACTGGCGTTAAATTTTCTTTTAATATTTTAAATCCTTTATCTCTAACTCTTTCTAGTTCTCTTAAGGTTTCTCCCATTTAAATCACCTCCATAACAAATTCTATTGGGTTCATAACTTTCATTTTTAATCCTGCTCTTTTAGATGCATTAATTAGCAATTTATCTGTTGTAATAAAATAATCTATATTAAAACTTTCAGCATATGCAATATGCAATGAATCCATATCTTTTATATTATATTTTCTTATTTCATAAGCTCTTTTTATAATTTTATCTGATGCTTTTATATTTGTTAATTTTAATTTATTATATACTTCTAAAACTTTTTTTCTCTTAATTTCATCTTTAATTTTGTTTATTTCAAAAATTAAAACATCACTTGTATAAATTTTAAATTCATTATTGTAATATTTATTAATAATTACTTTTATTGCTTGTGACTCTAAATTATTCTTTTCTTGTGTTAAATCGTCAAATGGTCTACTATAACAACAGTTATCTAAATATAATTTTAGCATAAAATCAACCTCTCTTTCTATTATACAATATTTTGCTAAATTTATCTACATTTGAAAACAAATTTAAGAAAACTTGTGTGATACCCACTCATATCCTTGTTTGTCTTTGTAAGCATCTGTATGTGATTGACTATTTCTATCTTTATATTTTATATCTATAAATTCAAATAATTCATCTATGTCTTGCTCTTTTCCATATTCATCTTCAATATGTATTCTATCTTTATTTCTATTATAGAATTCTTTTAATTCCTTTACATTGCTATAAAATTTTGTTACTTGAAATAATGGCTTCCAACCCATACTTATTTTACATATATGTAATTCAGGATATTCTATCTCTGCTAAATGCATATAATTATACCAATCTTTATAGTCTGGCAATTCTTGATTCTCGAATAAATCAGTTGTTTCTTTTGACATTTCATTACACAATTCATTATACGATTTTATATAATCCTTTAATAGTTTGTCCAACCTAGAAGAATATTCTTCATGTAACTTTTTAACTCTGCCTAATTCAAATTTTTTTGGTGTAAAATAATGATTTGTTCCCATATTACATACCTCCAATTATAATAAATTATTCACTTTCCATTATATCAGCAGAAATAATACTATTGCACAAACATTTGTATTGTATCATGTTTTTATTTACTAATCAATATTTTTTCAAATTTTTTTAATTTTTACAATTCTAATTCATCTTCTATTTCTTCATGAGAATTTTGATAAGTATTTGAATTGTTATAATCAAATTTTATCTTATTGTCATTTTCAGCTAGATTATATGCTAAGCAACCAGCCATAGCTTGTACTATTTGTTCTTCTGTATTAGGATTAATAAATGTAATATTCAAACTCTTTTTCAAAATTCTCACCAACTTTCTTTTAATACTATGTTCTAATTAATACTTTTAGTACATTATATGATGAGATTTTGACATATTCAATTCCGTTTTATTTCCCTTTTTTCTATAAAATATTTAATTAGTTCACTAAGTGAACTCGTAATTATTGGATTTATTAATGTTAGAATAGAAATTGGATTTAAGTCAAGTTTTTAGACACATTTTTTACACTTTTTTATAAAGATTATGCTATTTTTTCGTAGTATAATCTTTCTTTTTCAGTACACTTGGTGAACTAATTATAAATCACTTTATAAAATTTAGTACACTTAGTGAACTTTCGCACTCTCAAAGGCATTTTTAGCTGTTCATTCGGTGAATTTCTGCATCAAATTTGCTTAAAATTTTTGTTCTTTTATTAACTCTTGAAGGCTTGCCCTTCAATATGTGTAGGCATTGTGTTAAATATGTTTTCCTGCCCTCGTTTTAATGAGGGATTTTGCTCCTTAAATATGCTTATGTCTAATTAATTAAATATACTCATCCTTAAATCCTCTTAACCTAAAAAAGAATGTGCTTTAAAAAATAAGTCAAGGTTGTGCAATAGCACATTCATTTAACCTTTACTTGATTTTATAAAACACATTAGAATTTTTATGTAAGGATTTTTATATAAAAATTTTATAAAGTAAATGTATAATTTGTTTTTATCTTTCTGTATATTTCACTCCTTTAAATCCCATACTTTTAAATTTCTATTTTAAAATGGTTCTGTCATTTCAAATTCAATAGGTGTTTGTTCTAATAATTTTAATTGTTTATCAGACAAGTATTTTCTATCTATAATTACACTTAATACAAATTCATCAAAAAAATTATCATTCATTATATAATATCCATTTACCTTTTCTTTATCTCCATAACTATCTTCTACTTTCCATCTTTGTGGTTTGTTATTTATTAAATTAACACCAGTAAATACCATTATGTGATGCATTCTTATATCATACAAATTTAAATTTTCTTCTTTTGTTAATTTATTTATATTTAATGTTTCTTTATAATTGTATAATCTAGTATCTAATATTCCAGTTTTTGTATCTCTAAATTTTCTAAAATGACCACCCATATATACAGGAGTATTATCTTTCAATTGTTTTATTACCAATTCTTTTAAATCTTCTATTGGCAAATTAAGATATGTAACATTACTTTTATCATATATATTTCCATAATATTTTCTTCTATATACTTTATAATATTCTTTATTGTACATTGGCATATTACCTATTGTTACGAAATCATCTAATTTTAGAGATAAAAATTTATTTTTAAACTCTCTTGGTGTTAAATTTTCATACCTTTTATATTCTCCATTTTTATCTTTATATTCATAATTAAAATTGATTATTGGCTCTCCTAGTATTTTACATAATAGTATATAATTTTCTTGTAATAACTTATTTTTAAATGTTCTTAATACTTTTTGATCTGTTTTTTTACTTTTTAGTTCTAACAATTCTATAATATCTTTTTTTACTTTTTCATGATATATATTGCTTATTGTATCATTGTTTTCACTCTCTACAGCATTTGGCATATAGGAATAAGGAACTATTCCATATTTATTTATAATAGCTAAAAAAAGTTCCCAATTTCCTCCTTCTGAAACACAATTTTCAACAAAATGCTCTTTGTGTAAATAATTATAATTATTATTTTCTGTCTTTAAAATATTTTCATAAACATTATTTGACTTTTCTAATTTATCAAAAAATGCTATATAATTATTAGATAATTCTAAATCTGTTACATTCATATTCAAATTTTCTGCGATATTGTGTTTTATTAAGTTTAATCCAGCAAATATCCAACATCTCCAACTATCTTTTTGATGATACCTTTTGCTTTCTGGTAATTCTATATTAAAAATAGGTTTATTTTCTATTATAATATCTCTGTTAATACAAGTATTTTCTAATCCATTTTTTGTTATTGCATTTTCTATAATTTTGTTAGTTTTATCTGCATTATAAATTTTGCTAAATTCTTTAATTTGTTCTAATGATATTTGACTTTCCATTAACTTTTATCTCCTCATATTATTTTGATAATATCTTACCATAAAAATCTAAAAAAAGAAAGTGCTTTTTCAAACACTTCCAACCTAAGTTTTATCTCCAAACATTTATATTTTTTATTTATAAATTTACTGCTCCGCATACCATGCGGGCCTCTATCGTTACCTTAATTTTATAATTTTCTATTCTTTTAACCTTATTTTTGCTTTTTTATTAAAACTAATAAAATCTTCAAAAGCAGTAAATTTAACTATTTCATCGTATCTTTCAGACATAGCACCGAGCAACACTCAACGTATTATGTGTATTTTAATTAAGAATACAAGAATATTGATAGTTTTATTTAATAACCACTCCCAACCTAACAACAGGATTTTTTGTACTTAAGAAAACTCCTTTAATTTCAATACTTTCTGGAATAACTTGTCCTTTATTTCTACCGTTCTTTAGTGTTACTTCTTTGTGTACTGTACTTTTACTTATTCCGAATTTAGCAGCTGTACCTCTTACTGTATCTTTTGAATCTATGATATAATGTGCAAGTTTTACTGCACGCTCTTCTATTGATTGCTTACCTGTTAACTTTCTATTTGTTACAGGTAAATTATGTGAAATAATTCCTCTCATAAAGCAAACCCCCATATGAATACTTTTGTTTAATTGTATTCGTATAGAGGTTGTATTATGATAGTATATATTTTTATATTTTATCTTAATTTAATTAAAAATATATGATCTCTATTAAACTACAAATTTCTGTAATTAGTGAAATTATTCCATAAACTACTGTTATCCTTATTATCATGTTTAATATAGTTTCTGGCATCGCTGCCAAAAGAATAATATACTTATCATTAATATTGACGCTAAAATAGAATTTTTTTCGGATCTTTTACATACTTTAATAACATATCTATATCATCACCTATAAATTACACCATAACATATTAGATATTTTTTACAACCTCATTTATTATGTGTTTCTCAGAAAAAAATGTAAATGTTACTATTGAAATATATCTTTAGTACGAAAAAATATAAACCCATTAAATTTTACAAAAATGTAAAATTATGATATAATGTAATGTACAAATTTAAAATTTGAAATTTTATCTTAAAAGGAGAATCATCATTATGTCAGAAACACCGCCAGTTAAAAGTTTAAGCATTATTCCGTATTTTTATATTGGAACTGACGCTCGTAACATTCTCGAACCCTACTGTGTAGACTTGCGTAATGTCGGAGTTCGGAATAATCTGTTGCATGCTAACATGTTAGAGCATTATATACAGATATCAGAGGATAGAGATTTTATTTTCTCGCTTCAACAGTCAATGGCTTGCTTTTTCTTTACTCATTTGCATCGCCATTATCAGACACAGGTTTTTGGACGTAAAAAGGGATTAATAAGTCTTGAAGACAAGTGCAACTTGGTACTTGTAAGAAAGACACTTCCCGAAATCCATGATAGTTTAGGCTTCAGAATAATCCTTTTTGGAAAATCGCCTGAAGAACTGGTTAAAGACTGTTATCATGTGATGGACATGTGTATAGACTTCTTTATCACACAGGGATTCACACCAACAGAAGGAGAAAAGAAATCTTCCATCTCAAAGTTTAACCCTCTCAAACACCCAAGTGTATTCGTCCCAGAGATGTCACTTCTTAATAATGACAACCAAATATTCGTAAAAGACTATATTCTTAACCCTAAGGATAAAGGCTATCAGTCTCTTCATGTTATATTTGTCGATGCTTTTGGACGCGAGTTCGAGGTACAGATTCGTAGCTATCTCATGGATCAGTATGCAGAGTCTGGACCAGCATCGCATCATTACTATAAGGCTAATCGTTATAAAGATGATGAAATCGAAAAAAGCGATAATTCCGTAGAAGACGAAAACGAGTCAACCGCAAAAGAAGGTTTTATTAAAATCGACATTTCACAAATAGACATTAATAAAATCCATTCTGATGCATTTATCGTAACAGGAGATGAGAAAACTCCTTATTATGATAAAGTAGGAATCTTTGAACCGAGAGTTTTCTTTGAGCTCTCTAATATCTAATTGATAAAAACCCACCCCTTAGAGTTCTTCTATTGGGGTAGGTCTTTTTTTAATATTAATTAATAAACAGGTATACACCATTTTCTTAATATATTTAACTTTCATATAATTCATAATATTTTCCTTTTTTTCTTAGCAACTCCTCATGTTTTCCCTCTTCTATAATATTTCCATTTTCAATCACAATAATTCTATCTGCAGATTCTATAGTAGATAAATGATGTGCAATAATAAATGTAGTTGCACCTTTCATAAGCTCTAAAAAAGATTTTTGAATTCTATTTTCTGTTATAATATCTATATTACTTGTTGCTTCATCTAAAATTAGAATAGGTGGTTTTATCAAAAACATTCTAGCAATTGTAATTAATTGAATTTCACCTACAGAAATAAAAGTTTTTTCTGTAATTAAAGTATCATATCCATTTGGCAATCTGTTTATGAAATTATCTGCGCCTGAAATCTTTGCTGCATTTATTATTTCTTCATCTGTAGCATCTTTTTTTCCATATGCAATATTTTCTCTTATTGTTCCTGTAAATAATTTGGTATCTTGAAGAACTATACCAATATTTTTTCTTAAAATATCTTTTGGAATATCATCAATATTTATTCCATCTATTAAAATCTTGCCTTTATTTATATCGTAAAATTTCATAATTAAATTAACAATACTTGTTTTTCCTGCGCCTGTCTTTCCAACAATAGCTATACTTTCTCCTTGTTTAACACTTAAATTCATATTTTGAATAAACTTTTTTCCTTTATTATATGAAAACTCTACATTAATAAAATCTATATTTCCTTTAATCTTCTTTATCTCTTTTTTTATACCATTTTCTTCTTCTTGACTTTCTAAAAACTCTTTTATTTTATTGCTTGAAGAAATTGCAGTTTGAAGTTCTGACATTACTCCTGTTATCTCATTAAAAGGTCTTGCAAATATATTAACATACATCAAAAAACTAGTTATAATCCCTAAATCTGCTTCTCCATTTTTTGTAAGTATTATTCCAACAATGCCAATTATAATATATGTTAAATTATTTACAAATCTGGTACAAGGATTAGTTAATGATGAATAAAATTGTGCTTTCATTCCATCTTCATATAGTTCTTTATTCATCTTATCAAATTTATTTTCTGTGATTTTAGTATAATTAAAATTTTTAACAGTTTTATTATTGCTTATAACTTCTCCAGTATATCCATTTATTTTTGATATAAGCTCCGTTCTTGCTTTAAACATTTTTTTAGTACGATTTACAATAAATCTAGAAATAAAGTACATTACTGGTGCAGAAAAAAAAGTTATAATTGCCATTATATAATTCAATTTTAGCATTATAATAATTGCTCCAATTATTGTAACTACTCCTACTACAATCTTGGATGCAACTTGAATTATTGCTAAACATATATTTTCTACATCAAATGAAAATTTATTTACTATTTCTCCATAACTATTTTTATCTATATATGAAATTGGTATTTTATGAAGCTTATTAAATAATTTTTCTCTAATTTCTCTTCCTATTTTACTTGATAATTTTGATGAATTAATTACAGAAATAGAATCAAAAATAAATATACTAGTATATATACAAGCTATTATTATAATCATTTTTATAATGCTTTGAATATCCAGAGTTACAATTTTTTCTATTACATCACCTACGAAAACTGGAGCAATTAATGTTAATATAGTAGAAATTATACTAGAGAGTATAATTAATATTACAAAAAATTTATTTTTAAAAACATATTCTTTTAATATATTACTATTTTTCATTACTTCCCCTCTCTTCTTTAGTATCTATTTGTAAATTCTTTATTTCTTTGTATGTTTTAGAAACCTTTTCTAATTTTTCTTTAGTTCCTATAGATTCTACTTTTCCATCTTTTAGTACTAATATTGTATCTGCATATTTAAATGCAGATAATTTTTGAGAAGTGATTATAGCGGTTATTTTGTTTTCCTTTACATATTTATATATATTGTCTAGAACTTCTTTTTCAGTTTTTCTATCTAATGCACTTGTAATATCATCTAATAATAAAATTTTAGGATTTCCTACAAAGCTTCTTGCAATAGCTATTCTTTGCTTTTGTCCTCCAGATAAATTATTTGCATTATTTTCTAATTTTGTATTTATTCCATTTGGAAGCTTTTCTACAAATTCCCATGCTTCCGCATTTTTAAGAGCCATTATAACTTGATTATCAGTGATATCATTTCTTCCTAGAACAATATTTTCTTTAATTGTTTCTCTAAAAAACTCTGGTTTTTGTGATATTAGTAAAACATTTTGTTTAATTGTTTTTTTCTTGTATTCTTTTATATCTTTTTTACCTATAAAAATATTACCACTTTGAATATCATAACTTTTATTTATTATATTTAGTATTGTACTTTTCCCACTACTTGCCTGACCTATTATGCCTAAAATTTCTCCTTCATGTACTTTTAAACTAAATTTATTTAAGAGCGGAATATTATCATATGAAAATACTATGTTTTTTATATCAATTTCACCATTGTCTATAATTTCTAAAGTTCCCTCATCTTCATCTGGTTTAATATCTAGTACACTCTTTACTCTTTTTGCAGATGTATATGCTCTTGTATAGATTGTTATTAAATTTGAAAACACAATAATTGCAAGTAACATTTGAGAAATATAGTTTATTACTGCAATTAATTCACCTTGACTTAAATCTCCAAGTGTTATTTGAATTCGTCCAAAATATAATATTGCAACTATTGTAATATTTAAAATTAGTGTAGTTATAGGATTTAGAAGTCCGAGATACTATGTATGATTTTTTTGTATAATCATACATATCTTTATTTTCTTTTTCAAATTTTTTCACTTCGTCTTTTTCTCCTAAAAAAGCTCTTATTACTCTTACATTTTGCAAATTTTCTTTTACTCTTGAAGATAAAATATCTAATTTTTCTTTTGATTTTTTATATAGAGGTGATACTTTTTTTACAATAAAAAACGTAAATATTGATAATAGCATCATAGATATAAATATAGTAATAGCATATTGTGGATTAATTAAATAACACATGACAAGCGCTCCTATACAAATGAATGGAACTCTAATAACAAGCCTAATCCACATTGCTACTGCTATTTCTAGCTGTACTACATCATTTGTTATTATATTAGTTAATTCGGCTGTGCTTATTTTATCTATCTGTTTATTACTAAAACTATTTATAGTATTAAATAATTTTTTTCTAATATTTGTTCCATATCCTTGAGATGCTTTTGCTGCAAAATATTGGCTATTTGCTGCAAAAAGAAATCCTATTATTACTAATATTAATAGACATACTCCAAATTTTATTATTTCATTTGTTTGAAGCTCAAACATTTTATCAATAATTTTACTCATAATAAATGGCAAAAGTACTTCTATTATGGCTTCTATTAGTTTTAACATTGGTCCTATAATCGTCTCTTTTTTATAATCTTTTAAACATTTTAGTAACTCTTTCAATATATCCTCCTGTTTTTTTCTATTATATTTTATGTATGCATATTTTTCAATTTTTTATTCATAATAATAGTAAAAAATCTGGGATGTTAAATATATATTAAAATTTACAAACCCACTTTGGAATCTAAAACTATAATAGCAGATTTGTTATTAAAATTTCTATATTATAATTAATTTCATATTAACTAACTAGTTAATATTGTTTTTCTAGTTTCTGTAAAATTCACCTTATAAATGCTATTTTTTGAGGTGTGAGGTGATAAAAATGGCATTAGATTTTAATATTATTGGACAAAGATTAAAAAAAGCAAGACTTGATAAACATATAACTCAAGAACAATTAGCTGAAAAAATTGATGTTTCTGTTGCTTTTTTAAGTAGAATTGAACGTGGCAATTCTCATATCAATTTAAAAAGATTAAGTGAAATATGTAATATTTTAGGTGTTAGTGAAGGCTATATTTTAAATGGTACATCTAGCAAATCTAAAATATATTTAGATTCAGAGTTTAGCGATATTTTGAAAAAATGTTCTCCTAAAAAACAAAAGCTAATTTATAATATTGCTAAATTGATTTCAGAAAATGATTAATAACAATCTTAACTTATTAGGAAATATTGCGTTTCTAGTATCTGTAAAATTCACCTTATAGATGCTATTTTTATCTATGAGGTGATAGAAGTGGCACTAGATTTTAATATTATTGGTCAAAGATTAAAAGAAGCAAGAAATAAAAAACACATAACTCAACAACAATTAGCAGAAGAAATTGATGTTTCTGTTCCATTTTTAAGTAAAGTTGAATGTGGTAAAAATCATATTAATCTAAAAAGATTAAGTGAGATATGTAATATCTTAGGTGTTAGTGAAGGTTATATTCTAAATGGTACATCTAGCAACTCTAAAATATATTTAGATTCAGAATTTAGTGATATTTTGAAAAAGTGCTCTCCTAAAAAACAGAAATTAATTTACAATATTGCTAAATTAATTTCAGATGAAAAATAAAATTTATTTTAATATTAAAATTAGCTAGATAGATTTATACATTCACATCTAGCTAATTTTAACCTAACAATTTTTTTAATACAATATATTGTAAATTATTTTTATAGTTATATATTTTATTTCTTTATTACATTATACTTATTTCTTTAATTTTCCAATTCTTGATTTTTATGTATACTTATGTTAAAATATAGTTAGCCTAAATTTTAAAAAGACCTAGGACTTAAGGCGATTCTAGGCAAGGAGGTTTTTCCTATGAAACTTTTAAATTTAGCACAACGGATGGAATCTCATGAACGCTACGAAGCTAATAAAGCTATCAACACTTTGATTAGCCAAAGCTTCAGGGCTTCAGTTCAACGTTTCACCATAAATGAGATTACTTGCAAGCCGTTGAAAAAAATGATATCTACTATCAGCTCACCATTTTTTGTGAATCTTACTACATCTATCCCTTGTGGGGATTTGGAGTATGCATCTACAACTTTAAAAGATGCTGGTTGTGCCGTATTCTGTTTTCATCAAGGGCTCTCTACTCGACGCATTTACACTGACTTGGAAGATCTCTCCAATGAAATTGCAAAAAAAGGCTACTACGAACCTACACACACAGGCACATATCATTCCTTATTTGACCACTTCGGTCTAAGGCGCGTGAGCAACTATATAGAAATTATCGACGCTCTCCTACGTGGTAGTATTTCTACTTGTCTTGTGATTAATGCTCTTTACCACAATGATTCAAATCGTCTTGGCAAGCATTTCGTCAATATTGTAGGAATTGACAAATCTACTGTATTTATTGATGATCCAAGCTGTGGTCGTATCACAAAGGACTTCAAAGCTTTTCTTGAATATATAGAAATTGCTTGGGTTTGGTGAGACAATTAATTTACCTCTTGCCTAAAGTCTCAGGCCGCCAGATGTTTTATTCATCTGGCGTTATTTATTTTATAAATTTCTCTTTTAATAAATTCCTATATTCACATTCAATTATTTTAATCCTACTTTAATTATAATGATTTTTTAATAAAATGCTAGATAATGTTGATACATTTCATCAAAAATTCTTAATTATTCTTTTATATTGCCATTTTTTTCTTTTTATGGTATTATTATAAAAGGCATTTTTTTATATTCGATATATATTTTTTAATAAACTGAACAAAATATACATATATAAGGAGGTTTTTATGAATTTCGAACAATGGAATGGATTTAATAAAAAAGGAGAATGGACAAAAGAAATTGATGTTAGAGATTTTATTCAAAATAATTACAAACCTTATACAGGTGACGAAAAATTTTTAACACTTGCTACAGAAAAAACAAAAAAATTATGGAATGAAGTATTAGCTCTTTACGAAAAGGAAAGAACAAATGGTGGAGTTTTAGATGCTGATTGCAAAACACCTTCAAGCGTAAATAGCCATAATGCTGGATATATTAATAAAGACTTAGAAGAAATTGTTGGTCTTCAAACAGACGCGCCATTAAAAAGAGCTATTATGCCAAATGGTGGTATAAGAATTGTTGAAAAATCTTGCGAGGCTTATAGATTAAAAGTTGATGAAGACACTTCTAGAATCTATCATAATTTTAGGAAAACACATAATGATGGTGTATTTGATGTATATACACCTGATATTAGAGCAGCAAGAAGTTCTCATTTATTAACAGGTCTTCCAGATCGGATATGGTCGTGGAAGAATTATAGGAGATTACAGAAGAGTTGCTTTATATGGTGTAGATAAATTAATAGAAGGTAAAAAAATAGATTTAAGTATATTAGATACAGATGAATTTACAGAAGATATTATACGCGAGCGTGAAGAAATTTCAGAACAAATTAAAGCACTTCAAGACTTAAAGAAAATGGCTGAAAAATATGGATTTGATATATCAAGTCCAGCTAAAAATGCCAAAGAAGCTATCCAATGGCTATATTTTGGATATTTAGGTGCTGTAAAAGATCAAAATGGTGCTGCTATGAGTATTGGTAGAACTTCTACTTTCCTAGATATATATATAGAAAGAGATTTAAGTAATGGAACATTAACAGAATCTGTGGCTCAAGAACTAATGGATCATTTTATAATGAAATTAAGACTTGTACGTTTTTTAAGAACTCCTGAATATAATGAACTATTTAGTGGCGATCCTGTTTGGGTAACAGAAAGTATCGGTGGTATGGGAATTGATGGTAGAACATTAGTTACTAAAAACTCTTTTAGAGTTTTACATTCACTTGTAAATTTAGGACCAGCTCCAGAACCTAATTTAACAGTACTTTGGTCAAAAAATCTTCCAGAAGGATTTAAAAACTATTGTGCAAAAATTTCAATAGATACTTCTGCTATTCAATATGAAAATGATGATTTAATGAGAATAACTTTAGGTGATGATTATGGAATTGCTTGTTGTGTTTCTCCTATGAAAATTGGAAAACAAATGCAATACTTTGGTGCAAGAGCAAATCTTGCTAAAACTTTACTATATGCTATTAATGGTGGCAGAGACGAAAATTCAGGAAAACAAATTGCCCCTAAATTTGAACCAATAACTTCTGAATATTTAAACTATGATGAAGTAATGGAAAAATTTGATTGTATGATGGACTATGTTGCTAAAATTTATATAAAAGCTCTAAATGCTATTCATTATATGCATGATAAATATTCGTATGAAGCTTTAGAATTTGCACTTCATGATAGAGAAATTTATCGTACAATGGCTTGTGGAATTGCTGGTTTATCAGTAGTAGCAGATTCTCTATCTGCAATAAAATATGCAAAAGTTAAAGTAATTCGTAATGAAGAAGGTTTAGCTGTAGATTATGAAGTAGAGGGAGATTTCCCTAAATACGGAAATGACGATGATAGAGTTGATTCTATAGCAGTAGAACTTGTTAAAACTTTTATGCGTAAATTAGAAAAACATCAAATATATAGAGGTGCTACTCCTACCCTATCTGTTCTTACAATAACATCAAATGTTGTTTATGGAAAAGCGACAGGAAATACTCCTGATGGTAGAAGAGCAGGAGAACCTTTTGGTCCTGGTTCAAACCCTCTTCACGGAAGAGATATAAATGGTTCTTTAGCTGTTATGAACACAATAGCAAAACTTCCTTTTGAATATGCTTCTGATGGTATATCATTTACATTTGCAATTACACCTGATACATTAGGAAAAGATGAAAATACAAGAATTAATAATTTAGTAAGTATGCTAGATGGTTACTTTATTCAAACAGGTCACCATATTAATGTAAATGTATTTAATAGAGCATTATTAGAAGATGCTATGAAGCATCCAGAAAAATACCCTCAACTTACAATCCGTGTTTCTGGATATGCAGTTCACTTTACAAAATTAACTAGAGAACAACAATTAGACGTTATTCATAGAACTATTCATGAAAGAATTTAATCTAATTTTAACCCAAATGGGACAAAAAATTTGACCCATAAAGGACGGAGAATTTTAGCGAAAAAAAAATTAACCTTACCTAAATTCTCCGTCCCTCTCTTGGGTTAATTTCTTAATTTTTTAGGAGGATTACTTTATGTCAAATTTAATAGGAAGAGTTCACTCATTTGAAACATTTGGTGCAGTTGATGGACCTGGAATACGCTTTGTTATTTTTATGCAAGGGTGCTTTCTGCAATGTAAATATTGCCATAATAGAGATACATGGGATATACATTGTGGTACTCCATATACTTCAAAAGAACTATTAGAAAAAATATTAAAATATAAAAATTACTTTATAGCATCTGGTGGAGGAGTTACAGTAAGTGGTGGCGAACCTCTTTTACAGCACAAGTTTTTAATAGAATTATTTACTTCTTTAAAAAAAGAAAATATTAATACTGCAATAGATACTTCTGGAATTGTAGATTTGACAGATGATATGAAGAAATTAATTGACTTAACAGACTTATTCTTATTAGATATAAAATGTATTAATGACGAAATTTGTAAGAAATTAACTGGTGTATCTAATAAAAAGGAATTAGCTTTTGCTAAATACTTAAGTGATATTAATAAACCAATGTGGATTAGACAAGTAATTGTTCCTACTATTACTGATAGAACAGAAGATTTACAAAATTTAAAAGAATTCATTTCTACACTAAATTCTGTAAAAAAAATAGAACTTCTTCCATATCATGATATGGGCAAAACAAAATGGATTAATATGGGATATAAATACGAATTAGAAAACATTCGTAATGCAGATAATAATGATATACAATATGCAAAAAATATATTAGGAATATCTTAAATAAAAACACTTATATTGTATCTTAAAATTCAATAAATTCTAGAGGCACCAGTATAAAACTGGTGCCCCATTTTTTCTCTAATACCTTTGAATGCCCTCTCATTCACCCAAAGTAATCTTACTTTTCAAGGATACCCTTTTTAATACCAACCCTATTGGGCCAATAACTAAAATAAGATTTAAAATTAGAGTATCAAAAAAGATGATATTTTCTTTTATTAGAATATCATCTTTTTTCTAATTTGTCAACATAAACACATTCATTTTTCAATTGATAATTATTTTATCATTACACTATTCTTTTATTTTTGTTTTCAAAGCAAATGTAATAAAATATATTATTCCAGATATAATTACAATTACTGGTCCTGTTGGTATATTGTAATAATAAGATAAAATAAGACCTGTAACTCCAGAAAATAATGAAAATAATATTGCATATAAATGATATAACCTCATATTTTTCGCAATATTTCTACTTGATGCAGCTGGCAGAATAAGTAGAGAATTTATTAGAAGAATACCTATCCATCTAATAGAAATCATTACAATAATTGCAATTAATATAACAAAAATATTATCAATTAATTTTACATTTATTCCTTTACTTTTTGCTAAACTAGTATTTATACTAATACAATTCAATTTATTAAAAAAGAACTTCCAAAAAACTATTGTTAGTACAAAACTAATTGCTAAATAAATAATTTCATTTGTATTAATACTTAAAATATCGCCTACTAAATAACTAGAATATTTATTAAAGTTACCACTTTGTGCAAGTATGGCTAAGCCTAATGCAATAGCAATAGATGAAAATACACTAATTATTGTATCTGCTCCATATGCGGTTTTATGTTTTACATAATTAAGTAATACTGCAAACACAATTGCAAATATTATCATCGAAATATTAATATTTGCTACACCAAAAAGCATTCCTATTGCAATTCCTGAAATAGCAGAATGTCCGAAGTGCATCTGAGAAAAAGGCCATTTTATTGTTTACAATCATTGTTCCTAAAATTGCAAAAATTGGTGATACTAAAACTATTGCTATTAGCGCATTTTTCATAAATGCATATGACATAAAATCAAAAGGTAAT
The DNA here is from genome assembly GCA_019417465.1 of Clostridiales bacterium. Taxonomy (GTDB): domain Bacteria; phylum Bacillota; class Clostridia; order TANB77; family CAG-508; genus CAG-492. The sequence continues at coordinate 63,955 of DXVF01000008.1, forward strand.
ATTGTTTCTAATATATTATATAAAATTTCCATTCTTAATTTATATTAGTTAGTTCTAAATGCCTAACATATCCTCCTTCCCATTTCACATTGAAATTCGCACATCTTTATCTCTTAAATGTGCATAATTAAACACATCTATTTTAATTTTTCTCTTTTTTGGTATGTAGTATGTAGAAGCTCGTGTGCAATATGGCTTCCAGGCTTTTCTAAGAAATCTTCATATAATTTCTTCATTACTGGACTTTCATGAGATTTACGTATCTTACTTTTTTCATCTATTGTATAAAGTGCTTCTCCTCGTAATTTTGCTACATCTACTGCAAGCTTTATTTTAGAACTTTTAATAGGTTGACCTCCACCCATTATACAACCATTTGGACATGCCATAATTTCTACAAAATCATAATCAGCTTTTCCTTGCTTTATCTCTTCCATAATTTTCCTTGCATTTGCTAGTCCACTTGCAACTACTACTCTTACATCTTTATCTTTTATTTTCACTACTGCTCTTTTTATTCCTTTTTGTCCTCTTATTTTTTCAAATTCAATCTTATCTAAACTTTCTTTAGTAATTGTTTCATAAGCAGTTCTTAATGCTGCTTCCATTACACCACCAGTAACACCAAATATGCTACCTGCTCCTGTTGCTTCTCCCATTGGTTCATCAAATTTTTCATCATCTAAATTCAAAAATTCAATATTACCTTGTTTTATCATTCTTGCAAGTTCCCTTGTTGTTAAAACTGCATCTACATCATACATTCCATTATTTGAAAGTTCAGTTCTTTGTCTTTCAAATTTCTTTGCTATGCATGGCATTATAGATACTACATATATTTTTCTTGGATCTATATTTTCTTTTTTAGCATAATATGTCTTTAAAATTGCTCCAAACATTTCATGTGGTGATTTACAACTTGATAGATGTTTTATATTTTCTGGATAATTCATTTCTGCAAATTTTACCCATCCTGGACTACAAGAAGTAATCATTGGTAGATTTTCATTTTTGGTAAATCTTTCTACAAATTCATTTGCTTCTTCCATTATAGTTAAATCAGCTCCTGTATTTGTATCAAACACTCTATCAAATCCTAATCTTTTTAGGCTAGCTACCATTTTTCCTGTTACATTTGTTCCTATTTCCATTCCAAATTCTTCACCTAAAGCAACTCTAACAGCAGGTGCAGTTTGTGCAATAACAAATGTATCTTCATCTTTTAATTTTGTCCACACATCATTAATACTCTCTTTTTCATGTAATGCACCTGTTGGACAGCTTTGAATACATTGACCACAAAACGTACATTCTACATCATTTAAACTCTTGTCTTGAGTTGTAGAAATACATGAAGAAAATCCTCTATTGATACAATCAATAGCACCTATTTTTTGTACATTTTTACATGCAGCAACACATCTTCTACATAAAATACACTTATTAAAATCTCGTACAATTGATGGAGATAAATCATCAATCATATGTTTTGCTTTTTCACCTTCAAATTCAATATTTTGAATATTAAATTTAACAGCTAAATTTTGCAATTCACAATTTCCGAGATCGTGTACAAGTTAAGCAATCTTTACTATGATTTGAAATAATTAAATCTAATATGACATGTCTTGCTTCCATTATTTCCGGAGTATTTGTTTTCACAATCATTCCTTCTTCTACTTTTTGAATACATGATGTAGCAAAACCTCTTCTTCCTTCTACTTCTACAATGCACATTCTACAATCGCCTATTTCATTTATATCTTTTAAAAAACACAATGTTGGAATATCAACTCCGAGCATATCTTGCAGCATTTAATATAGTAGTTCCTTCTGGAACAGTTACTTTATTACCATCTATTATTAAATTAACTTCTTTTGCCATTTTTCTCCTCCTTGTTTGTGACCTAAAATTTTTATTTCCTGCTAATCATCCAATTGCTTTAAACGGACATTTATCTTTACAAGTACCACATTTTATACATTTTGATTGGTCAATTGTTCTTTTTTCTCTGTTTTCACCTTTTATTGCAGAAACAGGACATGATTTTTGACATAATCCACATCCTTTGCACTTTTCCTGATCAATTTGAATTGTAGTTAAAGCCTTACATTCTAAAGACTTGCATTCTTTCATTAAAGCATGTTCTCTATATTCATTTCTAAAATATTTTAGTGTACTTAGTACTGGATTTGGAGCAGTTTGCCCAAGTCCACAAATAGACGATTTTTGTATATTTAATGCTAATTTTTCTAATTTATATATATCTAATTCTTCCGCTTTCCCATTACATAGTTTTTCTAATATTTCTAACATTCTTTTTGTACCAATTCTACAAGGTGTACATTTACCACAACTCTCACTTACAGTAAAATCCAAATAAAATTTAGCTAAATTAACCATACATTTAGTATCATCCATTACAATTAATCCGACCTGAGCCCATCATAGAACCGATTTCTTTTAATGATTCATAATCAATTTTAGTATCTAAATGTTCTTTTGGAATACAACCACCTGATGGACCTCCTGTTTGTGCTGCTTTAAATTCTCTTCCATTTGGTATTCCACCACCAATATCAAAAACAATTTCTCTTAAAGTTGTTCCCATTGGAACTTCTACAAGTCCTATATTATTTACATTACCTCCCAAAGCAAATACTTTAGTTCCTTTTGAACTTTCTGTACCAATGCTTGAATACCAACTAGCTCCATTTAAAATAATCTGTGCAATATTTGCAAATGTTTCTACATTATTAATTAATGTAGGCATTCCCCATAATCCTTTATTTGCTGGATATGGAGGTTTTACTCTTGGCTGACCACGTCTTCCTTCTATAGATTCTAAAAGTGCTGTTTCTTCTCCACATACAAAAGCTCCTGCACCAAGTCTTATTTCAATATCAAAATCAAAACCTGTATTCCATATATTCTTACCTAGTATTCCATATTCTCTTGCCTGATTAATAGCGATTTTTAAACGCTCTACTGCAATTGGATATTCTGCTCTAACATAAATGTATCCTTTGTTTGCTCCTATAGCATATCCTGCAATTGCCATTGCCTCTAAGACACAATTAGGATCTCCTTCTAATATGCTTCTATCCATAAAAGCTCCTGGATCACCTTCATCTGCATTACATACAACATATTTTTGTTTAGAATCTACAGCCTTTGTTGATTCCCACTTTTTACCTGTAGGAAAACCTGCTCCCCCACGTCCTCTTAGTCCAGATTTAGAAATCTCTTCTATAACTTCATCCCTAGTCATTTGTTTTAAAACTTTTTCTAAAGCTTGGTATCCTTCAAATGCAATATATTCATCTATATTTTCTGGGTCGATTACTCCACAATTTTTTAAAGCAATTCTCTTTTGCTTTTTATAAAAATTAAGCTCATCTAAACTATTTACTATTTTTTTATCAATGTCTCTGCAAAGAAGTCTTTCTACAACTTCACCTTTTAAAATGTGTTTATTTATAATTTCTTCACAATCTTCTGGCTTAACCATTGCATAGAATGTATCTTCTGGTCTTATAATTACAATTGGACCTTTAGCACATAGACCAAAACAACCAGTTTTTATTACTCTTACATTATTAATATTTTGTTGTTCTAATAATTTTCTAAAAGTTTCCATTATTTTTGGTGATTTTGAAGATGTACAACCAGTTCCATTACATACTAATATATGTTTTTCTTTTGTCTTTACATTTTTATTTACACGTAAATCTAATTCTTTTCTTTTTTCCTCTCTTATTTTTTCTATTTCTTGTAGTGTTTTCATAAAAACCTCCATTCTTATAAATCTTACATTCTTACAAATTTATTTAAATTTTCTTCTTTAATATTGTGAGAATGAAAGATAATCTTGTTTATTTTTCATCATTTATTAATTTATCTATTACTTCATCGAATTTTTTTACTGTTGCTTTTCCATATACTTCTTTATTTACTGTAAATACTGGTGCTAATCCACATGCGCCAACACATCGAGTAGTATCTATAGAAAACTTACCATCTTTTGAAGTTTCACCTTCTCCGATTCCTAACTTTTCTTTTGCCCTTTCTAATATTTTTTCAGAACCTTTTACAAAACATGCTGTTCCCATACATATAGATATACTATATTTTCCTTTTGGTTTTAAAGTAAATCTTGAATAAAATGTTATTACTCCATATATTTCAGCCATTGGAATTTGTAAATATTCAGATATCTCAAGTTGTGATTTGTCTGGAATATATCCAAATTTATCTTGAACTTCATTTAGAATTTGAATCAAATTATCTTTATCTTGCTTATATTGGTTTAATATTTCTTTTGTCTCTGTAATTATTTTTTTATCTATACATTCACACTTTTTTTCTTCCATTCTTCATCGCTCCTCTTTATATATATATGTTATTGTATAGATAAAAATCTCTGATTTTTGCTATACAATAACAATAGTGGCTTGTTAAAATTTTTCTATTATATAAAAAACTTTAGATTGATTATATCAAACTAAAGTTTTTTTTGGCAATAATTATGATAATATTTCTCCAAATCTTTCTTTAAATTCAGAACTACTAAATACATCTTCTGGAGTTCCCTCTTTTAAAATCTCCTTGTCCAGTAATATTACTTTATCTGCATATCTTTTCACCAGTTCTAAATCATGTGAAACTAGTATTATAGACATATCATATTTCGTTTTTAAATTACTAACAATTTCATAAAAATCTTTAATTCCATTTATATCTATACCTGATACAGGTTCATCTAAAATTAATAAATTCGGTAATGGCTTAGTACTAATTGCAAGTAATACTCTTTGTAATTCTCCACCAGATAAATCTCCAATTCCTTTATCAATTAATTTTTCTGCACCAAATATTTTCAAATGTTCTTTTATTTCATTATAAACTTTTTTATTTTTTCTAAAACATACTGGTGTATTGGAGATATATGATGCAAACATATCATATACAGTTGTTGGCATATGTCTTTCTACATTTATGCTTTGTGGAACATATCCTATTTTTATTTTCTTTTTTCTATTTTCTTTCATATCTAAAAAAGTAATGTCTCCTGTATGAGGTATCTCTCCTAATATTGCCTTTAATAAAGTACTTTTACCTGCACCATTCTTCCCTATTATTACTGTTAATTCACCACAATGAATATGAATATTTATATTCTTTAAAATTTCTTGTTTTCCTATTGTTACATTAATATTATTTATTTTTGTACAATGAAGACCACATACATTTTCTTTTTCCATATTCCTTTTCTATGATATAATTTATACACCATAACTCCTTTCTTCTCTTTTTATATCATTTGTTTTAAACTATTTAAATTTTCATTCATTGCATTTAAATATGCATCTTTATCCATATTTCCAGTTAAACAAGAATCTAACTTATATATTTTCGCTCCTGTTTCATCTGCTAAATTTTGTGCATTTTTTTCATTATCATTTTTATCTATAATGATTATTTGTATATTTTCTTTCTTCATATCTTCTATAATTCGAGCTAACATTTCTGCAGACATAGTACTTTCTTCATGATCTGTATGAACATCTATTGAATCTAGCCCCAAATCTCTTTGTAAATATGCAAAAGATTCATTTAATGACACAACTTTTTTTCCTTTTAAATCTACAAGTTCTGTTTCGTATTTTTGCTTTAAATTTTTTAATTTTTCTATGTATTCATTTGCATTTTTTTCATAAATTTCTGCATTTTCTGGATTTGCTTGTTTTAATTTGTTTTTTATATTTTCTACCTGTTTTATATTATTGTCTATGCTTGTCCATGTATGTCCATTTATTTCGTCATCTTCTTTAATAATATTTTCTAAACTATCACTTGAATTTACTACATTTAATTTTGAAAATGAACTCACTATTTTATCCATAAAGTTTTCTATTTCTAATCCATTTTGAATAAACATATCTGCTTCTTCTACTTTTTTTAAGTCTGAAGTTTTTAGTGTATAATTGTGAATACATCCGAGCATTTACATCTGCCATATTAGTAAGTTCTACATTAGTTGTGCCATCTGTAATATTATAAGCCATTATATATATAGGATAAAAAGATGTTACAATTTTGTAATCTTCATTATTCCCCATTTCTTTTGTGCAACCTGTTAATGATAATAATAAGACTACTATAAAGCTTATTATTATCATTAGATTTGTTACTTTTTTCATTTATATTCCTCCTCACATAATGAATTTCACTTTATACATTTTAATATACTTTTCATTATCAAATTTATATATTCTTACTATAACAATTTTTGTTTGAATTCAGGATTTAAATATTTATAAATTAAACAAATAATGTAAACTTACAAATCACTTATTCCATACTTTTTAACATACTACTATTTACTATATCATTTTTCTAGTTTTTATTCAATATACAAACAAAAAACTCTTTATAATACTTTAAATTAAGCACTTCTTTATCTTATCAATATTTTTTATTACACAATCATATCCATACTTATAGCAACTATCTAGCTTCTGAATATCTAACAATCCTGTTTTATCTGTATAAACATTTAATACACAATCACTTATTTCTAAACTTTCTTCAGAAATTTTACTTCCCATTATATCTATTGTTTTCATTACAATATCCATAATATTACTTTCTTCGTCAATTTCATCTGCATTAAACTTTACTGCAATAACCTTATCTGCACCTTGCTTTTTTACTTCATTTACTGGAATATTATCTAGCACTCCTCCATCCATAAATGCATGCTTTTGTATTTTGCAAGGACTAAAAAAAGCAGGAAAACTACTACTTGCTCTAACAGCTTTTCCAATTGATACATCAGTTATATATTGTGCTTTATCTACTGCACATTCTGGTATATAATTAGTAAAAACATATTCTTTAGAATCTGATATATCAACTGTTGGAATTACAAGTGGCATTTTTATTTCTTTTATTAAATCTATGCCTTTTCTTTTTGCATACTCATTATATAATTTTTCTACATTTTTTCCACTCCTCAATCCTGTTAGTGAAATTTTTCGGTTAAGCATAAATGTTTTTAACCCCGAAATTATTGGATTTGTATTCATTTTTGCAATTTCTTTACTATATCTTTTGAATAATATATATATATGTTGAGGTGAATATCCCATAGCATATAATGAAGCCACAATTGCACCACAACTTGTGCCTCCTATAATATCTACTTTAATATTATTTTCTTCTAAAGCTCTTAATACTCCTGCATGTGCAATCCCTCTTATTCCTCCTCCTGACAAAGCAATCCCTAATTTCACTTTAATCAACTCCATTTCGTTATTAGTTATATTATTAACTTTTTTTACTAGTTTAAACATTTATTCCCATAATTAATAACATTACTATAAATTTAGCTCCAAATATAAAACATCGTATAGGAACTCATGTTTCTATAATCTATTTTTTTAATTGTTAATATTTAATAATACACTAAATCTTGCTATTTTTTATTTAGATATTGACTTTGTTTACATATTATGTTACTATATATAGACACCTTAAATTTTAGGAGGGTTCTTTTATGAATACTGATCTGTTGTTTGACTACTATGAAGCCGTTGGGCATGAAAGATTTCGGTATGAGGTAATTAATAAAAAATTACCACCTGAAATCCAAGAAGAGTTTGACAAACTAACAGGATGTATAAAATTAATATCTAAACTGGATAATTTCCCAGTTTGGTTTATCATAGAAGAATAAGTATATATTCCCACTGTTTTTTATAACAGTGGGAATTTGTTTTATAAAGATTCAATAAATACTACTAGAAATTTGATGATTTTATATAATAGAAAAATTGTGTACAATTATTTTTATATAATAGGAAAGACATATTAGTTAAATTTTACTCTATAATAGAACTTTCCTATTATATAAAAAAAACTGTAACTATTAATACACTAAAGTTACAGCTTTTATAAAAATTTATATTATTCTTGAGTATATGGAAGCATTGCAATTTGTCTACATCTTTTTATTGCTAGAGTAATATCTCTTTGATGTTTTGCACAAGCTCCAGTTGCTCTTCTTGGTAATATTTTACCTTTATCATTAATAAATTTCTTTAATTGTTCTGGATTTTTATAATCTAAAACTAAATTTTTATCTTTACATAAAGGACATACCTTTTTTCTAATTTTTCTAAATTTTGGATTGTAATCCTCATCATTGTTTCTGTTATTTCTTTTATTATTTTTCTTGTCTGCCATTTTATTCCCCCCTATCTTTACTTAAAATGGTAGGTCATCTCCTGATGATATTTCGAAATCTGATCCTGATCCTGATGATGGCATTGTACCAAAAGTTGCATCAAAGTTTGCACTTGAATCAGCTTCTCTTTTGCTATCTGCAAAATAAGCTTCTTCTGCTATAACTTCTGTTACATAATGCTTTTGACCTTGTTCATCGTCCCAAGATCTTGTTTGTATTCTTCCTATAATACCAACTTGTTGACCTTTTTTAAAATATTTACTACAAAACTCTCCTAGTTTGCTCCATGCAACTATATTAATAAAATCTGCTTGTCTTTCTTCTCCTTGACGTGCAAATCTTCTATTTACAGCTAGCGAAAAAGAAGCAACTAATGTATTATTTGTTTGTGTATATCTTACTTCTGGGTCTTTTGTTAATCTACCCATTAAAATCACTTTATTCATATATTTCTACCTTACCTTTCTATACTTAAAGGCCCCCGAAAATTATTCATCAACTTTTATTGTCATGAATTTTATTACTTCATCTGTAATTCTGTAATTTCTTTCAAGCTCTTTTATTAATTCAGGATTAGCTTCAAAATTAAATACTTGATAATATCCTTCTTTTTGTTTTTTTACTTCATAAGCTAATTTTCTTTTTCCCAAATCATCAACTTTTTCTACTTTTCCATCAGTATTAATCAAATCTGTAAATTTTGCTACTAAAGATTTAATTCCTTCTTCGTCTACAGATGGATTAATAATGATAACACTCTCGTATTTGTTCATTATTCTTTCACCTCCTTATGGATTTATAACCTACATTTTATATGTAAGTAAGGATTAGAAAAATATCTTGCATTTTTCCAATATTGGTATTTTATCACAATTTAACATACATTGCAACAGTTTTTTATGAGTTTTTATTAATGCCTCATGTTAATGTTTAATAATTTTATCTCCCATGAAGATCTATACTACTTGCTTTTCAGCATTAGCCCACAATAGTATGTATTACTATTTATTTTATTTGACATTTTTCTACAATTATCATAATATGATTATAATAAAGGAGGTATTTATTATGTTAAAAGAATTTAAAGAATTTGCAACTCGTGGAAATGTGCTAGATATGGCAATAGGTGTTATAATTGGTGGTGCTTTTCAAAAAATAGTTACATCCTTAGTTAATGACATTATCATGCCTGCTATATCTATTTTTACAGGAAAAGTGGATTTTTCTGATTTAACATTTACAATCGGAAGTGCCTCAATAAAATATGGAGCTTTTATTACTTCTATAATAGATTTCCTTATTATTACATTTTCTATTTTTATTGCAATAAAATCTATCAATAGTATTAATAAAAGAATGGAAAAATTAGCTAAAACAGAATTAAATAAACTGAATAAGAAAACAAAAAAAATATCAAAGAAAAAAGCTAAAGAAGAAATTGAAGACGACCTAATTGAAGAAACTCTTGCAACAAAGATCTGCCCATATTGCTTTTCTGAAATAAATTATAAAGCTAGCAAATGTCCTCATTGTACTTCTAGTTTAATAGAAAATACTAATAAAGAATAATTGAATATTAAAAAGTTTCCTATTATTCAAAAATAAAGGTGGTATATTTACAATTCCTAATTGAATATACCACTCTTCTATTCTTTACTTTTTTACTCTTATAAATTTCGTATAGTATCTCATATCTATAGCTCATTTAAAAATCTTCTTTCTATTTTATCGTTCTATATAATTCATTCTCATCATTTAAATCCTCTATTAATTTATATATATGCATTTTAGAATTATATCTTTTGTTTTCTATAATTACAATTCCCCATAAATATATCAAAATTAGTAGAATCGATATATTTTGTAAATATAAAATAGCTATACTAGAAACAACTGTAAGAATAATTATAGTAACATTTGATAATATATATGTATATTTATAAGAATTTCTTAATCCTAATTCTATATGTAAAATGCTTTTTATGACTCTTCCTCCATCTAACGGATAAATTGGTATTAAATTAAAAATCCCTATTAATAAATTAGAAAAAACTATAAATTCTGTAGACAGATTGAATAATGAGATGTCAAAAATTGCAAATACTAAAGCAATAATAAAATTTGTGATTGGTCCTGAAATGGCAATAATTATTTTCTTTAATGCTAATACATTTGCACATTCAAGCTTTTGATTATAATTTTTTAAGTTCATATCAAAACATGCAGATACACCTAAAGGTAATAATTCTATTCTTTTTGGTCTAAATCCCAATATTATTCCAATAACTAAATGTCCAAGCTCATGTATGATAGCAAATAACATTAACACACAATATATTTCTAATTGTCTTGTTAGCAAAAAAATTAAAATCACAATAAATATTTTTAAATCTATTTTTATTTGCATGATAGAACACTCCTTTTAAAACTGTAAGACATATTCTGGATTAACTAATCTATCATCTACTCTTATTTCAAAATGTAAATGAGGACCAGTAGCTTTTCCTGTTGATCCTACTTCTGCAATCTCCATTCCTTGTTTTATCTCATCTCCTTCTTTTACATACAAGGTTTTACAATGAGCATATAGTGTTGTAACATTACCACTAACTATTTTCAAATGATTTCCATAATCCCCTTCTGATGAAGCCAAAATGACTTTTCCATCCATTGCAGATGTAATCTTTGTTCCTTCATTTACACCTATATCTATTCCTGCATGATTTGCTGATATTATATCTGTTGGTGTTCTTACTCCAAATCTCGATGTAATTGTTCCTTTTAAAGGAAGAACCATGTTGTAATTATCTTTTATATATTGTGCATCAATTTCCATTTGACTTTTTTGTTCTTGATTTGTAATATTCTGTGAGCTTATTTCACTACCGCCTCCTATTCCCATAGAACTATTTTGTCCTTCACTATTTCCTTCTTGATTATTTACTCCTTCATTTTCTAATTCATTATTTTCTATTTGCTCTTCATTATTTTTATTTTCATCTACAGTATTCTCTTCTTTAACTTCATTTTCATTTATTTCATTAAAATTAATATTTAGTCCTTTAAAATATTCTACTGTTTTATCATACATTAACTGAATATTCATATCATAAGATAAAATTTCTTTAGTCTTTTCTAATATGTCTTTTGAAAATATATGATTCGAATTTTTTATCATATAAAAAGCGGAATAAATCATAATACAAATTATAATTTTATAAATCATTTTCTTAAAAAGAGATATATCTGGTTTACTACTTATATTAACTGTATTTCCTGTTAATCTAACACCTTGGCTTTTTCTTCTTTGATATATCTCTTCTGCTCTTTTGATTCTTTCTTCTGCACTAATAATTCTTTCCAAAATAAAAACACCTCTTCCTTTGTAGGTTTACATTTTAATGTATATTCCTATAAGAGATGTTTTATGCACTATTTTGTACATTAGGAACGTAAAACATTAGTACACATCTTTTATATCCTAAATGTGTAAAATATAAATCTTTTAGTCCAAAATAGTATATTTAAATTATATTAAAAATAAGACTTAGTATCATTACCACTATTATACCTAAAGTACACACTTTTAATTTTTTATATTTCTTTTCTAACTGTTTTAATTCTTTTTTTCCTTTTATATCTTGTTCTTCAATCTTAGAAATATAATTTGATATAACAAGCTCAGCTTCTTTTACTATATACTCTTGATTATCTTTATCTTCTTTATTATTTTTACTATTTTTAAAATTCTCAGATTTCTTTTGTATAAGTTCTAAATTTTTTATTTTTTTATTTGCTTTTAATATTACAATAGCTTCATCAACTATATTAGATGGCAAATTTTTAAGCACTATCATATTTTTCATACTACTTATATCCATATATACCTCCCGAACTAGACTTCGTTATATATAGATTTTTTCCTTTTTTTAGTATTTTATACAGGCTTTAATTTAGATTTTCGAATATGATAATCTAGATCTAAAAAATTATTATATTCTTTGTCTATTATTTCTAGTATTCCTCCTGATACAATATCTACTAAATCCATAACAAAATTTAATGATGTATTTTGTAATAATTCCATATTCTTATCTACTCTTTTATAATTTTTTCCTATGATTGCTTTTATACTAATATTACCAACTTCTCTTCTTTCTTTATTTATAGCTACCCCTAATTTTAGTCCTCCTTTTTTTACAAAAATCTTACCAATATTACTTTCTTTAGAAAGAGCAGCATCTATAGCTATAATACACGGTTTTACATAAATCTCATTAATTTCTTTTAAACTTTTTTCAATCCTAGAATATATTAATGGATTTTCTAAATCACCATATACTGCACAATTTATATTATCTCTAATTGCTTTTTTTATTTCATTTCCTACTAATGGGCCAAAGCAATCACCTGTCATTCTGTCTGTGCCAATACATAAAAAAATTAGATCTGAATAATTATTACTTATCTTATTAAATTGATTATAAAAATCACATATAAATTTATTGTACTTAATGTCTCTATTACTAATATTAGTCATATATTCCCCCTATTTATGTAATATATATATTGCCAGTCTATGCTCTTTCAAACTTTTTATGCAAGCTAATCTTTTCTGGGTGAAATAATAATATTTATATCTGTACTGTATTTATATTTTTTTATCATATCTTCTGAAAATGATGCCACTTCATTAGTAACAATTATAGTATGATATTTTTTATCTATTAATTCTTTAATTTTATTGTCTGTATTTTCTAAATTTTGCAATTTAAAAACATCAAATCCTAAATTTTCTGGCATTTTAAAACTATCTTCGTCTTTTTCATACTTTATCCAAGATATTTTCATATATTCATCACCAGTATTTAGTTTTTGATGTTTTTTGTTTTTTTATTCAATTTGTTTTATCCATTTGCAACTTCTATTCTTACATCTCTACCTTTTATTTGTTTATTCTTCATAGAAATCAAGATTTCATTTACATATTCTCCTGGTACTTCTATAAAAGAAAATTTGTCTAATATGTTTATCTTTCCTAAATCACTTCCAGATACCGCTGTATTTGCAGAAATACTTCCAACAATATCTTTTACCATAATTTTATCTTTTTTTCCGACATTTAAAAATAACTTAATTTCTTCTCCTGGTTTAAAATCAAAATTTTGCAGCTCTTTATTTTCCTTTTTGTTTGTAATTAAAGAAAGTAATGCTTTTGCTACTATTTTTATATCATTTTTTTGTAATAATTTTTCTAATATTTCATCATTTATTTCTGATTCTTCATTTTTATTTGTATCTATTATTTCTTGAATGTCATCTATCATTTTTTGATTTTTTACTTTTTTTATTTGTTCTATTGTAGGAATTTTACCTGATAAAATTTTAGTATTTGCATATTTTTGAATACTATAAATTTTACTTTTTTCTTTTCCTACTACAAAAGTATAAGCTTTTCCTATTTTGCCATTTCTTCCTGTTCTTCCTATACGATGAACATAGTATTCTTCTTGTGGAATATCGTAGTTTATAACAAGTTCTAATTCATCTACATCTATACCTCTTGCAACAACATCTGTTGCAACTAATATTTGGAACTCTCCAGTTTTAAATCTTTTCATTATTCTATCTCTTTGAGCTTGTTTAATATCTCCATGTAAACTTTCTGCCTTATATCCATTTGATTTCAATTTTTCTATTAAATCATCTACTTTTCTTTTTGTATTACAAAATACAACTGCTTTTGTAGGATTATTTAAATCTATCAATCTCATAACAGTATCATCTTTTATAGCTTGTTTTACTTCTAGAGAAATCTGTTCTATACGATCTACAGTTAATTCTTTGGCTTTTATCTTTATATTTTTAGGTTTATTTAAATATTTTTTAGTAATACCTAAAATTCTTTTATTCATTGTTGCAGAAAATAGCACAGTTTGCCTCATTTCTGGAACTTCTTTTAATATAGTTTCAATATCTTCTTCAAATCCCATATTTAACATTTCATCTGCTTCATCAAGTACACACATTCTTACATTATTTAATTTTAATGTCTTCCTTCTCATATGATCCATCACTCTACCTGGTGTTCCAACAACAATTTTTACGCCTTGTTTCAGACCCTTAATTTGTCTTTCTATAGACTCACCACCATATACTGCTAAAACTTTAACACCCTCTTTATATTTTGTAAATTTTCTAAGTTCTCCTGTTACTTGCACAGCAAGTTCTCTTGTTGGGCATAAAATTATAGCTTGTACTTTATTTAAGCTTGTATCAATTTTTTCAATTAAAGGTAATCCAAATGAAGCAGTTTTACCTGTTCCCGTTTGAGATTGCCCAATTACATCTTGTCCTTCCATGATATATGGTATTGTTTGTATTTGAATTGGAGTTGGCTCTTTATACCCATAATCTTCTAGTGCTTTTAATACATTTTCTGATAATCCTAAATCTTTAAATTTCATATTCTTTTCCTCCATTTTTTGAGCACAAAAATAACCTAAAAACAAATATATCAATCTGTTTTTAGGCTACTTGAAACCGACAATCTTTCAATCGACAAATATATTTTTATTTATAAACAAATTTAATATACTATTTTTATCTCATTATTTTTCTACTTTTGTTAGTATAGCATATTTTGTAAATTATGTCAATCACTTTACTCCCACTCAATAGTTGCAGGTGGTTTTCCTGTTACATCATAAACAACACGGTTAACATGTTTTACTTCATTTACAATTCTTGATGATACTTTTTCTAATACTTCATATGGAATTTTAGTCCATTCTGCTGTCATAAAGTCTGATGTTGTTACTGCTCTTAAAGCTATAGTATAATCATATGTTCTTTCATCACCCATTACACCTACACTTCTAATATTTGTTAAAACTGCAAAATATTGATTAATACTTCTATCTAAACCAGCATTTGCAACCTCTTCTCTAAAAATATAATCCGCATCTTTTAATATTTCTAATTTGTCATCTGTAATATCACCTATTACACGGATGGCTAAACCTGGTCCTGGGAATGGTTGACGATATACTAAAAATTCTGGAAGCCCTAGTTCTAATCCTACTTTTCTTACTTCGTCTTTAAATAAGTCTTTTAATGGCTCTACTATCTCCTTAAAATCAACATAGTCTGGAAGTCCACCTACATTGTGATGACTTTTTATTTTAGCACCTACTCCTACTCCACTTTCTATTACGTCTGGGTAGATAGTTCCTTGTACTAAATAATCTACTGTTCCTATTTTTTTTGCTTCTTCTTCAAATACACGAATAAATTCTTCACCAATTATTTTTCTTTTTTGTTCAGGATCAGAAACTCTTGCTAATTTGTTTAAAAATCTTTCCTTTGCATCAACACGAACAAAGTTTACATCAAAATTTTTAGTAAAAACTTCTTCTACCTCATCTGCTTCATTTTTTCTTAATAATCCATGGTCTACAAATATACATGTTAAATTTTTTCCTATTGCTTTATTAATTAATGCTGCTGCAACAGAAGAATCTACACCTCCAGATAGTGCACATAAAGCTTTTTTATCTCCTATTTTTTCTTTTATAGTTTTTACAGTTTCTTCTGCAAATGAACTCATTTTCCAGTTTCCTGTACATCCACAAATATTATACACGAAATTTCTTAAAATTTCTTTTCCTCTATTTGTATGATTTACTTCTGGATGAAACTGAATTCCATAAAAATTCTTTTCTACATTTTGCATTGCTGCATTTGGACAATGACTTGTTGTACCTATATTTCCAAATCCTTCTGGCAATATTTTAACAAAATCTGTATGACTCATTAGACAATCATTATTATCTTCAAAACCAGCAAATAATTTAGATGAATTATCTATTTTTACACTAGTTACTCCATATTCTCTTTTATCTGCCCTTTCAACTTCTCCTCCAAGCATATGAGTCATAAGTTGCATACCATAGCAAATTCCAAGTACTGGAATACCAAGTTCAAAAATTTCCTTAGAGCATTTTGGTGCATTTTCTACATAAACACTAGCAGGGCCACCTGTAAATATAATTCCTTTTGGATTTTTTTCTTTTATTTTTTCTATACTCATACTAAATGGTACAATTTCAGAATACACATTACATTCACGAACACGTCTTGCTATTAATTGATTATATTGACCATAAAAATCTATAATTAATATTAATTCTTTTTCATTCATATTTTAGATTTCCTTTCTCTTTGCCCCAAAAGGAACGGAGAATTTGGGTCAATTGTTCACTTTTTAATTTTTGGACCCAGAAGTTCCATCTTCTTTTGGGCACCTTTTTTGCCACCCTTGAGCCATATTTTTGGGTCTTAATCCTCATTTTGAACTTCTTTTAATACAACATCATGTGCACTACCTTCTTTAATACTAATATTAGATACTAAAGTAAGTCTCGCTTTTTCATGAAATTCTGGAATGCTAATAGCTCCACAATTACACATTGTTGATTTTATCTTGCTTACAGTTACAGCTAAATTATCTTTTAGTGGTCCTGCATATGGTATATATGAATCTACACCTTCTTCAAAACTTAATTTATTTTTTCCTACTTCTCCTAAGTCATATCTTTGCCAGTTTCTTGCACGGTTAGAACCTTCTCCCCAGTATTCTTTTACAAAGTTTCCTCCCATTTTTACTTTTCTTGTTGGACTTTCATCAAAACGAGCAAAATATCTTCCCATCATAACAAAATCTGCTCCCATTGCTAAAGAAAGTGTAATATGGTAATCGTGTACAATTCCACCATCTGAACAAATAGGAATATATACACCAGTCTTTTTAAAATAGTCATCTCTTGCTTCCACAACATCTATTAATGCGCTTGCTTGTCCACGTCCAATTCCTTTTGTCTCACGAGTTATACAGATTGAGCCTCCACCTACACCAACTTTAATAAAGTCTGCTCCAGCTTCTGCTAAATAGTAAAATCCTTCTTTATCTACGACATTTCCAGCACCTATTTTTACATCATCACCATAGTGCTTTCTTACCCAGTCTATAGTATTTTTTTGCCATACAGAATATCCATCTGATGAATCCATACAAATTAAATCCACTCCTACATCCACTAAAGCTGGAATCCTTTCTGCATAATCTCTTGTATTAATACCTGCACCTACTATATATCTTTTATTTTCATCTAATAATGAATCTGGATTATTTTTTCTTTCTTCATAATCTTTTCTAAATACTAAATGCTCTAAATTATCATTTTCGTCTAATATTGGAAGACAACTTATTTTATTTTCCCATATAATATCATTTGCTTCTGCTAAACTAATTCCTTTTTTAGCACAAACTATTTTTTCTCTTGGTGTCATAAATTTATCTATTGGATCATCTAAATTAGCTCTAGAAATACGATAATCTTTATCTGTAACTAACCCTAAAAATTTGCCATTACTTGTTCCATCTTCTGTAATTGTTACTGTAGAGTGTCCTGTTTTTTCTACTAGGGCAATTACATCTCTTAAGCTAGTTCCACTTTTTACGTTTGAATCACTATCTATAAATCCTGCTTTATGTTTTTTTACTCTTCTTACCATTTCTGCTTGTGATTCGATTGATTGTGAACCATAAATAAAAGAACATCCACCTTCACGCGCCAAAGCAATAGCCATCTTTTCTCCTGAAACGGCTTGCATTATAGCTGATACGAATGGAATGTTCTCTGAATATTTTGGTTCTTCACCTTTTTTAAATTTTACAAGTGGTGTTTTTAAACTAATATTACTTGGTATACATCTTTCGTCAGTTAAATTTGGTAGTAACAAGAATTCATTAAATGTTCTTGATACATCCTCTAGTATTTTTGCCATATTTAAATTTCCCCCTTTAAATCTTTATTTATATAAAAATGAACAAAAGGGATATTCCTTTTTGTTCATTTTTTACTAGTATTTTTTATTATACAATATTTTACATAAAAAGACAATAGTTTGGTTTAAATTTTTCATATATTGCTCATAATTTATAACTATTTACTATATTTTTCTATAAACTTAGCAAAGTTTTCATTATGATATGGTATTAATTCTTCTTTTAAGTTTGCTAATAAATTGTGAGTTTTTTTGTCATTAGTTTTTATTGTTATACTTTTTACTTTGCTATTAAATATATTATAATTTTTCACTTTAATTTCTTTAATATTTTCATTTGGTATAAAAAAATATGAATTATCTGTTATTTTTAATTTTGATATACTTACTTTCAATAAAATATCTGAAATTTTTTCAGGATTAAGATAAAATATGCCTAACCCTTTTTCTGTTGCATTAATTAAAAGTCCAGAATATGGATATTCCATTCCTCCTACCATTCCACCTTTTGCTCTGACATTATCTTTTAGAGTTATAAAATAGCAGTTTTCATTTCCTACACAATCCACATTTTTAAATAATTCTGTTACTTTTTCTAACGTATTGAATTCTTCCATTTTTTTCTCACTTTCAAATTACTTTCTTATATTTTATTCAATTATTTGTTAAAAACTAAATTTTGCCATTTTATTTTAGATACTTTTCCATCTTTATCAATTGTAAATTCATATGATCTATATATTTCTTCAGATTTATAAGTATATGTCTTATAACCTAATTTTTCAGCTTCATATACTTTATCAGTTTCTCCAAACACTTTTTTAACATCATCATATGATGAGCCTAATTTTATTCCACCAACTATTTCTATATCTAATGCTAATACTTCATCTGATATTTTATCATATTGATATTCTCCTACTTCTAGACCTCCAATAACAGCATCTGCTACAGTTATTTCTGAATCAGTTGAATTATATGGAGTTAAATTACATACAATTTTTTTATTAGAATCATATATACTTCCAGCACCAATCATATAAGTATTTTTGGCAACCTTTTCGCTTAATACTCTTGAATCTTGTTCAAGTCCAACTTTTGATACATCAGAAATTTTATCTCCTGCATTAAATTTTTGTCCTTTTATTTTTACATAATAATTATCATTATTATCTATTGCATTTACATCTTCAGTTGCAACTGAATTTCCTTCATCACCATTTTGATTTGAATTATCTTTGTTGTTTACACATCCTGTCAATACAAATAATGTTACTCCCAATATAGTAATAAGCCATATAATTAAAATTTTCTTTTTCATTTTAATTTTTCATTCCTTTCTTTTTTATTCTGTTTTGTATTATAACATGAATTTATTTTATTTGTAAATACAATACTATTATTAATCTATGACAATCTTAATATTCATTTTAATAATCCCTTTGAAATCTCTAATATGTTTATTAAAATACCGTTCTAGACTTACATTTTATAATTACATTACCTAGTATTTATAGATTTCTTACTTTATATACATTTTTATATATACTTTAACATTTTTAATAATTGATGATAGTTTTAAATGTTTACTAACTGAATATACTTTCTTTAAATCACATATATCAAGATAAAACTTAAATATAAAATCAAAAAAAGTATATATAATTTATACATTTATTAAAGTTTTAAAATACAGATATCTATTCATTTCTATCTTTTCATTTTCCTTAAAATATCTTTTTCTTCCTTACTTATCCTATAAGATTCAATCATCTTTTGAATAGCTTTATTATATGTAAAATCATCTAATTTATTATTCTTTAAATATTTCATTGTTCTTTCTTTATATTTTACATATGCCACTTGCAGAGTCCATGCAATAGCCATTTTTACATAATAATCTTCTTTTTTCACCCTATCAAATATACTAAATACTTCATTTATATACTCATCTGTTAAATAATAGTCTAAAATAATTATGATTGCAAATCTTAATTCAAATTCTTTACTTGAATTAAGATATGTCTTAATAAATTCCCACATTTCCTTTTTATTTTCTCGTACAAACTTGAATGTAGAACACGAGCAATCACAAACTGCCCAATTATCAATTTTAGGAATAAACTTTGAAAGATACTCCATCCTTATTTCAAAATTCATTTGAGCATATCCTATTACAAATCCTTCTAACATTGTTTCTTCGTAATATTCATTTTTGTTTTCTTCTAAGAATTTCCTCCAGTCTCCTTTTGAAATTTCTTTTGCTAATGCTCTTAGTTTAGGAATTCTAACACCAATAATATTATCATTATTTGGACATAATCCGCTATGAAACTCCTTATATTTTTCATCTGCTAAATTAAATAAATTCTCTCTTATATCCATATTTTTTCTCCTTTAAAATACACAGCTAAATACTTTTAGTCAATTATTGACTACATAATTTACTTATGTAAGAATAGTGATTTATTTTTCTTTAAAAACTTTTTTAGCAATATAATTTAGAACTACAAAAATAATAAAAGCACTAATACTTAAAATTACTATTAATAGTATTACATCATTTGTAATCATAATTGAGAACCAATTTTTTAATACTGTTATTCCTATGCTAAACATAATAATCATCAAAATAAATAATGCTGTTCTAATTCCTTGTGATGCATATGTTTTTCCAGTTTGATTATTTTTTATTCTAAATATATCAAGTGGCTTACATAAATTTGATAAAAGCATTAATCCTGTAAGTCCTGTTAAGATTACACATATGCTAGAATATATCTCTGTTTGTAATTCTAATTTATAACTTACAATTGCAGTAATAACAATATTACTTACTACTGTCAAAGCTGTTGGAATAGCTTTTGAAATTACATTTTTTAAGAATTCCCCTTTTATTCTTTCTTTATTTGGTTCTAATGCTAAAACAAATGATGGAATTCCTATTGTAATCATGCTTATTAATGTTAATTGAATTGGCATAAATGGATATGGCATATTTGCTACTAAGAAAATTAATGCTAAAATACTCGCATATATTGTTTTTACTAAGAATAAGCTGGCAGACCTTTCTATATTATTAATTGTTCTTCTTCCCTCTAGCACAATTTGGGGCATAGATGCAAAATTAGAATCTAATAATACCATCTGAGATACATTACGTGTAGCATCACTCCCTGTTGCCATTGCAATACTACAATCTGCTTCTTTTAGTGCTAGCACATCATTTACTCCATCACCAGTCATTGCTACTGTATGTCCATCTTTCTTTAGAGCTTCTACTAATTGCTTTTTTTGAACTGGAGTTACTCGACCAAAAATAGTATATATTTTTACCGCTTCTTCTAATTGCTGTTTCGTCTTAATCTCTTGCATATCAATATACTTTTCACTATTTTCTACTCCTGCTCTTTTTGCTATTTTAGACACTGTTATAGGATTATCTCCAGATATAATTTTTATATCTACACCTTGCTCTTTAAAATATTTTAAAGTTTTATTTGCATCTTTTCTAATTATATCACTAATTAATACTAATCCTAAAACCTCTATTTCACTTGGTAATTCTTTTGCATTAAACTCTTCTTTTGAATGTGCAAGTATTATTACTCTATAGTTATTTGAATATTCTTCTATTTTATCTTTATAATCACTGTACTCATCTTTTAATATAAACTCTGGTGCTCCTATTACATAACTTCCTTTATCTTTGAAAGATATTCCTGACCACTTTTTTTGTGATGAAAATGGTATTTTGGTAACTACATCCCATCCTTTATTCCCATTATATTTATTTCTTATTGCTTCTATTGTAGCATTATTATCTTCTGATGCTATAGCAATCTGTGATAAAATTTCTTCTATTTTTTCTCTTGATTCAGAAATCTCTATAATATCATTTACTTCCATTTTTCCTTCTGTTATTGTACCTGTTTTATCTAAGCATAAAGTATCTACTCTTGCTAAAGTTTCTATACAGTAAAGTTCTTGTACTAAAACTTTCCTTTTTGATAATCTAACTACACTAATAGCTAAAACTGTACTTGTTAATAATATTAGTCCTTCTGGAATCATACCTATAATTGCTGCAACTGTATTAATTACTGCATTTTTTAAACAATTTCCTTCTAAATCAAATTGATTTAGAAATAGTAAAATTGCAATTGGGATTATAGCTATTGATACTACTTTAATGATTTTATTTAATGATTTCATAATTTCTGAATTTACTTTTTTTACATATTTGGCACCACTTGAAATTTTTGATGTATAATTTTCATCTCCTATATGTATAACTTCAGCTTTGCATTTTCCACTAACAATAAAACTTCCAGATAATAAAGTGTCTCCTTCCTTTTTATATATAACATCAGATTCACCAGTAATAAAAGATTCGTTGACTTCTACTTCACCTTCCAATATTATAGAATCAGTTACGATTTGATTTCCTGTTTCTATTATTAGTAAATCATCTATAACAATTTCATTAATTCCAATTTCCTGTTTTTTGCCATCTCTTATACAATTAACCTTAGCTTGAGCAAGTATAGATAATTTATCTACTGCTCTTTTTGAATTAATCTCTTGAATAATACTAATTGCAGTATTACAAAAAATTATTATAAGAAATAATAAATTTTTATATGAACCAACTAAAAATACTGCTATACCTAATAATATATTAATTAAATTAAATAACGTAAATACATTTTCTCTTATTATAGTTTTTACACTTTTAGTTGGAATTGATGTATCATAATTTACTTGTTCTTTTTTTATTCTTTCTTCAACTTCTTTTTTAGTTAAACCTGTATTTAATTTTTCTTTCTTTATTACTTCTTCCATTTATATTTTTCCTCTTTTTTATAACATAGTCTTTATAGCTAATGCACATCTTATGCACTTTTCGGATGTAAAAGATGTGTATGATTCATATTTTACCACTAATGCTTTTATTTATCAAATTTATCTATTTTATATATGTATAATTCACATAATCAAATTTCTGTAATATTCGACATTTATCTGTACATTTTAACATATTTATGATATACTTGATATACTTTGATAAGCCAATCAGCTTGTTTTAGTATTATAATTTTAGGAGTGATATTATGCACAACGAAAAATGCAACCCTAAAGGAAACAAGCATCATAAAAATAAGGATGCAAAATGCACGTCTTCCTGTAGGGAATGTGCAAAAAAACACATCTGCCCAGATGTGTGCCCTCTTGTCAAGAAACATCTTGACGAGTAAGATTAGGTGCTCTGATAGCACCCTAAAAGCAAAAGAATCGCCTTGTTATAGGCGATCTTTTGTTTTTATTTTATCACTTTATATATAGATTCATCTTCATAACTATCCATTATTTCTGGATTATCTAAAGCAATTTTCTGAATAATATCCTTATTTTGACTAAATGTTGTTACATATCCTTCCAAAGATTTCGCTTTTTCTTGCAATGCTTTTACATTATCATTCACATATATTTTAGCTTTTCCTTTTCCATTTTTTGCTTCTTGAATTAAATTCGAAACCGGAGAATTTCCATCAAATGCTAAAACTATCGACTCTCTTCTTTCGAAAATTTCATAATTGAAACTTTTATATATTCCAAGTTCTTCTTGTTCAGTAGAAATACAAACACCATCTAATTCATCAATAAGAAGTGTTTCGCCTATTTCTTTTGAAACTTTTTTTGGAATAATAGCATCTATTTCAAATTTTTTCCCTGATTCTTTACTAATATCTATAATCTCTTTCTCATATCCTTGCATTTTATGTCCAATTACAAAATATACTTTTTCATTATTTAATTTTTGAATTAATTTTTTTAAAATTTCTTTGCCTTTTTCATCTAGAATAGTTTCTCTTCCCTTTGAATTAAAGCTACCTCCTACTATTATAATTGGTACTTTATTTTCTGGTAGTTTTACTATTTTCTCCTTTAATAACTCTTCTGAATCAATGTCTGTACTACCTAATATTTTAAATTCTCTATTTTCATTTAATTTTATTTCTTTTAATTCTTCTTCTAAAATAGCATCTTTAATATTTCTTCCATTTAGCCATTTTTCAAATTTTTCACTTTTTATTTTAAAATACTTATCACTATCATTTATTATTTTGTCTTCGACTTTTCTCATCTTTAATAAATCATCTTCAGTTAAATTTAATAAGTTAGTAAGAGCCATTTGCTCTTCCATACAATCTGTACCATAAAATCCACATCCATCTGACCCTTGTACACAAGATACTCCATTACTTAAATATTTTTTTATTGGATGTTCTTCTACTTTTGTTAAGTTATTTAATCTAACATTAGAAGTTAATTGGAATTCTAATATAATCCCATCTTTTTTCATTTCATTCATTAATGCTATTCCTTCATGTGTGTCTAGGTCGATTCCATATAAACCATGACCAATTCTGCATTTTGGCACTTTTGTTCCATTTGGTACCGCCTCTTTTATACAATCTACAGCTCTTTGCACATTTTCTTTAAAACTATCATTCTCACCTGCATGTATTCTAATTGTAAATCCATTATCTTCTTTAATAGCAAATTCTACTAATTCTTTAATAACTTGTTTAAAATTACGAATATCGTTAATTTCTTCACCTATAATATCACTTCCAACAATATATGGACTTTTAGCTGCTACTTTTAAAACATCTACTCCTTCTTTTAATTGTTGTTCAGACATTAAAGTTCTACTAAGTGACCCTAAAAATCTTAATTTAACATTAGTTTCAATTTCAATTTTTGGTATTATTTCATGTAATTCTTTTAAGATTTTTGCACCTTCTTCTCCTTTTCTTACAATCCATGTCACAGATATTTCTGCATAATATATGCCTTGTTTTTGATATTGTCTTGCTACCCAAAGGAGTTTATCTTGAAGAAGACTATTTGTTTTATATTCTTCTTTCTTACTATCTTCTAGCATTGTTTTTAGAATTCTTCTTATATCTTTTTCTGTAATAGAATCTACTTTGCTTTCTTCTATATCTATTTTATTTTCACTTATTTGGCCTTTAGAAAAAGCATAACGATAAATATAAAGTTTTTCTAAATTTGTAAAAACCGCTTGCCCATCTTTCATTAATACTAAACTATTTCTTATTTTAGCAATATTTTCTTCCATATTCTTTTTATTGTTTAATATTAAATCTGCAAAATTAATAAATGTTTCATCATCTATCTTACGAGTTAATCTTTTTCCTGGCAAATCACAATAAGCATATTTCTTCTCTATTTCACATCTTTTTTCAAATATTTCTTTTGCTTGTTTGTCTGAAAGCTTTAGTCCTAACTTTTTTATATAATAAAGTGAATATTTTATTTGATGCTTAATGCCTAATGCTATTAAAATATCTGAATTTAAGTTTGCATGAATATGTGTATGTAAATCTGTTCTAAATTTACTTTTCTTTAAAATATATGTTTTTATTATTGTCTTTTTAACATCAATTTTATAATCTTTTGTTTGTGACATTAATGTTTTATTAATAGCAGGTATTTGTGCTTTCATTTCTATTCTTCCATCATTATATATATTGGCAATTTTAATACCTCCAAGTCTAAAAATATATACTTCTTCATTATCTGCATTTATACTTGCCGGAATTATACCTTTAATTACTTTCATATCTTTCTCATTTTTTGTTGTTTGAACATTACATATTTTCGCTAGATTTGTAATTAAATTGCCTGTTTTATGATTTGGAGTTTCTAATATATATTCTATTTCATCTTCATTTCTTCTATATAAATTTATTATAATATCTTTCTCTTTATCTAAATAAAACCTGTTATATAATTCCATTTTATTCTCTCCTTTTAAAAGAATTTATGTTAACTATTATAACATATAATACGTCACACATCAATATAAATTTAATAAAAAGACACAATCGTGCCTTTTATTATATGAATGTATTAATAAATCTTTACAAATCATAAACTTTTTTATTTTTAAATATTAGCTTTGTTTATTATTAATTCTTCATTTATTAATTTTTTCGCAACATTTATAAAATTACATTCTATATCTGTTAAGTATATTTTACAATCCTTATTCAAACTTTTATTTTCAATATTTCTATCTTTTAACAATCTTTTCATGAAATCAGCAATCATCTTTCCAGTATTTATAATTTCCGTTTTATCACCTAGTTCTTCTTTTATCACATCTTCAAATAGTGGATAATGTGTACATCCTAATACTAAAGCATCTATATTTCTCATATCTTTTAAATATTCTCTTACTGCTAATTTTGCTATTTCATTATTGGTCCACCCCTCTTCTGCCATTGGTGCAAGTAGTGGACATGCTTTATTTATTACACAAATATCTTCTTTTTTTTCTTTTATGGATTTTTCCCAACCATTACTCCTTATAGTTCCTGATGTAGCGATTACACCAACTACTTTTATATTTTGCCTATCCTGTATATATTCTACTGTAGGTTCTATTATTCCAACAATTGGTATGTTATATGTTTTGCGAACAATATTCAAAGCCTGACTAGTCGCTGTTCCACAAGCAATTATAATTGCTTTTACATCTTTTCCTAAAAGAAACTCTATGCCTTTTTTAGTAAGTTCTATTATTGTTTCTTTAGATTTACTTCCATATGGAAATCTTTTAGTATCGCCTAAATATATAATTTTTTCATTTGGTAATTTTTTCTTTATTTCTTTAAGTACAGTCATTCCACCTACTCCAGAATCAAACATTCCAATTGGTCTTGTATCCATTTTTTCTAACATATGTAGTTTTTAAAAAAACTACATACTCCCTCCTTCTTCATTATATTTTATATAGTATTATACCATAAATTTACATATAATAAACTTTTTTTCTTATTTTTTTCATTTTATCACATCTATTTGATACATATCATAATATATATTAAGCCAAAGAGCTGTAATATTATGAAAGGATGATGAAAAATAATGGAATATGATAAAAATATATGTCCAGTAGTAGATGTTGATGGTGTGATTGCAACTGGTAAACAATTCGATTTAGATATTACTTTACCAAAGGATAATAGAAATGTAATCTATGGAATAATAAAAGATTGTTATAAAGAGCCTGTTCGCGATGCTGTTGTAAAATTAATTGAAGTAGTTTGTGAATGCGGTAAAGAGGAAAGAAGACCAGTGTCTCATACTTTTACTGATAAAAATGGTGA
This sequence comes from Clostridiales bacterium, assembly GCA_019417465.1. GTDB lineage: Bacteria > Bacillota > Clostridia > TANB77 > CAG-508 > CAG-492. The sequence goes on from DXVF01000008.1 coordinate 91,262, forward strand.
ATTTGTATTTGGGCCTTTATGTCCAGATAAATTTTATGAAATACAAATTTGGGTAGACCAAGTAAAACATGCTAAAATATGTGCTACTTGCGAACATGAAGGTTCTTGCCTAAAAGGTGTAGATATAGACTGTGATAAAAAAGATAAATGTTGTCACAAAGAAAAATACGATTTTAAAGATGAATGTGAACACAAGGAAAAATGTGAATGCAAAGACAAATGTGAACACAAGGAAAAATGTGAATGCAAAGACAAATGTGAGCACAAGGAAAAATGTGAATGCAAAGATAAATGCGAGCACAAGGAAAAATGTGAATGCAAAGATAAATGCGAGCACAAGGAAAAATGTGAATGCAAAAATAAATGTGAGCACAAGGAAAAATGTGAATGCAAAAATGAATGCGAACACAAAGAAAAATGTGAATGCAAAAATGAATGCGAACACAAAGAAAAATGTGAATGCAAAGATGAATGTGAACACAAAGAAAAAGATTGCAAAGATAAATGTGATTTTAAAGGAAATTACGATCCAAGACCTTTTTATTATAGATAAATCTTAGCTAATATATGTAATTATCAGATGGATAAACTTTGAAGAAAGGTTTATCCATTTGATTTGATAGTATAGAAAAAGCCTAAAACTTTTACGATAGTCTTTATATAATTCCTATTTTTTTCATCATTTGTTTTCCCTTTTTCATTAGTTTCTTTTTATCTTGTCCCATTGTTTCAGTATAAGCAAGTACTAAACTCGCAGAAACAATACTTCCTATTAACATACCTTTAACAAATTTCATTATTTTTTCCTCCTTCTACATATTTTTAAATATATTATGCCTTATTCTTTGACTTTATATACTCGTTATATAAAGAATATACTTCATGAATAGCAATAATTATCAAAAATATTGCAAAACATTTTTTTAATTTGTTTACATTTATATTGCTTCCTATATATGCTCCTATAACAGCTCCTATAATTCCTGAAACTGATAAGAAAACAGCCAATTTTATATTTATATTTTTTTCTTTTAAATTTACAATTATAGATATAATAGAAGTAGGAATAAAGAATATTAAATTAGTTGCTTGTGCTATATGTTGATCATATTTCCAAATTATAGATAATAAAAGTATTAGTATTGTTCCACCACCCATTCCGATACCAGTAACAATACCTGAAACAATCCCTATTAATATCTCTACCATAGTTACTAACAGACTCTCCTTCTGATCTATTCGTTGACTGAGAATTTTTATCATTTTTAAAAGTGCAGCCCAAACTATTCTTCTATACCTATGTCATTTCATTTTAATAAGTTAAATGCTGCATAAAACAAAAATACAATAAAAATAACTTTTAAGTATTTATTATTAATTTTATTTAAAAGCTTAGAACCTATAAATCCTCCAATTATTCCACCTATTGCTGTTTTTATTCCTATATCCCAGTTTATATAATTATTTTTATAATAAAATATAGTACTTGTTAATACCATTGGTAATATTGCAAAAATAGTTGTTACTCTAGCTTCTTTTTCATCTAGTCCTAAAAAATAAATACAAGCTGGAAGCAATATTAACCCTCCACCAGAAGCGAATAGACCACTAAAGAAACCAGCTATAATTCCTATTATTATTTTTTTTATCATCTTATACCACTTTTTTATTCTTATCTTTTTCTATTATTATGTTCTTTTTTAAATAATTTATTCTTTTTTCCTTCTCTATAAGCTCTTTTATATAATTTTACAAATTGTGCCTCACAATTTTCTGTTAATATTTGATCACAAACTAACATATTATTAATTATACTTTCTCTTAACCCTTCATCTTTTATATTACTTGCTCTGTCTAAAAATTTTTCTAATGCCCTTATGTATTTTTCATCACTTTCTTTCCAATTTTCTCCAACTATATTATTTATAAAAAATTTCTTTTGTATTGTAAATATTCCCATTTCAAGCCTCCTATTAATTTGTTTATATAATTTTAATACACTAAATTGTAAATTTCAACCATTTTTTACAAAAAAAGTAAAATAATACAATTTTTTCCTGTAAATTTTTAGTATATTATCACAAATTTTGTAAAATTACAATATTAATTTCAAAATTAATATTAATTTATTGGTTAATTTTTAAAAACTAATACTAATTTATATAAAATATC
>DXVF01000009.1 GCA_019417465.1 Clostridiales bacterium
CATAAAATTATTATATGATAAATAAAAAATAAAGTGAATTTATTTTAATCATAAATGAATTTATTAAAAAAATCCAGAAAAATTAATAGAAAAATATTAGAATAAATTTAAATATGGAAGTTAAAAATAAAAAAGAAAAATGATTAAGAAATAAATTTACAAAAAAATGTGAAAATAAATACTACTAGTATAAGTATTACAGATAAAAAGTTGTCAAAAAGATATATAAAACAAAAATTTCTGTTTCACAAAAAACAAGAATAAGGGGGAATAAAAATGAAATATAACGCAGGAAAATTTGATATTGCGGTGATAGGTGCAGGACATGCTGGTTGTGAAGCAGCTTTAGCTACTTCAAGAATGGGAATGAAAACTTTGCTATTTTCTATAAGTTTGGAGGCTGTTGCTAATATGCCATGTAATCCACATATAGGAGGAAGTAGCAAAGGACATCTGGTAAGAGAAATAGATGCTCTTGGAGGAGAAATGGGGAAGAATATTGATAAAACGTTTACACAATTAAAAATGCTTAATAAATCAAAGGGACCAGCAGTATATTCTTTAAGGGCACAAGCTGATAGAAAAAGATATCAAATGGAGATGAAGCATACTCTTGAAAAACAAGAAAATCTATATCTAAAGCAAGCAGAAATTGTTGATATTGAAGTCAGAAATGGTAAAGTAAAGTCGGTAACAACCAATATAGGTGCAGTCTATGAAGTCGATGCTATAATATTAGCAACAGGTACATATTTAAAAGGAAAAATATTTATAGGTGATAGTTCTTTCGATAGTGGACCAGACGGAGTATTTCCTTCTGTAAGACTATCTGATAAACTAAAAAGTTTAGGGATAAATTTAATAAGATTTAAAACAGGGACACCTGCCAGAATAGATAAAAATAGTATCGATTTTTCGAAAATGGAAATACAAAATGGAGATGAAGAAATAGAAGCTTTTTCATTTGAGGATTCAATTGATAAAGATATTAAACAGTTGCCATGCTATTTAACATACACAAATTCAAAAACACATGAAATTATTAGAGAAAATTTACATAGATCACCTCTATATGCAGGTAAAATAGAGGGAACTGGTCCAAGATATTGTCCTTCTATAGAGGATAAAGTTGTAAGATTTAGTGATAAAGAAAGACATCAGGTTTTTATTGAACCAATGGGAGTAGATACTGATGAAATGTATGTGCAGGGAATGAGTTCCTCTTTACCAGAAGATGTACAGATTGCAATGTATAGGACATTACCTGGTTTGGAAAATGCAGAATTTACTAGACCTGCATATGCAATTGAATATGATTGTATTGAACCATCAGAATTAAAATTATCATTGGAACATAAAAATATAGAAGGGATGTTTTTTGCAGGACAGATAAATGGTACATCAGGATATGAAGAAGCAGCATCACAGGGGATTATTGCAGGTATTAATGCAGTTATGAAGTTAAAGAATAAACAGCCTATTATTTTAGATAGATCACAAGCATATATAGGGGTTCTAATTGACGATATTGTAACAAAAGGAACTAATGAACCATATAGAATGATGACTTCTAGAGCAGAATATAGATTATTATTAAGACAGGATAATGCAGATTTAAGACTTACAGAAATTGGACACGAAATAGGATTAATATCAGATAAAAGATACAAATGTTTTTTAGATAAGAAAAAAAATATATATAATGAGATAAATAGAATAAAATCTTTAACAGTTAAACCAACAGAGGATGTTAATAGATTATTAAAGAAATATAATTCGTCTGAAATAACAACGGGTGTTAAGATGTCGGATTTACTAAAAAGAACAGAATTAACATATCAAAATTTAAGTGAAATTGATGAAGATAGACCAGAACTGTCAGAAGTTGAGAAAAAACAGGTAGAGATACAAATAAAATATGAAGGATATATAAAATTACAAGAAGCTCAAGTAGAGAAATTTAAGAAACTTGAGAAAAAGTTACTTAAAGAAGATATTAATTACAATAACATTAAAGGTTTAAGAATAGAAGCAAGACAAAAATTAGATAAAATAAAGCCAAGTTCAGTTGGACAAGCTTCTAGAATATCCGGAGTTTCACCAGCTGATATATCAGTTTTACTAATATATCTTGAGCAAAATAAATAGGAGGGAATATGATAAAAGAAGAGTTTTATATAAAAATGAAAAACTTAAGTAATAATATTAATATTAAAATAACAGAAGATCAGATAGAGAAGTTTTATATATACATGAACACATTATTAGAATGGAATAAAAAAATAAATTTAACAGCAATTGAAGATGAAGACGAAATAATTTTAAAACATTTCATTGATTCTTTAACTATACAAGAATATATAAAGGATTCTAAAAATTTAATAGATATTGGTACTGGGGCAGGTTTTCCAGGGATTCCTATTGCGATATTAAATAATAATATTAATATTACTTTATTAGATTCATTAAATAAGAGAATCAATTTTTTAAATATCATTATTCAGAAATTAAAATTAACTAATGTTATAGCAATACATGGAAGAGCAGAGGACATTGCAAAATTAAAAATATATAGAGGAAAGTATGATATTGTTACTTCAAGAGCAGTTGCTCCATTTAATATTTTATTAGAATATATGTTACCATTTAATAAATTAAATGGTAAGACGATATCAATGAAAGGTTCAAATATTGAAGAAATAGCAGATTCAGGTAGAGCATTAAATGAATTAGGCGGTGAAATTGATAGAATAGAAAAAATATTTTTACCAAATACAGATATACAAAGAAATATAATCATTGTTAATAAAATAAAAGAAACTCCAAATAAATATCCAAGAAAGGCAGGGGTTCCAAAAAAAGAGCCATTATAAAAAATTATAATAAAATTATTAATAAAATGTTATAAAAACTCATTGACATATTTAATATATTTTTATATCATTATTATATCAAATTTTATAATGGAGGAAATTAAATTGGGAAAAGTTATATCTGTAGCAAATCAAAAGGGTGGAGTAGGAAAGACTACTACTTCAGTGAGTTTAAGTGCTATTCTAGCCAAAAAAGGAAAGAAAGTTTTAATGATTGATATGGATCCACAAGGAAATGGGACAAGTGGTCTAGGAATAAATAAAAATGTAAAATTTTCAGTATATGATGTTATAATAGATGAAGTTGAAATTGAAAATACAATTCAAAAAGCAGAAATAGATAATTTAGATATTTGTCCATCTAATATAAATTTAGCAGGTGCAGAAGTTGAATTGGTAGATATGGAAGAAAGAGAAAAAAGGTTAAAAGTTAAATTAGATAAAATTAAAGATAAATATGATTATATAATTATAGATTGTCCTCCATCATTAGGATTAGTAACATTAAATGCATTTACAGCTTCTGATAGTGTACTTATTCCTGTGCAATGTGAATACTATGCACTTGAAGGTTTAGGTCAATTAATTAATACAATTAATTTAGTAAAGAAGCACTTGAACAAAAGTTTGTACATAGAAGGAGCACTTTTAACAATGTATGATGCTAGAACTAATTTATCAAATCAAGTTGTTAAAGAAGTAAAAAGATATTTTGAAGATAAAGTTTATAAGGTAGTAATACCAAGAAATATCAAATTAAGTGAGGCACCAAGTTATGGTATGCCAATTACATTATACGATAAACGCTCTAAAGGTGCTAAATGTTATGAAAAATTAGCAAAGGAATTTTTGAAGATTAATGATACTGAACAAAAGGCTAAACACATGAAAGAATAGCATAGATAATATAAATAGCAAGGAGGATTATAATGAATAAAAAAACAGGTCTTGGAAAAGGTTTAAATGCATTATTTGCAGATGCCCCTATAATTGAAAAGGAAGAAGAAGAGATACTAAAAAGTGATAATGAATCAATACAAAAAATAAAATTAATAAATATAGAACCTAATAGAGATCAACCAAGGAGAACTTTTGATGAGGAAAGTATTGGTGAATTGGCAGAGTCTATTAAGAGATATGGTTTAATTCAACCTATTGTTGTTAGTAAAAAAGATGATTATTATCAAATAATTGCAGGAGAAAGAAGATGGAGAGCATCAAAAAAAGCTCGGGCTAGTTGAAGTTCCATGTATTGTTAGAGAAGAAGATGAAAGAAAAAATAAAGAAATTGCTCTAATAGAAAATATTCAAAGACAAGATTTAAATCCTATAGAAAAAGCTAAAGGATTTAAACAATTAATGGATGAATATGGTATGACACAGATGCAATTATCTGAGGCTATAGGCATTAGTAGAAGTGCTGTTGCAAACACTGTCAGAATTTTAAATTTAGATGAAAGAGTTATAAATTTAGCATTAGAGGGTAAACTAACAGAGGGACATTGTAGATCTTTAATGTCTATAGTAGATGGTGAAAAACAATATGAGATGGCATTGCAGATTATAAAAACAGGTGATAGTGTAAGAGATATAGAGAGAAAAGTAAAAAATACAAAACAATTAAAGAAAAAGGACCAAAAATATGAGGCAATTTTTAAAGATATAGAGGAATCATTTAGTGGATTTTTCGGTTCACCAGTAAAATTAAATGCTGGGAAAAGAAAAGGAAAAATTATAATTGAATATGCTTCAAATGAAGATTTAGAAAGAATATTAGATTTAATTAAATAAATCTAGTTCATATATAAGAAAGGACCTTTATGGATATTATTAATAATTTTTTAAATAATAATTATGTTACAATTATTTTATTGTCTATAAATATAATAATTTTTATATTATATTTGATCAGTTATATAAAGTTAAATAAATATAAAAAGAATAATGAATTAATAATGAAAAAGATAGGTAATGGAAGAGATGTTTTAGAACTATTAAGAGAGAATAATAAAAAGATAGAAGATGTAGAATTATCTTATAAAGAAATAAAAAATTATATAGAAAAAGTAGACAATAAAACAGATACTTGTATGCAAAAAGTTGGTTTTGTTAGATATAATGCCTTTAAAGATACAGGAAGTGATCTTAGTTTCGCATTAGCTATATTGAATAGAAATAATACAGGAATTATTTTAAATGGAATATATTCAAGAGAAACATCTAATATATATGCTAAGTCAATTGAGAATGGAAAATGTGAATATAGGCTATCTGAAGAGGAAAATATAGCTTTGAATGAAGCTTTGCACAAATAATAAATAGATAAAGTATATTAATGAGAGTTTAATATACTTTTATAATATATTTTATAAAATACGAATATATGTAAAGAATAATATATAAAATAAAGGGGTAGAATATAATTAGAAAAGAAACATTAATTATAAAGATATTATATAAAATTTATAGAATTAATAGATTAAAATAATTGAAAAATGAAAAAATATATTGTATAAAAAAAATATATAATTTATTAAAAATTACTATTGACAATTAGGTTGATAATATGCTAATATATATGTGTTGTATATTCGGAGAGGTGGTCGAGTTGGTTTATGGCACCAGTCTTGAAAATTGGCGTAGGTTTGTAGCCTACCGTGGGTTCGAATCCCACCCTCTCCGCCAAAGAATATACGGAAGTTGGTTTAACGAATTCTAACTTCCGTATTAAAATATAAGGAGAATTACCCAAGTGGTTGAAGGGGACAGTTTGCTAAACTGTTAGGGTTCGTTTAGGGCCGCGAGGGTTCAAATCCCTCATTCTCCGCCAAGAAAAATTTTAACAGATGATTTATTTTTTATAGAAAATTTATAGAAAAATATTTATAAACATTTTTTAAAAAAGTAAAAAAGACATTTAAGAGCATTAAAAATCATTAAAAAACAATTAATAGATGGAAAATAGTTGGAAATTTTTTATAGATAAAATATATAAGGACCTTACGGACAGTAGATTTTTAGTCTATTGTCTTTTTTTATGCTTTGGAAAGGAGAGAAAATTGATTGATATAGATATTAATGCTAGTAAAAAAATAAAATATTATTTATATATATACAATGATATAGATAAACAAATAAGAGAAATTGAATTAGATATTATTGATTCATCTAGTGTAACTGTCGACACTTGGTTAAGAGGAAAACATTGTTTTACGAATACAATAGAAATCAAGCAATATATTTTTATTATAAATATCTATTTTAATAAAACAAATATAAATAATTATTAATATAATTCAATGTAATATATGGAAAAATTAATAAAATAATATTTTTATTAGGGATATAAGCATTTAGATATTTATTAGTAATAAATTTTATTAATAATAAATATTAATAAAATAGGGGGGATTTATGAAATTAGGATTATGTTTATCACGGAGGAGGAGTAAAAGGAGCAGCACATATTGGAGTATTAAAAGCTTTTGAAGAAGAGAAGTTAGAGTTTGATTATATATCTGGAACTTCTTCAGGAAGTATAGTTGCATCACTATATTCTATGGGATATTCTGCTGACGAAATTTATAATATATTTAAAAAATATTGTAAACAAATTAAATTGTTTGATTTAGGAAATATATTAAAAAGTATTCTCGATATTTTCATAAAAAATAAATTTACGATGGATGGACTAAATAGTGGAAAAAAGTTAGAAAAAATAATGGAGAAAACATGTAAGGAAAAAAATATAAAAAATATCTCAGAAATAAAAAAATGTCTATTAATACCAAGTGTAGATTTAAATAATGGAGAAATATATATTTTTTCTTCTTTTAATAATAAAAGAAATTATTCTGATAAAATAATTTATATTAATGATATAGAGATATGGAAAGCAGTTAGAGCAAGTTGTAGTTATCCAGGAGTTTTTTCACCATATAAATATAAATCCACGCAATTAATAGATGGAGGAATAAGAGAGAATGTTCCTTGGAAGGAGTTAAAGCAAATTGGTGCAGATAAGGTTATTAGTGTAGTTTTTTCTAAAAAAATAAAAAATAAAAATGAAAAAAATATTATTGATGTTATAGATAGTTCGTTAGATATATTATGTCATGAATTATCAGTATATGAGCTAGAAGGTGCAGATTATTTAATTGATATTAATACTATAGATGTCTCACTGTTGGATTTTAAAAAGATAGATTATTTATATGAATTAGGATATAAGTATGGTAAAAAATATATACAAAATAATTTTAAACATAATAGTAAATTAATTAAAATTTAATATCCTATAATAAGTCTAATGAAATAGTAAAATAGCAGAGTATTCAAAATCTCTGCTATTTTGTTAAAATATATTAGTCTAATTATTTTTTATAGTTTGGTCGTCTAATATATCATCTGTTTCATTTTCTTTTAATAATACTTTTTTCTCTTTTTCTTGACGCTCTAAATTATCTTTTGCGACAGTTATTAACAATTTTAATCTATTAGTTTGGTTTGCCTCACTAGCACCAGGGTCATAGTCTATAGGAGATATATTTGCATCTGGATATTTATTTCTGATTGTTTTTATAACTCCTTTTCCAACTACATGATTTGGTAAGCAAGCAAATGGTTGAACGCATACAATGTTTGGAATATCGTTCTCTATATATTCAATCATTTCTGCTGTAAGGAACCATCCTTCACCTGTTTGATTACCAATAGATAAGATATCTTTTACTTTATCTTCTAGTTCCCATATATCACAAGGCAATAAATAACCTTTTTTTGAATTAGATAAAGCTATTGTAGAATCTTTTTCTAAAATATCAATTAATTTTATTGCAGTTTTAAAGAGTTTCGCTTTTACTTTATCAGTTTTTATTAACTTGTTAAATGTAATTTTATGAGTAGCAATAAATTTAACGAATCCCATAAAGTCGGGTAATATTACTTCTGCACCTTCTTCTTCTAATTTATTAACGACAAAATTATTACCAAAAGGATGGTATTTTATTAATACTTCACCAACAATTCCTACTTTAGGTTTTTTAACAGAAGTATCTAATTCAATTTTTTCAAAATCATTTACCATATCATATATACTTTGTTTAAATTGTTTTAAAGAAGATTTTTCTAATAATTGTTTGCATTTACTCATCCATTCATTATATAATTTTTCTGTTTCACCTTTATTTATTTCGTAAGCTCTATTTTTGGTTAGTAATTTTTGCAGTAAATCTGCATAAACAACCATTTTTAAAAGTCTTTCTATTAAAGGTATAGTTATTTTAAATCCAGGCATTTTTTCCATTCCTACAACATTGAAGGATATAACTGGTACATTTTCGAAACCAGCATCTTTTAATGCTTTTCTTATAAATCCGATATAATTTGTTGCTCTACATCCACCACCAGTTTGTGACATTATTAAAGCTGTTTTGTTAATATCATATTTTCCAGATTGAAGGGCTTCAATAAATTGACCTGTAGTCAATATAGATGGATAACATGCGTCATTATTTACATATTTTAGACCAGTTTCTACTGTGTGATCTGTACATTCGCTAAGAAGTTCCACATTATAACCTGATGATTTTACAGCTGATTCTAATAATTCAAAATGTATAGGTGCCATTTGTGGTATTAAAATAGTATATTCTTTCTTCATGTCTTTAGTAAATATAGCTTTATTACATTCATATTCTCCAGAAGATTTTTCTAATAATTTTAGAGATTCTCTTTTTTTCATACTAGCGAGTAATGAACGAATACGAATTCTTACGGCTCCTAAATTGTTTATTTCATCTATTTTTATTAGTGTATACATTTTACCAAAGCTAGATAATATTTCTTCAACTTGGTCTGTAGTTACTGCATCGACGCCACAACCAAAAGAATTAAGTTGAACTAATTCTAGATTATCATGTTTTCCAACGAAATCTGCTGCTGCATATAATCTTGCATGGAAAACCCATTGATCCACAACTCTTAATGGACGTTTAGCTTCTGCTAAATGAGAAATACTATCTTCTGTTAATACACATATACCTAGAGAAGTGATTAATGTGTCTATTCCATGGTTTACCTCTGGGTCTGTATGATAAGGACGACCTGCTAGAACTATACCGTGTAATTTATTTTCATTGATATATTTTAAAGTTTCTTCTCCTTTTTTTCTAATATCATTTTTAAAGTTTTGGTATTCCTCTTCTGCCTTTTTCGCAGCAATTAACAATTCTTTTTTGGTGAAATTATATTCTTTAAATTCTGGTAATTCTAATATTGTTTGTGTTAATTTTTTGCTATCAAAAGGTAAAAATGGGTTAAGAAATTTTATATCTTTTTCTTTCAATTCTTCTACATTATTTTTTAGTACTTCTGAGTAAGAAATAACAATAGGGCAGTTGTAGTGATTATCAGCTTTTTGGTATTCTTTTCTAGAATATGGTATACAAGGATAGAATATGGTTTTTATTCCAGAGTTTATTAAGCTTACAATATGACCATGAGATAGTTTGGCTGGGAAGCAAACTGATTCAGATGGCATTGATTCTATACCTTTTTCATATGTAGTTCTGTTACTATTTTCAGATATTATTACTCTAAATCCTAGATTAGTTAGGAAAGTAAACCAGAATGGATAATCTTCGTACATGTTTAAAACTCTTGGTATACCTATAGTTCCACGAGGGGCTTTATCTATAGATAAAGGTTCATAATTAAACAGTCTGTCATATTTATATTTCATTAGATTTAGTAAGTTTGTATTTGATGTGACATTTCCTGCTCCTTTTTCACAACGATTTCCAGATATATATTTACTTCCATTATTAAATTTATTTATTGTTAGTAAACAGTGATTTTCACAGCCATTACAACGTACATGGGATGTAGTAATTTTTAAATTATCTAAATCTTCTAATTTAGAAATGGTAGACATATATTCCATGTCAAGGTTTGACTCATATTGTTCTTTAGCGAGTAAAGCTACACCATAGGCTCCCATAAGACCAGCGATATCAGGTCTTATAACATTTTTGCCTACAATTAATTCAAATGCACGAAGTACTGCATCACTATAAAAAGTACCACCTTGAACAACAATATGATCACCTAGAGTTTCTGTATCTCTTACCTTCATTACTTTTTGTATAGCATTTTTTATTACAGAATATGAAAGACCAGCAGATATATCTCCAACTGAATAACCTTCTTTTTGTGCTTGTTTTATTTTTGAATTCATAAATACAGTGCATCTAGAACCTAAGTCTACAGGATTTCTAGAATCTATAGCAGATTTAACAAATTCTTCTATAGAAAGATTTAGACTTTTAGCAAAAGTTTCTATGAAAGACCCACAACCGGAAGAACAAGCTTCATTTAATAAAATATTATCTATAGCTCCATTTTTCATTTTTATGTATTTCATGTCTTGACCGCCAATATCTACTATACTAGTAACATTTGGAGTGAATTTTTTAGCAGCTGTATAATGAGCAATTGTTTCTATTTCATTTAAATCTACATTTAATGCTGTTTGTATTAATTTTTCACCATATCCAGTAACACCACTATAACGAATTTTAGCAGTATTAGGTAAACATGAATATAATTTTTTTAACATATTTATAACACTATTTAAAGGACTTCCTTCATTACTTCCATATAGGGAGTATAATAAAGTTCCGATTTGAATCAATTACTACTAATTTAGTTGTTGTAGAACCAGCATCAATGCCAATAAAACAATCTCCTTTGAAATCTTTTAAATCCTTTTTGGGTACAGTATGTTTATTATGCCTTTCTTTAAATTTCTCGTAGTCAGCATCTATAGAGAATAAAGGTTTTAAAGGTCTAGTTGTGTCATCATGTGAAATACGTAAAACTTCTATTTTACTTTTTAATTTTTCTATAGAAATAGGTGTTTGATTTAAAGAATCAAGGGCGGCACCTTTTGCAACTAATAAATGTGCTTCTTCTGGAACAATTATTTCATCATTAGATAAATTTAAAGTTTCTATAAATCTATTACGTAATTCTGATAAATAGTTTAGTGGACCACCTAAAAAAGCAACATTTCCACGAATAGGTCTACCACAAGCAAGACCACTTATTGTTTGATTAACTACAGCTTGGAAAATAGAAGCTGCAATATCTTCTTTGGCTGCTCCTTCATTTAACAATGGCTGTATATCTGTTTTAGCAAATACTCCGGCAACGTGATGCTATTGGATAAATCATATTATGATTTTTAGATAATTCGTTTAGTCCGAGATGCATCTGTATGTAATAATGAAGCCATTTGATCTATAAATGCACCAGTTCCACCAGCACAGGTTCCGTTCATACGTTGTTCAATAGAATTATCAAAATATATAATTTTAGCATCTTCACCACCAAGTTCTATAACTACATCTGTTTGTGGTATATACTTTTCTACAGCTCGTTTACAAGAAACAACTTCTTGTATAAAAGGTAAACTTAAGAAATTAGCAGCTGACATTGCGCCAGAGCCTGTTAATGCAATCGTAAATAAATTATCAGGATAAGAAACTAATAAATTTTCTAAGACGTTGCATACTGTATTTTTAGTATCTGAAAAGTGTCTTTGATAATCTCTATATATAATGTTTAAATCATCATCCATTACGATTATTTTTACGGTCGTAGAACCAACGTCTAGTCCTACATGCAATATTTTATTCATATTAAAATTCATTCCTTTCTTGCTTCCCTCTCAAGGTACACGTAGTTATGAAAAATTATATTCTTTCAAACTAAGTTCTCTTTTATATATAAAATTATAAATCTAGCTATAATTTTATATGTAAATGCAGTTTTTGTCAAACGTTTAAATAGCTTAAATTATGGAAAAGTTACTATTTAATGGGTCTACTTAAATTAATTTAAAAGTTTGAAATATTATAATAGCTTGAGTTTTTGATTTGATAAAAAAGTGGATTTTTAAATATTTGTTCTAAAATAAACTTGTCTATAATAATATTAAATAAAAAAGTTGGAGGAGATAGTATGAAAAATAAAAAAAGAATGATAATTATTATAATTATTTTATGTGTATTAGCATTAGGATCAGTATGCATGTTCTTTGTAAAAGATAAGAAAGAAGAAATAATTGAAGTTTTACCAGAAGAGGAAATATCTGATGAACAATTAAGGCAGACTATGGTTTCATTATATTATGAAAATAAAGAAACAAAAAAATTAATGCCAGAGGCAAGACTGGTGGATGTAAAATTATTAATAAATGAACCATATAAAGTGTTAGTTGATTTATTAATGGAGGAGCCAAAAAATAGTAGTTTAAAATCAGTAATTCCAAATAATGTGACTGTAAATAAAATAGAATTAAATTCTGATATATTATATATAGATTTTTCAAAAGAATTTATAGAAAATCATGAGGGTGGTTTAGAAAACGAGAAAAATACTATATATTCTATTGTAAATACATTGACTGAGTTAACTGAAGTTAATGGAGTAAAAATATTAATAGATAATCAAGAAAATAAAGCATTTAAGGATGAGCAGATAAAGTTTGATAAAGTATTTACAAAAGAAGAGTAATTATTTTAAAAATTTATATAAATTAATACATTTTAAAGCATGCTTAACATTACATAAAAAATGTTCTACTTCGAAAAGAGAATTGACAGTATTCTCTTTTTTTTGTGAAAAATTTATTTTTTTTGTGTTATTATTTTTACACTTTTCTTCTCTTATATCCATATATTTACACCTTCTTTTATTGTTAACTAGTATAATATATGATATAATATGCAAAAATGTTAAAGGAAGTTAAATATGAAATTATTGGAAAATGAAAGAATTGACGATTTAGAGATAAATAATTATAAAATAATACAAAATACAGATGGATTTTGTTTTGGAATTGATAGTGTTTTATTATCGGATTTTGCTAAAGGTATAAAAAAAGAAAGTAAAGTTATTGATCTAGGAACGCGGAACAGGAATAATTCCTATTTTATTATGTGCCAAAACAAGTTTATTTGAGGTAGTTGGAATAGAGATACAAACGGAAGTTGCTGAAATGGCAAAAAGAAGCATTATTTTAAATAAATTAGAAAATAAATTCAAAATAATAAATAGTAATATAAAAGATATAGATCAAATATTAGAATGTAATTATTTTGATGTAGTTGTAACTAATCCACCTTATAAAAAAATGCAGACAGGAAAAGTAAATGAAAATGAAAAGAAACTAATTTCAAGGCATGAGATTAAAGCAGATTTAGAGGATTTTATTAATGCTAGTAATAAAATGCTGAAAAGTAAAGGAGAATTTTACATGGTGCATAGACCTGATAGATTAGTTGATATAATTCAAATTCTGAGAAAATATAAATTAGAGCCTAAGGAAATGAAGTTTGTTTATCCAAATAGAAATAAGAGCCCAAATATGATTCTTATAAAAGCTGTGAAAAATGCAAAACCTTTTTTGAAGGTTTTAGAACCTTTATATGTTTATAATGTCGATGGTTCATATACAGATGAAATATTAAAAATATATAATAAAAAATAGGAGAGATAAAATGAGTGGAGATTTATATTTAGTTGCAACACCAATTGGTAATTTAGAAGACATTACCTTAAGAGCAATAAAAGTATTAAAAGATGTAGATATTATAGCAGCAGAAGATACAAGACATACTTTAAAATTATTAAATCATTTAGGAATAAAAAAGCCTTTAATTAGCTATCATAGACATAATGAAGATATTAAGACTACTATTTTGATTGATAAATTATTAGAAGGGAAAAATATAGCATTAGTTACAGATGCGGGAACCCCTGCTATTTCAGATCCAGGAGAAGAAGTTGTTAAACAAGCAATAAAAAATAATATAAAAATAATACCTATACCAGGTGCGTGTGCGCTAATAAATGCGTTGATAGTCTCTGGATTTGATACAAAGCAATTCTCTTTTTATGGTTTTTTACCAGTTAACAAAAAGAATAGAAAAGTGAAGTTTGATGAATTAAAAAAAGAAAAGAGTACAATTATTTTATATGAGGCACCTCATAAGTTATTAAATACACTTAATGATATATTAAAGTATCTAGGAAATATAAATATTGTTTTGGCAAAGGAGATTACTAAGATACACGAAGATTTTATGAGAGGAAAAGTACAAGATATAATTAATAATATAAAAGATGTTAGAGGTGAATTCATGATTGTAATAGAACCAAAAGAAATAGAAAATGAAGAAACAGATGAAAAATTAAGTTTAGATGAATTGTATATAAAGTATAAAAATCAAGGTCTGGAAAAAAAAGAAATAATAAAAAGAATAGCAAAAGATAAAGGTGTTACTAGAAATGAGATATATAAGCAATTTATATGATAAAAAAGATAGAGCTTCCATAATTGGAAACTCTATTTTTTAATAAGAAATTTCTAGAATAGAGTAAAATTTGACTAATGAAATTTCCCATTATATAAAATTATTGAACGTAATTTTTTCTATAAATTAGTATACTAACAATTAAGTGTGGATCAAACTATAATAGAAAATTGTAAAATATGTAAATCATCCACAATATTATTCTTTTGAATTTAAATCAGATAAGTTTTTAGCACATTTGCTACAGATTAATTTACCTTTATAATCGATTAATTTCTTAGTGTTTCCACAAAATATACAATTTTGTTCATATTTTTTTAATATAATTGAAGAACCATCTACATATATTTCGATAGGATCTTTTTCTGAAATATTAAATTTATTTCTTAATTCGATAGGAATAACAACTCTACCTAGTTCATCTACTCTTCTAACTATTCCTGTTGACTTCATGTCATAACCCTCCTTAAAACTACAATTTTTGACAAATTTTTATACTCACATTATATCATAAGCCTAAAAAAAAGGCAATAAAAAACAAATATTTTTTACTTTTTCTGGAATTTATTGGAATAGACGTCTATATTTCAAGATATTATTATAAATAGAATTATCAATATATAGAATAATTTAATAAGTAATAGAATATTATTAAGAAAATGAGAGGATTGGTGTAATATGCTAAACATTATATGGCCAGTTTTTATTATTATATCTTTTGCATATGCAATAATAATGGGAAATGTTCAGGAAGTAAATAAGTCTATATTTGATTCGGCAGGTAGTGCAGTTGAACTATCTATTACATTTTTGGGCACAATGTGTCTTTGGAATGGAATAATGAAAATAGTGCAAGAGACAAGTCTTATGAATAAATTAACTACATTATTAAAACCTCTTATGAATTTCTTGTTTCCAGAGTTAAAAAAAGAAAGTTCAGCTAAAGAAAAAATATCTATGAATATTATTGCGAACATATTAGGACTTGGAAATGCAGCTACGCCACTTGGAATTAAAGCTATGAGCGAATTGCAAAAGGAGAATACAAAAAAAGATACATTATCTAATTCAATGGTGATGTTTATTGTATTAAATACAGCATCATTGCAGTTAATTCCTACAACTGTTATTGCAATAAGGACATCTTTGGGTTCAGAAAATCCAAGTTCAATTATAGTTCCTGTATGGATAGCTACAATGGCAGCTGCGATAACAGCGATATTTATAACAAAAAGTCTAATGAAAAAATTTTGATGGGAGGGCGTAATTTTGAATATAATTAATTATATTTCTAGTGCAGCAATTCCAATTGTAATATTAATAATTATATTAATAGGTGTTTCTGAAAAGAAGAAAGTATATGATATTTTTGTGGATGGATCAAAAGAAGGAATACAAATAGTTTTTAATATTTTTCCTACACTACTTGGATTATTTGTTGCGATAGGTGCACTTAGAAGTTCTGGTATATTATCATTAATTATAAATTTCATTGAACCTGTTACAAGTTTATTAAAAATACCAAGCGAAATAATGCCACTTGCACTATTAAGACCTATTTCAGGTAGTGCATCAACTGCTATAGCAACAGATATAATGAATAATTGTGGGGTTGACAGTAAGGTTCGGATTAATAGCTTCTACAATAATGGGATCAACAGAAACAACATTTTATACTATTGCAATATACACAAGTTGCGTAAAGATTAAAAAAATAAGATTTGTACTTTTGGCAGCATTGGCTGCTGATATAATAGGAATGCTTACATCTGTAATAATTTGGAGCTTTTTGTCGTGAAGTTTTTCTTGACTTTCTAAAAAAAAGATTGTAATATGTATTTACAATTTTTTCTAAGGAAGTCAAATATGTTTTTTAAGTTCATATTATTTTTTTCTATGTATTTTATCATAAAAAAAAGTATTCAAAAAATTATATCTAAATTTCTCAAAAAGAAAAAAATTAAATAATATAATATTGTTATTAATTTTGTAGAGGAAAAAATAATATCTCTTTCGTGCCCCCGAAATTTAAATATTTTTAAAGTTTTCCTCTACAATATAATATATATAAATTATCTATGGTATGTTTCACCATTTAATATTTTAAAAGATCTAAATAATTGTTCTAATAAAAATATTCTAATTAATTGATGTGGAAATGTCATTTTAGAAAAACAGATTTTTTCATCACAAATATTTAATAGCTCTGAACTAATTCCTAATGTACCACCAATAATAAATGTAATATTGCTTTTTATATTAATGCATATATCATTTATATGACTTGCAAATTCTTCAGAAGAATAATGTTTACCATTTAAATCTAAACCAATTATGTAACTATCTTTAGGTAGATTAGAAATAATATTATTAGACTCTTTTTCTTTTATTGATGAAATAATTTTATCATTTATTTTCAAAGGAACTTTTTCATCAGGTAGCTCTAATATTTTTAAGTTACAATATTTTGATAATCTTTTTCTATACTCTTGAAGGGCATCTTTAGAAAAAGACTCTTTTATTTTTCCAATACAGATAATATTAATATGTAGCATTTTATTATCTCCTAAACTAAATCAATTAATGGTGTTTGTGTAAAACGTTTTGCGACACTTAATCTAATTGAAGATTCGTCATAATTATTTTCTAATAAGGTTTCAACAACGGTTTTATATGCAAGTTCTGGAAAATTATTCTCTTTACTTAAATGTCCAAGCATTACTTGTTTTAATCCTGTATTAATAAGGTGAGTAATAGTTTTTCCAGCAATATCATTAGATAAATGGCCATTGGGTCCGGATATCCTTTGTTTTAAATGATAAGGATAAGGTGAACATTTCAGAATGTTTGGATCATAATTCGACTCAAGAAGAATAAAAGAACTATTTTCTAAATTATGCAATATTTCTGAATTTATGTGTCCAAGATCTGTTGCAATACTGATTTTATTATCATTATAATATATATTAAATCCACAAGGGTTTGCAGCATCATGTGGAATACTAAAAGGATTAATTTTTAAATCTCCTATTTCAAAAGATTCCTTTAGATTAAATGTACGAATATTTATTTCATCAATTTTATCTTTTTGTAATGGCATGGCATCCCATGTTTCACTATTAGCATATACAGGGATATTAAATTTTTTGGAAATTGTACCAAGTCCTTTAACATGGTCAATATGTTCATGAGTTACAATGATAGCATTAATAGAGTCCATTGATATATCTATATTAGATAAAGATTCTGTTATTTTTTTACAACTTTCACCAGCATCTACTAAAATCTTTGTGTCATTTGTTTCTATAAATAAACTATTACCTGTACTACCACTATATAAGCTACAAAATTTAAACATTTTTTTCATCCTTTGCTATTATTCTGTTACTCTTTTTATAACTGCACCAAGTTTTCTGAATTTTTCTTCTATATTTTCATATCCACGATCAATATGATGTAGATTATATAATTCAGTTTCACCATCTGCAATAATTCCTGCTATAATAAGTGCTGCACCTGCTCTTAAATCAGTTGCATATACTGGTGCTCCAGAAATGGATTCTACACCTTCAAAAATGGCAGATTTACCTTGAGGAGTAATTTTAGCTCCCATTTTATTTAATTCAGCTGTATATTGAAATCTAGATTCCCAAATGCTTTCATTTATGATGCTTGTTCCATTTGCAACAGCTAAACAAACTCCTACTTGTGGTTGAAGGTCTGTAGGAAAACCAGGATAAGGTAAAGTTTTTATTGTTACTTTATTGGGTCTTTTATTTGTCCATACCCTTAGTTTATCTCCGATTTGCATCAACATTAGCACCCATTTCTATAATCTTGGCAGTAATAGATTCCAAATGTTTGGTAATACAATTTCTTATTGTTATATCACCTTTAGAAGCAACTGCTGCAAACATAAATGTACCTGCTTCTATTTGATCAGGTACTATACTATAACTAGAATTACCTTTTAATTCTTTTACACCATTAACTTTAATAACATCAGTACCTGCACCTCTAATATCTGCTCCCATTGTATTTAGAAAGTTGGCAACGTCTACAATATGAGGTTCTTTAGCAGCATTATCTATTATAGTAGTTCCTTCTGCAAGTACACTTGCAAGCATAACATTAATGGTTGCACCAACTGAAACAATATCCATATATATGGATGTTCCAACTAATTTCTTAGCAGAAGCTGATATTTTTCCTTTATTAACATCTACTACAGCTCCTAATGCTTCGAATCCTTTTATATGTTGATCGATTGGTCTTGGTCCTAGATTGCAACCTCCAGGAAGACCAACTTCTGCATCTTTACACCTCCCAAGTAAAGAGCCTATTAGATAATAAGATGCTCTAAATTTACTAGTCATATCTAAAGGAGCTTTAGAGCAACAAATATTTCTCGTATCTATAGTAATCTCATTTGGAGTTTTCCATTCAATTTTAGCACCAAGTTTTTCTAATATTTCGCATAATATTTTCACATCACTAATATTAGGTAAATTGTCTACTGTACATATTCCATTTATTAATAAAGTAGCAGGTAATATTGCTAATGCTGCATTTTTTGCTCCACTTATTATTACATCACCTTTTAGATGAGTATTTCCTTTTATTACTAACTTTTCCAAAGTTTTAACCCCCAAAAATCCAATTTATAATGTTAATTCTTTTAATTTATAACATAAATGTGATATTTTTACAACATAAATTTTGCAATTTATTTAATATATGGCTACTAACAAAAGAAAACCATTATCAAAAAAATAATATATAAGAAAAAATAAAATCAAATCATGCATTTGATTTTATTTTTTTCTAATTTTGTGCGGTTTTAATTTTTACATTTTGAAATAATTCGACTAATTTAAATTTAAATTGTATATCACTAGATCTATCATCATTTATAAGAATGTATTCTTCTTCAGTTGATAATGAACCTTCCAGAGCTTTTTTAGATTCTTCTGGTACAACACCAGAAGTCATATCAACAAAACATAAAGGAGGAAACATTACACACCACCAATTTTGACCTTTAGCTTCGCCAATTTCTATTCTTAAGGCGTCATAACTTCCAGCAGGGAAAGATATGTCTCCATATTGTTTAGTAGGAAAATCAAAAATACCAATTTTTATATTAACGTCATAATCATATCCGTTATCTAGTATGGTTTGCTTAGCTATTTTATAAAAATCGTCTTGATGATTTTTGGCTATTTCTATTGCTTCATCTTTGTTTTCTATATTTGAGCACAAATTATTCATATAAGATAATACATTATCACGAACTTTATATTTTAAAGATTGGTCACTTACAGTATCGCTATTTGCTATAACATGAAGTCTAAATACACTTTGAGATAAATCTTTTGATACTGTATTTGCATATGAAAATGCAGAGACTAAAGTGTATATAAAGAATAGAAAAATAACAATGATAATATGTTTTATTATATTTTTTATATCTTTTTTCATATTAAATCCTCCAATTCAAAAAATATTATTTTAATAGAATTATTTACTAAATTAATAAAAATATACATAAAAGGAAAAAATAATTGATGTCGAAATAACTCATACGATTTATTTGTAATATTATTGACATATTAATGTAAAAATGGTAATATTTACCATATAATAAAAGCTAGGAGGCTTAAAATATGGGGTATACAAACGATAACATTAAGAAAATTTGTAATTTTTATGTGAGTGATTGGCATTTAGCAGTAATGCTATTACCGTATATAAACAAAGAAATTAATGAAGGAGTTAAGATTACCACTATTTTTGAAAGAAACATGAAGGATAATATAGAAACATTAGTAGGAAAACTTAATTTAAAAAATGAAGATAGAATATTACAAATAAATTGGAATAATGAAAACAATAAAAATATTGAAAATTATATACAAGAGAATTTAGATGAAAAAAGACAAAATTTATTCATTATAAATGGTAATAAAGAGTACATAGAAAATACAAATGAGAAATTATTTAATTGTATTAAAGAAAAGGGTTTGCAAAGAAATTTTATTAAGATTGTGGACTGTTATGAGGTAAGTAAAAATGAAGAAAAAATGTATAATATTATAAAAATGCATGATAGTATATTAAATACATCAGGAGAACATGAAATAGAAAAGATAGTTTAAAATAATAATTTATAGATAGAACAGTTTATTTTTGATATAGTAAAATATATTTATATAGACCAGTAAATATAATGAAATGGATATTTACTGGTCTATATAAATTTTAAAAAATACTCTTAAAAGTTAACGTTTAATGGTCTTATCATTAAAAATAGAATAAAAAGCTAATATATTACATTTTCAATAGAATTATTTAGAAAACAATTAGATAGTATCTTGCAATAGATATTATAAAAAATTATTTGACTTATAAACAATATTATTATAATATATAATAACATATTAGCCTATTTTATAATATAGCAATGTGAAAGGAGCATATATATGAATGAAGATTTTTTAAAAGCAAAAAAAATTTTAGAAAAATATAATCAAGAACATATTTTAAATTTCTATGATAAGTTATCAGAAGAAGGACAAAATAAGTTAATTAGTCAAATTCTAAATATTGATTTTGAACAAATAAGTAAGTTATATGAAAATACTAAACACGAAATTGAATTTGGAAATGCAAAAATTGAACCAATTAATTATTTAGAAAAAGATAAAATAAGTAAGGAAGATTTTGAAAAATTTGATAAGATAGGAACTGATGTAATTAAGCAAGGAAAACTTGCTGTTGTTACTATGGCTGGTGGTCAAGGAACAAGACTTGGACATAAAGGTCCAAAAGGAACATATGATTTAGGTCTAGATTCACACAAATCTATATTCGAAATTTTATGTGATACTCTAAAAAAGGCTAAAGAGGATTATGGAACGTATGTACAATGGTATATAATGACAAGTGAAGAAAATAATAAACAAACAGTAGAATTTTTTGAAGAAAATAATTACTTTGGATATGATAAAGATAAAGTAATGTTTTTTAAACAAGGACAATTACCTATGTGTGATACACAAGGAAAATTAATTATTGATGAAAAAGGACTTATTAAAGAAGCAGCAGATGGTCATGGAGGAGTTTTCGAATCTATGAGAAAAGATGCAGTTATAGATGATATGAAACAAAAAGGAATTGAATGGGCATTCATTGGAGGAGTAGATAATGTATTAGTAAAAATGGTAGATTCAGTACTAATAGGATTAGCGATTGCAAATAATGTTCCAGCGGCAGGTAAAAGTGTTGTTAAAGCAGGTCCAAAAGAAAGAGTAGGGGTTTTTTGTAAAAGAAATGGAAAACCAAGTGTAATTGAATATACTGAGATAACAGATGAAATGGCAGAGGCAAAAAATGAAAATGGTGAATTAATATATGGAGAATCACATATATTATGTAATTTGTTTAGTGTAAAAGCAATAGATGAAATTAGTAAAAATAAGTTACCTTATCATAGTGCTTTTAAAAAGGCTAAATATATTAATGAAAAAGGGGAATTAGTAGTTCCAGAAAAGCCAAACGCATATAAATTTGAAGCATTTTTATTTGACGCTTTTGAATCTCTAAGTGATATGGCAATTATGAGAGTAAAAAGAGAAGAAGAATTTGCACCTGTAAAAAATGCAGAAGGTGTAGATAGTCCTGATACAGCAAGAGAGTTATATAAAAATTTTCATAGAATTAAATAATTGAAAATTTAAAATGCTTCTTAATATATTTGAGGAGCATTTTGTTTTTTTTTAAAAGAAAGGTAGGAGATGAAATGGAATATTTAAAAAAATATGAACAATGGTGTAATGGAGAGATTTTCGATAATGAAACAAAAAAAGAACTATTAGAAATTAAGGAAGATGAAAATGAAATAAAAGAGAGATTTTATAAAGATTTAGAATTTGGGACAGCAGGATTAAGAGGAATAATTGGAGCAGGAACTAATCGTATGAACAAATATACTGTAACAAGGGCAACTCAAGGATTAGCAAATTATATTTTAAAACAAGGAGGAAAAGATAAAGGTGTAGCTATAGCATTTGACTCTAGAAGGATGTCACCAGAATTTAGTGAAGAAGCAGCATTATGTTTAAATGCTAATGGAATAAAAACATATAGATTTGATACTCTAAGACCAACTCCAGAATTATCATTTGCAGTTAGAAAACTAGGTTGTATTGCAGGAATAGTAATTACTGCAAGTCATAATCCGCCAGAATATAATGGATATAAAGTTTATTGGGAAGATGGAGCTCAAATAGTTAGTCCAAAAGATAAAGAGATTATAGCAGAAGTTAATAATGTTAATGATTACAAGGAAATTAAAACTATATCAAAAGAAGAAGCAATTACAAAAGGTTTATACAATATTGTAGGAAAAGAAATTGATGATGCATATATAAATGAATTGAAAAGGTTAGTATTAAATAAAGATATTATTACAAAAGTTCAGAAAGATTTGAAAATTGTATATACTCCTTTACATGGAACAGGAAATTTACCAGTTAGGAGAATACTTAAAGAATTAGGATTTGAAAATGTATATGTAGTTCCAGAACAAGAGTTACCAGATGGTGATTTTCCAACAATAAGTTATCCAAATCCAGAAGATGCAAAAGCTTTTGAACTTGCATTAGCTTTAGGGAAAAAAATAGATGCAGATGTTATTCTTGCTACAGACCCAGATGCAGATAGATTAGGTGTTTATGCGAAAGACTCTAAAACAGGAGAGTATAAGAGCTTTACTGGAAATATGTCAGGACTTCTAATAGCAGAATATGAATTATCTCAAAAAAGGGAAAAGGAAATACTACCAAATAATGGTGTACTTATAAAAACAATTGTATCTTCTAACATGGCAGATGCAATTGCGAGAGAATATAATATTAAACTAATAGAAGTATTAACTGGATTTAAGTATATTGGAGAGCAAATAAAATTATTTGAACAAAATCATAATTATGAATATTTATTTGGTTTTGAAGAAAGCTATGGATGTTTAATTGGAACACATGCAAGGGATAAAGATGCTATAGTTGCGGTAATGGCTCTTTGTGAAGCAGCAGCATATTACAAATCAAAGGGAATTACCTTGTGGGATCAAATGATTAATATATATGAAAAATATGGATATTATAAAGAAGGATTAGTATCAATTACAATGAAGGGAATTGAAGGAGCAGAAAAGATCAAAGCGATGCTAGAAGATTTTAGAAATAATCCTTTAAAAGAAATATCAGGATATAAAGTAGAATCTATGAGAGATTATAGCACAGGAAAGATATTTAATTACATAGATGGAAAAGAATATAATACCAATTTACCAATATCAAATGTCATTTATTATGATTTAGAAGATTCAGCATGGTGCTGTGTTAGACCATCAGGAACAGAACCAAAAATAAAGTTCTATGTTGGAGTTAAAGGAATTTCTATGAAGGATGCAGAATTAAAATTACAAAAATTAAAAGAAGAAATTAATAATTTAGTAAATAAATAAAGTATCAAAATAAGTAAATACCCATATAATACTATTAGGTGATTATATGGGTATTTTTAAAGAAGGGGACATAGGTCCAAATGTTGAGTTAATTCAAAGTACACTAAAAAAGTTAGGATTTTACAATGGAAAAGTGGATGGTATTTTCGGAGCGCAAACCAAGGATGCTGTAATTAGATTTCAAAAAGAATATAATTTAAGACAGAATGGGATAATTGGTGTAGACACATGGAATGCATTATTTCCATATATAAATGGATATACTTATTATGTTGTAAAATCTGGAGATACATTATATAGCATAGCTAAAAAGTTCAATACAAATATAAATTTTTTATTTGTTGCAAATCCAAGAATTGAAGTTAACAATTTGCAAATAGGAGAAGTAATAATAGTACCTTTTGGGAATGTTGTTCCAACAGATATAAGTTATACATATAAAGTGTTAGATATAAATATATTAGCTTTAAGAACAATATACCCATTTTTAAAGTTTGAAAATATTGGAAATAGTGTGCTAGGAAAGCCAATTCCTTATATAAGAATAGGAAGAGGTCAAAAACAGGTTTTATATAATGCATCCATTCATGCTAACGAGTGGATAACTTCGGTATTAGTAATGAAATTTGTGGAAAATTTTTGTAAAGCCTATGTGATGGATAGATATATCTTTGGCTATAGAGCAAGAAAATTATTTGAAGAATGTTCGCTATATATAGTTCCAATGATGAATCCTGATGGGGTTGATATTGTAACAGGATATGTTGAACCAGGTAATGAAATTTATGAAGTAGCTAAGAGAATTGCAGATAGGTATCCAGAAATTCCTTTTCCTAGTGGATGGAAAGCTAATATAAAAGGTGTGGATTTAAATTTACAGTTTCCTGCAGAATGGGAACAGGCTAGAGAAATAAAGTATTCTGAAGGATTCAGAACTCCAGCACCTCGTGATTATGTAGGAATAGCACCATTGACACAACCAGAGGCATTGGGTTTATATAATTTTACGAACATTAATAATTTTAGACTAACAATTTCTTATCATACACAAGGTAGAGTAATATATTGGAGGTTTTTGGACTATTTGCCAGAAAATTCATTAGAAATAGCTAGAGAGTTTTCTAGAGTATCTGGATATGCTTTAGAAGAAACTCCATATCGTTCATCTTTTGCAGGGTATAGAGATTGGTTTATACAAGATTTCAATAGACCTGGATATACTGTTGAAGCAGGAGAAGGAGTAAGCCCACTTCCAATTTCTCAATTTGATACAATATATGCAGATAATGAAGGAATATTAGTTTTAGGAATGGTGCTCTAAAAGATTTTTGTAATATAAGAAGTTACAGCTATAATATTAAAATTTTAAATTTGCTATTTAAGGAATATAACTTATAGATGTTAAGGTAATAAATTTAAATTTCTTAAATAATGCAAATTTTTAATATTATAGCTAGTTGTATATTATTGCAAAATAATATCATAAGAGCTAAATTATAAAGTATCATTTTATGAATTTTAATAATTAGTATTGTATTCATAAAAATAATATGGAAATAATATAAGTATGGTAAAATTATATCATGAGTGATATAATGAGCGTAATAAAATTAGAAAGGAGATTATTATGGAAGAGATAAAAACAGAAGGAAAAATATTACAAGACAGATTATTTAACAGAAAGGAAAATGGTTGGAAAGGTATAACAGAAGATAGAAAAAGAGATATATTTGATTATTGTGATAAATATATTAGCTTTTTAAATAATGGAAAAACAGAAAGAGAGATTGTAGTACAAGCAAAAAAAATTGCAGATAGTAATGGTTTTAAGGATATAAACGAATATGAAGTATTGAAACCAGGAGATAAAGTTTATTATATTAATCGTGAAAAAAGTATGTATCTTGCTGTGATAGGTGAAGAAAATATAGAAAATGGAATGAATATTATAGGAGCACATGGAGATTCTCCAAGATTAGATTTAAAGCCAAATCCTTTATATGAAGATACAGGTTTTGCATATTTTAAAACACATTATTATGGAGGAATAAAAAAATATCAATGGACAACTATTCCACTTGCAATTCATGGAGTAATTGTTAAAGCAAATGGGGAAAAAATTAATATATGTATTGGTGAAGATGAAGAAGATCCTATTTTCACAATTACAGATTTATTACCACATCTTGCACAAGAACAAATGGAAAAAAAGCTAAAAGAAGGAATCAAAGGTGAAGATTTAAATCTTTTAATAGGAAGTATACCTTTTGATTCAGAAGATGTTACTGAAAAAGTAAAACTAAATATATTAAACATATTAAATGAAAAATATGGAATAACAGAAGTTGACTTTTTGAGTTCTGAAATAGAATTAGTACCAGCTTTTAAAGCAAGAAATATGGGATTTGATAGGAGCTTAGTTGCAGCTTATGGTCAAGATGATAAAATATGTGTATTTACATCTTTAACAGCATTAATGGAAGTAAAAAGAACAAAAAAGACTGCAGTTTGTATTATATCTGATAAAGAAGAAATAGGCAGTATGGGAAATACAGGAATGGAATCACATGTATTTGATACATTTATTTCAGAAATACTAAATAAATTAAATTGTAATAGACCAAATTTATTAGAAAAAGTATTTTGTAATTCTAAGATGTTATCTGCAGATGTTGATGCTGGACTAGATCCTATATATATATCTGTATCTGAAAAAAATAATGCTTCTTTTTTGGGTAAAGGAATAGGAATTAGTAAATATACAGGTTCTAGAGGAAAATCTGGAGGTTCTGATGCAAACGCAGAATTTGTAGCATATGTTAGAAATGTATTCGAAAAAAATGATATTAGATATCAAATAGCTGAACTTGGTAGAGTAGATGTAGGCGGAGGAGGAACCATTGCATATATTTTAGCAAATAAAGGAATCGATGTAATTGATTGTGGTGTTCCAGTTTTATCTATGCATGCACCATATGAAGTAACGAGTAAATTTGATATATATGAAGCTTTTAGAGGATATAAAGCTTTTTGGAATGAATAAAGAATAATTAAAATTAATTATATAGAATATTAATCTGTTTTATACAATAGAAATATTCTTTAGTTAGATTTTATTTTATGCTAAAAATATTATAAAAATCATAACCATCAGTAAAACTGGTGGTTATGATTCATAGTGACCTTTACATTGTATAATCTCTATTTGTTCATTATTAACCTTATAGACTAATCTATTTACGTCGTCAATTCTTCTACTCCAATAGCCACTTAAGTTTTCTTTTAGGGGTTCTGGCTTTCCGATACCTATAAAGTTATTCCTTTGAATATCTGCTAATAAAAGGTTTATTCTTTTTAGTGTTTTCTTATCTTGGGATTGCCAATAACAGTATTCCTCCCATGCTCTAGTTGTAAAAGATATATTACTCATTTTCCATCGCCTCTAATTCTTCCATAGTTTTTACTACTACTTTACCCTCTTCTAATTCTTTGATTGATTTAGATAATGCCTTCATATTACTTTCAGAATAAAAGGGATCAATAGAAACATCAAAAGGTATTCTTTTTTCACGAATCATTTTTTTAGCGAATATATTAAATGCTGTAGACATTGTTATTCCTAGTTCATTACAAATTTGTTCCATTTGTTTTTTTGTTGTTTCATCTATTCTAAAATTAATTAATGTTTGTGCCATAATATCACCTCTTTCTATAATAAATTATAACATAATATAAATACAGTGTCAATACAATATATTTATTATGTATATTGTATTATTATATTCAGACAATCTGATATTATTCTAATTATACAAGTGAAAATGTCAACAAATTTCAATATTTTTATTACTGCAACACAACATATAATATGTTAAGTCTTGATAAGCTATATTTTTCCTTTTTAATGTAACACAATATTTTGAAGTACAATGACCGTAAGATATGCGTTGCAGTAAAATTGCAGTAAATACAAATAAAAAAAGCCATAGACACTATTGATATCTCAATAATTTCTATGGCTTTTTTATATGGTGAGCCAGGAGGGATTCGAACCCCCGACCCCAGGCTTAGAAGGCCTGTGCTCTATCCAACTGAGCTACTGACCCATAACATAGATTATAATAGCATATTTAGAATATATTGTCAAGGAAAAAATAAAAATTAATATAAAGTATAAATAGTAAAATTAATATAAAGTATAAAAAATACCTATTGGGTATTTTTTATATTTAGCAATTATAAGGTTTAGATTTTAATCAGTCTGGTAAATCTATTTTAGAATTCTTTTTCTTAGGTCTGTAAAGAGTAATTTTGTTGCCTATAGTTTGAACTAATATACTATTTGTAGAGATAGCAATTTCTTCACCTAATTCCCTGGCACTTGCAGGTGCAGTTTCCAGAGTAGAAATTTTTATCAATTCTCTAGCTTCCAAGGCATCGTTTAATTGTTTTATTAAATTTTCTGAGATGCCAGACTTTCCTATTTGGAAAATTGGGGCTATTGTATTTGCTAAACCTCTTAAGTAGGCTCTTTGTTTACTTGTCATTATATACACATCGCTTTCATAAAGATTATGAGTAACATTTTACTCTATAATTATATGAAAATCAAGAGATAAAGCCAAAAATTCCGAAGATTAAGAAAAGAATTCCTGAAACTTTTTGCATTGTTTTTTCTGATATTTTATTACTTAGAAGTTTTCCTAAAAAAATGGCTATTAAATCGCTAATAATCATTCCAAGAATTGCTCCTATAATTAAAAATAATTTATAGTGAGGATATTGTATACCGAAGACCAATAGATGCTAAAAAAGTTTTATCACCAAATTCGCCTATTGCAATAGTAATCCCAATAATTATTGAATAATTGATGGTATATTTAGTTATTTTTTTTATTAAATTATTATTTTCGTTTTTAGAATCGTTAGCTTTTGTATTAAATATTAAAGAAACAAGACCAATCAATATAAAAGAGGAATATGTGATAATTTCTAATATATCATGTATATGACCATTACTTAAACCTCCGAGGGCACTACCAAAGAGTATTGCTAATCCATGACTAAAAAATGAACCGAGTGCAACACCAAGTAGAATGGTTCTAGTTTTTTGCTTCCCGAGTAAATGATAGAACAAGTAATTGTGTTTTATCACCAAGTTCAGATAAAAATATCATTATAAAAGATATAAATATGGGATATATATATTCCATTTAAATCATCCTTTCAATTTTATATTAAAATATATTCTGAAATGTAAATTCTATGTGAAAAAAACACAAAAATATTGAAAGATTTAATTTGAAATGGTAATATCTTACATGAGAATATATTAGGGAAACAAAGAATAGGAGGAGCTTATTTTGATACAGGTAAAAAATGTTACTAAAAAATATGGCAGTTTTAGTGCTGTAAAAAATTTGAATTTTGAAATTAAACATGGAGAGGTAATAGGACTTTTAGGACCAAATGGTGCTGGTAAGAGTACAACTATGAATATGTTAACAGGTTTTATTGAACCAACAGAAGGGACTATTCTTATTAACGGAAATGATATTGTAAAGAAATCAAGAGAAGCTAAAAAAAATATTGGTTATATGCCTGAAAATGTACCATTATATTTAGATTTAACAGTAAAAGAATTTGTAAAATATATGGCAGAATTAAAATTAGTTTCTAGAAAAGAGAAAAATAAACAGGTAGAAGAAATAATAAAAGAAACAGGTTTAGAAGATGTAAAAAATAAATTAATAAGAAATTTATCAAGAGGATATAAACAAAGAGTAAGTATGGCAGGAGCACTAGTTGGAAAGCCAGAGATATTAATATTAGATGAACCAACAGTTGGATTAGACCCTAAGCAAATAATAGAAATAAGAGAATTAATAAAAAAATTAGGAAAAGAGCACACTGTTATAATTAGTTCTCACATATTATCAGAGATTAGCCAAATATGTGAAAAAGTTATAATCATTAATAAAGGAGAAATTGTTGCAATAGATACACCAAGTAACTTAGAAAATATGGTAAATGAAAATAATAGTATAATAATTACTGTAGAAGACCCAGAAGATAAAATGGTGAATTTAAAGGAAAAAATAGAAGAGATATCTAAAATAGAGTTAATGAAAGATAATCAAGATGGAACAAAACAATATGCTGTTTCGGGAAATAAAGAGGTAGATTTAAGAAAAATTTTATTTGATAATTTACCTAAAGAAAATATTACAATATTCGAACTTCGAAAATCAGAAGCTACATTAGAAGAAGCTTTTATGAAATTAATTAATAAAGAGGAAAAAGGAGGAGAGAAAAATGTGGGCAATAATTAAAAAAGAAGTAAAAAGTTACTTTTTATCTCCAATAGCATATGTTTTTATAGGATTGTTTTTATTAGTATGTAGTGGATGCTTTTATTTATATATTTTTATGAGTAATGGCTATGCAGATTTTGAATATATGTTCGGAAATATAATATCTATGTTTGTTTTAATGATAATTGTGTCTGTACTTACAATGAGAATGTTTGCAGAAGAAAGAAGAAATGGAACAGAACAATTATTATATACTTCACCGAGAAGTATAACATCAATTGTTTTGGGAAAGTTTATTGCAGCCTGTATTGTAATGTTAGTATGTGAATTATTGACGCTTGGATATCTTGGTATTATATCATATTTTGGGAAGCCTGATATAGGAATGGCAATTATTTCAATTGTGGGGGTCTTTTTATTAACAATTACATATATTGCTTATGGAATGTTTATTTCTAGTATAACAGAAAATCAAATTATAGCAGCAGTTTTAACTTTTGTAGGGCTTATTATATTATTTTTTATGCCAGAATTTAATGATAAATTTTTAGACTTTTCTCCTATAAATGCTTTTGGAAATTCATTCCTTCAAGGTATGGTAACTTATCAATCATTAACATTGTTTTTATCATTTACAATAATGTTTATAATTTTAACGATTATAGTAATTCAAAGAAGAAAAAGTGTTAAATAAGGAGGAAGGAAAATTGAAGAAAATTATTAATATAATAAAACAAAAGTGGCTGAACGATACTATTAAGACGACAATATTAATACTAATTATAATAACAATATTCATAGCCTTGAACATATATATAAATACATTAAATATAAATCCAATAGATTTTACAAAGGAAAAACTATATACATTATCTAAAGAGTCAATAGAACAAGTGAAAGATATCGGGCAAGATGTACATATGTATTTCTTTGGATATAAAGATGATGATAATATAGTAGTATTAGCAAAACAATATGAAATAGCTAATAGTAAAATAACAGCAGAAGCCATTAATATAGATGAAAGACCAGATTTAGCAAAGAAATATGGTGTTGATAGTAATGAATCAGTTGGCATTATTGTTGAAGGTCCAGATAGGTATAAAGTACTAACTCAAAGTGATTTTTATACTTATGATCTAACAACATATGAAACAATTGATATTTCGGAACAAAAATTAACAAATGCTATTATTGATACAACAATAGCAAAAAAGCCACATATATATTTGTTGACAGGACATGGTGAATATACAACAAATGATTACTTAATGACTTTAGGAGTTTTTATACAAAATGAAGTAAATGATATTTCAGATTTAGACTTATTGCAGACAGATATACCAGAAGATTGTGATACTTTAATAATACCAAATCCTACTAAAGACTTTTCGGATTTAGAAGCAGATAAAATTTTATCTTATATAAATAAAGGTGGAAAAATATTGTGGCTTGGTGAGGCTACAATAGAAGATGTAGATATGCCAAATATAAGCAATATTTTGGGGCAATTTGGAGTTAGTTTCTCAAAGGGAATTATTATAGAAGAAGATTCTAGTAAAATGATACTTCAAAGCCCAGAATTAATATTAACAGATATTTCATACCATGATATAACAGATGATATTACTAATGTTGTAGTAGCAAGTTCTGGAAAGTTAAATATAGAAAGTGATGAAAAGTTACAGGAATTAAATGTGTCTATAAATACATTATTAGAAACAAGTGAAAAATCTTTTTATAGAGAAGATTTTACTATTTCTACATCAACTAAAACAGATGCTGATGAAAGTGGAACCTTTACAGTTGGAGCCGAATTTGTGAAAAAAATAGATGATAATACAGAAGCGAAACTGATAGCATTTTCAAATTGTAGTTTTGTAACTGATATGGCGATTACTAGTGGAAGTTCACAGCTTAAATTAATAAACTTATATAATAATAAAGATTTAATATTAAATTCTATTGCATATTTAACAGATAGGGGAGATTCTATAAGAATTAGAAAAGATACTGGATATGTTACATATACAGCAACACAAAAGCAAGATAATATAGTTAGATTAATAATATTTGTTATTCCATTAATAATTATTATAATCGGAATTGTAATTTGGCAAATAAGAAGAAGAAAAAAATAATAGAATATAAACAAGACTTCCTCATAAATTTTATGAGGAGGTTTTTTTATGAAAAATATATTAAAAATAATATTTGTAATCATAGGGACTTTGATAGGTGCTGGATTTGCATCAGGTAAAGAAGTATATATTTTTTTTAATAGATATGGAGTATGTGGAATTATAGGAATATTAATTTCAGGAGTAATTATAGGAGTTTTAGTGTATAAGGTATTTTATATACTTTTAAAACAGAAAGGAATAGATGATTATAACCAATTATTAAATTATATATTTGCTAATAGAAAAAGTAATAGAATTAATATAGCTCAAATCATTAATTCTATTATTAATATATTTTTATTAATCTCATTTTATATAATGGTAGTAGGATTTAGTAGTTATTTTAAACAAGAATATAATATATCGATATATATTACTTCAAGTATATTTGCTATATTATGTTATATAACATTAAATAACAAAATAGAAGCAATTATAAAAATATCTAGTATATTAGTTCCAATTATTATTATATTCATTTTAAATTTAGGAATTAGAGATTTAAGTTATTCAATAAATCAAATATCTGATATGAATTTTTTGGATAATATGTTAGTAAATAGTGTAATTAGTAGTACATTATATGCAAGTTATAATAGTATAATATTAATTCCTGTATTAATATCTCTAAAAAAATATATTAGTAAGAAGAACAATGTTTTAATAGGATTTTTTACTTCTTTAATTGTCATACTTTTAAGTATATTTGTGTATATGATTTTGCTAAGAGCAAATATAGAGATTATAGAGCTTGATCTTCCTTTAATATATCTAGTAAAAAGATTTGGAAAGATTTATGAATATTTATATGGAACAGTTATTATAATATCAATATTTACATCGGTAATATCAGCTGGTTATAGTTTTCTTAAGAATTGTAGTAAAACACAAAAACAATATAATAATCTATTGATCATAATGTGTGTAACATCTATATTTATTGCTAATATAGGATTTTCAGAACTAGTAAATATTTTATATCCTATTTTTGGAGTTTTAGGACTTATACAGATATATTATATTTTAAAAATAAAAATATAATTATTTGATAAATATATTGAAAAAAAGTCATAAAACTGGTATAAAAGTAATTAGAAATATGAGCAAAAGAGGAATAGTAGAATATGAAGTTAATTGATTTTAAAAAAGAAAATATTGAAGCCAATAATAAGACATTAAATAAGAAAAAAGTAATAATTACTATGGTAATTATTATATTAATGATTATACTAGTGATTATTTCTGCAATATATATTACAAATTCAAGTTTTAGAAATTTAATGGATCAATATGTCTTTAGAAAGAATATTACAGAGGACAATTTAAATTATATTGATATTAATTCAGAAAGTAATTTACATATATATGCATATGATAAGTATATAGTCACATTAGAAAAAAACACTCTGACACACTATAGTTCTTCTGGAAAAAAAGATAGCGAATTAAAGCTTGAAATAAGTGAACCAATATTTGATTCTGATGGTAAATATTTAATGATTGCAGAAAAAAATAAACAAAAAATATATTTAGTTAATAATAATAGTATCATATGGCAAAAAGATATAGAAGGAAATATTTCCAAAATAAGTGTAAATAAAAATGGATATACAAGTGTAATTATATCTGGTACAGCATATAAATCTGTTATTGAAGTTTTCGATAAAGAGGGAAAAGAGTTATTTAAAACATATTTATCGAGTAATATAGCAATGGATTCGAGTATTTCAGAAGATAATAAATATTTAAGTTTTGCCGAAATAAATACTTCTGGAACACTTATACAGTCAAGTATAAAAATTATATCAATAGATAAAGCGAAAGAGACACCTTCAGATTCAATAATATATACATATGATGCTGAGCAAAATGACTTGATAGTAAATATAGAATATCAGGATAAAAATAAACTAGTATGTATTTATAATAATGCAGTTCATGTTATTAATAATGATAAAGATGAATTATTAATGACTCTAAATGATAAAGATAAAAAAATTGCATTTTCGGATATTGAGCTTGCTAATTATGCATATAGAATAATTGAGAAATCTACGGGTCTTTTCAAAGCTGATTCAACTGTTGAATTGTACAATACATCTACTAAAAAACAGAACATATATACATTTGATGGAGTTGCAAAAAGAATCTATTCTTGTTCTGATATAATAGCTATTGATTTAGGTTCGGAGGTACATTTTATTGGTACAAATGGGTGGCTAATAAAAAAATATAGTTCTACACAAGAAATAAAAGATATAGCATTAACAGAAAATTTAGCAGGAATAGTTTATAGGGATAAAATAGAATTTATAAATTTATGAGGAGTAAACATATGGGAATAATAATAGATTTATTAATCATATTGATTGTAGCTTTATCAATTTGGTTTGGATATAAAAAAGGACTAACAGAAAGTTTATTAAAAATATTCAATTTCTTTATAGCATTAATAATATCAATTATATTATTTAATCCAATTGCTAATTTAGTTATTAATAATACTCAAATAGATGACTTCTTGCAAGATTCAATTATATCAAAATTTAATAATAACGAAGAAGTTAAAGAAGTAGAAACAGAGAATAATATGCCAACGATATTTAATGATTATATAAAGAATCAAGTAGAAGAATCTACAAATGAAGTAAAAGAAGTCATAATAATGGAGTCTGCCAAACAGATTTCTATAACAATTATTAATATTGGTATAGTGATTATAATATTCTTAATTACTAGAATAATTTTAATATTTATAAAAGGAATTGTAAATATAATAACAAAATTACCTGTAATAAAACAATTCAATGAGTTTGGACGGAGCTTTATATGGATTATTAAGAGCGGTTGTAATATTAATTATTGTATTTACTATAATAAGCCTAATAGCTCCAATAATTGAAAGTTCAGGAGTTATAGATATTATTAATGATTCTATAATTGGAGGCTTTTTGTATAATAATAATATACTATTTAATATTATTTTCTAAAAAATAGTTAGAAATATTGATATTTATATATTTATTTGTTATACTTGCATATATATTAAATTATAGGAGTGAGAACTTTGCAAAAAAATGTAGATACAAAAGAAGGAAAAGGAAAAAATAATAAACAAAAAAAGAAGAAAAAGAAGCTTAGAGTAATAATATTAGTAATATTATTACTAGTAATTATAACAGTAGGATCTTGGTTTGGTTATAGAGTATATAAAAATGGTGGAGGATTGCAAGGTGTACTTGCAACAATTGTTGGACATGATGAAAATACATTAAAAAATTTGCCAAAAGTTTATTGTTTAGTAACTGGGCAAAGCCAAAATTTAACTGATACAATTATGTTGTGTTCATATGATCCTAAGACACAGGAAGCATCTATATTATCAATACCAAGGGATACTTTTGTTGGTAAAAACAAAAAAAATGCTACAGGCTCTGATAAAATAAATGCATTATATCAAATTAGTCCAGAGAAAACTGTACAAGCAGTTAGTAAATTAACAGGTATAGATATTAAATATTATTTAAATATAGATACAGAAGCATTAAAAGAAGTTGTAGATAGTATAGGTGGAGTATATTTTGATGTACCTATAGATATGGATTATGATGATTCTACTCAAGACTTACATATACATATGAAAAAGGGATATCAATTATTAGATGGTGATAAAGCAGAACAGGTAGTAAGATTTAGACATAATAATGATGGAACTAGTTATCCAACAGAATATGGAGATAATGACTTAGGAAGAATGAGGACACAAAGAGAATTTTTAAAAGCTGTTATCAAAAAGTTAGCAACCCCATCTACATTAACAAAAGTAAATGATCTTATTAAAATAGCTAATAATAATGTAACAACAAATTTAGATTTATCTTTAGCAAAGGATTATGCTCCTTATGCAGTTGAATTTAAATCAGAAAATTTAAAAACAGCTACATTACCTGGAACTCCAGAATTATGTAATGGAGTTTGGTTATATACACATGATGCGACTGAAACAAAACAAGTTATAGAAGACTTATTTGGAAGTCAAGAAGATGACACAAACACTACTAGTGAAAGTGATACAAAAAATACAACAACAAATACTTCAAAAAAGATAACTGAACAAGAGAAAAAAGAAAATGCTAAAATAAAAATAGAGATATTAAATGGTACATCTGATAATTCAAAACTTACATCTTTAAAAGATGAATTAAAGAAATATGGATACAATGTAACAAAAACAGGAATTACAACAAACACTTCAAAAACAACTATTATAAATAGAACAGGAAAATCTAGTACGATTATAAACAGTATAAAAAATATTATTGGAGATATTGGAGTTTCTACTACAGGGAACAATAATTCAAATGTTGATATAACAATTATAATAGGAAAAGATTATTAAAAAAGGGGGCACATATTTTTTATGTGCTCCTTTTTTATATAATAGGAAAGTTCTATTATAGAGTAAAATTTAACTAACCTGTCTTCCTATTATATAAAAATAATTGTACACAATTTTTTACTAAAAAATTGGCACACGAACAATTAAACGCGGACTTTAAAATGTTCTAAACAGAGAAAATGTTCAAAAAAGCC
The DNA here is from genome assembly GCA_019417465.1 of Clostridiales bacterium. GTDB lineage: Bacteria > Bacillota > Clostridia > TANB77 > CAG-508 > CAG-492. Next base: position 36,874 of record DXVF01000009.1, read on the forward strand.
CGCTATTGTTCTTCACAAATTTTATTATTTATAAAATTTCATAAATACATCTTTTTTTTTCTTATGTTTTTTTATTTTTACTACTGTGATAAAAATTAACAATAGCAATATAAACAACAATAAGCTAAATACTTGTGGTAATATATCAGAATCTAATATATTATTTCCAGATATTAAATTTGAAGTATATGTTACATTATCTATAGTGTAAGATATTTTACCAACAACAGTTCCTTTTAATATAGGTGCCTGTAAATTTTCATTAATGGTTATTGATGGGACAATAGTAGAAATATCTTGAGCAGTAGTAACTTTTATTTCTTTTTCTACCATTATATCTAACATCTTTTTTGTATCATCTGATGATCTTATTTCAATCTGTTTTATGATGGTTTCTGGAGTGGATACTATTTTTTCACCGTAATTTTCTAAAGCATAGTTAAATAATGTTATGCAATCATGTGCTCTATCATTTTGATGTGCAGATATTTTATTAGCTCCTAAAATTACAACAATGAATTCGTAGTCATCTTTTTTGCAACTGGCAACAATACAATTTTTGGCATAATCTGTATATCCAGTTTTTATCCCAGTGGTATATTGATAATAATACTCATCAGATGTTAATAATTCGTTTGTATTATCAAATTTCCTATCATCTTTATCATACATATTTGTTATTGGTAGAGTGCAAGAAGTTTTACTAACAATTTTTCTAAATATATTGTTTTTCATTGCGTATTTACCAATTAGAGCCATATCATAAGCAGTCGTATAATGATTATTATTATGAACACCATTAGGATTCACAAAATTAGTATTGGTACAGCCAATTTCCTTCGCTTTTAAATTCATAAGTTTTGAAAATTCAGTTACTGTTCCTGATACATGTTCTGCTAAAGCTATAGCTGCATCATTTGCAGATGGAATTAATAAAACATTTAATAAATCTTCTACGGATAATTTTTCACCAGACTTTATATTAGCTCTTGTATAAGTTTCTGGAACAGAAGCTAATGATACAGCATTATCGCTTACAGTAACTATTTCATTTAAATCGCAATTTTCCAAAACAAGTATAGCAGTCATAATTTTTGTTGTACTTGCAGGATACATTTTATTATAGGCATTTTTCTCATATAATATTTTTCCAGAATCGGAATCAATTAATATACAAGATGGTGAATATATATTTAAATCATCATTATTAGCAAAGGAGGTGCTAAAAAAAATAAATAAAAGTATTATTATAAAAAGTAGTACAAAAATATATTTAATTTTTAATTTCATATTAGACTCCTCATAAGTTTTTAACGATACTATATATTAATTAATATATAATTTCAAGACATATATAATTATTACACACAATTTTTTCGAAAATTGGTGCATAAACAATTAAATGTAGCATAGGGTATAATAGTGAAATTGTAAATATAATAAATACGCTATTATTATTCTTAATAATTATATTTTAATAGGAGGTAGCATTTTGGAATTTACTAATAAACAGAAAGTAGTATTTATTATTTTAATTATTATATTAATATTTATCGGAATATATGTATATAATATAAGATTTAATACTAGTGAAGATAATATTGATATAGAAAATAATAATATTAATTTAGGAGAAAACTTTTTAGACACTATTGAAAATAAAAGTGAAAAAGATGACATAATAATAGTACATGTAACTGGAGCAGTAAAGAAAAGTGGAATAGTAGAATTATCTCAGGGAGCAAGGATATATAATGCAATTGAAATGGCAGGAGGTAGTTTAGAAGAAGCAGATTTATCAAAGCTAAATTTAGCATATTTACTGGAAGATGGACAAAAAATTTATATTCCTTTTATAGGTGAAATAACTGAAGATAATGAGAATATAGAGTATATAACATCAAATCTTGGAAATAATAATAGTATAATACAAGATACTATTAAAGGAGGCAATGATAAAGTGAATATAAATACTGCAAATCAAACAGAATTAGAAACATTACCTGGAATAGGAACTGCAACAGCTGAAAAGATAATTGATTATAGAACTAAAAATGGCAAATTTAATACTATAGAGGATATTCAAAATGTAAAAGGAATAGGACAGGCAAAATATGAAAATATAAAAGAAAGTATATGTGTAAAGTAATATTATAATTTTTTTTGAATATAATAACTCTTAAAGAAGAAAAAATAAAACTTTTTTAAGAGTTAATTAATTAATTATTGAATATTAGTTAAATAATTTGGGAAATAAAAAGAAATTATACAAAAAGAGTTGACAAATATTATTTGTTATTATATACTAAAAAAGTAATGTCAATATATCGCGGGGTGGAGCAGTTGGCAGCTCGTCGGGCTCATAACCCGAAGGTCGTAAGTTCGAGTCTTACCCCCGCAACCAAAGAAAGACATTTTTCGTTTGAAAAGTGTCTTTTTTATATTTCTAACCAATGTAATGCATTTTCTTTTATTTCTTTATACCATTCTATTTCATTATTTGAATTTTGAGCAATTTCAATAGATTTCTTAAACAAACTTTCTACATTTTGAGGGTTCGGTTGATATGTTGCTCTAAAGGCATCATTTACCAATTTTATGAATACATCTAATTCTAAAGGTATAACATAAGAATAACCATTATAATAACTTATATTAATTTTATATAATGAATAAAAATATGCTATACAAGATGGATTTATTTTTGGTGCAATAAATAAGCAATATGAATCTTTATTTATTGATTTTTTATATTCTGCTAAATGTCTTATAACTGGTTCTCCTTCTGTTTCATATTGACGTTGACCAGATTGCATTGTAACCTCAACTGTAACACCAAAATCTCCATAATCGCAAACAATATCTGCTTTTTTTCCTAATGCTGTTGATTTTGGTTCTCCAAAGTCATCAAATTCTAAATTAGCATCTATTTTTCCTCCGTCTAGCATATTCATAGCTCTCCAAGTATTCCATTCTAGCATTAAAGACGGGTCATATACATTTCTATTTTTTATATTATCATACATTGTAATAATGTCATTATACTTATCAAAGTTTTTGATGTTAGATACTTTCTCAGAAATTATTTGATTTTTTCTTTCCAAAATTTTGTGTTTCAAAATAGTTTTTAATTCTAATATAGATAAATCTTGTATTTGATTAATATCGCTTATAAATTCTGATAATTGAATAATTAAATTATCTTTATTATCAGAATATAGCTTTGGTAATGATACATCAAATAAATATTCTTTGTATTTTTGTACATTATATATAAAAACAGGCTCTCTAGATACATTTTCTAAGATAAATTTTATATCGTTTCTTTTTTCTGGTATAATAGATATAGAATGTCCTAATTGAGAAATTGAAAAAAGCCCTGTTTCTCTTAAATATCTAAAACAAGCATCAGTATAATCGTGCATATTATTGGATTTAGTTTTTACAAATTTATCTATGTTCACATCTTTTGATTCTCTTGTTTTAAAATTATCTTCACTTATTTCTTTTATGTATAATTTTCTGATTATTTTATTTAATTCTTCTTTTAAGAAAATACGATATTTTCCTTTATTATTTAATTTATCTATTCTAAATTTTTCTATTTTTGAAGTTATATCTTCAAATTCATCAAACCTTTTCATTTGTAAACCAAATAGCATTATTTCATCAAAAGTCAAACTACCAAAGTAATTTATTAGTCGAATAATTTCTAAATATGGTTTTATAAAAAATAATTCACTACTTTCTTTATCTAGTGTATGATATGGCGATGGTAACTGAAATTTTAATAATTGTCTTAATAAAGTTTCTTCCTTAAATTCCGATTCAATAAAAGATTTTCCTGCTTCAGTTAATTTTACAACTGGATTCAAATCAACAAACCCTAAAGCTTTAGGTGCTCTATTAATTCTATCTCTTGCACTAAAAGCTGGGTCTTTTGGAATTGATAAATTTTCAAAATTACTATTTTTAATTAGTTCCATCATAAATTTTTCTTGAGTTTCTTGATTCCACGATTTATCTGAAAAATTGTTTGTTAAAACTTCAATTTCTGGTATCATTTTTAAAGGTGAACGTGGTGAAGTTGTAAAAAATAATGTTTTTGTTTTTGATATTTTAGCCATTAACATTTCCCTCCAATTTATAATTTACCACGATTATATGAGTAGCTTTTGATTTAAATCTATTTCTTATATTTACAGAATAATCTTTTTCATATTCACCTATTATATAATCTTTATATAAATTTTCTGTCAGCTCTGTTTTTCCGATTACCATCATAGCTTTACATTTTAATTCATAAAAATTTTGTGCTAATCTCTTATGTTCATTTTCTAAAAAACCATTTTTAGTTTCTTCATTCCCATAATCACTAAACACACAATCATATGGTGGGTCAAGAAACATAAAATCATCTTCTTTAGCACTTTTAAATATTTTTTCATAATCGCCACAAACTATTTGGGCTTGTTTCAATAATTCTGAATGTTTTTCTGTTATTAAATCTGTATTAAAATTTTTATATCTTCCAAATGGAACATTAAATTCTCCGTTTGCATTATATCTAATCATTCCTGAATAGGCAGTTTTATTAATAAAGTAATATATACTTGCATCATTATATTTTTTTTCTATTTTATTGTTGTACATATTTCGAATATAATAATATATTTTTTCATTTTTATCTTCAACACGATTATTGGGGTTTTCGAATTTTAAATTTTCGAAGTCTTTTCTATTTATTGCATATATTTCTTCTAAGTTTTTTAATTCATTTTTTATCTCTTGATAATTCAAACTTAAATCCTTATAAAAAGACATTAAAGGTTTATTTATATCATTAATAATAGATTTTTTTGGTTCTAAATAGAAAAATACAGCTCCTCCACCAAAAAACGGTTCTATATATGTGTTATATTCTTTTGGAATATATTTTTCAAAATATTTTATTTCTTTGCTTTTTCCACCTCTATATTTAATAATTGGTTTCATATTTTTTCCCTTTCAAAAATAATCTACTAATCTACTTTTACAAAATATATCATAAAACTATTTCCTATACAATATAAAATATAAAAAATAAACTTATTTGTTTTTTATAGAGTTATCAACCATTCTTTTTAATCTATCTATTGGAAAGTCAAAAAGATATGTTACAATTTCAAATGTTTTCTATATATAATTTGTTAGTTTTTTATTTTTTTCTTGTAATTTTTGATTCTCGTATCTTAAATTATTATTTTCTTCTTGTAGTTCAACATTATTTTCTATTGCTTTATATGATTTTAATAAATAACCTTTTAACTTTTTATTATATTGCATTAATTGTTTATTTTGAGCAACAATTAAAGAAGTATTTTGTGTTTCTAATTCTTTTATTGGTTCTGTTTGTAATTCGGCTTTTATATTATTATATTCTGTTATTTGTTTGAATTTTTCAGTAGATAAATGTTCAACTCCGTTTTTGTTTCCACGTTCTAGATCAAAACCTTTATTAGTTATGTATTTATAAAAAGAGTCTTGTAATTTTTTATAACTATCTTTGCCTTTCCAGTATTCACTACAAGCTATTTTACCTGTTTGTTTTCCACTTTCTTTGTTTAAATTGTGGACAACAGGAACGAAAACTATGTGCATGTGGGGAGTGGATTCGTCTAAATGAACTTTAGCTGATATTATATAATCTTCTCCTAAATTTTGATAACTAACTACAAATGGAATAAGCAGTTTCAAAATATCTTTTTGTTTCTTCTTCTCCGATAGTACCAAAAAATTCTTTATTTGAATAATTAGTATTCTTTCTTTCATTATGTTTGTATAATCCTGCTAAATTATCTCTTTTGTGTTTGCATTTCTTATTATTGCATAACTCATTTTCCCACCTTTTGAATAAGCTAATCTTTGTAGCTTACTCTATTTAAAATTTCTACTTTGACATTGCTTAAGCTAAACTAATTTCAAGAATTAGCAGTAAAAACTTTAAAAAAGGATATCAAAAGTATTGCTAAGTGAAATGAACGGAAAGGAGCCAATTATGATTTATATTACTGGTGATATTCAGGCTGATTTTTCAAGAATCGAAGAAGATAAATATCCTATACAATCTGATATGACTAAAAATGATTATGTAATTATTTGTGGCAATTTTGGTAGAGTATGGAATTATATATTAGAAAGTATGTATGAAAAACAATGGATAGATTGGTTAGATAATAAAAAATTACTACTTTGTTTGTCGATGGAAATCATGAGCATTTTGAAAGATTATATAAATATTCAGTAGAGGAATGGCATGGAGGAAAAGTACATAAAATAAGCTAAAATAATGTTTATGAAGAAATTTGGCAGAATTTGTTGAGAAAAAAACAATAATATGATATAAATAGCATGGTATAAAATAAACAAAAAAGAAAAAATGGAGATAGATAAAATTATGTCAAACAATGTATTAGACTTGTTTTGTGGAGCTGGCGGGTTGTCAAAAGGTTTTTATGATGCAGGATTTGATGTTTTATTAGGAGTGGATTTTGATGATGCAGCGTTAAAAACATTTAAAGAAAATCATGGATCAGCAGAAGCAATGAAATTAGATTTGTTTAATCATGATAATATAGAAAAAATAATAGAATTTTTAAATAAAAAAAATAAAAAGATAGATGTATTAGTAGGGGGCCCTCCTTGTCAAGGATTTTCAGTTGCAGGACCAAGAAATATGAATGATAAAAGAAATAGCTTATATGTCGCAATGGTAAAATTAGCAGAAAGGTTGCAACCTCAAGCTATTGTATTAGAAAATGTTCCAGGAATGCTACAGGTTAATGATGGAATTGGAGCAAAGAGAATAAAACAAGACTTTAAAGAAATTGGATACGATATGGTTCCAAAATTATTATATGCTCCTGATTATGGAGTTCCACAAATTAGAAAAAGGGTATTTTTTGTGGGATTAAAAAATCATAAGGAATTTAATTTCCCAAATCCGATTTTAAGCAAAGAAAAATATATTACTTGTAAAGAAGCTATTGGAGATTTACCTTCATTACAAACTAAAGAAGGAGAAATAATTTATGGAGATGAAATTCAATCATATATTACAAAGCCCCAAAACAAATATCAGGAACTAATGAGAAAAAACTCTAAAAAAGTTTATAATCATATTGGAAGTATTCCAATAGAAAAAACAAAGAAGATGATTTCTCTTGTTCCAGAAGGAAAAAATTATAAAGCATTACCTGAAGAATATAGAGGTCTTTATAAATATCATGAAGCACTTACAAGATATCATAGCGATAAGCCATCTCTAACTATAAATACAGGTCATCGTTCGCATTTTCATTATAAATATAATAGGATTCCAACAGTTAGAGAAAGTGCGAGATTACAATCTTTTCCTGACGATTTTATATTTTATGGTAATAAATCACAACAGTATAAACAAGTGGGAAATGCTGTTCCACCATTATTAGGATATGCAGTTGCATCTGAACTAGAAAAGTATTTGGAAAATGGAGATGTATAGAATGCAAGAAATAAAAATGATAGATTTGTTTGCAGGATGTGGAGGGTTGACTGAAGGATTTATGCAAACAGGTAAATATAAAGAAGTGGCGGCTGTAGAATGGTTAAAGCCACAGATAGATACATTAAGAAATAGATTAGAAACGAAATGGAATGAAAAAGATGCTTCAGAAAGGGTAATGCAATTCGATATACAAAGAGATAAAGAATTGTTTGAAGGATGGAATGATGATGATGAATTTGGACAAGGAAGGGGATTGGATTATTTTGTTAATAATGCTCAAGGAATAGATATTATTATAGGTGGTCCACCTTGCCAAGCATATTCTGTTGCTGGTAGAGTAAGAGATGAAAATGGGATGAAAGGGGATTATAGAAATTATTTGTTTGAACATTATTTGAAAGCAGTTGATAAATATAGACCAAAATTATTTGTGTTTGAAAATGTTCCAGGCATATTAAGTGCATCACCAAATGGAGTACCGATTAAAGATATAATAAAAAAAGAATTCAATAATATAGGGTTTGAAATATTAGATAATTTAAAAGATGCGGTGGTAGATGCAAGTGAATATGGAGTACCGCAAAATCGAAATAGAGTTATAATTGTAGGATTAAATAAAGAGTACTTTAAGGATTGTCAAAAAACATTAAAAAAGTTTTATGATGAAATATTACCAAAGAGAAAAGTTATAAAGAAAGTAACTGTTAAAGAAGCCATAGGTGATTTACCCAAATGTATGCCAATTTTTGATGAAAAAAATCATAAAAAAAGAAAATCCCATAATATACCTGAATGTAATATTACGTGGCATATACCAAGATATGCTAATTTAAGGGATATGGATACATTTAAAGTTTTAGCAGAAGATATTGCTTCAGGAAGAAATGAATACAATAGTAAAAAAATAAGTGAATTATATGAAGAAAAGATTGGTTCAAAATCTCCAATACATAGATATCATGTATTATCACCAGACGAGCCAAGTACTACAATTATTGCTCATTTATATAAAGATGGAAATAGATTTATTCATTATGACCCAGAACAACAAAGAACCATTACAGTAAGAGAAGCTGCTAGATTACAGTCTTTTCCAGATGATTTTGACTTTGTAGGAAGTAGAGGAAATGCATATCAAATGATTGGGAATGCAGTGCCACCAAAGTTGGCAAATGCTGTTGCAGAGTCAGTATATGAATTGTTAAAGGAGGAAGAAAATGTTTCACTATCTGTTTACAAACGATTTACGAATATCTAATCTAGAAAGTGTTTTAATAGAAGCTGGAAGATGTTTCGTTGAAAATAAAGTACCAAGTGCATACGAAGATAAAAATGCAAATAATAATATGAATACATTAGGATTTTATTTTAATTTAACAAAGGAAAGTAATTGTGCTAAATTGTGTTCAAATGGAAAAATTAGACCAGTTGTATTAAATTTTATAAAAAAATTCCAATTTCCTAATCCTAGAACAACAGAATCGCTTAATGAAGCTATTAATGATGGAATTTTAATTGCTCCAATGAGAATTATTATACAAGCTTTGTATTTTATGAATATGATAAATAAAGAAGAAGCATATTTAACCGATAAGGAAATTGCTGATTACATATTTTTTAATGATGAAATAGCTAAAAATCCAAATCCTAATATATTTAATTTGGTTAATAAAATTATAAGTGAAAGAAATAATGAGAAAAGTGAAGCAATAGAAGATGATGAAATACTTGAACAAAAAGGGATTTATTGGAAGCAATGTAAAAGACAAATAAGAGAAATGGTAAAAATTTTGTGTTGGTCTGGATGTGTAATTAGAGATGAACAATCACATATTAGAATTCATCATGATAATCTAAGTACAGAAGATAAAGCAGAACTTTTTGAAATTTTATCATATTCAAATTATTGGTACCCTGAAAAAAATACAACTGCAAATGAAAATAAAGAGTCTTATCAAAGATATATGGATATAAAAAAAGAAAATGAAAATGAAATTTTAGATATTGAATATTTATTGAGTTTAAAGAATCAAGATTTTGCTTTTGAAACGATTAATATATTAAAAGAATATGTTGATGAAGAATTACTAAGAATTTTATGTTCTTCTGACGAATCAAAGAAATATACTAAACATTTTCGTGCTATATTAATTGATGTAACTGAAAATATAGAAAATAACATTGAATATTATAAAGATGAAATTGCTGCAAGATATTACAAAGAACCAATAGATATTAATAATAGAAAATATATAATATCTAATGATTGGTATTATAAAACTCATAAAGATTTAGATAATCGAACACCGTATTTAGAATTTATTAAGAAAGTGATAAATAATGCAATAAAACCATATACTAAAGAGGATTTTTTAAATGAAGTATATATGGATGAAAATGAGTATGAAGAGTTGAGAGATCTTTTATTATTTAAGAAGAATATAATACTTGAAGGAGCTCCTGGAGTTGGAAAGACTTTTATGGCTAAGAGATTAGCATATTCAATAATAGGTGTAGCTAATAAAGAACAAATTAAGGAACAAGTAATGTCTATTCAATTTCATCAAAGCTATTCTTATGAAGAATTTATCGAAGGAATAATGCTATCTGCAGATGGAGGATTCAGACAGAAAGATGGAATATTTAAAGAGTTTTGTAATAGGGCAATTAGAAATCCAAATAAAAAATACTTTTTTATAATAGATGAAATAAATAGAGGGAATATTAGCAAAATATTTGGAGAACTTATGGTACTTATAGAAAATGATAAAAGAGGTCAAGAAATGGTCTTAACATATTCAAATAAATATTTTAAAGTTCCTGAAAATGTATATATTATAGGAATGATGAACACTGCTGATAGATCATTAGCACTTATGGACTATGCTTTAAGGAGAAGATTTGACTTTTATCCAGTATTGCCAGCATTTGAAAATCCTAACTTTATAGAATACATTAAAAGCTTCAACTCAAAACCATTTGAGAAACTAATTGAAGTTGTAAAAAAATTAAATGAAGCAATATGTAAGGATGAAGCTTTAGGTAGTGGATTTATGATTGGACATAGCTATTTCTGTAATTTACAATTTTATATTGTAGACATAAATTTAAAATTAAAACAAATTATTAAATATTCTATTATTCCATTAATAAAAGAGTACTGGTATGATGATGAAAGTAATAAGGTAGAATTATGGGAAAAAGAATTATATGGAGCAATAAATGAGTAGAGATTATAGAGTAAGTAATATTTATTATATGCTAGCTTATGCATTTGATAATAATAATTTAATTGAAAAAAAGAATCAGAATATTAATGTTGAAGAATTTGACAATGTATATGATTTATTATCAGTCATTTTATGTATACTGTTAAATAGATTAATAAAAAGAGGGATAGCAAAGGAATATGTTGCGGTAACAAATGAAACTTTATTAATTAAAGGGAAAATAAATATTACACAGACATTAAAGAATAGGGCAAGAGGAAAGATAAATGTAATATGTGAATATGATGAGTTTTCATCTAATAATTATTTAAATAGTATTATAAAAACAACAGTTTTTTATTTAATAAAATCAAGTAAAGTTGACAAAGAAACTAAGAAAGCACTAAAAAAGTTATACTCTTTTTTACAAAATATAGATTTATTAGATTTTAAAACAATTGAATGGAAAAAGATTAAACTAAATAAGAATAATAAATATTATAAATTTATAATAAATATATGCTATATGATTCAAAAAGGGATGATTTTGACAGAAGATGATGGAAATTTAGATTTAAAAGATTTTACAGATAAACAATCTTTAAATGTATTATTTGAAAAATTCGTTAGAGAATATTTGAGAAAACATTTTCCTGAATTAAATGCAAAATCTGAGCAAATGTCTTGGAAGATTGATGATAATTATATGATAGATTTTATTCCCAAAATGGTAACTGATATTACTTTAAGATATAAGAATAAAGTTCTTATAATAGATACAAAATTTTATGGAAAAATAGTAAATGATAAAGGTTTTAATGGATTTGATACAAAAAAAATAAACAGAGATAATTGGAATCAGATAAATGCTTATGTTGCCAATGAAGCATATAAAAATGATAAAATAGTAAGTGGAATGTTATTATATGCTAGAACGGATGAAGAAATATCCCCAGATGTTGAAACATCTGTAATGGGAAATAAAATATCAATAAAGACATTAGATATGAGGAATAAGTTTAGTGAAATAGCCGAACAACTAGAAATCATTGTAAATAAATTCAAAGAATGAATAAAAAAGTATTTATTTGTAGTTCGAACTTTATGTTAAAGATATGTAAAACTAATTAAAAAATATACGAAAAGTAAAACAACACTTTTTGTATATTTTTCACTTTCTTACATGTCTCGATAAACTTTGCAAAAAATTGTGATAGGATCCATAAAACTAAAGAAAAATTTCCGAACTACCAAAGAAGGAAAAATAATAATGAATTATGGGGGAAAATGAATATATCACAAAATAGATTTAAAAATATAAATAAATATACTAAACACACAAATTACTTATAAATAGTTAATTGTGTGTTTTTAACTTTAATGATAACCCCCAGCTATGGAAAAAAACGTAGGTTTAATATTGATGTTGGCAGTGTTGAAATTCGTGAGGGAGATGCAAAGAAACAGTTAGAAATTGATTTTGTAGTCAATAAAGGAAATAATAAAATTTATATTCAGTCAGCATTAGAATTGAAAACAGGAGAAAAAGTTAAGCAAGAGCAAAAATCATTATTAAATGTAAATGATTTCTTTAAAAAAATAATAATAGTTGATGATAAATTCTCAAAAATCTTAGTTAAATTCTCATAACCCGAAGATCTATAGTCAAAGTCTTATCCATGCAATTGCTAGTAATAAAATAAAAATCTACAAAAAAGATCAAATAAAAATAAGTGTTTCTATAAAAAACACCTATTTTTTTGTTAAATTTGTAAAAAAATACAAAAAAATACAAAAAAATATAAAAATCTACTTTATTTTTATAAATAATATATGTATAATATAAAAAGACAAAAGAAGAAGGGAAGAAATTAGAAAAATGAATATACAATATATTAACAAAGAACCGAGTAAAATGGAAATATATGAGATAATGGATTCAATTCAAACAGAAATAGAAGAGGATTTTGAAATGAGTGTATTTGAAACAAGCGATGATGTAATTACTTCAGTTTGTGCATATCATTTTGATAGAATAGTTGGAATGGGAAGAGTAATCAAAGAAGAAGATACATTATATATACAAGACATAATAATAAAATCAGAGTATAAAGGAGAAGAAATTGAAAACAATATAATTGTAAACTTATTTAAACAGATTAATGAATTGAAGAGATTTAGCTCAAGTATACAAAGATGCTTACAGATTGAAGAATCAGAAGAAAATTTTTTAAATAAATTTAGTTTCTTGACAAAAGAGAAACAAGAGTTAGGAGCATAGTAGGTAAATTCACACGGTTTTAGATGTCTTTTTTGATGCCATGTGAATTTTTTTTATAATATAAATATAATTCTAATTATTTATTATACTAATTATTATGAAATACAAAAATAAATATATAAAGGGAGAAATTGGATGAAAAAAGAAATTCTTACAGATGCAATTGAACTTATAACAAAAGACTGTAAAGATAATGTTAATAAAACTAAAAATTATGATGAATATTTAAATGCAATGACAGAAAAGGAATTGGATAATATTATAACTTTATATTCAAGTATGCAATATGATGAAGAAGAGCTAGATTTAATGTATGGTATATTAAAGGAAAATAGCAAAGATTTTATTAAAGAACTTGAACAAGATAGTAGAATTAGAAATAGAAGTTTTCATGGAAGCTTTAATAAATGATATAATGAAAATAATATACAATGATGGTTACATAGAATATACTATTGAAAGCTTGGAAATTTTTATAAACCATATAATTATATTAAGAAAGTTAGGTTTCATTTTTGTAAATATGCAAAATGGAAAAATAAAAATACATATGCCAAAAGAAGTATTAAAAGTAGCTCAAAGTAAAATTACATCTATGCAAATAAAAGGAATCGATGTAGAAAAAACGAATATAAATGAATTTATTAGAGGATTTTTAAATGCTTATGGCATGATATCAATAACAGAAGCATATATTCTAATTAGTAAATTATATAAGAATATATCTCCTGAAATATTTAATAGATACATTTTTTTCACAGCTAATATTCTGCACACACAATTTAAGGCAGATGACATTTACATGTATAATATTAATTTATTAGATGAAGAGATACCAGAGTTAGAGTATATACATTCTAAATTAGAATATAGTTTTTATTCATTAGACGAAATAAAATTGCTTGCGAGAAATGAATATTATACTAAATATATGCAATACAATGTTTTACAGGAGTTTGTAGAGAAGCATTTAAATGATGTTCCTATGTCTATGGTTAAACTTGAAATACTAGATTGGTATATTGTACTAGCACAGATGGATATAGAATATGCAGAAAGTTACATAGATAAAAAGATAAATGAATTAGAGATAAAAGAGAAATATAAGTTGCAAATGAAGGAATATATAAGAAAAGTTTATGAAATTTGCCCGAAATGGAAGCTAAAAGGTGCAATAAAACATAAAAAAAATAATGAGATAAAGATACTTGAATTTCCAGTATAATTTAAGTATTATAAGAAAAATTGTATATATTGTAGATAGCATATACAGTTTTTCTTTTTTTTCTTGTAAAAAACTAGTAATTATGGTATAATAGTTATGTAATTATATTGAGGTTTAAAGGAGATGATATTAATATGAATAGAAAGAAGATAATTATACCTCTTCTAATTATATTTATATTATTTATAAATATCTTAGCTTCTACAATATATGAAGGATTTATTTCATTTGCAGTAGATACAGAAGGGAAGTCCAATGTAGATGTTTCTGTTGATAGTACAGATTTAAATAATATAAAAATAACTATGGGAGGAAATTTTGATTCCAATATTGTTTCTATAAAATATACAGATGGAGGACGTGTAAGTAAGGATGAAGTTATTGATTATTTTAATAATTCAAGTAATCATATAGTAGATATAACAAACCAGAATCAAGGTGCTTCTCCTAATGTTCTAGCAGTAACTATAGAAAATGCGATCCAGGGTAAGGAATATACTATTTTAGTAGTTTTTGAAGACGGAACAGCACATATTGGATATGCTACTATTGGTGAGCGTACAAATGGAAGCATGAATATAGGATATGAATATGAAAGCTCAGTATTAACAATTAATGTTACAAGTGATCCAAATAATATTGTATTATTAAAAATAGCCAAATCTTCAGATATATCACAAATTAGTGATTTCGAGACAAAAGGAGAAGTTATATCAATTACACCATCTACAAATGTAACAGCTACATATGAAATTAAAGAAGAAGGAAGTTATAAAGTATATGCAAAAGATTCCGAGGGATATACTAGCATGAATGAAACGTCGTATTTAACATTAACTTCAACAAAGACAATAAAAATAGTTCATAAGAAAGATGATAGTAATGCGCTAGTAATAAAAGCAGAAGACTCAGAACATAAAATAATAGAAATGAAAATAATGTTATCAGATAGTGAAGTTTCGTTAGAGGAGATACAAAATAATGGAACAGCGATAAGTATAACTGCGGGGACAAAAGTTCAAGGAGAATATACTATTTCAGGAAATAATACATATGTGACTGTGTATGTAAAAGATGAATATGGTTATGCAGAAAAATATGGACAAACAATAAATTCAATTGAAGAAGATAACACAATAGTTGTTCCAGTGGACCCAGACCCAGAACCAACACCGGATCCAGATCCGACACCAGATCCGGATCCAGAACCAACACCAGATCCGGATCCAGAACCAACACCAGATCCGGATCCAGAACCAACACCAGATCCAGATCCGACACCAGATCCGGACCCAGAACCAACACCGAATCCAGATACGACACCAGACCCAGACCCAGAACCAGACTCAGACCAAACAGTAGATTCAACACCAGATGATTCGCAAAGTGATATAGTAGTGCCAATCCCAGATGATAGTAATAATGGTACATCTGAAAATGGAAATGAAATAGGAGAGTTGAATTCAGAAGATAATACAAATACAAATTTAAATATAGAAGATGAAAGTAACAATGTAAATGATATTACAAATAACCAAACTAATATAAAAGATAATGAGCAAATTAATAGTAGTAATGATGAATCTTTACCGAAGACAGGTGTAGAAGATACAGGAATTATTTTAATAATAGTTACTTTACTAGGAATTGCTATAATATCATTTGTTAAATTTATTAGAATAAAATAAAAAAGAGGCAATTAGCCTCTTTTTATTGATTATATATTTCATTTAATTTAGTATTATAATAAGTTTTTGTGTTATTTTTAGTTACTATAATATAATTAGAATAAATTGACACTTGGCTATCACTATCAAAATTCATAGATTTTCCAGTTAATAGATTATATACACAAGTTTCTTTTGAATCTGAAAGTTTAGCTTTAACAAAAGTACTTTGGCTATATGAATCAACACTAGAAGCTTTAAAGCTAAATATAGATTTTTTATTCTTTAAATTAATTAATTCATAATTACCATCTTTCTTTGCAAGAACTAGTTCTTTTCTCGTTTTTGATTTAATAAATTTAAATATAGTTGGTGATAAAAATTCTATATCATCGTATTCACAAGATAATATAGTTTTATCTCCTTTCATAACTCCATGTTTATTGTTTGAAGTAAAAGATTTATATCCAGTTAGACTTTCTATTGCATAGGATGTTTCTTTAGATGGTTTTTCAGATAACATACTTTTGTTATTTAGATCATAGTATGAATAACGATTTGAATAATCTTTACTGCTATCATATATTTGAAGAATTTTGTTATCAATATCGTAATATGAAATTTCTACATCATCTGATGTCTCGTATACTATTTTATTTTTAGATAGGCATATTACAGTTTGTTGATCATCATCTGATGAAATTGTAAAAATATTGTCATCATCTACAAGTATTGATTTATCTGTATAATCATATACAATTTTACCATTTTTTAAATTAATAATAGCATATTTCTTATTATTTACATTTACTTTTGCATATTCTTCTCCTAATCTTTCATCAGCTTCAGAAATGGTGCAAGAGAAGAAATCTTCAGAATCTTCAAATTTATATGAATATATTTTTTTCCCTTTATTGTTTAGTACACCACCTTCTATTGCTTTATTATCTTTGTCATATTTTATGTAAGAAGAGTATCCTAAACCTTTATATGATACTTTTTCGTTATCATCTGTTAAAGCTTTGAAATTCTCATTATATAATGTTTCATCAGCAATATATAATCCATATTCTGAAATATATTTAATGGTTGTTAAAGATGATAATTTAATGTTTCCTTTTCTATCAATTACACAATTTTTATTAGAACCATCTTCTGTTAATTCGACAATTGCATAATCACCATAGAAAGGGTTTACTTGAGTATATTGAGCAGAAATTATTTCTTTTCCATTAGATGATGAAATATATCCATATAGGTCATTTTGTTTAACTGGTATAGGTTTATCTGGGTCAAAAGTTAAACCTATAACTTTGTCATCATTTATACGTCCTAAAGTAAAAAATAATGTAGTAATAATAAGCACAAGAATAACTATTGTAGCAATTATTATTGGCAAAAATTTTTTTACTTTTTGTTTTAGATTTTCATCCATAAACTTACCTCCTTCACAATATAAATTGTATATAATAATAAAATAAAAGTCAATTAAAAAATAATAGTAAAAAAAGTAAATAAAATAATAATATAATATATTAGTGTAATATATTGACTTTTGATATTTATAAATTATAAAATATTAAATAGGAGGTCATGATACTATATTTGTGAATATTGTTCATCACATGTAGAACCAATAAACTTAAAAATGTGGAAAATGTCTTCTTGCTTAAGAAGATTATAAATAAAATATTAATATTTTAGGAGGAAAAAATATGGGATTAATTAAAGCAGTAGTAGGTGCTATAGGAAGCACTTTTAAAGATCAATGGAAAGAAGCCATTAGATGTGAAGATTTAGGAAATGATATATTAATGATGAAAAAAACTTCTCCAACAGGAGTAATATCAAATAAAAGTACAGTTATAGTAGGTCCAGGACAATGTGCTATTATATATGATAATGGTAGAGTTATAGATGCTACAGCAGAAGAGGGAGTATATACATTTGATGATTCAAGTACACCATCTTTCTTTGCTGGACAATTTGGAGCAGTTTTTAAAGAGATGTGGCAAAGATTTACTTATAATGGTGCTACAGCGAAAGAACAAGCAGTATTTTTCTTTAATATTAAAGAAATTATTGATAATAAGTTTGGAACACTTGCACCAATACCATTCCAAGATTGGTCACATCCTATACCAAACCAAATGACAGGGGAAATGTTACCATTAAGAGTAGAAGTAAAATGTTTTGGAAAATATACATTTAAAATTTCTAATCCAGCATTATTTATGAATGAAATTTCTGGAACAGCAAATGTATACAGAAAGTCAGATTTAGTTGAACAAATGAGATCAGAAGTTATAGCTTCATTCCAAAATGTACTAAATGAATTAGGAAAGTCTAGTTATAAAATACCAGTATTAGAATTACCAAGTCAAACAGATGAAATAAAAGAATTAATGGATCAAAAAGTATTTGATGAACCTATTAGAAGAAGAGGTATATCTATACTTGGATTTGCTGTAGAATCAGTTACATTAGATGATGAATCTGAAAAGAAAATTGATAGTTATGAATTAAGTTCAAATTCATATATGCAACAAGGAACTTTAGTAGGAGCATATTCAAATGCAGTACAAGATGCAGCAAAAAATGCAAATGGAGCAGCAAATGGATTTATGGGAATTGGAATGATGAATATGTCTTCAGGAGGAGTAATAGGAGGTGCAACTACAGGTCCTTGGCAAAATACACAAAATAGTGCAATAAAAGAATCAGAAACAAAAAATGCTGAACCAGTAGAGGATAATTCTGTAAAATTAGATGTTTGGCAATGTCCAAATTGTAAAAAAGAAGTAAATGGAAAATTTTGTTCAGAATGCGGAACTAAAAAACCATCAGAAAAGTTTTGTTCAAACTGTGGAAAAAAAGTAAGTGATGATGCTAAATTCTGTACAGAGTGTGGAACTAAATTAGTATAAAAATAAATAAAAATTGTCAAAAATGACGTGGAAGTGTACAAACGGAGAAAAATTGCACTTCTGCGCTTTTTTTATGTAATAGTATATTTCTAGTATAGGTAAAATCTAACTAATAGAGCGATTTCATATCCCATTATATAAAAATAATTGTACACAATTTTTTTATGAAAATTAGCGCACGAATAATTAAATTTGAGATGTAAGAGAATTGATTAAGTATGAAATATAATTAAATCCTGCTATTGTTCTATTTTAATGAATAATATACAAAAAATAGAAAATAATAATATAAAATTTGATAGGAGGAAGAAAAATGGAAAAAGTTTTAAATAGTTTAAATTCATTACTTGCAGATCTGAATGTATTTTTTAGAAAATTACAAAATTATCATTGGAATGTTGAAGGAAAGGATTTTTTTATAGTCCATGAAAAATTAGAAGAATATTATGATAGCATATTTAAACAAATCGATGAAGTTGCAGAACATATATTAATACTTGGAGGACAACCTTTAGGGACTTTGAAAGATTATACTGAAATAACAAAGCTACAAGAAGCTGAAAATAAAAAGATAAAATCAAATGTAATTTTTGATAATATAATAAAAGATTTTTCAAGTATTTTAGCAGATGTAATGAATATAAAGAAAGAAGCAGACGAATTAAATCAATATGGGACATCAAGTTTAATGGATGAATATATATTAGAATATACAAAAATAATATGGATGTTGAAACAAAGTATGGAATAAAAATATAAATATGTAATATATATTATTAATAAATATATATTGGAGGATATTTATGATAAAAATGATTGACTTGCCATATCCAATGAACGCATTAGAGCCATATTATACAATGGAAACATTAGATTTACATTATAATATATTGTATAAAGGATATGTAGATAACTTTAATAAAACAGAAGATAAATTAAAAGATGTAAGAGAAACAAGTGATTATTCAAATATAAAATGTTTAGAAAAAAACTTAAGTTTTTTTGGTTCGGGAGTAATTTTGCATGAATTATTTTTTAAAAACATGGGACCCGCTATGCCAACAAGTCCAAATGTAGAATTTATGGAGCAGATAATAAAAGACTTTGGAAGTTTTGAAAAATTTAAAAAACAATTTTCTGAAGCTGCAAGTCAAGTAGAGGCCTCTGGGTGGTGTTTATTAGTTTGGACAAATAGGCTAAAAAGACTGAATATACTACAATGCGAAAAACACCAAAATTTAACACTTTGGGGATGTAAGCCAATACTTGTAATAGATATGTGGGAACATTCATATTATTTGCAATATAAAACTAAAAGACCAGAGTATATAAATGCTTTTTGGAATATTGTGAATTGGAATGAAGCAAATAAAAGATTTAATCAAATAAAAAGTGATGAATAAACAAAAAATACACTCTTTTCATAAAATAGAATAATCTAATTTATGAAAGGAGTGTTTTATTTGAAAAAAATATTTATTATTTTGCTTTGCATTATTCTTTCTTTGTTTATAATGATATATCCTAGTTTAGCAATAGAAGCTTCTAGCAGTATTATATATGAAGGAATAGATGTAAGCGAGTATCAAGGGTATATAGATTATAAAAAAGTAAAACAAGATGGAATACAAGTAGTGTATATAAGATCAAGTGAAGGTAATAATTACATAGATCCATATTTTGAAACTAATTATAAAAAGGCTAAAGAAAATGGACTATATATAGGATGTTATCATTATCTAACTGCAAGAAGCATAGAAGAAGCAAATGAGCAAGCTACATTTTTTGCATCATTAGTAAGTAAAAAAGGTATTGATTGCAAGCTAGCAATGGATTTTGAAAGTTTTGATAATTTAACAAATGAAGAAGTGAACCAAATATCTTTAATATTTTTAAATACAGTAAAGGAACTTACTGGAAAAGACGTTATAGTTTATAGTGATACATATAATGCTACAAATACTTTTGGTGGAGAGATAACAAATTTTCCTATTTGGATAGCTCAGTATGATGTAGAAAAGCCAAGTGATAATGGCAATTGGAGTAAATGGGAAGGGTTTCAATATACAGATGTAGGAATTATAAATGGAATTAATGGGTATGTGGATAGAGATAAATTTACGGAAAATATATTGCTAAATGATAAATCAGAAATACCAAATATAGATCCACCAGAGAAAACAGATACAACTAAGCAGATAGTGATATTATATGGAGACACTTTAAGTGGAATTGCTAAAAAATATAATACTACAGTAGAAAGATTAGTAGAACTTAATAATATATTAAATCCAAATTTGATATATGCGGGTGAGACATTAATAGTTCCAGAAAATAATAATGTAACTATAGGAAATGATATTATATATATAGTAAAAAAAGGAGATACGTTATGGAATATTGCTAGAGACTATAATGTAACAGTAAGACAAATTGTAAATATAAATAATATAAAAAATCCTAATTTAATTTACATAGGTCAAAGATTAGTTATTCCAATAATATCTAATAATTCATATAATACTAACCATACCTTGTATAAAATAAGATATGGAGATACATTATATAGTATTGCACGAAGATATAATACATCTATTGCAAATATTGTTAGATTAAATAGAATAAAAAATCCAAACTTAATATATGTAGGAGAAACTATAAGAATATAGCAAGATGGTATTTTTGCAATTTTAACAAAAATCAATTCAAGTATTGACAATATTAACCAAATTAGAGTATAATAATGTGCGTACATAGGTAGGATTCAAAAAGACAAATCCTCCTTAAATATACATCCCATGTAAGGTGGTTCTTAAGATGCCGGAAGGAGGGGAATATTAATGTCAGAGGTTAAAGTTAATAATGGAAATATAGAAGATGCTCTAAAAAGGTTTAAAAGACAATGTGCTAGAAATGGAGTGTTACAAGAAGTTCGTAAAAGAGAACATTATGAAAAGCCTAGTGTAAAGAGAAAGAAAAAATCAGAGGCTGCAAGAAAAAGAAAATTCTAAAATAATAAATATAGGCATTTCCAAAAGGAAATGTCTTTTTTAAAATTAAATAAGATATTAGGAGAAAACAATATTTTATTTTTAGAATATATAAATAAAAATAAGAAAGGAAGGATATTATGCTTAAAGAAAAACTATTAGAAGACTTAAAAAATTCGATGAAGGAGAAGAACGTTCTTAGAAAAAATGTAATACAAATGGTAAGAGCTGCAATATTACAAATAGAAAAAGATAAAAATATAGAACTAGATGATCAAAAAATATTAGAAGTTATTGCAAAAGAATGTAAAAAAAGAAAAGATTCATTATCAGATTACGAAAAAGCAGAAAGAGAAGATTTAATAAATCAGATTAAACAAGAAATCGAAATATTAGATGAATATTTACCAAAACAAATGTCAGAAGAGGAATTAACTAAAGTATTAGAAGAAATAATAAAGGATTTAAATGCAACAAGTATGAAGGATATGGGTAAAGTAATGAAAGAAGCAAAAGAAAAAATAGGTTTAGCAGCGGATGGAAAAACAATAAATGAAGTTGTTAAAAAAATATTGGGGTAATAATATATGAAAGAAAAACTAAAGAAGATAGTTAATATTGATTTTTTTGCTATTTGTATATTTTTTATTATATTGCTTAGTAATGTATTTTATGTTGGTTTTGGAGCAGTAGATGAATTGTGGAATTTTTCTAATATATATAAAATGTGCAATGGCTATACAATTTATAAAGATCTAAATGTAATAATAACACCTTTATTTTTTTATTTAGGAGAAGTTATTTTTAAATTAATTGGACCAAATTACTTGTCCTTTAGAATATACAATTTAGTGATATATTTTGCATTACTTTATTTAATATACAATATTTTTAAAACTTTAAAAATAGAAAAAATAAGTTCTATAATGTACACATTAATTATATATATGTTTGTATATATAACTATAAGAGCAGGGGCAAATTATAACTGTTTAGCGATATTACTTTATTTATTAGGAGTTTTTATAGTATTAAAATTAGATAAAAATAAATGGTTCTTACCATATTTACAAGGGGTAATTGCTTTTATTATTCTTATTACAAAACAAAATATAGGGGTATATTATTTAATAGCATATTTTATTATGCAAATATTCATAGCTTATAATAATAAAAATATAAAAAAAGAAATAATATTTTTTGTAAAACAAATTATAACATTTATAATATTATCTATAATATTTTTAATAGTTTTAATTCTTAATGATAATTTAGATAATTTTGTAAATATATGCATATTAGGAATTAGCGAATTTACTTCTAATAATATAGCTGTAGCAATTCCAGCTATTACAATGTTAAGTGTTGTAGGAATAAGTATAGTTGTAAGTATTATTTTAATAAAATTAAAAAACATAGATAATGAAGTGAAAATAAATAATATAAAAATGTTACCATTTGTTATAATGTGTATACCAATAGCATTTCCAATTTTTAATAGATATCATGTATATTTATTGTCTATATTAGGAGTTATACTCTTAATATACAATTTGCATATATTAATTGTTAAAGAAATAATAGGCAAAAAAATAATAAGGAAAATTTATATTATTATGATTATCATTATAACTATATATTATGCCATATTTCTGATTTTAAATAATATTAAATATTATAAAAATTTAGATACATATATTAATCCTTATTATGGTTCTATGATTTCAAATGAACAAATAGATAATATTAATAATATTTGTAATTTTATTAAGGAAAATGAGCAAGAAGGAATAGATGTAAAAATAATTTCATATACATCAAATTTATATATGAATGTACTAAATAAAAATAATGGAATCTTAGATCTACCATTCTATGGAAATTTAGGAAAAGATGGAGAACAGGGTATTATAAATATTATTTCTTCAATGGATAATGTAAAAATACTTATTCAAAAAGATGATGAGTTATTCTTTCAAGAGTCAGAAAAAGTTAGAAACTACATAAAACAAAATTTAAAATATGAAGGAGAAATAGAAGATTTTTTAATCTATTCAAAATAATTAAAATAAGACTAAAATTTAAATTAAATAAAATTTTAGTTTTATTTTTTATCTTGTATAATTTTTCCAATATATATTATAATAATAAAAAGAAAGGAAGGAATAAATATGAATTATATTAAAGAAGAAATAAAAAAAGGAATTAATTTTCATAAAATAAATACAAATAAATTTAAAACAAATTTATTTGCAGTTTTTTTAACAACCTCTTTAAAAAGAGAAACAGTAACAGAAAATGCATTATTACCACTAGTATTAAGAAGAGGTTCGGCCTTATTTCAATCACAAGAAGTAATAAGTGAGAAATTAGAAGAAATGTATGGCGCGAGTTTTGATTGTGGTATAGATAAAGCTGGAAATAATCAAATAATAAAATTTTATCTAGAAACATTAAATGACAATTTTATTCCAACAAAAGAAAATATAACAGAGAAATCATTTAAGCTGTTATTTGATGTAATATTTAATCCATTAATAATTAATAATGGGTTTAAAGAACAGTATATTGATGGAGAGAAAAATAAATTAAAGCAAATTATTAGCTCTAAAATTGATAATAAAGCAAAGTATGCTATGGATAGATGTATAGAAGAAATGTATAAAGGTAAACCATACGAGCTATATAAATATGGTTATGTAGAAGATTTAAACAATATTAATGGAAATTCATTGTATATGTATTATAAAAAGTTATTAAACGAGTGTAAAATTGATATTTTTATTTCTGGAGATAATGAGGATAATATTATAGATATAATTAAAAATAATGAACAAATTAAAAACTTAAATGAAAGAAAACCGGAATATACGATAAATGGTGAAAACGAAGAAAAGAAACAAGTAGAAGCGAAATTAATAAATGAAACCATGGATATAATGCAAGGAAAATTAGTTCTAGGACTAGATGTAATAGACATAAATGAAAAAGATAAATATGCGGCATCAGTGTATAATATTATCTTAGGAGGTAGCGCAAATTCAAAGTTATTTCAAAATGTACGAGAAAAAGCAAGTCTTGCGTATACTGCTGGATCGAGCTATTTAAGGCAGAAGAATAATATAATAATAAGATGTGGAATAGAAATAGAAAATTACGAAAAAGCTGTAGAAATAATAAAAAAACAATTAAAGGAGATGGAAGAAGGAAAATTTACAGATGCAGACATAGAAAACGCAAAGAATATAATTATATCTACAGTAGATGGAATTTCGGATTCCCAAGACTCTGAAATATCTTACTATTTTGGTCAAGAACTTGCAAAAGAATTTGTTTCTATTAAGGAATATATAAAAAATATAGAGAATGTAAAAAAAGAAGAAGTAAATTCTATTGCAAAAAAAATAAAAATTAATACTATTTATTTTTTAACAAATAATTAATTTGTGGAGGGAAAAATGAAACTAATAGAGAGTTTAAATATAAAAGAAAAAGCTTATATAGAAAAACTAGAAAATGGGATGACTGTTATTATTATTCCAAAAAATAATACAAATAAAAAATATATAATATGGGGGATAAACTTTGGGTCTATTGATAATCATTTTAAGGTAAATGAAGAAGAAATATATATACCAGACGGAGTAGCTCATTTCTTAGAACATAAGATGTTTGAACAAGAAAATGGAACTAATAGTTTAGATACATTAATGGCGCTTGGAATAGATGCAAATGCATATACAACAAATGACCATACTGCATATTTATTTGAGTGTACTAACCATTTTTATGAAGGTTTAGATGAATTAATGAATTATGTTCAAAATCCGTATTTTACTGATGAAAATGTAGAAAAAGAAAAAGGAATAATATCACAAGAAATAAAAATGTATGATGATGACCCAGGATGGCAATTGTATATGAGTGTTCTAGATTGTTTATATAAAAATAATCCTATAAAAATAGATATTGCAGGAAGTGTAGATTCTATTAAAAATATTACTCCTGAGGTATTATATAAATGTTATAACACTTTTTATGCACCAAACAATATGACATTAGTTGTATGTGGAGATTTTGAACCAAATAAAATATTAAATGATATAAAAAATAGATTAACAAAGGAAATAACACATGACAAGTTAGAAAGAATTTATCCAGAAAAAGAAAACGAAATAAATAAAAAAAATATACAAAAAAATATGAATGTAAGTATACCACTTTTTGCTATTGGATTTAAAGATATAAAGGGAATAGATGATGATATAGTAAAAAAACATATAGCAATAGAGATTTTATTAAATATGTTAATCGGAAAAAGTTCTAATTTATATAAGAAATTATATAATGATGGGATATTATTAGAAGAACCTGATATGGATTATGAATTTTCTAAACAGTATGCTCATGTAGTTATTTCAGGTCAATCTGAAAATCCAGATGAAATTTATAAAGAACTTGAAGAAAAAATAAAAGAGTATAAGGAGAATGGATTAGATTCTAAACATTTTGAAAGAATAAAGAAGAAAGTATATGGTGACTATGTTGTAGAATATAATAGTATCTCTGATATTGCTAGAATGTTTCTAGCAGATTCTATGAAGAATATTTCTTCGTTTGATTATATTGAACAATATAATCAAATAAGTAAGGAATATGCAGAAAAAATATTAGAAGAAATATTTAATACAGATTTCATGGTTATGTCAACAATAAAAGGAAAAGAATAATGTAAAATTTAAAATATAAAAAATAGTTAATAAAAAATTTAGTATTTTTATGATAAAATAGATAATAAAAATAATCAACTTGTCAAATGCAGTTTTTACAATATTTTTGAGGTTTTTGGAATACAAAAAAGGTAAATATACAACAGTGTAAAATAGTGTCGAAAAAGAGAGAAAAATGTTATACGAAAAAAATGTAAACTCCTTTAAAAACAAGCAAATTTGTTGACGCACATGTAAAAATATGGTATTTTAAATATATACGAAAGAGAAGTACACGAAAAAAAGGAGCGTGATTATATGTTAGATGAAAGAATCTGTAAACTAAGGCAAAAGTTAAATGAGAGTATTATGGAGGGACAAGATTATAATGTAACATATAAATTAAGCGTAGAATTAGACCAATTAATTGCACAATATTATAAAAAAAGATTAAGAGGTATAAATAAAAAAATAAAAATGCCAAAAAAGAAAATGAAATAAATATTTAAATTTATGTTCTTAAGAATAAAGTATTTTGTGAGGTTCTTGTATCGCAAATTTGCTTTATTCTTTTTTTAATATTAAAATATATTTTAATATTAAAGGGGTTACTTTAAAATGTATTTACGTGTATAATTAAAATTACAAAATATGATAAAATTACAAGTCTGGTAATAAATTTACAAAAAATTTGCAAAAAAACTAATATTATAGTATAATAGAACAGAAGAGGGTGATTGAATGAAATGCATTTATAAAAACATTACATATTTAATAATATTATTAATGTTATTGCAAATTATATATACACCTATTAGAGTAGAAGCTTTAACAGATCCAGTCAAAAATCCTAATGCATACAATCCTACACCACCAGGTCAAAATTCATATAATGACTTATTTAATGGGGTAGGTAATGTTTTAGGAATGTTACAAAATATAGGAATTGTTGTAAGCGTTATATCTATTATGATACTTGGTATAAAATATATGATAGGTAGTGTTGATGAAAAAGCAGAATATAAAAAAACAATGTTTCCTATAGTAATTGGAATTATATTAATTACATCAATCATCACAATAATTAATATAATTAATGACGCTACTAACTTTGTATTAAAAAATTAGGTATAAGATTATAAAAATCATATTGAAAAATGTATTTTTATAATATATAATTATATTAATTATAAAGAGGTGAGTAGGGTGAAAAAGTATTTTAAAATAATTTCTTTAAGTATATTTATATTAATATTTTCCCTATTTCAAGTAAAACAAACAATGGCAATGGATAAAATATTTTCAGAGGGGCAAAACTTTATTCAAGCAGGAAGCTCGCTTGAAGATGGAGATTATGTAAATGAAGAAAGCTTGAAATCCAGTTCTGATAATATTTATAATACATTCCTTATAGTAGGAATAATATTAATGGCAGTTATAGGTATGATACTAGGAATAAAGTTTGTTACATCAGGAGTAGAAGAAAAAGCACAAGTAAAAGAAACTTTGATACCATATGTAATAGGTTGCGTAGTTATTTTGGGGGCTTTTGGAATTTGGAAATTAAGTATAAGCATTTTTAGTGGTTTAGATAAAATAAATGAAGAATCAATATATCAAAAATCACAAGAAGGATATTGTACATGTGGAGAACCTTTATTTTCACCACCTAATAGTAAATATTTATTCAGCCCTATAGCGGAAAAAGATAACAATGGAAAGACCATAGATGGGGTTAAACATGAATGGTGAATTAATAAATAGTTTTGTTTTTAACATTATCTCATGAACATAGAGATGATTTAATATATATTTTTTAAAAAGGAGGAACAAAATATGAAAAAATCTATTAAAATTATTATGGTTATAATAGCAATTTTATCAATACTTTTAATATTTTCTAATAATGCACTTGCATCAGGACCAATAGATCCAGGGATATTAAAGCCAAGCTATACCGATTCTACAGAAATACAAAACATGGCAGGTAGAATAATGGGTATAATTAGAAACGTTGCAGTAGTTGCAGGTGTTATTATATTAATGGTAATTGGTGTTAAATTTATATTAGGTAGTGCAGAAGAAAAAGCAGAGTACAAAAAATCACTAATACCATTAGTAGTAGGTGTAGTACTTGTTATGGCAGCGACTACAATAGTATCATTCTTGTTTGACTTTATGAGTTAAATAAAAAAATAAAAATAGATATTTACAACATTGCAACTATTTAAATTGTTTTAAAATTTGTGTACTAATTTTAAAAAATGTGTACATATATTATATAAAAAAGAAGAAAAATATTTTAATTTCTGTTTTTCTTCTTTTTATATTTTTGTAACAAAATAAACGGTAGTACATATTTGCGTAAAGAAATTGTAAAATGTATAAAATTACTATTATTACAACAAGATGACATTTTTATTAAATGTCTGTTTTTTTTATATATAAATTTACAAAATTAATGTAAATATGCTATAATTTAAATTAGAAAATATATTTTTTATTACAGAGGAGGAATTGATTTTGAGTACATATTTTATTCCAAGAAATACAAAAGGTGAAGGAAAGATTTTATATATTTTTTCTACAAAAGCTTTAATATATACAGTTGTTGGAGCTATATTAGGACTTGTTTTTTATTATATATGTAGTTTGTTTAATGCAAATATAGTTGGAATTATAATTGTAGTTATACTTGCTGCACTAGGATTTGCAATTGCAACAATAAAAATCCCAGATAGTAATAATTTTGAAATAACAAGAAAAGCAGGAGGACAGTCTATGGATGAAATTATAGTTAGATACATAAAATTTAAATTAAATAAAAAGAAAATTTATGTATATTATGAGGAGGAAACAAATGATGAATAACATGCAGTTAATATTAAATATTGCAATTATTGCATTAATAATTATTATCTTATCACTTATTGTTATACTAGCAATTATGTATGCAAAATCAAAATTAATAAAAGATACAAAAAGTGAAGATAAGAACACTAAAAGTGGGAAAAAAGAAAGAAAAAATAATACTAATAATGAAAGCAAGCAATCTGTATTAAATTTTTTAGAATTTGATGATGTAGAAGATAATATGATATCCCAGGATGATGGGGCAAGATATTTAATGGTAGTTGAATGCCAAGGGATTAATTATGATTTGATGTCTAATGTAGAAAAAACTGCTGTTGAAGATGGATTTGTACAGTTTTTAAATACTTTAAGGTATAAAATTCAAATATATGTACAAACAAGAAAAGTTAATTTAGAGGCAAATATTAATAAATATGAAGATAAAGTAAGTGATATAGAATTAGAACTAAGAAAAGCAGAAATGGAATATCAAGAAATGGTAAATTCAAATAGATATTCTGAAGAAGAATTAGATGCAAGATTATATGAGCTAACCAAAAAGAAAAACTTATATGAATATGGAAAAGATATAATAAATAATACAGAAAATATGAGTTTAAATAAACAAATTTTAACAAAAAAATATTATATAATAATTCCATATTATGTATCAGAGCTAGGAGATAACAACTTTGATAAAGAAGAAATAAAAAATATTGCATTTTCAGAATTATATACCCGTGCTCAAGCAATTATTAGAATGTTATTTGCGTGTGATATTAAATCACATGTGATGAATTCAGCGGAAATAATTGAACTATTATATGCTGCATATAATAGAGATGATGCTGAAATATATGGAGTTGATAAATATATAGAAGCAGGATACCAATCTATGTATTCTACTGCACCAGACGTTTTAGAAAAGAAAATGAAAGCTTTAGACGAAGAAATACAAATAAAGGCAATGGAAAAAGTTGAACAAAAAATTAGTGAAGTAGAAATGGAAAAAAGAAGAGAAATTACAAAAAGAAGAAGATTAATGGATGCTTCTATTGATGAGCTAGCACTATTAATATTAGATGAAAATAAAGATGTGTTTGGTGAAGATCTAGTAAATAAGGCAAGTAATAAAATAAAAGAGGAAAGAAAAATAAAAGAGAAGGGAGAGGTAAAAAATGCTAATACAAAGAAAACAGCAAGAAAGAGAACAACAAAAAAAGCAGGAAAAGAATAATGCAGATAGACAGGAAACATTATTAAGGAAAAAAAGTGTAAAAGAAATGATAGCACCATCTGGAATTGATGCTTCAAATTTGGATCATATTGAAATTAATTCAAGTTCTAAAAGATATGCAAGAAGCTTTTTTGTATCAAATTTACCTCGTATGTGTACTTTTCCAGATTTGTTTCGCGATTTATATATGTTTGGAGATGTTAATACTTCAATATATATAAATCCTATAGCAGAATCTAGTTCTCAAAATGATCTAAATAGAGTTATTAATGAATTAGAGACAGAAAGAATTATTGCAGAAGAAAGAGGAAATATTAATAGATCGAGACTATTAGCACAAAAAAGAATGGAAACAGAAGAATTAAGAGACGAGATTGCTTCTGGATTTAATAAATTATATGAAGCCTCTATTGTTGCTACATTATTTGAGTATAATTTACAAGAACTAGATCGTTATACTAAACTTTTAACAACAGAAATGTCAAAATCTTTAGTAGGAATAAAATCGGCATGGGCAATGCAAGATGATGCCTTAAAAACTAATATGCCATTAATGAGACAGAGAATAAAAAAAGCACATACATTTGATAGACGTTCAATGGCAACAATATTTCCTTTTACAACTTCAGAAATAGGACATTCTAGTGGAATACCGCTAGGTTTTAATAGACAAACGGGAGTACCAATATTATTTGATAATTTTCATAATTCACTTACAAACTATAACATGGTTATTTTTGCTAAATCTGGTGCAGGTAAATCTGTAACAATGAAAACATTAATATCTAGGTCTGCTGTATTAATGGGAATAGAGAGTTTAGCACTAGATGCGGAAGGCGAATATAGTATAGTTGCAGAAAGTTTGGGAGGAATTAATGTTGTGTTAAGTCCAAGCTCAAAAACTATTATAAATTTATTTGATATTGAACCTGAAAATGTAAAAGATGAAATTACAGGAAGAGAAAGAACAATTGTGAATGTAGAAAGTAAGGTAGAAGATGTTACTCAAGCTTTAGTTACAATGGCAAGAGGTAGTACAAAAAGTACAGATGTTAATGAGCTTACAAAACAAATTATAGCAGAATCTGTTTCTGAAGAATATGCGAGAGTTGGAATTAATAGTAATCCAAATAGTTTATATACAACAGATAAAACAGTTGCTATAGGTGACTCAATAGGAAGAGTAAAGAAATTAATGCCAACAATAGGATCATGGTATAAAAGATTACAAAAAAAAGCTAAGGAAAATGATAATATAGATTATAATTTTCATTATAGCTATTTATTAAAAGTGATGAAACAATACATAAGAGAATATGATGGTCAAATGGCATATTTTGATGGTCAATCTACGTTTGAATTACTAGATGGTGCAACATTTATTAATTTGGATATTTCACAACTAGAAGAAAGATTTGCAAGACCACTTGCACAACAAATATTACTATCTTGGATTTGGGAAAAGTATGTTAAAAAGAATAGTGAAGATAAAAGAAAAGCAAGACAAAAAAGAGTTTTAGTAGATGAAGCATGGATGTTACTTCCATATCCAGAGGCGGTAGACTTTTTAAATACAATGGCCAGACGTGCAAGAAAGAGAAATGTTTCACTTGCAATTATTTCTCAAAGATTTCAAGATTTTTATGAAAAACCTGAAGCACAAGCGGTTTTAACTTCTTCGGATACAAAGTTGTTTTTAGCACAAGACAAGTCTGAGATACAATACTTAAAAGAAGTGTTTAAATTAAGTGACGGTGAGTCTGGATTTTTAGTTACATGTACTAAAGGTGAAGGTTTATTAAAAGTTGGTTCTGAAACAGCAATTATACAAATTCAACCAACAGCAAAAGAGTTTGAATTTATTGAAACAAACTTAAATAAATTAGTTGCAAAAGAAAGAGGAGATATGTAATTAGGTTATCAACATGTAGAGACTATTTTGATTGACAGAAAGTATGTTTACATATATTATAAAAATAACTTTACATAAAAGAGATGAGGAGATAATATGGGATTTTTTAAGAAAGAAAGTTTTATAAAGAAGGGAATAATTGTAATACTTATAGTTTTGCTAACTAATTTTTGTGCTCCAACTGTATCTAGAGCAGCTGATATTTCGGAGGCAATAAGCAATTTTCTATTATTAATACCTGATGGAGTATTTTATTTATTACAAGGAGAATTTTGTGGAGATGGAGATGTTAGAATTACAGTACACTCTGATAAGAAGGAAAAAGGAGAAGAAGTTTCACTTGGTGAAGTATATATTAAGTCGGGTGGACCATTAAACCCATTTTCATATGTAAAAGTCTTGGGAGCTGGTATTTATAATTTAGCCTTTGCAGATGGAGAGTATATTCTGCCTCACATATCATATACACCATATAATATATTTGCTAATAACATTCCTATATTAGATGCAGATTTCTTTGGAAATAGAGAGAATGAAAAAATTTATATTTATAATAATACTAATGTTGGTAAAGATGTTAGCCATATGATATCTGAATATTCTTCTAAAGATAAAGATGAGGTAATTGAGTATATAAAAAGTGAATTAAATTGTAGGGCTTATGATGCAGATAAAAAAAAGATAGCTATACAATATATGCAAGGGTTAATAAAAACATATTTAGAAAATGGTTCAAATGATACAGCAGCAAGTCGTGTTGCTATGAATAAGTTGGATCTAGAAGCAGATTCATGGAAACGTTCAGGAATACTTGAAGTAGTGAATGGTAAAGATTATGAGAAATTTCATGAACTTGTTGATGAAGCTAAAATTGATCTTGAAGAATTTTTTGGGTATACTACACCAGAGGAGATTGCTAAGCAGATGTGTTATATAACGGATGAAGAAACAACAGGCGATAGCATATTTTCTAGCGATTATATAAAATTCAACTTTGATAAAAAGTTTTTAGAAGATTCTTTTATAATAAAAGAAGGAGTAATAAAAGCGAGTGAAGATGATATAGAAGAACAAGTAAACAGTATTACAGAGACTGAACTAGTAAGTTCTGTGTCAGTGTTAAAACCAATAGTTTCAAAATGGTATAATATACTTAGAACCGTTGCTATGGTAGGATTACTTTCTGTACTTGTTTATATTGGTATAAGAATACTTTTATATAGTACATCAGCACAAGACAAGGCAAAATATAAAACAATGTTGAAAGATTGGATTGTAGGTTTGTGTTTACTGTTTGTTCTACACTATATTATGAGCTTTACAATGGCTGTGACTGGTTATATAGGTGATATTTTTAAAAATAGTGATATATTTTCTGTTCCTTTGAGCATTTATAGTGATACAACTTATGCAGATAATAATAGTGCTAAAGATAAGCTTAATTTTAAAAAACATATAATTAAGGAAGGGGAAAAGGCTTATTGGGAGTGCAATGAAGTAGAGCGAATACGTTATATGATTACTATGAATACGAATGAAGATGAAAATTCTATATCTAAAAGAATTGCTTATATATTAATGTATATTGTTGTGATGATAGAAGTTTTAATATTTACATTCCAATACCTAAAAAGGGTAATAACAATGGCAATGCTTACATTAATTGCCCCACTTGTAGCATTAACATATCCTATAGACAAGATAACAGATGGAAAAGCACAAGGATTTAATATGTGGATTAAAGAGTATATTTTTAATGCATTATTACAACCCATGCATCTAATATTATATGCTATAATAATGTCATCGGCATTTGCTTTAGTAGTTACAAATCCAATATATGCTATTGTTGCGTTAGGTTGTATGACTCCAATGGAGAAGTTGTTAAGAAAAATATTTGGATTTGGAAAAGCGGAATCTGTTGGAGTATTTGGTGGGGCAGCAGGAGCTGCGGTAGTTATGTCTACAATAGGAAGCTTACAAAAACTACGTAGAAGACCACCAATGGCAAAAGGAAAAGAAAGAGATGATGGATTGAAATTATGGGATAATAAAAAGAGTTTTGATTCAGAATCTATGTTATTTGGTGAACCAAATGAAAATGGAATAAAGTTGGATAATAGTGATGAGAAAACAAAAAATAAGGTTGACAAAAGTGATAAGAATCCAGAAAAAGGTATTTTACTTCCAAATCAGATTAATAAAGATCCAACAAGGAAGATTCTGCTTCCAGATAGTGTTGATAAATCTAAGATAAATAAACAAGAAAAACCAAAAACAGAAAATGGCCGAACATCGCTTCCGATACGTAAAATGTCTAGTACAGCAACTAAACCTTCTATGCCAAAACGTACGATTAAAAATCCTAAATTATATGCTTTAGGTCAAGTTGGTAAATCTTATGGTAGAAAATTAACTAGAGATTTAACAACAGGAAATGTATTAAAGAAGGCAGCAAAACTTGCAACGAGTGCAGCAGTAGGTGGAACACTTGGAACAGTAGGTTTGGCAGCTGGTATTGCGTCTGGTGATTTAGGAAAGACTGTACAATATACAACAACAGCAGGAGTTGCAGGAGCAACATTAGGAAGTTCATTCTCTGAAGGCACATTTAATGGTATAGAAAATGTTAAAGATACATACCAAACAGCTTATGCAAGTGCAGACGAAAGTTATGCAACAGATAAGAGAATAAAAGAATTTATGAAAAATGAACAAAATATTCAATATTTAGAAAGTAGATATACAGATAAACAAGAAAGACAAGAAATTATTAACCTAATGAAAGAATCAGCGCAATATGGAATTACAGATGTACGAGATGTATCTGCAATGCATGAAATGAAAAAACAATTGGGATTAGATTCTGAGCAAGCTATTGCGGTAGCAAAGATGTCTAATAAAATAGGTGATATTAGTCAGCCAAAAGTAAGAGAAGAATATGAAAAATACTTTGCAAAAAAAGGTTATTCAGATAAAAAAATAAAACTAGTATTAAACAGAATAGAGAAATTTAAAAAGGAAAGAGATTAGTAAAAAATCTAATTTAGGTATAAGGTATGCATATATTAAGAAATTTTTACAATAGAAATAGAAAAACAATTTTTATTGTTATATTTTGTATAATAGTAGGATATATGATTATTAGATATTTAAATAATTATTATATTGAAAAAGCACAGAAGCAAGCACAAGATTATAATAGCAGTAGTAGTACACAAAATACTACTGCTATTGTTGAAAATCAGGACTTTGATTTATCAGGTAGCAAAAAGTCAGAAAATACAATTAAACAAGATAAAGATATTTTAGATGAGTTTTTTGAATTTTGTAATAAAAAGGAAGTATCTAAAGCATATAATTTGCTTACTGATGAATGCAAAGAATTAAAATATCCAACATTAGATGATTTTAAAAATAGTTATTTTAATAGTATTTTTGATACTACTAAAAGTTATACAATTGAGAATTGGAATGGAAAAACATATAGAATAAAAATACAAAATGATTTATTATCTACAGGTAAGGTAAGTGATAATGCTTTTATAGAAGATTATATAACAGTAGTAACTGTTAATAATTCATATAAATTAAATATTAATAGTTATATTAAAAGAGTAAATATTTCTAAGCAATCTGAAAATGAAATAGCTACAATAAATGTAAAATCGAAAGATATTTATATGGATTATGAAATTTATAACATAACTATAAAAAATAATACTGATAGTAAGTTATTAATAGATGACTTACAAAAAACAAACTCTATATATTTAACAGAGAATAAGGGTGCGAAGTATGCTTTTGCTAATTATGAATTGGTAAAAGCACAGCTTGAAATTATTTCTGGGGGAACTATAGATGTGTCTATTAAATTCAATCATGCGTATAGAAGTGATAAAAAAATAAAAACATTAACTTTTTCTGGAATAAGAAAAGAAATAAATGGTGAAATAAATACTGAAACAGAAGATGCAATAACGATTAACTTTTAAAATAAAGGTTATGAAAAGAGGTGATATATATGATATATGATGAGGACGATGTAGATGAGCAATATGAAGAACAATCAGAGCAACCAAGTCAAGCAAGGCAAGTAGCAAAGGATGTTGGAAAAAAAGTTGCAAGACAAACTGGAAAAGCAGCAAAAGCAGCAATAAAAAAAGTAGCAATGACCATTATAAAACTTTTTGGAAAAAAAGTTTTAATTATTGGGGCAATAGTATTATTTGTTATAATAATTTTAGTAGCAGCAGTATACATTTTAAAATTAGATGCAGGTAAAAGAAAAGATGGTGATAATCGGGAATGCATCATATGTCGTATCTAAATATGCATTAGGTCAAAATAGTGATGGACTAAGTAATATTAAAATTGTAGGAGATGAATCTAGTGGTTACTATATAGGTTTTGCAGCAGAAGATGATGAAAATAAAATACTTACATTAGACGAAGTAGTAGATAAAATTATGAAGGAATTAAAAGAAAATGGTGATGTTTTAAAAGATTATATAAGTGATGATGAGACAGAGCAAAAGGAACTTTTAAAGAAATTAATTAAAGCTGATATATATACTAAATATCCTAAATTTAATAATGATGATGATAAATTGCAAGGTTGTGTTAAAATTGTAAAAAATGATGAAAATAAAACTATGCTTAAATATAAACCATATGATGATTTTAAGAAATTGATAGAGAGCAATAATATCGAAGTTAGTAACTACTATTCGTTAAATGATGAGGGGAATTTGGTTTTGGCGTCTATGACTCAAAGTGGGGAAAATAATAATATTATTAGTGAGTCGTCACCAATAGATTTTACTACAAATCTAAATAAATATGCATTGCCTTTTGACTATTTATGGGCCTTACTAGTAGAAACTGGCGATATTGAGTTTATAGAGAATATTATTAATTTAGTTTTAAAAAGTGAAGTAGAAATTACTGTATTTGAAGAGATAACAACTATAACGACATATACTACAGAGAAGCATACAGAGAAAGTTACATCAACTAAAGTTGCTGAATTCAAAGCATCAGGAGAAACAAATTATCACTGGAGCACTCCAACAGAAACAATATCAGAACCAACTGAACAAAGCGTACAATCTACCACTACTAAAACTCAAATTGCAGAAATTACAAATGCTAATACATGGATTTTGGAAATAAAAAAGGATTACAAGACAAAAACAAAGACAACCGGAAATAACGATTATCCTACTGAACTTGAGTCAATAGATGGAAATAGTGAAAATACAGTAAATAGAGAAATAACAAATAGTGGAGATGATGGATGGTATAAAAAAGATTGGGAAAGTTTTAAAGCTAATAATAAAGATGCTAAACTTACATTCTCTGAAAATGTAACTACTAAATTATATGATTATAAATTTGGTACAAATACATATACAGAAAAAATAGAATATGAAGAAGGAAAAAATGAAACTAAAGAAAAAACAGAAAAGGATTCTAACGAAGATAATTTTGTAACATATTTGGTAAAATCAAAAAAAGCATTAGATGAATTAAAAATAACAGATGATTGGTTTTATGAGATGCTAGAAGAAAACGAAAGAGCAGAATATATGATTGATGTAACAAAATATCTGATGTATAAAGCTACAGGTAAAGATTATGGGGTGACTGAGTTAGATTTAGATGATATAAGTGCAATAGATGAATCTAAATTTGTAAGTACTTTTGGTACAGGTTTCTGGTGGCCAATAGGTAGTGAAGAAACAACTGAAAAAGATGGAAAAACTTTTGCAAGTGGTGAACCAACAACAACAGTAATAACTTCGGGAGTAGGACCTAGATGGGGGGAATATCATGAGGGGCTTGACATTGCTCCTCCAGGAACGGGGCTTCCTGCTCCTGGTCCATATATAGTAGCTTCTAGTAATGGAATTGTAACACATGCAGAAGATGGATATGAGGATAATCGGCACTACTTCTGATGGAGATGGCTTTGGAAATCATGTAGAGATTGATTATGGTAATGGAATTACAGTTATTTATGGACATTTATCTAAAAATAGTATAATAGTAAACGTAGGAGACAGTGTTACTTATGGACAAGTTATAGGACAAATGGGATGTAGTGGGTGGTCAACAGCACTGCACTTACATTTTGAAATGCATTTAAATGGAAATATTGTAGACCCAGAAGAATATGTAAGTATAGATGATCCAAGACCACAAGGCGGAGGAAATGGTGTAGATAGTAATTTTTATAAATTTTTGCTTTTATCAGAGGGAGGAACACAATATATTAGAGATAATGGTTATGAAGTTTTTAATAACGGTGTAGATTCAAATTTAGAGTTGACATGTGGTTGTGCTATAGGAACTTTAAATGGAGATAAATATTGCTCTGGTATTTTAGAAGATAAT
Organism: Clostridiales bacterium; assembly: GCA_019417465.1. Taxonomy (GTDB): domain Bacteria; phylum Bacillota; class Clostridia; order TANB77; family CAG-508; genus CAG-492. The sequence goes on from DXVF01000009.1 coordinate 75,808, forward strand.
CAATATAAAATAGGAGCTATAGTGACAAGAGAACAATATTCAAAAATATTTGAAGGCAAAGTACAAATGAGAACTGAACAGTTAGATGCAGCGATGGCAGCACAAGGGGTGACATTAGAACAATATCAATATGATGCTATAATGTCGTTTTTATGGCAGTTTGGACATACTGAAGAAAAAGCATATTCGTATGCTATAGATATATTAGATGCATATAAATCTAATGGAGACAATGGTTTCAAAAATTATATTTACAGTGTTGGAGGAGAATATTCTAGTAGAAGAGAAAGGGAATATAAATTATTTTCAACTGGTGATTATCAAGTATAATTTATTTAATAGGTGGTTTTAATTATATGAAAATATTTAAAAAAATATTAATTTTATTAATTATATTGTTGATGGTTTTATTAATTATATTGCTTATAAAAAAAGATATTATAATACAAGAAAATAAAGAAAAGATAAATTATAATGGGCAATTTGAAAAAGAAGAATACTATACTGAGGTAACAAATCCGGTTATGTATTTTACGGTTAAAGAATGTTTAGATAAATATGTAAACTATTTATCTGAATATAATAATGATATATTGTATAACTTATTGGAAGATTCATATAAAAATGAAAATGGAATTACTATGGAAAATTTATCAAACTATATACAAAAAATAGATGAAAATAGTGTAGCTAAAATTCAAAGAATGTATGTAGAAGAAAAAGATAATATTCAAACGTATTTTATTTATGCAAAATTGGTAATTGATGATAATCTGAATGGTGATATAACTAAAAGTGAAAGTTCCAAAGATTTTTATATAACTATAATCCTAGATATAAATAATAAAACTTATGCCGTCATACCAAATGATGGAGGTGTATTCAATGAAACAAAATAAAATAATGCGAATATTAATATTAAGTTTAATAATATGTATATGCTTATTAGTAACTATTATAATTATTCTGTTTAAGAAAAATAGTGATATAGATAACCCTAAAGTTTCAGATGAAAATGTTGCAGAAGAAATTAAATATATTGAAAAAAAAATTAATTATAATGAATTTTATTATCCAAAAATAACAACTAGCTCATTAATGAATATATATTTTACTGATTATATAAATAAAACACTACAAGATCAGAAAAGTGCGTATGAACAATTAGATAAAAACTATAAAGATAAAAGATTTGGGAATATACAAAACTATAATCAATATTTAGAAGATAGAATAGATATACTAAAGACTGCAAAATTAGATAAATACTATGAAACAAAGTATGATGACTATACTCAATATACTATGATTGATCAATATGGTAATTACTATATATTTAAAGTTACAGCAGTATTACAATATACTATAATTTTAGATTCATATACAGTAAAATTAGAAGAAACTATTGAAAGATATGGAGAATCAACTAACGAGCAAAAGGCAGCAATGAATGTACAAACTTTTACAGAAATGATTAATACAAAAGACTATACTGCTGCATATAATGTATTAGCAGATGGCTTTAAGCAAAATTACTTTAAAGATGAAGATTCATTTAAAAAGTTGGCAAAATCATTATTTTTTGAATGTAATAAAATAAAATCTGTTTCTGCACAAAAAAAGGATAATTATTATGTTATAACAGCTACATTGCAAGATTATAGAGATTTAAATAAAGAACTAAAACCTATAAATTTTGTTGTTAACTTAAAAGATGATATGCAATTCGAATTATCATTTGGAAGTACAGAATAAATAATATTATTTTAAATAATTTAATGTACTATAAATATTTTAAAATTATGTTTACTACATTTTTAATATATGTTATAATAAGGTAAATACCTAAAGGGAGGCAGCAAAAATGTTAGAATTAATTGTAGGAATTGTAATTACAATTCTTATAGCACCCATACTAGTACGGTGGAGTCCAATAATCTCTGTGTTAATGTTCTTATGCATTATTTTTGGAGGTAAATGGGCAATAATTCCTTTTTTAATATCAACTGGTATTTGGATTTTTGCCATAATATTAAAAAAGAAACTGTGAAGTAAAAGGAATAGTTGTAATATTTGCAATTATTCCTTTATTTTGCTATAATTTAAATAAGGTGGTGGAGAAATTGAAAAATAAAAATAAATTAAAAGATGAAGAAATTTTAAATATTCTGCAACAATATGCAAAAAATTCACAATTAACAGAAAATGAAGTAAAATTAAATACAGATATAATAGATATAAAGTTTTTAGGTACAAAACAAGAGACAATAAAAATAGACGGATATGAAAGAAATATAGATAAATACATATTTTTAGTAGAAAAAGAAATGGATGTTCCAGGTTCTAAAAATAAAGAAAGAATTGTTAGAAAAGAATATTATGAAGAGAGTGATTTATTAGCAGTAGAAGATGAACAATTTGATAGATTTGGGATAATACCAGCAAAAGAGCATATGGGAGAAAATTTTACAGAGGATTTAGAAGCACTATTGCAAGAAAGTAAAGGTGGTAAATCTATAATAGAATTAGAAAATGAAAAAATAAAGAGACTTTCAAGACTATTAAATAAAAAAGCAGAAAAGATTAAGGTCATGAGTGAAATAGATGTTAATAAACCAATTATATTTAATAAAGAAGAAATAAGAGGAAAAACAGAATTAAACTTAAATGAAAAGGTTACGCAGACAGAGACATTTGCAGATATTGTTCCTAATGCAAGGAAATATAAAAAAATAATAGTTGATTACTCCGAAAAAATAGAAGGAGGAAATGGAAAGTTTAGCTTTATAGGTATTGATGAAAATGGAAAAGGTGAAGTAATAGATTCACTTATTCCAATACAAGGGACAAATCCAACTAATGATATTATAACAGTAGACCGTAATGGAGATAATGTGGAGCAAGAACAAGTTTCAGCCATGTATACTGTAAAAGGTAGACCAGATGAAGGATTTACCTTTAAATTAGATGAATACGGAATACCAAAGGTGTCATACTTAAGAGGAATAAAAAGTAAAGAATATCTAGCAGGTCAAGTACAGACTACAAACTTAAAACCAACAACATTAGAAGTTAAGAGTATTATGGACAAAACAAAAAATACTAGTGTAATAGATGAAGTAGGAAAAGCAAAACAAGAAATAAAGTCTAATAGTAAAAATACAAATATAAATAATATAGATAATGACCCTAACAATGATATAGATATATAAATGAATAATTATAAAACGTAGTAATAAAAATCACCTTTATAAAATATAAATTATAAAGGTGATTTTTTATGTGGAAGAAAAAAGTATTATGTATTTTTCTTATTTTTATATTAATATTTAGTATAGCAGAAATTAAATATGCAGATGATGAAATAGAAGATGTTTTAGAAAATGACGAATTAAATGAAGCAATTAATGTTTCTAGTGAAAGTGCGAATGAACCAGCCATAAATTCCAGAATAGCAGTTATATATGATAGAGAGTCTGGAAGAGTAATATGGGGGAAGAATGAAAATAAGAGAAGTGCGATGGCATCTACTACGAAAATAATGACATGTATAGTAGTACTTGAAAATGCAAATTTAAATGATGAAGTAAGTGTATCTAGTAAAGCTGCGGGTACAGGAGGTTCGAGACTTGGATTAAAAAAAGATAATAAAATCACAATTAATGATTTATTATATGGATTAATGTTACGTTCTGGAAATGATGCAGCCGTAGCACTTGCGGAACATGTTGGTGGAGATAAGGAGGGATTTGCCAAGCTAATGAATGATAAAGCAGAAGAGCTTGGATTAAAAGATACACATTTTGTAACACCACATGGATTAGATGATCCAGAGCATTATACTACAGCTTATGAACTTGCAAAAATAACAGACTATGCATTAAAGAATGAAAAATTTGCTAAGATAGTAAGTACAAAAGAATGTACAATTAGTATTAATGGATATTCTAAGCAGTTATCTAATACGAATGAATTATTAGGTTATTTGCAAGGTGTTAATGGTGTAAAGACAGGTTTTACTAATAATGCAGGTAGATGTTTAGTAACGTCGGTTAATAGAAATAATTTTGAGATAATTACAGTAGTATTAGGTGCAGATACTAAAAAAATAAGGACATCAGATAGTATTAAATTGATAGAATATGCATATAAAAATTATACTAAAATAAATATAGAAGATATTGTAAAAGAAAAATTTGATACATGGAAAAGTATAAATGAAAAAAGAATACAAATAAAAAAAGGAAAATGTGAAAGTGCCAAATTAGAAATAAAAGAAGTAAAAAATAAAATTATACCAATAAAAAATGAAAATATTGATAATGTAGATATTGAAATTAATTGTTTATATTATCTAATAGCACCTGTAGAAAAAGGGACAGTAATTGGAAATTTAAAGATAACATTAAATGGAGAAGTAATAGAAGTAGTGGATATAGTAAATATAGAAGAATTAGAAAAAAAGGATAGGTTTGATTACTTTTTTGAATTTTTGAAATCAATATATTGACTTTTGTAATTAAATTTGATATCATATAAATTGCTTCTAAAAGAAGCATATGCGGGAATAGCTCAGTTGATAGAGCGCTGCCTTGCCAAGGCAGAGGTCGCGGGTTTGAGCCCCGTTTCCCGCTCCAAATTTTATTATATGAAATTTTAACATTTAGTGTCATATTGAATATATATGTGCATATAATAAAGTATAATCAAATTTAAACGGCGATATAGCCAAGTGGTAAGGCACGAGTCTGCAAAACTCTGATCCCCGGTTCGAATCCGGGTGTCGCCTCCAATGACGTTTCTGTTCGAACTAATAGAACAGATTGATACAAATATCATTCTAAAAAAGGATGGTATTTTTTTGTTGCAAAAATATACTTTTTCAGTATGTATTAAAATATATTTGTCTCGCAGAGCCACCGAGTTATGATGGTATGTCATAACTCATAGGGGAGAACGCTTTAGTTAAGTACACTAAAATGTTCTCCCCATATAATAGCTTAGTTTCTTAATAATTAAGCTGTTTTCTTATTTATCATTTCTTCAATTGCTTTTTTCATATCATCAAAGCTAACTGGAAAAGAAATTATGGCAACACCTCTATTGTTAATGATAATATAAGAATGTACAAAAAATGGAATTTAATCATGTACAAA